>NZ_JBVJPA010000003.1:0-625739 GCF_055582885.1 Streptomyces sp. NPDC107454 | reverse complement strand
ACCTCGTCCTTGCCGGATAGGGAGGAGGGGCACATCGCCTTGGGCCGCAGCCGCAGCTGCATCGATCTCAAGATCAGTTACGGGACAGCCCTTAGGGCATAAGCATCAATTAGCCTGCATCAAACGCCCCCTGAGGCTGTAGTACTTGGTGCCGTAGCCGCAGAGGCGGGGCTTGCCGGGCGGGCCGTCCAGCGGGAGGGGGAGGAACGTTCTGGCTGGTGCGTCGCTACGGGATCCGGAATTCAATATTCCACTTAATGGGTGCCACTCATGGACAATGTCACCAACGACCCTCTAGGATCTGAAATGCTACAACTTTCCTCAGTGGCCAGAATTCTACGGTTGCAGTGGTCGCGCGCTATACTCGAGCGGACCTCGCTGGAGTCTTGTGAAACCCTCACCGGTATCCCGGACTTCGTAGACAGAGCATCGACACACTAATTAGCGGCGTGGTGTGTCAAAGGAAAGTATGGAATTCTTCGGCGAAGAGGTGAGGTAAAAGCGGTGAGCGGCGGCAACGAGCAGTACAATGTTGTGTCCAATGATGAGGAACAGCACTCGATCTGGCCCGTCGGCAGGGAGCTTCCGGCGGGCTGGAACGATATTGGGTTCTCAGGCAGCAAGGGCGAGTGCCTGGCACATATCGCCGAGGTCTGGACGGATCTGACCCCACGGTCAGTGCGCCAAGGCCTCTGATCCAACGCGGCGTGAAGGCGATAGCGAGGTAATGGCTCCAAGCGACATGGTTCCTGGTTCGTTGAATCTCAAGGACCTGTCAAGCCTCCGCGGGACGCCGGCACGCAGCACCGTGGGCGAGGTTTGCGCGGGTTGGTGTAGTCGTGGGCGGCGCGTTGTGCCCCGGAAGGACGACTTGAGAGAGATCGCGAAACTTGTCGGACCCTGCTTCAGCTCCGACAGCGTCAAGTGGAGCCGGCCGGCGCAGATCATATAGGGTGAATGCGATTTCTTGATCGCTCACGAAAGAAGGCGAATATGACTCAGGTCGTGCTCACCACTAACTTTGGGACAATCACACTCGAGCTCGACGCCGGGAAGGCGCCGAAGACGGTCGAAAACTTCTTGGCCTATGTCAATGACGGACACTACGACCAGACCATCTTTCACCGAGTCATCCAGACGTTCATGATCCAGGGTGGAGGCTTCGTCGAGGGCATGTCGCAGAAGCCGACCCGCGCCCCGATTGAGAACGAGGCGGGTAACGGCCTGCGCAACACCCACTATGCCGTGGCCATGGCCCGTACCTCCGACCCGCACTCGGCGTCGGCGCAGTTTTTCATCAACACGGCAGAGAACGGCTTCCTCGACCACACCGCCCCTTCCCAGCAGGGGTGGGGTTACGCGGTGTTCGGCAAGGTCGTCGAGGGCTTCGAAGTGGTTGACAGGATCGCCGCAGTCCCTACCGGCCGCCGTAACGGCTTGCAGGACGTTCCGGTGGAGTCCGTGGTCATCATCAGTGCCAAGGTCGAGCAGTGAGCTCTTTCCGCGTTGCCGCTTCAGGGTGAGCACTGCTTTGGCGATTGACGTCATTCGAGTCGGGCTGCAGCGGGCGTGACGGAGGATCCTCCAGGTCTTGAGACGGGCGACGCCGCGCTCGACTGGGGCTCGGGTCCGGGCGAGCGCACGGTTGACGGTCTTCTGGGTGGGGGTGAGTTCGTGGCGGGGTCGGCGCTTGACCGCGGTGGTCACCCAGCGACCTGCGCCGGTGTAGGCGAGGTCGGCCAGGATCGGGACTCCCTGGCGTTCGCAGATCCTGATGATGCGGTGGGTGCGGGCGGCGATCAGGTCGTGGCTGCGGCCGGGCAGAGCAGGCGGCAGCCACAGCAGTCGCCCGGTCGGATCGGTGACGACCTGGACATTCACGCCGTGACGGCGGTGCTCGGCGGAGTAGTCTGCCTGGCCGTCGCCGACCCGGTCGCACTCAGCCAAGGTGCCGTCGAGGAGGACGAAGTCCGGATCTGCCTCGCGCAGCACCTTGAGCAGGCCGGGCGCCAGGTCGGCAAGCAGGTCGATGACCGCGGTGCTGTAGGCATACGCAGTGCCCACCGAAATGCCGAAGCCGGTAGCGAGCTGCGCGAGGGTGTCGTGCCGGCGCAGGTACACCAAGCCGACCAAGGCCCGTTGGTGCGGCGGGAGTTTGCAGCGCCAGTCACCATCGCGGGTGACGATGAGCATGGTGACCCACTCGACCAAGGCGTGCGGCAGGTCGAGTGCGGCAGGATTGGGAAACCAACGAGGCTCCCGCGCCGGTGAGTTGAGATTTCCAACACCTCCCTCAACGGCACCGGAGCCTCGTGCGTTGAGGACGTGCCGCCATCACCCGATCAGTGGCCACGCTGAAAGAACTCAATGAGGCCGTGACCGAAGGTTCGCCAGCCTGACGCCGGAAGGTCTGGCGTGTTGTACCGTCAGTAACCAGCCCGAGTCCAAGATGTCGCCGCCACGCGTTCCTGTTGGGCCGAGCCCTCTCAGATCAGCCACCGATCGGTTGGGATGGCTGTCTCACGTCCGAACTCGTCGACCAGGAGCCCTCGTTGGTCACGAGTCCTGCCGCACTGGCCTTGCCGCATACGTGCGTTGAGCGGGGCGCGACGCTCGCCGTCACCCGGGAGGGTGGACGAGTGCAATGAGGCTCCGGGTGGACGTGTTCGAGGAACGCTGCGGCGGGGGCGACCTGGGCCAGATCGAGTGCAAGGTATGTATCCGGGTCCCATGCAGGGGGAAGCGGAGCAGCGATACTGCGGGCGAGCGACCAGGCGGACACCCGGATTGCTCAACCGAGCCAGGAGCCCGACGACCCGTCAACTGCAGCCGCTGCAGTGCCAGGCCAGGCTGCTGACCACGAGTCCCGGCATCAGCCTGGTCCTGGCACAGGTGATGATCGCGGAGGTCGGGGCGGATAGGGGGACCAGATCACTTCGCCGATCGACTGGGCAGAGAACGGCGGACCCGACGCCTGCTCGCCCAACTCGCGGCACTCGGCCACGGTGATCACACGAGCGGTGCATCACGTGGTCGCCCGGTTGCGGGTGCCGGACGAGGGGCAAGGCGCCAGCCGCTACTACCGCTGCGGAGCCGGTTACGGCCAGCGGGACCCGCAGGACTTGAACCAGATCTGAGTGAGGCTCCGTGTCGGCCAGAGCAAAAGCCGCATAGTCGATCATGCTGCAAGTAAAGTCGCCATTGGGGTTAACTTCTCGAATTAATCGATTAGAGCGAAGGTTATGAGGCTGACCCCGAGGCCCCAAGCGGATTCATAGCTACCGCTAACGAACATTTGTCTTGCAGGTGATAGCGTGCTGGTGTACGTTGAAGTTCGCGGGGGAATTTTCTGAAAGCGTTCATATTGGTTCAGGGGTATTTCCCAGGCGGTCTGTTTTGTTGGCGACGTCTTTGGGATTCGTTGTGGACGGGCATGAGCGATTAATCAGCACACCGACAGATGACTCTGCTTATCGGCGGCGACGTGACGAGATCGCGGCTCTCGCGACTTTTTACGTGCGCGGTGATGTCATCCCCGAGGTGGAGTATACCGATGCCGAGCACGCCGTATGGCGACTGGTGGCCGAACGACTGCGCGAGCGGCATCGATCCCACGCAGCACCTGAATTTCTCGAAGCGGCCGAACAGCTCGGTGTAGGTGTTGAAGGAATTCCGCAGCTACAGGGTGTTGCTGACCGACTGAACGGGCTGACCGGGTTCCGGCTGCAGCCTGCTGCGGGCGTGGTTCCCTTCCATCGTTTCTGCGGCTCTCTGGCTGACGGGTATTTCCATTCCACGCAGTACATTCGCGACGGCGCGACGCCGTTCTACTCGGCCGAACCGGACGTCTTACACGAGGTCATCGGGCACGGCAGTGCCTTAGCTGACAGCCGGTTCGCCAACCTGTACAGGCTAGCCGGCGAGGCAGTGCGGCGAGTGGAAACCGAAGCTGCGGTGCAATTCATTTCCAAGGTGTTTTGGTTCACCATCGAGTGTGGCCTCCTTGATGCGCGCGACGGGCCGCGCGCTTATGGTGCCAGCATCGTGTCTTCCTACGGCGAGCTGGACCAGTTCCGCTCCGCCGAGATCCGAAGGCTGGCCATCGCCGACATGGTCGGTACCAGCTACGACATCACCCGGTATCAGGACACCCTTTACAGTGCCCGCTCTCTGGCGCATTTGGAAGATGTGGTCGGCGGGTTCTGGGAATCCTGCGATGACGCGTCCATCGACCGACTTCTGGAGGCTGCGAAGTGACCGGTGCAGCGGTTGAAAGAGACGCCCTAGAGAGTGACCGCTCGGTGAAGCCAGTGGTGCTGAACGTCGCAGGAATCGGGTTCGGTGCCGCGAATCTTGCGCTGGCCGCCGCACTGCATGAAACCGGCCAATCGGCTGGGGCGCTTTTCCTGGAAAAGCAGCAGAATTTCGGGTGGCATCGCGGCATGCTCATGGAGGGCGCCTCGATGCAGGTGTCCTTTCTCAAGGACATCGCCACGATGCGGAACCCGGTGAGTGACTTCGGCTTCCTCTCCTACTTACAGGAGAAGGGCAGGCTGGTGGATTTCATCAATCACGCCGTGTTGACGCCCTCGCGGTCCGAGTTCCACGACTATCTCAGCTGGGCTGCCGACCGGGTGCGCCACATGGTCGAGTACAGCGCTGAGATCACGGGTGTCCGGCCAGTGGTGGCGGACGGTGCGGTCGTCGCGCTGGACGTATTGGCGGGTGACCGGGTGGCCGCACGGGCCAGGAACCTGATCATCGCACAGGGCCTGCGTCCGCGCCTGCCCGAGGGTGTCGAGACCGGAGAGCGGGTCTGGCACAGTTCTCAACTTCTGCACCGGCTCCCCGAGTTCGACGAACGGGCTCCGAAGCGGGTCGTGGTGGTCGGCGCGGGGCAGAGTGCTGCCGAGATCGCCGGGCACCTGATGGACCGATACCCGGCGGCCGAGGTGTGTGCGGTGTTCACCCGCTACGGCTACAGCATCGCCGACGCCAGCCCCTTCGCCAACCGGGTCTTCGACCCGGCCGCGGTGGAGGACTTCTACAACGCTCCGTCGGCGGTGAAGCAGTCGTTGCTGCGCTACCACGGAGCCACCAACTACGCGGCGGTCGACGGGCAGGTACTCGATGGCCTGTACCGCCGGCAGTACGAACAGAGGGTGACGGGCGAGCCGCGACTCCGGGTCATGCACACTTCCCGGATCGACTCCGTCGACCTGCGTGCGGACAGTGTGGCGGTGCGAGTGCGGTTCCTGCCCACCGACGAGGTCACCGATCTCGAAGCCGATCTGGTCATCTACGCCACGGGGTACACCTCGCCCGACCCGGCGGAGCTGCTCGGCGGTATCGCGGGTTCGCTGTGCCGCGATGAGACGGGGGAACTGCTGATCGGCCGTGACTACCGGCTCCGCACCACCGCTGATTTCCGTTGCGGCATCTACGTGCAGGGCGCTACAGAGGCGACGCACGGTATCTCCTCGACCCTACTTTCGATGACCGCTGTCCGCGCGGGCGAGATCGCGGAGTCGCTGGCGGGCGACCGGCGGGCGCGGGCAGCAGAGAACTGGAACTGACATGCTCGAGCGTCCGCAGTATTCCGACCACCGCAGTGGTCCGATCCTGGCCTTACTGAAGGCCAACCCGCTGGCTCTGGTGGTGACGTCGGGGGAGCCGGCCCCGTTGGGCACGCACGCGCCGGTGTTGTTCCGCCAGGGGCCCGACGGTGCCGACGAGGAGACCGTCGCGGCTGACGGGACTTCCTTGGTCGGTGCGACGCTGGTCGGTCACATGGACGTACGCAACCCGCAGTGGACCGCGATGCAAGAGGGCGACCGGGCGCTGGTGGTGTGCCAGGGCCCGCACGGCTATGTGTCACCGACGGTGTACGGGGTCACGCCGGCGGCACCCACGTGGGACTTCACCGCAGTGCACATAGTGGGTTCCTTGCGCCCCACCGTCGACCCCGCAGAGGTGCTGGAGATCGTGCGGGACACCGCACGACGGTTGGAAGCCAACTTCGGGCAGGGGTGGGACCAGGAGTCCTCCGTGGACTACTTCCGCAGGATCGCGCCCGGTGTGGGTGCCTTCGAGCTACAGGTGGAGTCGGTACAGACGATGTTCAAGCTCAGTCAGGAGAAGCCGGCGCCGATGCGGCGGAGGATCGTCGAGGACTTCGAGGGCAGCGAGTCGGGGACACACCGGGATCTTGCCGCACTGATGCGGTCCCGGGGCATCGTCTGCCCGGGCGAAGAGCCCGAGTCGCTCGTATGACCAGAAACGCAGGGGGGCGGCCGGGTCTGCACTCGGCGCTGAGCAGGCTGAGGGAGCGCACGGCGAAGGCGGGCGCGGCGTCCATGGGCATCACCCCCGTGTCGCGGGACCAGCCGTTGGAGTTGTCGTTCGCACAACAGCGGCTGTGGTTCCTCGACCGACTGATGCCGGGCAGCGCGTTCTACAACTTCGGATCCGCCGTACGCGTGCGCGGTCCTTTGCGCACCGAAGTGCTCGGCCGGGCGCTGAGCCGGATCGTGGCGCGGCACGAGACGCTGCGCACCGTCTTTACCGACGACGGCGGTGTGCCATCCGCCGTCGTACTGGCCGCCGCGCCGGTGCCGGTGCCCGTGGTCGACGTCGCCGACGAGGTCGATGCGGAGCGACTGGCGGGTGAGGAAGCCGCACATCCCTTCAACCTGCGCCAGGGCCCGTTGCTGCGCGCCCGTCTGCTGCGGCTGGCCGAGGACGATCACGTACTGCTGTTAACGGTGCATCACATAGCGACCGATGGCTGGTCGCACGGCGTGCTGTGGGCCGAGCTCATTGCCGCGTATACCGCGCTGGCCGACGGCCAGGAACCACAGCTGCCCGAACTGCGCGTACAGTACGCCGACTTCGCCGCGTGGCAGCGCCGCATGCTGTCACCTGCCGAGCTGGATCGGCGCCTGGTGTTCTGGCGGGGGAGCCTTGCTGGCCTCACCCCCCTCGAGCTGCCGTTGGACCGGCCGCGCCCCGCAGTGGCGTCGGCCGAGGGCGGGGTCGTCATGTGGCAGCTGCCCGCAGACGTGGTCGCGGCCGCCCGAGCCGTGGGGGAGCAGCAGGGCGCGACCCTGCACATGACGCTGCTAGCCGCCTTCAGTATCGTGCTCGCGCGGCACGCCCGCACTGAGGACGTCGCCGTGGCACAACCTGTCGCCGGCCGGCCGATGTCCGAAGTCGAGAGCTTGATCGGATTCTTCGTCAACACCGTCGTGACTCGCACCGACCTGTCCGGCGACCCGACATTCCGCGAACTGGTCGACCGCGTGCGTACCGCGTCTGTGGACGCGATGGCGCATCAGGACGTGCCGTTCGAGTACCTGGTGGAGAAGCTGGTCCCCGAGCGTGATCTGTCGCGCAATCCGCTGGCCCAGGTCGTGTTCCAGGTCGTGCCGAGGGCGACGTCGGGCCTTGCGCCCTTCCCTGGTACTACCACCGAGCCGTTCGAGGGCGACCGCGCCTTCACACGGATGGACCTGGAGGTCTACCTCGGCGAGGACGCCGACGGCGGGGTGGGCGGCCTGGCCAACTACAGTCGGGCACTGTTCGACGCCGAGACGGTCGAAGGGCTGGCCCGGCATCTGACGTCCGTCCTGCGCGCGGCGTCCGAAGCCCCGGACACGCCGCTGTCCCGGCTGCCGATGACGGACGCCGACGAGCGGGCCGCGCTGCTCACGGCCGCGCACGGCGCGACCGTGCCCCTGCCCGAGGCCGCACTGCCGGAGCTGTTCGCCGCGCAGGCCGCGCGGACGCCGGACGCCGTGGCGGTGGCCGACGGCGCCGACCTGTGGACGTACGCCGCACTCGACCGGGCCGCCAACCGGCTCGCGCACGTCATCAAGGACCGCGGCGTCGGAGCGGAACACGTCGTCGCACTGGCGGCGCAGCGATCCGCGCGCCTGGTGGTCGGCGTCCTCGCCGTGCTCAAGGCGGGCGGCGCGTATCTGCCGCTGGACGACCGCAACCCGGCTGGGCGCACCCGAGCCGTCCTCACCGCCACCGGCGCGACGTTGCTGCTGACCGACCGCGACGAGGCAGTCCCGGGCGCCGAGGACCTGCCCGTGGTGGACCTGCGGGTCGACCCGGCCGATGTCCCGGACACCGCGCCCGACACGGTCGCGCACCCCGACGGCCTGGCGTACGTGATGTCCACCTCGGGCTCCACCGGTACGCCCAAGGGCGTCGCCGTGACGCACCGCGCCGTGGCCGCCCTGGCCCTGGACCGGCGCTGGGCCGACGGAGCGCACGAGCGCGTCCTGTTGCACTCGCCGCACGCCTTCGACGCCTCGACCTACGAACTGTGGTCGCCCCTGCTGTCGGGCCGCCGCGTGGTCGTCGCCCCGCCCGGAGCGATCGGGCCGAGGGCGATCGCGCGCGCCGCCGCCGAACACGGCGTCACCGCGCTCTGGCTGACCTCGGGCCTGTTCGACCTGGTCGCCGAGGAGGACGTGGCCTGCCTCGCGGGCCTCCGCACGGTCATCGCCGGCGGCGACGCCGTGCAGCCCGCGACCGTGGCCCGCGTGCGCGCCGCGCACCCCGGCCTCATGGTCCTCAACGGCTACGGCCCCACCGAGACCACGACGTTCGCCACCGTGCACGCCCTCGCACCGGGAGAGCCCTCGCCGGCAGGCCGCGTGCCCATCGGCACCCCGCTCGACAACACCGGCGCCTACGTCCTCGACGACCGGCTGCGGCCGGTGCCCTTCGGCGTACCCGGTGAGCTGTACGTCTCCGGCGTGGGCCTCGCGCGCGGCTACGCCGGCCACCCCGCCGCCACCGCGGAACGTTTCCTGCCCGACCCCTTCGGCCCGCCCGGAACGCGCATGTACCGCACGGGCGACGTGGTGCGCCGTCGCCCCGGCGGCGTCCTCGAGTTCCTCAGCCGTGCCGACGGCCAGGTGAAGCTGCGCGGCTTCCGCGTGGAGCCGGGCGAGGTCGAGGCCGCGCTGGCCGGGCACCCCGCCGTCGCGCGCGTCGCCGTCGTCGTACGGGAGGACGGCGCGGTGGGCAAGCGGCTCGTCGCCTACGTCGTCCCGCGAGCCGGAGCCGAACTCGACGTCGCCGGGCTGCGCACGCACGCCTCGGCGGCCCTGCCGGACTACCTGGTGCCGTCCGCGTACGTCCTGCTCGACACGCTGCCGCTCGCCGCGACCGGCAAGGTCGACCGCGCCGCGCTGCCCGCGCCCCAGGAGGAGGCGGGCGCGGGTCACGTCGCGCCGCGCACCGAGACCGAGCGGGCGCTGTGCGGCATCTTCGCCGAGGTGCTGGGCGTCGCGGAGTTCGGCGTCGAGGACGACTTCTTCGTACGCGGCGGGCACTCGCTGCTCGCGACGCGCGTCATCGCCCGCATCGCGGGCGCGCTCGGGGCCGAGGTGCCGCTGCGGAACCTGTTCGAGCAGCGCACGCCCCGCACGCTCGCCACCGTCGTGGAAGCGTCGGCGGCCACCACCGCGCCGCCGCTGGTACCGGTGGAGCGAGGCGGCCGGCTGCCGCTGTCGTTCGCACAGCAGCGGCTGTGGTTCCTCGACCAGCTCACCCCGGGCAGCGCGTCCTACACCTCCGGCGGAGCCGTGCGGGTGCGCGGCACCGTCGACCCGGAGCGGCTCGCGGCCGCCCTGACGGCCGTCGTCGCCCGGCACGAGGCGCTGCGGACGACCTTCGCCATCGAGGACGGCGTCCCCGTCGCGGTCATCGACCCTCCCGCGCCCGTCCCGCTGCCCCTGATCGAGGTGGACGGCGTCGACGCGGCACGCGCTGCGGCCTCCACCGAGCTCTCCACCGGCTTCGACCTGGCCCGGGGCCCGCTGCTGCGCGCCACCCTGCTGCGCCTCGGCCCGGTCGACCACGTGCTCGTCGTCGCCGTGCACCACGTGGCGACCGACGGCTGGTCCCAGGCGCTGCTGTGGGCGGAGGTGGCGGCCGCGTATTCCGGTACCGCGCCGGCCGAGCTGCCCGTGCAGTACGCCGACTTCGCCGTATGGCAGCGGTCCTGGCTCTCCGGAGACGTCCTGGAGCAGCGCGCCCAGCACTGGATGGAGCGGCTCGCCGACCTCCCCCCGCTGGAGCTGCCGCTCGACAAGGCGCGCCCCGCCGTCGCCACCGGCCGGGCGGGCGCCCTTCCGTGGTCCGTCCCCGCCGACCTCGTCCGCGCCGCCCGCGCCGTCGCCGCCCAGGAGGGCGCGACGCTGTACATGGCCCTGCTGGCCGCCTTCGACATCGTGCTCTCCCGTTACGCGCGGACCGACGACGTGGCCGTGGGCTCGCCCACGGCGGGCCGTACGCACGCCGAGGTTGAGGCGCTGATCGGCTTCTTCGTCAACGTCGTCGTGGTCCGCACGGACACCTCGGGCGACCCAACGTTCCGCGAACTCCTGGGCCGCGTACGGGAGGCGGCCGTCGGCGCCGTCGAGCACCAGGACGTGCCCTTCGAGCACCTGGTGGAGCGGCTCCGCCCGGAGCGCGACCTCTCCCGCAACCCGTTGGTGCAGGTGGCGTTCCAACTGCTCACCGGCTCCCCGGGGTGGCCCTCGTGGGCGGACGCCGAGGTCGAGCACTTCGACCTCGACCACGCGTACACCCGGATGGACCTCGAAGTGCACGCCGTCGAGGTCGGCGACGACGTCACCGCGACCGTGCTCTACGCGGCTGACCTGTTCGACGCCGACACCGTCCGCCAGCTCATGCACCACGTCACCGTGGTCCTCGGCCAGGTGCTGGCCGACCCCGACCGGCCGATCTCTGCGGCGACGATGCTCGACGACGCCGACAGGCACCGCGTGCTCGTCGAGTGGAACGACACCGCCGCGCCGCTCCCGGACGGCTCAGTGCCACGGCTCTACGCCGAGCAGGCCGCCCGTACGCCTGACGCCGTGGCCCTGGTCTGCGGCGACGAGCGGGTGGCGTACGCCGAACTCGACCGGCGCGCCAACCGGTTCGCGCACATCCTCCTCGCCCACGGCGTCGGCCCGGACGAGCCGGTCGGCGTCGCCACCGGCCGCTCCGTCGACATGGTCGCGGCCGTCCTCGGCATCCTGAAGGCGGGCGGTGCCTACGTGCCGCTCGACCCGCGCAACCCCTCGGGCCGCACCGAGCGGATCGTGGCCACCTCCGGCCTGCGCGTCGTCATCGCCGACCGGCCCGTGCCCGGAACCGCCGGCGTGACGGTCCTCGATGCCGCCCACCCGGGCGACGCGCCCGACACCGACCCCGGCATCGACCCGGACCGCGACGCGACGGCGTACGTGATCTACACGTCCGGATCGAGTGGCGAGCCCAAGGGCGTCGCGGTGACCCACGGCAACATCGTGGTCCTCGCCGCCGACCGCCGGTGGCGCAACGGCAACCACGAACGGGTGCTGCTGCACTACCCGCTGGCCACCGACATCTCCACCTACGAGCTGTGGCCGTTCCTGCTTGCGGGCAAGCAGATCGTCATCGCCGCCGACGAGCACGTCGAGCCGCAGACCTTCGACCGGCTGATCCGCGAGCACGGCGTCACCGCGATGTGCCTGCCCGCGCCGCTCTTCAGCCTCCTCGTCGAGGAGTGCCTGCCCTGCTTCGAGGGCCTGCGCGAGGTGCTGACCGGCGGCGAGGCCGTGTCGGGCGAGACCGTCGCCCGCGTCATGGCCGCCCACCCGAAGCTGACCGTGGTCGACGCCTACGGCCCGACCGAGGCGACCGCGTTCGCCACCCTGTTCCCGATGGAACCCGGCTTCACCCTGGCGGGCTCCCGGGTCCCGATCGGCGCGCCGATCGACAACACCCGCGTGTACGTCGTCGATGGCGACCTGCGGCCGGTGCCGCTGGGGGTCGCGGGCGAGCTGGTCATCGCCGGGCCGCGCGTGGCGCGCGGCTACGTGGGGATGCCCGAGCTGACCGCCGAGAAGTTCGTGCCCGACCCGTGGGGCCCGGCCGGCGCGCGGATGTACCGCACCGGCGACGTCGTGCGCTGGCTGCCCGGCGGCGCCCTGGAGTTCCTCGGCCGCGGCGACGCGCAGGTGAAGATCCGCGGCTTCCGGGTGGAGCTGGGCGAGATCGAGGCCGTGCTGCTGCGCCACCCCGCCGTGTCGCAGGTGACCGTCGCCGTCCGCGAGGACGTCCCCGGTGACAAGCGCCTGGTGGCGTACGTGGTGCTCGAACCCGGCCACGCCGAGGACGTGCTGCCCGCGCTCCGCGCCCACGCGGTCGGCGGCGTGCCGGACTACATGGTCCCCTCGGCGTTCGTCGCCCTCGACGAGTTCCCGCTCTCCACCACCGGCAAGATCGACCGCAGGGCGCTGCCCGCTCCCGACGCGCGCTCCGTCGCCGAGGCCGCGTACGTACCGCCCACGACCGAGCCCGAGAAGGCACTCTGCGAGATCTTCGCCGAGGTCCTCGAAGTGCAGCCGATCGGCGCCGACGACGACTTCTTCGCCCTCGGCGGCCACTCGCTGCTCGCCACCCGGGCGATCGCGAAGATCCGTGCCCGCTTCGGGCCCGCCGCCGAGCTGAAGTCGCTGTTCGAGCTGCGCACACCCCGCAGGCTCGCCGAGGCGGTGGGTGAGCTCGCCGCCGAGGTGGACGTGATCCGGCCCGTGCCGCGCGACGGCGCGCTGCCGCTCTCCTTCTCCCAGCAGCGGCTGTGGTTCCTCGACCGGCTCACCCCGGACAGCGGCTTCTGGAACGTGGCGATGGGCGTCCGCGCCCGTGGCGCCTTCGACGTCGACGCCTTCCGCTCCGCCCTGTCGGTCGTCGTCGCCCGGCACGAGGCGCTGCGCACGGTCTTCCCCGACGACGGGGGCGGCACGCCGGTCGCCGTCGTCCAGGACGTACGGGAGATCCCCCTCGCCGTCACCGACGTCGCCGACGAGGCCGAGGCGCTGGCGCTCGCCGCCGCGGACGCGGCCCTGCCGTTCGACCTGGCACGGGGCCCGCTGCTCCGCGCCCGCGTGCTGCGGCTCGCGCCGCAGGACCACGCCGTCCTGATCACCGCGCACCACGCCGTCACCGACGGCTGGTCGCACGCGGTCTTCTGGGGCGAGCTGGCCGAGGCGTACACCGCCGCGCTCGAAGGGCGCGAGCCCGTCCTGCCCGAACTACCCGTACAGTACGGCGACTTCGCCGTCTGGCAGCGTGCGCACCTCGACGGTGCCGTGCTCGACCGGCACGTGGAGTACTGGCGCGACCGGCTCGCCGGCGTACGCCCGCTGGAACTGCCGCTCGACCACCCGCGTCCCGCCCTGGCCACCTCGGCTGGCGCCTCCCAGTCGTGGGAGCTGCCCGAGGACCTGGTCCGCGCCGCGCGGGCGCTCGGCGACGACGAGGGCGCCACGCTCTACATGACGCTGCTCGCCGCGTTCTCCCTCACCCTCGCGCGCTTCGCCGGCACCGAGGACGTCGCCGTCGGCACGCCCGTCGCGGGCCGCACCCGCGCCGAGGTGGAGCGGCTGATCGGCTTCTTCGTCAACATGCTCGTGCTGCGGACCGACCTGTCCGGCGACCCGACCTTCCGGGAACTGCTCGGCCGCGTACGCGAGTCGGCGGTCGGTGCCATGGAGCACCAGGACCTGCCGTTCGAGAACCTGGTGGAGGCGCTCGCGCCCGAGCGCGACCTCTCCCGCAACCCGCTGGTGCAGGTGGTCTTCCAGCTCATGCGGGCCCCCAGCGACAAGGGCGACCGGCTCGGCGAGGCGCGGCTCGAACTGCTGCTCGACGAGCACGCGTTCACCCGTGTCGACCTGGAGGTGCACCTGACCGAGGACGGCGACCGCGTCCGCGGCACGGTCCTGCACGCCACGGCGCTCTTCGAGGCCGAGACCGTACGCAGGCTGCTGCACCACCTCACCGTCGTCCTGCGCGCCGCGCTCGCCGACCCGGACGCGCCGCTGTCCACGGTCTCCCTCCTGGACGACGCCGACCGCCACCAGCTCCTGGAGGGCTGGAACGACACGGAGGTGCCGTACCGGGACGCGTCGCTCGCCGAGCTCTTCGACGAGCAGGTCGCCCGCACGCCGGACGCCCGCGCCGTGGAGTACGGCGACGACACCCTCACCTACGCCGAACTGGGCCGCGCCGCCGACCGGGTCGCCCGACGGCTGCGCGCCCGAGGGGTGCGCCCGGACGATCTCGTCGGGCTCTGCCTCGACCGGAGCACCGCGATGATCGTGGGGCTCGTCGGCATCCTGAAGGCGGGCGCGGCGTACGTGCCGATCGACCCGACCCACCCCGCCGAGCGGGTCCGGCTCATCGTGGACGACGCGGGGATGGCCGTGGCCGTCACCGAGCGGGCCCACGCGGGCGTGTTCGCCGACGGCACCGCGCTCGTCCTGCTGGACGGCCTGTCCGAGACCGAGACCGAGACCGAGACCGACGCCGAGCCGGACGCCGTCCCCGGTCCCGACTCGCTGGCGTACGTCGTCTACACCTCGGGCTCCACCGGCACCCCGAAGGGCATCGCCATGCCCGCGCGGTGCGTGGTGAACATGCTGGCCTGGCAGAAGAAGGCCGTCCCCGGCGGCCCCGGCACGCGCACCGCGCAGTTCACCGCCCTCACCTTCGACGTCTCGGTGCAGGAGGTCCTCTCCGCACTGCTCTACGGCGAGACGCTGGTCATTCCCGCCGACGAGGTGCGCCGCGATCCGGCGCGATTCGCCCGCTGGCTGGACGAGCGGGCCGTCGAGCAGGTCTTCGTACCGAACCTGATGATCCGCGCGCTCGCCGAGGAGGCCAACGCGGGCCGCGCCCGGCTGACCTCCCTGCGGCACATGTCGCAGGCCGGCGAGCCGCTGTCGCTGGACGCAGCGCTGCGGGAGTTCTGCGCCGCCCGGCCGGAGCTGCGCATCCACAACCACTACGGGTCGACCGAGATCCAGGTCGTCACCGCCTTCACCCTGCCGGCCGATGTCGCCGACTGGCCCGGCACCGCCCACCTCGGGTGGCCGGTCGACAACTCCCGTGCGTACGTGCTCGACCGCGAGCTGCGGCCCGTGCCCGTGGGCGTGGCGGGCGAGCTGTGCTTCGCGGGCCCCGGCCTCGCGGGCGGCTACGTCGGCAAGCCGGAGCTGACCGCGGCGAAGTTCGTGCCCAACCCCTTCGGGCCGGCGGGTTCCCGCCTCTACCGCACGGGTGACCTGGGCCGTTGGCGGCCGGACGGCAGCCTGGAATTCCTGGGCCGACTCGACCACCAGGTCAAGGTCCGCGGCTTCCGGGTGGAGCTGGGCGAGGTCGAGGCCGTGCTGCTGCGCCACCCCGAGGTGGCGCGCGCCGTCGTCGTCGCCCGCGACGACGCCCCGGGCGTCAAGCGGCTCGTCGGCTACGTCGTACCCGCCCCCGGAGTCGACCGCGACCTGCCCGCGCGGCTGCGCGCGCACCTCGCCGAGGCCGTGCCGGACTACATGGTGCCGTCCGCGTTCGTCGCGCTCGACGCGTTCCCGCTGACCACCACCGGCAAGGTCGACCGCGGCGCACTGCCCGCGCCCGACCTGCGCACCGCCCTCGACGTGGGCTTCGCCGCGGCGGGCAGCCGCGAGGAGGAGGCCCTCTGCGGCATCTTCCGCGAGGTCCTCGAAGCCGAACGGGTCGGTGTCGACGACGACTTCTTCGCCCTGGGCGGGCACTCGCTGGTCGCGGCCCGCACGGTCGCCCGCATCCGTGAGGTGCTCGGCGTCGAGGTGTCCCTGCGCGAACTGTTCCACCACCGCACGCCGCGCGCGCTCGCCGAGGTCGCGGCCACCGCGCCGCGCTCGGCCGTGCCGCCGCTGGTGCCGGTGGAGCGGGACAGGCCGCTGCCGCTCTCGCTGCCCCAGCGCCAGCTGTGGAGCCTGCACGAGGCGGACCCGGACGACGCGATGTGGACGATCCCGCTGGCCGTACGGATCCGGGGCGACCTGGACGTGGAGCTGCTCGGCCGCGCGGTGACCGAGGTCGTCCGCAGGCACGAGGTGCTGCGCACGGTGTTCGTACCGGGCGACGAGCCGACGACGGTCGTGCTGCCCGCAGCCGAGATCGAACTCCTCGCCGTGGACGTGCCGGACGAGGCGGCCGCGCGCGCCGCGGCGGGCGAGGAGGCCGCCCGGCCCTTCGACCTGGTCAGGGGCCCCGTGCTCCGGCCGTCGCTGCTGCGGATCGCCCCCGACGACCACGTTCTGATGCTGACGGTGCATCACATCGCCACGGACGGCTGGTCGCAGGGCGTGCTCTGGTCGGAGCTGTCCCGGGCGTACGAGGCGCTGCGCGAGGGCCGCGCACCGGAACTGCCCGAACTGCCCGTGCAGTACGGAGACTTCGCCGCATGGCAGCGGTCCTGGCTGACAGGCGCCGTACTCGACGAGCAGCTCGACCACTGGCGCGACCGGCTCGGTGGGCTTCGGCCCCTGGTGCTGCCCGGCGCCCGGACCGCGACGGCCCGGGACGACGCCGGTGTGCTGACCGAGTGGCGGCTGCCGGCCGAACTGGTCGACACCGCCCGGCAGGTCGGCGCCGCGCACGGGGCCACGCTCTACATGACCCTGCTCGCCGCGTTCACCGCGACGCTCGCCCGGCACACCGGCTCCGACGACCTCGCCGTGGGGTCGCCCGTGGCGGGCCGCACCCGGGCCGAGGTGGAGGGCCTGATCGGCTTCTTCGCCAACTTCGTGCCCCTGCGCGTCGGCTTCGACGGCGACCCGACCTTCGCCGAACTCCTCGGCCGCGTCCACACGACCTCGGTCGACGCCTACGCCCATCAGGCCCTGCCGTGGGAGCGGGTCGCCGAGGGCCTGGGCCTCGACCCGGACCAGCCGCTCGTGGACGTGGTGTTCCAGCTCGTCAACGTCGAGCTGGGCGAGCTGCGCCTGCCCGGCGTACGCGTCGAGCCGTTCGCCGGCGAGCGCGTGTACGCCCGCTGGAACCTCGAAGTGCACCTCGTCGAGGACCCCGACGGCGGCCTCACCGGGCACGTCGTGCACCGTGCCGCCGTACTCGACCAGGCCACCGTCGACGTCCTCCTCGCGGACACCGCCGCGCTGCTGGCCGCCGCGCTCACCGATCCCTCCCTGCCCGTTTCCACTCTCCCGATCTCGGACCCGCTGGAGGGGACCACCCATGCCTGAGTCGCTGGACGCCTCACCGGCCGGTCAGTTGCCCGCACTCGCCCACCGTCTCGGCGGTCTGCCCGAGCCCGAGCGGCGCCGACTGGTGCTCGACCTCGTACTGGCCCAGGTCGCCGAGGTGCTCGAAATCGGCACTGCCGATGACGTGCACCCCGACCGCGCCATCCGCGAGCTGGGACTGCGCTCCCTGACCGCCGTACAGCTGTTGCTGCGGCTCAGCCGGATCACCGGCGTCAAGCTGCCGACGACGGCCATCTACGACTACCCGACCGCGCGCGCCCTGGCGGACGTGCTGGTCGACGCGGCGGGCGGGAAGCACGTCGCCCTCGCCGACGACGAGCCCGTGCGGCGCGCCGACGACGACGATCCGATCGCGGTGGTCGGCATGGCCTGCCGCTACCCGGGCGGGGCCACCACGCCCGACGAGCTGTGGCAGGTCGTCGCCGAGGGGCGCGACGCCATCTCGTCCTTCCCCGAGGACCGGGGCTGGGACCTCGCCGCGCTCGCCGACCAGTCGGGACCGACGGCCAGCCTCACCCGGCACGGCGGCTTCCTGGAGGACGTCGCCCTCTTCGACGCGGGGTTCTTCGGCATCAGCCCCCGCGAGGCGCAGCTGATGGACCCGCAGCAGCGGCTGCTCCTGGAAACCTCCTGGGAGGCGCTGGAGCGCGCGGGCGTCGAGCCCGGCTCCTGGCGCGGCGGTAAGGTCGGCGTGTTCGTCGGCGCCAACGCCCAGTCGTACTCCTCGCTGCTCTCGGGCGTCCCCGAGGGCGGCGACGGCCACGCCCTGACCGGCCGTCTCTCCAGCGTCCTCTCCGGGCGCATCGCTTATGTGCTGGGCCTGGAGGGTCCCGCCGTCACGGTCGACACGGCGTGCTCGTCCTCGCTGGTGGCCATCCACATGGCCGTACGCTCGCTGCGCTCGGGTGAGTCCACGATGGCGCTCGCGGGCGGTGTGACCGTCATGCACACCCCCGAGCTGTTCGTCGACTTCACCAAGCAGGGCGGCCTCTCCGCCGACGGCCGCAGCCGCTCCTACGCCAAGGCCGCCGAGGGCCTGGGCTGGTCCGAGGGCGTCGGCGTGCTGCTGCTCGAACGCCTCTCCGACGCGCGCCGCAACGGACACGAGGTCCTGGCCCTGCTGACCGGCAGCGCGACCAACCAGGACGGCGCGTCCAACGGCCTGACCGCGCCGAGCGGCGCGGCCCAGCAGCGCGTGGTGCGGCAGGCGCTCGCCGACGCGGGCCTTCACGCCGCCGACGTGGACACGGTCGAGGGCCACGGCACCGGCACCAAGCTGGGCGACCCGATCGAGGCGCAGGCACTGCTCGCCTCGTACGGGCAGGACCGCGACCGGCCGCTCTGGCTGGGCTCGCTCAAGTCCAACCTCGGCCACATGCAGGCCGCGGCGGGCGTCGGCGGCGTCATGAAGATGGTCCTCGCGCTGCGGAACGGCGTGCTGCCGAAGACCCTGCACGTGGACGCGCCGTCGCCGCACGTGGACTGGGTGTCGGGCGCGGTGGAGCTGCTGACCGAGGCCCGGGACTGGCCGCGCACCGACCGGCCGCGCCGGGCGGGTGTGTCCTCGTTCGGCGTGAGCGGGACCAACGCCCATGTGATCGTGCAGGAGGCGCCGGAGGCCGTACCGGCAGAAGCGCCCGAGACCCCTGAGGCCGGAGCTCCCGAGACCGGTGCCGTGACCGTGCCCCTCCCGTGGACGCTGTCCGCGCGCACCGAGGACGCGCTGCGCGCCCAGGCCGCCCGGCTGCGCACCTTCGTCGCCGCCGACCCCGCGCTGAAGCCCGCCGATGTGGGCCTGTCGCTGGTGACCCGCCGTACGGCGTTCGACCACCGCGCGGCGGTCGTGGGCCGTGACCGCGCCGAACTCATCGCCGGTCTCGACGTGCTGGCCTCCGGCGGCGCCGACCCGGCCGTCGTGCGCGGCACCGCAGGGGCCGACGGCCGCGTGGTCTTCGTCTTCGCAGGCCAGGGCGGGCAGTGGCTCGGCATGGGCGTCGAACTCCTCGACACCTCACCGGTGTTCGCCGAGAAGATGGCCGCGTGCGAACGCGCCCTCGCCCCGTACCTCGACTGGTCGGTCGTCGACGTCCTGCGCGGCGTCGAGGGCGCGCCGCCGCTGCGCCGCGTGGACGTGGTGCAGCCGGTGCTGTGGGCCGTGATGGTGTCGCTGGCCGAGGTGTGGCGGGCGCACGGTGTGGTGCCGTCGGCGGTGGTCGGGCACTCGCAGGGCGAGATCGCCGCCGCGTGCGTCGCCGGCGCCCTCACCCTGGAGGACGCGGCGAAGATCGTCGCCCTGCGCGCGAAGGCCGTCGTCGACCTGCCCGGCCGCTGCGGCATGGGCTTCGTGTCGGCGCCCGCCGCCGACGTCGAGAAGATGGTGGAGCGCTGGGCAGGCCGGCTCGGCGTGGCCGCGGTCAACAGCCCCCGGTCGCTGGTGGTTGCGGGCGAGCGCGAGGCGCTGGAGGAGCTGCTCGACCTCTGCGACGACGAGAACCTGCGCGCGGGCCGTGTCGCCGCCGACTACGCGTCGCACTCCCCGCAGGTCGAGGCCGTCCGCGAGCGGCTCCTCGGCGAGCTGAAGGGCATCAGGCCCCGCGACAGCGAGATTCCGCTCTACTCCACGGTGACCGCCGACTGGGTCGACGGCAGCGAGCTGGACACCCGCTACTGGTACCGGAACCTGCGCGAGCCGGTGCGCTTTGCCGACGCCGTACGGGGACTCCTGGCCGAGGGCTACCGCGGCTTCGTCGAGGTGAGCCCGCACCCCGTCCTCACCGTCGCCATGCAGCAGACCGCCGAGGCCGAGGGCGTGGAGCTGCACGTCGCCGCGACCCTGCGCCGGGACGAGAGCGACCAGCAGCGGTTCACCCTGTCCCTGGCCGAGGTGGCCGCGGCGGGCGTGCCGGTCGACTGGCGGCCGCTGTTCGACGCCACCGGCGCGCGACCGGTCGAGCTGCCCACGTACGCCTTCCAGCGCGAGCGCTACTGGCTCGCCCCCGGGACGGCGGGCGCCGGCGACCTCGCCGCCGTCGGCCTCGTCGCGGGCGGACACCCGCTGGCCGGTGCCGAGGTCGAACTGCCCGACGACGGGGGCCTCGTCCTCTCCGGCCGGATCACCCCCGACGCGTACCCGTGGCTGGCCGACCACGCCGTCCTGGGCACGGTCGTCGTGCCGGGCACGGCCGTCCTGGAGCTGGTCGCCCACGCGGGCGCCCGGCTGGGCTGCGGCCGGATCGAGGAACTCACCCTGGCCGCCCCGATCGGTGTGCCCGCCGACGGGCTCGCCCTGCGCGTGACCGTTCGCGGCGCCGACGAGGACGGCCGGCGCGCCGTCGCCGTCCACGCGCTCGCCGACGGCGACTGGACCCCGCACGCGTCGGGCGTGCTTGCCCAGGACGAGCCGCTCGCGGCCGTCGAGGGGCCGTGGCCGCCCGCCGACGCGCAGCCCGTGTCCTTGGACGGGGTGTACGACCGGTTCGCCGGACGCGGCTTAGGCTACGGCCCCGCCTTCCGCGGGCTGCGGACGCTGTGGCGCCGCGCCGCCGAGAACGCCCAGAACACCGAAGGCGCCGCGAGCGCTGAGGTCTTCGCCGAGGTCGAGCTGCCCGAGGGCGTCGACGCGGCGGGGTTCGCGGTCCACCCGGCGCTGCTCGACGCCGCCACCCAGGCCGTCCTCGCCGCCGAGCCTGACGACTCCCGGGTGCTGCTGCCGTTCTCGTGGAGCGGCGTGACGGTGCGCCCGAGCGCCGCCCGCGTACTGCGGGTGCGCGCCGCACGCGTCGGCGGCGACGAGGTACGGCTCACCGCGACCGACATTGACGGCATGCCCGTCGTGGAGCTGTCCGCGCTGCGGCTGCGGCCCGCGTCGGCCGACCAGCTGCGCGCCGCGACGGCCGCGGGCACCCGGGACGCGCAGTTCCGCGTGGACTGGGTGGCCGCCGAGCAGGGCACCGCGGCGAGCCGCGTCGTGGTCGGAGCGGACGCGGCGGGCCTCGAAGGCCCCCTGCACGCCACGCTCGCCGACCTCACCTCCGTATCGGATCTTGTCCTCGCTCCGGTGACGACCGGCGCCGATCCGGTCGGTGACACCCACCGGGCGACCGCCGGGGTGCTCGGCCTGCTGCGGGAGTGGCTCGCCGACGAGCGGTTCGCCGCCGCCCGGCTCGCCGTCGTGACGCGCGGCGCCGTCGCGGTCCTGCCCGGCGAGGCGCCCGACCCGGCCGCCGCCGCCGTGTGGGGCCTCGTACGGTCCGCGCAGACCGAGCACCCCGACCGCTTCCTGCTCGTCGACACCGACGGCGCGGCCGACTCGCTGCGCGCCGTGCCGACCGTCGGTGACGAGCCCCAGTCCGCGCTCCGTCAGGGGCAGCTGTCCGTCGCACGGCTGGCCCGCGCGGCCGACGACACGCTGCGGCCGCCCACCGGGGCGGACGCCTGGCGCGTCGACGTCGTGCGGTCCGGCTCCATCGATGGCGTCGACGCCGTCGCCGCGCCCGACGCCACCGCTCCGCTCGCACCCGGTCAGATCCGCATCGCCGTACGGGCGGCGGGCCTGAACTTCCGCGACGTGCTGTGCGCCCTCGACATGTACCCCGACGAGGTCGACGCCATCGGCTCCGAGGCCGCAGGCACCGTGCTCGAAGTCGGCGCCGACGTGACCGACCTGGACGTGGGCGACCGCGTACTCGGCATGGTGCCGGGCGGGTTCGGACCGCTGGCCGTGGTGGACCGACGCCTCGTCGTACCGGTCCCCGAGGGCTGGACGTGGGTGGAGGCCGCGGCGCTGCCGTCCGCGTACGCCACCGCCCGCTACGCGCTGGTCGACCTCGCCGACGTACGGCCGGGGGACCGCGTCCTCGTGCACGCCGCCGCCGGCGGCGTCGGTCTGGCCGCGGTCCGGCTCGCCCGGCTGCTCGGCGCGGAGGTCTTCGCCACGGCGAGCCCGGCCAAGCACGGGGTGCTGCACGCGGAAGGCCTGGACGAGGAGCACATCGCGTCCTCGCGGACCACCGAGTTCGCCCAGCGGTTCCCGGCCGTGGACGTGGTGCTCAACTCGCTGGAGGGCGAGCTCACCGACGCCTCCCTCGAACTGCTCGTCGACGGCGGCCGGTTCGTCGAGCTCGGCAAGACCGACCGCCGTGACCCTGCGGCCCTGCCCGGCATCACGTACCGCGCCTTCGACCTGATGGAAGCGGGCCCCGAGCGCATCCAGGGCCTGCTGACCGAGGTCGTCGCCCACGTCGCCGCCGGCGAGGTGCGCGGCCTGCCCACCCGCACCTGGCCGCTCTCCGACGCCCGCGCCGCGCTGCGGTTCATGGCGCAGGCACGCCACACCGGCAAGATCGTGTTCACCGTCGCCCCCTACGCCGACGGCACGGTGCTGCTCACCGGCGCGGGCGTTCTCGGCGGCATGCTGGCCCGGCACCTGGTCGCCGAGCACGGCGCCAGGCACCTGGTCCTCGCCAGCCGCCGGGGCGCCGACGCGCCGGGAGCCGCCGAACTGGTCGCGGAACTGGCCGAGTCGGGTGCCACCGCCCGGTTCGCGCGGTGCGACGTCACGGAACGCGCCGACGTCGACGCGCTCCTGGCGAGCCTGCCCGCCGAGCAGCCGCTGACCGCCGTCGTGCACACCGCGGGCGCCCTCGACGACGGCGTGCTCACCGCGCTGACCGCCGACCGGCTGCCCGCCGTACTGCGCCCGAAGGTCGACGCCGTCCAGTATCTGCACGAGGCGACCCGGGACCGCGGCCTGTCCGCGTTCGTCTTGTTCTCCTCCGCGGCCGCCACCCTCGGCACGCCGGCCCAGGCCAACTACGCGGCCGCGAACGCGTTCCTCGACGGCCTCGCCGAACGCCGCCGCGCCGAGGGGCTGCCCGCGACCTCGCTCGCCTGGGGCCTGTGGGCCGACGCCACCGGCCTGACCGGTCACCTCGACGCCGCCGACGTGGCACGGGCGGGCCGGGGCGGCATCGTGGCGATGGCCTTGGCCGAGGGCCTGGCCCTCTTCGACGCTGCCACCCGCACCGGGGACGCGGTGACCGTCACCGCGCGACTCGACCTCGCCGCACTGCGCGCGGGAGCGGCGCCCCGGCTGCTGCGCGGCGTGACCGGAGCCCCGGCCGGGCCGGCCGCCTCCCGGGCCGCACGCCTCGTCGACGACGCCGCAGCCCTCGTCGCGCGGATCGCCGCGCTGCCCGAGACCGAGCGCGCGCACGCCCTGCTCGACGTCGTCTGCGGTCACGCCGCCGACGTACTCGGCTACGCGGGACCGGCCGCCGTGGACTTCGCGCGCGGCTTCAAGGAGCTGGGCTTCGACTCGCTGACCGCCGTCGAGCTCCGCAACCGGCTCGGCGCGGCCACCGGGCTGCGCCTGGCGACCACGTTGGTCTTCGACCACCCGACGCCGGCCGCGCTCGCCGACCACCTGCTCGCGTCCCTGATGCCGAGCGAGGCCGAAGGGGCGGCCGCCGACCGGCTCATCGCCGAACTGGCCCGCCTGGAGGGGGCGTTCGCCGCGCTGCCCGCCGACGGAGCCGACCGGACGCGCGTCGCGGAGCACCTGCGCCGACTGGCCTCCCGCTGGGACGCCGCCGAGTCCGCAGAAGCATCCGACGCGGCCGCACTGGACGCCGCCACCGCAGACGAGTTGTTCGACCTGATCGACCGGGGGATCGCATGACCGAGCAGACCGACCGACCTGGGGGTGCGCCCAAGGCCGACGAGGCGAAGCTGCTCAGCTACCTCAAGCAGGTCACCGGCGACCTGCAGACCACCCGGCGCAGGCTGCGGGAGGTCGAGAGCCGCGACAGCGAGCCCATCGCCATCGTCGGCATGGCCTGCCGCTACCCCGGCGGCGTCGCGTCCCCCGAGGACCTGTGGGAGCTGATCGCGAACGAGACCGACGCGGTCTTGGCGTTCCCCACCGACCGCGGCTGGGACATGGCATCGGTCTACGACCCGGACCCCGACCGGCCGGGCACCTCGTACGCCCGTGAAGGCGGCTTCCTCACCGACGCCGCTGGGTTCGACGCGGGCTTCTTCCGGGTCAGCCCGCGCGAGGCGCTGGCGATGGACCCGCAGCAGCGGCTGGTCCTCGAGACCGCGTGGGAGGCGCTGGAGCGCGCCGGGATCGACCCCGACGGCCTGCGCGGAAGCGCGACCAGCGTGTACGTCGGATTCAGCAGCGAGGACTACTCCGACATCGCCGGTGCGGCAGGCACCCAGCTGGAGGGCTACGTCGTCACCGGCACCTCGCCCAGCGTGCTGTCCGGCCGGCTCGCCTACACCCTCGGCCTTGAGGGCCCTGCCGTGTCCATCGACACGGCCTGCTCGTCGTCGCTGGTCGCTCTACACCTCGCGGTGAGGTCGCTGCGGTCCGGCGAGTCCACGATGGCGCTCGCGGGCGGCGCGACCGTGCTGTCGACCCCTGCCGTGTTCACCGAGTACAGCCGCCAGCGCGCGCTGGCCGCCGACGGCCGCTGCAAGGCGTTCGCCGCGGCCGCCGACGGGTTCGGCTTCGGCGAGGGCGTCGGCCTGCTGGTCCTGGAACGGCTGTCGGACGCGCGCCGCAACGGCCACCCCGTCCTGGCCGTCGTGCGCGGCAGCGCCATCAACCAGGACGGCGCGAGCAGCGGCCTGACCGCCCCCAACGGACCGTCCCAACAGCGCGTCGTGCGCCAGGCGTTGGCGGACGCGGGTCTCGCGTCCTCGGATGTGGACGCGGTGGAGGCGCACGGCACGGGGACGCGGCTGGGCGATCCGATCGAGGCGCAGGCGTTGTTGGCCGCGTACGGGCAGGGTCGTGAGCGGCCGCTGCTGCTCGGGTCGGTGAAGTCGAACATCGGCCATGCGCAGGCTGCTGCGGGTGTGGCGGGTGTGATCAAGATGGTGCAGGCGATGCGGCACGGTGTGCTGCCTCGGACGCTGCATGTGGACGAGCCGTCGCCGCACGTGGACTGGTCAGCGGGCGCGGTCGAGCTGCTGACCGAGGCGCGGGAGTGGCCCGAGACGGGTGCTCCGCGTCGGGCGGGTGTGTCCTCGTTCGGTGTGAGCGGTACGAACGCGCATGTGGTGCTGGAGGAGGAGCCCCCGTTCGACGCCCCGCCCGCGGAGCCCGCGGTGCGGGATCTGCCGGTGGTGCCCTGGATCCTGTCGGCCGATTCGGCGGAGGGTCTGCGTGCCCAGGCGGAGCGTCTCGCCGCGCACAGCACGGCGCTCGAAGCCGATCCGCGCGATGTCGCGTTCGCGCTGGGTACGACGCGTTCGGTGCTGGGGCATCGTGCGGTGGTTCTGGGAGAAGACCGGGCCGAGTTGCTGGCCGGTCTTTCCGCGCTGGCAACGGGTGCTGAGGCGCCCGGTGTCGTGCGGGGTGTCGCGGGCGGAGATGGCCGGGTGGCCTTCGTCTTCCCCGGGCAGGGTTCGCAGTGGGTGGGCATGGGGGCGGAACTCCTCGACTCCTCCCCGGAGTTCGCCGCGCGGATGGCGGAGTGCGCCGAGGCCTTGGCTCCGTACGTCGAGTGGTCGCTGCTCGATGTGGTCCGGGACGGGGTCGACCTGGACCGGGTCGACGTGGTGCAGCCGGTGCTGTGGGCCGTGATGGTGTCGCTGGCCGAGGTGTGGCGTGCGCACGGTGTGGTGCCGTCGGCGGTGGTCGGGCACTCGCAGGGCGAGATCGCCGCCGCGTGCGTCGCCGGCGCCCTGTCGCTGTCGGACGGCGCACGGGTCGTGGCACTGCGTGGGCTGGGCCTGGTGAGCCTCGCGGGTTCGGGCGGAATGCTGTCCGTCGCCGCGCCGGAGGCCACGGCGCGGGAGCTGCTGGAGCCCTGGGCGGGCCGCGCGGTGGTCGCGGCGGTGAACAGCCCGGGTTCCGTCGTCGTCGCGGGCGAGGCGACCGCCCTTGACGAACTGGCCGCCCTCTGCGGGGAAAAGGGGGTGCGTGTCCGGCGCATCGCGGTGGACTACGCCTCCCACTCGCCCGCCGTCGACGTGCTGCGCGACCGCTTGATCGCCGACCTCGCCGACGTCGTCCCCACGGCGGGAACCGTTCCGCTGTTCTCGACCGTGACGGGCGGCTGGATCGAAGGCACGGCGCTGGACGCGGAGTACTGGTTCCGGAACCTGCGGGAGCCGGTGCGGTACGCCGACGCGGTGGCCGGTCTTCTCGCCCAGGGCTACCGGGGCTTCGTCGAGTCCAGCCCCCACCCGGTCCTTGCCGTCGGCACGCAGGAGGCCGTCGAGGCTGCCGACGCCCCTGCTGTCGTGGTGGGCTCGCTGCGGCGTGACAGCGGCGGCCTGCCAACCCTGCTGGGCAATCTGGCCGAGGCCCATGTCGGCGGTGTACGGGTCGACTGGGCCACCTTCCACGCCGGAACGGGCGCGCGGGCGGTCGAGTTGCCGACGTACGCGTTCCAGCGCGAGCGCTACTGGCCTCCGGTCGACGGCATCGTGCGCCCGACGGTCGTGGCCGCCCCCGTGGAGCTGCCCGCCGAGGCCGATTCCACGACGACCTGGCGCGACGGCCTCGCCGGGCTGCCCGCGGCCGACCGCCGCCGCAAGGCGCTCGACCTGGTGCGCGCCCGGACCGCCGTGGTGCTCGGCCACGCCGACCCGGCGGCCGTCGAGCCGCAGCGCGGCTTCAGCGACCTCGGCTTCGACTCCCTGGCCGCACTGCGCCTGCGCACCGCGCTGAACGAGGCGACCGGCCTGAGCCTGCCCACCACCGTCGTTTTCGACCACCCCGACCCCGCCGCGCTCGCCGCGCACCTGCTCGCCGAGCTGGACGGCGCCCCGGCGACGGCGGCCACCACGGTCCGTAACCCCGTACGCGCCGCCGTTCCTGCCCCCACCGCCACCCCCGTCCGGGCCGTCGTGCCCCCTGCCGTCCGCACCCCCGCCACGGACGAGCCGCTGGCCGTGGTCGCCATGGCCTGCCGCTTCCCCGGAGGCGTCGACGGGCCCGACGACCTGTGGCGCGTACTGACCGAGGGCCGGGAGGCCATCGGTGACTTCCCCGCCGACCGGGGCTGGGACCTCGACGGCCTCTACGACCCCGATCCCGACAAGGCGGGCAGCAGCTATCTGAGCAAGGGCGGATTCCTCGACGGCGCCGCCGACTTCGACGCCGCGTTCTTCGGCGTCAGCCCGCGCGAGGCGCTGGCGATGGATCCGCAGCAGCGCCTGTTCCTGGAGATGGCGTGGGAGGCGTTCGAGCGCGCGGGCATCGACCCGCTCGGGTTGCGCGGCTCCGCCACGGGCGTGTTCGCAGGCGTCACCGACCAGCGCTACGACACGCGCCACGGCGTGGTGCGCAACGGCGTGGACGAGGGTCTGCTCGGCACCGGCAACTACGCCAGCGTGCTGTCCGGACGGGTCTCCTACACCCTCGGACTCGAAGGCCCGGCGATCAGCATCGACACCGCCTGCTCCTCGTCGCTGGTCGCGCTGCACCTCGCGGGGCAGTCGCTGCGCAGCGGCGAGTCCTCGCTCGCGCTCGCGGGCGGCGTGATGGTCATGTCGACCCCGCGCGCGTTCGTGGAGTTCTCGCGGCAGCGCGGCCTCTCCCCGGACGGCCGCTGCAAGGCGTTCGCCGCCGCCGCCAACGGCATCGGCTGGTCCGAGGGCGCGGGCGTCGTGCTCCTGGAACGGCTCTCGGACGCGCGCCGCAACGGCCACCACGTCCTGGCCGTGGTGCGCGGCTCGGCGATCAACCAGGACGGCGCGTCCTCCGGACTCACCGCGCCCAACGGCACGGCGCAGCAGCGGGTCATCCGCGCCGCGCTCGCCGCCTCGGGCCTCGCCGCGTCCGACGTGGACGTCGTCGAGGCGCACGGCACCGGTACGACCCTGGGCGACCCGATCGAGGCCAACGCCCTGCTGGCCACCTACGGGCAGGATCGCGAACGGCCGCTGCGACTCGGCTCGCTCAAGTCCAACATCGGCCACACCGGCCCCGCCGCCGGAGTGGCGGGCGTCATCAAGATGGTGCTCGCGCTGCGCGAGGGCGAGATTCCGAGGACGCTGCACGTGGACGCGCCCTCCCCGCACATCGACTGGGCGTCCGGATCCGTCGAGCTGGTGACCGAGGCCGAGTCGTGGACCCGGTCCGACCGGCCGCGCCGCGCGGGCGTGTCGTCCTTCGGCGCCAGCGGCACGAACGCGCACCTGGTCCTCGAGGAGGCCCCCGAGGAGCCGGCCGCGCCGGCTGACCGTGATGTCGCCCCGCGCTGGGTGCCCTGGACCCTGTCCGCGCGGTCGGACGCGGCCCTGGCCGCGCAGGCCACCCGGCTCGCCGAGCGGATCGAGGCCGAGCCCGGGCTCGAACCGGTGGACGTGGCCTGGTCGTTGGCCGCCTCCCGCGCGTCGCTGCCGCGCCGCGCGGTCGTCGTCGCCGCCGACCGCGCGCAGGCGTTGCACGGCCTGACCGCGCTGGCGGCCGGGGAGCCCGCCGACTCCGTGGTCACCGGCACCGCCGACGCCGCAGACCCGGGCGTCGTGTTCGTCTTCCCCGGACAGGGCGCGCAGTGGCGCGGCATGGCCGTGGACCTGCTCGATTCCTCCCCGGTGTTCGCGGCGCGGATGGCGGAGTGTGCCGCCGCGCTGTCCCGGTTCGTCGACTGGTCGCTGCTGGACGTGGTGAGGGAGGCGGAGGGAGCCCCCGGCTTCGACCGGGTGGATGTGGTGCAGCCGGTGCTGTGGGCGGTGATGGTGTCGCTGGCCGAGGTGTGGCGGGCGCACGGTGTGGTGCCGTCGGCGGTGGTCGGGCACTCGCAGGGTGAGATTGCCGCCGCGTGCGTGGCGGGGGCGCTGTCGTTGTCCGACGCGGCCCGTGTGGTCGCCCTCCGCTCCCAGGCGATCGGTGAGGTGTTGGCCGGTCAGGGTGGGATGTTGTCGGTCGCGCTGTCGGCCGACGCCGTGGCGGAGCGGATTGCTCCGTGGGCCGGTCGTGTCTCGGTCGCCGCGCTCAACGGGCCCGCCGCGACGGTGGTGTCGGGTGATCCGGACGCGCTGGACGAGCTGACGGCCGCCTGCGCGGCTGATGGTGTGCGTACGCGACGGATCCCGGTGGACTACGCGTCCCACTCGGCCCACGTCGAGTCGATCGAGGCCGAACTCCTGACCGTGCTCGCGGACGTGCGGCCGAGCTCCTCCGACGTCCCCTTCCACTCGACGCTGACCGGTGGACCGCTCGACACGGCCTCGCTCGACGCGGGCTACTGGTACCGGAACCTTCGCGAGACCGTCCGGTTCGAGCCCGTCGTCCGCGCCCTGCTCGACGACGGCCGTACCGTCTTCGTGGAGGTTAGCCCGCACCCCGTGCTGACCTCGGCCGTCCAGGAGACGGCGGACGCCGTCGACGCGTCCGCCACGGCGATCGGTTCGCTGCGCCGCGACGAGGACGGCCCGCGCCGCTTCCTCACCTCGCTCGCCGAGGCCGCCGTACGCGGCGTGCCCGTCGACTGGGCCACCGTCTGCCAGGGCGGCCGCCGCGTCGAGCTGCCCACGTACGCCTTCCAGCGCAGCCGCTTCTGGCCGGAGGCACCGGTGGCGGCGGGCGATGCGACCGGCCTCGGCCTGGCCGACGCCGGACACCCGCTGCTCGGCGCCGCCACCGCCCTCGCGGACCTAGGCGGCCAGGTGTTCACCGGCCGGGTGGCCTCCGGCACCACTCTGTCCGCTGCCACATCGGTGGAGCTTGCGCTCTGGGCCGGCGGGGGTCGTGCGCTGGCCGAACTCGTCGAGGACGCGCCCCTGACGGCGGCCGACGGCGCCCTGCGGCTGCAGGTCACCGTGGGCGCCGAGGAAGCCGACGGCACGTCCTCGGTCGCCGTGTTCTCCCTGCCGGAGGACGCCGCGGACGACCGGGCCTGGACCCGGCACGCGACCGGCGTGCTCACCAGCCGAACCGCCGCAGGAACCGCCGTCGACGAACCCGATGAGCCGGCACGCGCCGATGACGTCGTCGCCGAGTCGACCGCTGAGGGCGCGGGCGACTGGGGCGTGCACCCCGCACTGCTCGACGCCGCCCTCGCGGAGGTCCGCCCCGGCCTGGTGCCCGGTGCCTGGAGCGGTGTCACCCTGCACGCGGTCGGCGCGAGCCGGCTGCGCGTACGGCTCTCGCCCAAGGGCCGGGACACGTTTGCCCTGTACGCCACCGACGGCACCGGGGCGCCCGTACTGACGGTCGACTCCGTCGAGTTGCGGCAGCCGCGCGCCACGGAGTCGGCCAGGGACCGCGAGCTGTACCGCGTCGAGTGGACGCCCGTACCGCTCCCCGCCGCCACGGCCGACGGGATCGCCGTCCTCGGCGATCTCCCACTGCCCGGCTTCCGCCTCCACGCGGACGTCGCCGCCGTCGCCGCCCTGGACACCGTCCCCGACGTCCTGGTCCTGCCGTGCAGGCCGCCGCAGGTCGAGGACGTCGTCGGCGCCGCGCACGCCGCCACGCACCGCGTGCTTGCCGTGCTCCAGGAGTGGCTCGCCGAGGACAGGCTGGCCGCCACACGGCTGGTGGTCCTCACCCACGGCGCGGTCGCCGTGGGCGAGGAGGACGTCACCGACCTGGCGCACGCCCCCGTCTGGGGCCTGATCCGCTCGGCCCGCGCCGAGCACCCCGGCAGGCTCGTCCTCGTCGACGTGGACAGCCCGGACGCCCTGCAGGAGCTGCCCGGGACGCTCGCCGTCGACGAGCCGGAGATCGCCGTCCGCGCGGGACGCGCCTCCGTGCCCCGCCTGGTCCGCGCCCCGCTGACCGACGTGCCCGCGCCCGCATGGGATCCCGAGGGCGTCGTCCTCGTCACGGGTGGCACCGGCACGCTCGGCGCCCTGTGCGCCAGGCACCTGGTGACCGTCCACGGCGTGCGCAGGCTCGTGCTCGCCGGCCGGCGCGGCGCCGCCGCGCCCGAGGCCGTCGCGCTCGCCGAGGAGCTGCGCGGCCTCGGCGCCGAGGTGTCCGTCGCCGCGTGCGACGCCGCCGACAGGACCGCCCTTGCCACGCTCATCGCGGAGATCACCGCCGAGCGGCCGCTGACCGGAGTCGTCCACACCGCCGGCGTCCTCGACGACGGCGTCATCGCCTCCCAGACCCCCGAGCGGGTCGACCGCGCGCTGCGGCCCAAGATCGACGCCGCCTGGCACCTGCACCAGCTGACCCAGGGCCACGACCTGGCCGCGTTCATCCTGTTCTCCTCCACCTCGGGCCTCTTCGGAGCGCCGGGCCAGGGCAACTACGCGGCGGGCAACGCGTTCGTGGACGCGCTCGCCGAGCACCGCCGCGCCCTCGGCCTGCCCGCCGTGTCCCAGGTCTGGGGTCTGTGGGCGCACGCCAGCGGCATGACCGGTCACCTCGGCACCGCCGACCTGCGCCGAGCCGCCCGTGACGGCGTGGTGCCGCTGCCCACGGCCGACGCGCTGTCCCTCTTCGACCGGGCCGCCACCGGCGGCGCCGACCCCGTCCTCGTGCCCGCGTGGCTGGACCTGAGGTCGTTCGCCACGGGCGGCACGCCCGTCCCCGCGCTGCTGCGGGGCCTCGTCCGAGGGCCCGCGCGCCGCGCCGCCGACGCCGCGTCCGGGCAGGACACGCTCGCCCAGCGGCTCGCCGGGCTCGGCGCCGCCGAGCGCGACCGGCTCCTGCTCGACCTGATCCGCAGCCACGCCTCCGTGGTCCTCGGCCACGCGGACGGCGACGCCGTGACACCCGGTCACGCCTTCAAGGAGCTGGGCTTCGACTCGCTGACGGCGGTGGAACTGCGCAACCGCCTCGCCGCCGCGACCGGTCTGCGGCTGCCCGCGACCCTGGTCTTCGACCACCCGAACCCCCGCGCGCTCGCCGAGCACCTGCGCGGGGAGCTGCTGGGCGAGCGGGTCGCACCGGTCGCGGCCGTCGCCGTCGGCGCGGCGGGCGACGATCCGATCGCCGTCGTCGGCATGTCCTGCCGCCTCCCGGGCGGCGTGGAGACGCCGGAGGACCTGTGGCGGCTGCTCGCGGAGGGCCGTGACGCGCTGTCCCCTTTCCCGGGTGACCGGGGTTGGGACACGGAGGGTCTTTACGACCCGGATCCGGAGCACGCGGGTACGTCGTACGTGCGTGAGGGCGGGTTCCTCGACGGCGCGGCCGAGTTCGACGCGGGCTTCTTCGGGATCTCGCCGCGCGAGGCGCTCGCGATGGACCCGCAGCAGCGGCTCGCCCTGGAGACCGCGTGGGAGGCCGTGGAACGGTCGGGTCTCGATCCGAAGTCGCTGCGCGGCAAGGACGTCGGCGTCTTCCTCGGCACCAACGGCCAGGACTACGTGTCGCTGCTGCGGCCGAGCGTCGAGAGCGCCGAGGGCTACGTCGGCATCGGCAACTCCGCCAGCGTGCTCTCCGGCCGCATCTCGTACGTCCTCGGCTTGGAGGGCCCGGCCGTCACGGTCGACACCGCGTGCTCGTCCTCGCTCGTCGCTCTGCACTGGGCCGTCCAGTCGCTGCGTGCCGGCGAGTGCTCGATGGCGCTCGTCGGCGGTGTCACCGTGATGGCGACCCCGGACGTGTTCGTCGACTTCTCCCGCCAGCGTGGCCTGGCCGCCGACGGCCGGTGCAAGGCCTTCTCCGGCAGCGCCGACGGCACGGGCTGGTCGGAGGGCGCGGGCATGCTGCTCGTCGAGCGGCTCTCGGACGCCCGCAGGAACGGACACCAGGTCCTGGCGGTCGTCCGCGGCACGGCGATCAACCAGGACGGCGCCTCCAACGGCCTCACCGCGCCGAACGGCCCCTCGCAGCAGCGGGTCATCCGCCAGGCGCTGGCCAACGCCGGCCTCGAACCGTCCGACGTGGACGCCGTCGAGGCGCACGGCACGGGCACCACGCTGGGCGACCCGATCGAGGCGCAGGCGCTGCTGGCCACGTACGGCCAGGACCGCGCCGAACCCGCGTGGCTCGGCTCGGTCAAGTCGAACCTGGGCCACACCCAGGCCGCCGCCGGGGTCGCGGGCGTCATCAAGATGGTGCTCGCGCTGAACGCGGGCGAGCTGCCGCGCACCCTGCACGTCACCGAGCCGTCCCCGCAGGTCGACTGGTCGGCGGGCGCGGTACGGCTGCTCACCGAGCCGCAGCCCTGGCCCGCGGGGCAGCGTCCCCGCCGCGCGGGTGTGTCGTCGTTCGGCGTGAGCGGTACCAACGCGCACGTCGTGATCGAGGAGGGCGAGCCCACCGAGCCCACCGAGCCGGTCGCACCCATGGCTGCCGAACCGCCGCAGGGCGATGCCGTGGTGCCGTGGCTGCTCTCGGCGCGTACGGAGCCGGCCCTGCGGGCGCAGGTCGAGCGGCTGCACGCCTTCGTGACGGCCCACCCCGAGGTGCGTCCGGCCGACATCGGACTGACGCTCGCCACCGCGCGGTCCCGCTTCGAGTACCGCGCCGTGGTGACGGGCGCCGACCACGACGGGCTGCTGGCTGGCCTGGCCGACCTCGATCCGGTCGCGGCCGGGGAGGACGGGTCGACGGCGTTCCTGTTCACGGGGCAGGGTGCGCAGCGGGTCGGTATGGGTGAGGAACTGGCCGCCGCGTACCCGGTGTTCGCGGAGGCGTTCGACGCGGTGTGTGCCGAGTTCGACACGGTGCTCGACCGTCCGTTGCGTGAGGTGATCGCCTCGGGTGAGGGTCTGGACGACACGGCGTACGCGCAGCCCGCGCTGTTCGCGGTGGAGGTGGCCCTCTACCGGTTGGTCGAATCCTGGGGCGTGGTCCCGGACATGCTGATCGGTCATTCGATCGGCGAGTTGGTCGCCGCGCATGTCGCGGGTGTGTGGTCGCTGCGTGACGCGGTGACCGTGGTCGCCGCGCGCGGGCGGCTGATGGGAGCGCTGCCCGAGGGCGGTGCGATGGTGGCGGTCGAGGCCACGGAGGGGGAGATCGTCCCGACGCTCGTCGAGGGCGCGAACCTCGCGGCGGTCAACGGGCCGTCGTCGGTCGTCGTCTCCGGCGACGAGGACGCCGTCCTCGCCGTAGCGGACCACTGGTCCGAACTCGGCCGCAGGACCAAGCGGTTGACGGTGAGTCATGCCTTCCACTCGCACCGGGTGGAGCCGATGCTCGCCGACTTCGCCGAGGTCCTGGCCTCGGTACGGAGCCAGGCGCCGACGATCTCGATCGTGTCCACCGTGGCCGATGACGACGACGTCACCGAGCCCGGCTACTGGCTGCGCAACGCCCGGCAGGCCGTACGGTTCTCCGGCGCCGTGCGGACCGCGCGCGCCGCCGGCGTCACGGCGTTCCTCGAACTCGGCCCGGACGCCGCGCTCAGCGCGCCGACCGCCGAGACCGTGGACGACGTCCTGGCCGTCCCGGTCCAGCGGGCGGGTCGGCCCGGTGCGGCGACCGCCGTGGCGGCCCTCGCCGCCCTGCACGCCGGCGGCGCGCGGGTCGACCGGGCCGCGTACTTCCGCGGCAGGGACGCCCGCCGCGTCGACCTGCCCACGTACGCCTTCCAGCACGCGCGGTTCTGGCTCACGCCGCCCGCGACCACCCCGGCCGGTCTGGCGGGAGCGGGCCTGACCACCGTCGGGCACCCGCTGCTCGGCGCGGCCGTCGAACTGCCCGGCGCGGACGGGGTCGTCTTCACCGGCAGCCTGTCCCTGCGCACCCACCCCTGGCTGGCCGACCACGCCATCCTCGGTCCCGCGCTGCTGCCGGGCACCGCCTTCCTCGACCTCGCCCTCGCGGCCGGCCGCCACATCGGCTGCCCTCGCGTGGACGACCTCGGCCTCGAGGCCCCGCTGCCGCTGCCCGCGCAGGGCGCGGTGCGCCTGCAGGTCCGGGTGGAGGCCCTCGAGGCCGACGGCCGCCGCCAGATCGGCGTCTACTCGCGGCCCGAGGACGACGAGCACGCCTGGATCCGGCACGCGGCGGGCGTCCTCGCCCCCGACAGCGGCGCGGCCCCCGAGACGCTGACCGAGTGGCCGCCCCCGGGCGCCGAAGCGCTCCCGATCGGCGACCTGTACGAGGACCTGGCCGCCGCGGGCTTCGGCTACGGCCCCGTCTTCCGCGGCCTGCGCGCCGTATGGGGGCGTGACGGCGCCGTATACGCCGACATCGCGCTGCCCGACGACACAGGGTCGACCGACGAGTACGGCGTGCACCCCGCGCTGCTCGACGCCGCCCTGCACGCGCTCGGATTCGGCGACCTGGTCGCGGACTGGGGGCGCGGGCAGCTTCCGTTCGCCTGGACCGGCGCACGGGTGCACGCCGTCGGCGCGCGGGCCCTGCGCGTGCGGCTCACCGCCGAGGGCGGCGGCATCACGCTGACCGCCGCCGACCCCACCGGGCAGCCGGTGGTCACGGTCGAGGGCGTCCGCCTGCGACCCGTGGCCGACGCGCCCACCACCCGTAGGACCGCGCGACCGCACCGGATCGAGTGGACGCCCGTCGCGACCGACACCGTCACCTCCGGAACCCCGGCGGCCGACGACGTCACCGAGCTGTTCGTCCCCGGCGGGACGCCCGGCGGTGACGTGGTGGCCGAGACGCACGCGGCCGTCGTCGACGCGCTGGCCCGGATCCGGGCCTGGCTCGACGAGGACCGCCCCGGACGCCTGGCGTTCGTCACGCGCGGCGCCGTCGCGGCGGGTGCCGACGAGGCGCCCGACCCGGTGGCCGGCGCCGTGTGGGGCCTGGTGCGCTCGGCCCAGTCGGAGCATCCCGACCGGTTCACGCTCGTGGACCTGGCCCCGGACGGCGACCGCTCCGACGTGGCCGCCGCGCTCCGCACGGGCGAGGCGCAACTCGCCGTACGCGGTGCGGCCGTACGGGCGCCGCGACTGGCCCGCGCGCTGCCCGCATCCGCCCCCACGGCGGTCTTCGACCAGGACGGCACCGTGCTCGTCACGGGCGGCACCGGCACCCTCGGCGCCGTCGTCGCCCGCCACCTCGCCGTCGAGCACGGCGTACGGCACCTGGTCCTGACGGGCCGTCGCGGCCCGGACGCCCCCGGCGCGGCCGAGCTCGTGGCCGAACTGGCCGAGCTTGGCACAGCGGCCCGGGTCGTGGCCTGCGACGCCGCCGACCGGGACGCGCTCGCCGACCTGCTCGCGGGCATCGAGCCGCCGCTCACCGGTGTGGTGCACGCGGCGGGCGTCCTCGACGACGCGACCGTGGAGTCGCTGACCCCCGAGCGGGTACGGACGGTGCTCCGACCCAAGGTCGACGCCGCCTGGAACCTGCACGAGCTGACGGCGGGCCTCGACCTGACCGCGTTCGTGCTGTTCTCCTCGGCCGCCGGCGTCCTCGGCGCCCCCGGCCAGGGCAACTACGCCGCAGCCAACGCCTTCCTCGACACCCTCGCCGCCCGTCGCCGCGCCCAGGGCCTGCCCGGCGTGGCCCTCGCGTACGGACTGTGGGAGACGCGCGGCGGCATGACCGCGGGCCTCGGCGACGCCGATGTGCGCCGCGTCGGCCGCGCGGGCATGCGGCCGCTCGGCGCCGAGGACGGTACGGCCCTGTTCGACGCCGCCGTCCACGGCGGCGACGCCCTGTCCGTGGCCGCGCTCTGGGACCTCCCCGCGCTGCGGGCGGCCGGCGACGCGCTCCCGCCGCTCCTGCGCGGCCTTGTCGGGCAGCCCGCCCGTCGGGCCGCGAGCGCTGGGACCGGTGCGGGCGCCGACCGGTTCGCCGGCCTGTCCCAGGTAGAGCGGGAGCGAGCCGCCGTCGACCTCGTACGCGAGCACGTGGCGGCGGTCCTCGGCCACGTGTCCGCCACGGCGGTGGCCGCCGACCGCGCGTTCCTCGACCTGGGCTTCGACTCGCTGACCGCCGTGGAGTTGCGCAACCGGCTCGGCGCCGCGCTCGGTCTGCGGCTCGGCACCACCGCCGTGTTCGACTACCCGACCCCGGCGGCCCTGGCGGCGCACCTCCTGGAACGCGTCCTCGGCACCACGCCGCCCGTCGAACGGGTCGCGGCACCGCTCGCCCCGGCCGACGAGCCGATCGCGATCGTCGGCATGGCGTGCCGCTACCCCGGCGGCATCGCGTCGCCGGACGAGCTGTGGGCCACGGTCGCCGCGGGCGTCGACGCCGTGTCCGGATTCCCCGCCGACCGCGGCTGGGACCTCGCGACGCTCTTCGCCGAGGACCCCGACCGGCCGGGCAGCAGCCACACCCGCGAGGGCGGCTTCCTGCACGACGCGGGTGAGTTCGACGCCGGCTTCTTCGGCATCTCGCCGCGCGAGGCCTTGGCGATGGACCCGCAGCAGCGGCTGCTCCTGGAGACCTCCTGGGAAGCCGTGGAGCGGGCGGGCATCGACCCGGCCTCGCTGCGCGGCAGCCGTACCGGCGTGTACGCGGGAGTGATGTACCACGACTACGTGGCCGGAGTGGGCACGCTCCCGGCCGGCGTCGAGGGCTACCTCGGCACCGGCAACTCGGGCAGCGTCGCGTCGGGCCGCGTCGCCTACACCCTGGGTCTGGAAGGGCCCGCGGTGACGGTCGACACGGCGTGCTCCTCCTCGCTGGTCGCGCTGCACTGGGCCATCCAGTCGCTGCGCTCGGGCGAGAGCGACCTCGCGCTCGCGGGCGGTGTCACCGTGATGGCGACGCCGGGCGTGTTCGTCGACTTCTCCCGGCAGCGCGGCCTCGCCGCGGACGGCCGCTGCAAGTCCTACTCCACCGGGGCCGACGGCACCGGCTGGGCCGAGGGCGCGGGCATGTTGCTCGTCGAGCGGCTGTCCGACGCGCGCCGCAACGGCCACCCCGTGCTGGCCGTCGTACGCGGCTCGGCGGTGAACCAGGACGGTGCGTCGAACGGTCTGACGGCGCCGAACGGTCCGTCGCAGCAACGGGTCATCCGCAGCGCGCTGGCCGAGGCCGGCCTGCGGCCGACCGACGTGGACGCCGTCGAGGGCCACGGCACCGGCACGTCGCTGGGCGATCCGATCGAGGCCGAGGCCCTGCTCGCGACCTACGGCCAGGAGCGGGACCAGCCGCTGTGGCTCGGGTCGGTGAAGTCCAACCTCGGGCACACCCAGGCCGCCGCAGGCGTGGCGGGCGTGATCAAGATGGTCCAGGCCATGAGGCACGGCGTGCTGCCCAAGACGCTGCATGTCGACGAGCCGTCGACGCACGTGGACTGGTCGGCCGGCGCGGTGGAGCTGTTGACCGAGGCCCGGGAGTGGCCCGAGGGCGAGGGGCTCCGCCGCGCGGCGGTGTCGTCCTTCGGCCTCAGCGGCACCAACGCCCATGTGGTGCTCGAACAGGGCGAGCCGCAGACGCGGCCCGCCGAGGAACCCACGGAGCAGCCCACCGACGGGCCCGCCGTCGAGCGGACCGCCGTCGTGGTCCCGGTGACGCTGTCGGCGCGGACGGACGAGGGGCTGCGCCTGCAGGCCGACCGGCTCGCCGCGGCGCTGGCCGCCGATCCGGTGCTCACCCCGCTCGACGTCGCCTACTCCGCCGCCACCGGCCGGGGACGTCTCGGACGCGGTGCCACGGTCGTGGCGAGCACCCGCGCCGAGCTGCTCGCGGGCCTGGCTGCGCCGGGCGGTCCGGCCATCGAGCAGGGCACCGGCCGTACGGCGTTCCTGCTGACCGGCCAGGGCGCCCAGCGCGCCGGCACGGGTGAGGAACTGGCGGCGACGTACCCGGTGTTCGCCGACGCCTACGCCGAGGTGTGCGCGGAGTTCGACGCCGTGCTCGACCGCCCCCTGCGGCAGGTCGTCGCCTCCGGCGAGGGGCTGGACGACACCGCGTACGCGCAGCCCGCGCTCTTCGCGCTGGAGGTCGCTCTCGCGCGGCTGCTCGGCTCCTGGGGCGTGGCGCCGGACTTCCTGCTCGGCCACTCGGTCGGCGAGCTGGCCGCCGCGCATCTGGCGGGCGTGTGGTCGCTGCGCGACGCGGTGACCGTCGTCGCCGCGCGGGGCCGTCTGATGGCTGCGCTGCCTGTCGGGGGCGCGATGTCCGCGATCGAGGCACCCGAGGCCGAGGTCGCCGCCGAGCTGGTGACCGGGGCGGTCGTCGCCGCGGTCAACGGTCCGGCGTCGGTCGTCGTCTCCGGCGCTGAGGACGCCGTGCTGGCCACGGCCGCGCTCTGGGCCGAACGGGGGCGCAGGACACGGCGGCTGAAGGTGAGCCACGCGTTCCACTCGCCGCTGATGGAGCCGATGCTGGCGGAGTTCGCGGAGGTCCTCGCATCCGTCGGGTTCCGGCAGCCGCGCGTCCCCGTGGTGTCCACGGTCACCGGTGAGGTCGTCGGCGAGGAGTTCGCCACCCCCGCCTACTGGGTGCGGCACGTGCGGGACGCGGTGGGCTTCGCCGACGGCGTGCGCGCCCTCGACGCGGCGGGCGTGGACACCATGGTGGAGCTCGGCCCCGACGCTGTGCTCACTGCGATGGCGGCCCAGCTGCTGCCCGGTACCACCGCTGTCGTACCGGTGCTGCGCGCCGGACGGCCGGAGGTGCCCGCCGTGGTCACCGCGCTCGGCACCCTGCACCACCGGGGCGCCGACGTGGACTGGGCAGCGTTCTTCGCGGGCCTCGGCGCCCGACGCGTCGAACTGCCCACGACCGCGTTCCAGCGCACGCGCTACTGGCTGGAGTCCACACCGCGCGTCGGCGACCTCTCCGCCGCCGGGCTCGCCGTCGCGGACCACCCGATGCTGGGGGCCGTCGTGGAGTCCCCCGACGGGGTGACGCTCACCGCCCGTCTCGACGCGGCGACCTACCCCTGGCTGGCCGACCACGCCGTACTCGGCAGTGTCCTGCTGCCCGGGACCGCCTTCGTCGAGCTGGCCGTCACGGCGGGCGGACACGTCGGCTCGCCCCGGGTGCGCGAACTGACCCTGGCCGCACCGCTGGTGCTGCCGGCGGACGGCTCGGTGCTCGTGCAGGTCCAGGTCGGCGCTCCCGCCGACGGCGAGCGGCCGGTCACGGTCTCCGGTCGCGCCGACGGCGCGCAGGAGTGGACCAGGTACGCGACCGGTGTCCTCGCGGCGAGCGCCCCGGCGCCCGCCCCGGGCTCGCGGGAGTGGCCGCCGACGGGCGCCGAGCCGGTGCCGACCGACGGCGTCTACGACGACCTGGCCACGGCCGGTTTCGGCTACGGGCCGGTCTTCCGCGGCCTGCGCGCCCTCTGGCGGCGCGGTACGGACGCGACGGCCGAGGTCTTCGCCGAGGTCGAGCTGCCGTCCGTGGCCGAGCCCGCGGGCTTCGGCGTGCACCCGGCGCTCCTGGACGCGGCGCTGCACGCGATCGGCGCCGGTGAACTGCGCGCCCAGGGCGTGCCGTTCTCCTGGACCGACATCACCGTGCACGCCACGGGCGCCCGCTCGGTGCGGGTACGGCTCGCACCGGTCGGCGCCGAAGAGGTGTCCCTGCAGGCGTGGGACCACGACGGCGAACCGGTGGTCAGCGTCGAGTCGCTGCGGCTGCGGCCGCTCGGCCCGGACGACCTGCGCGCCGCGCCCACCGTGGCCGACGCGCTCTTCGACCTCGACTGGGTGCCCGTCGCCGCCACCGGCGCCACCCCGGGCCGCTGGGCGCTGCTCGGCGGGGAGGAGCACGGTCTGTCCGACGCGCTGCGCCCGGTTGCCGACATCGAGGAGCGTCAGGACCTGGACGCCGTGGGCGAGGGCGTGGCCGTCGTGGTCGCCCCGCTGCCCGCGAAGAGCTCCGGGGACGTGCCGTCGGCCGTACGGGACGTCCTCGGCGACACGCTGGAGCTGGTGCGGTCGTGGGTGACGGGCGACCACGCCACCGACGCGCGCCTGGTCGTCCTCACCCGCGGCGCCATGGCGGCCGAGGACGGCGAGCGGCCCGACCTGGCGGCAGCGGCCGCCTGGGGCCTGGTCCGCGCGGCGCAGTCCGAACACCCCGGCCGGATCGTCCTCGTCGACACCGACGACGCCCCGGCGTCGCTCGCGGCCTTGCCCGCCGCCCTGACGACGGCCGAGCCCCAGCTCGTGGTCCGCGCCGGCGGCGTGCGGGCGGCCCGCCTGGTCCGCTCCGCCACCACCGAGCCGGCCGCGCCGCTGGGCGCGCGCGGCACGGTCCTGGTGACCGGCGCGACCGGTGCGCTGGGCGCGCTGGTGGCCCGCCACCTCGTGGCGGAACACGGCGTACGCAGGCTGCTGCTGGTCAGCCGGTCCGGGCAGAACCCGGAACTCGCCCGGGAGCTGGCCGAGTGGGGCGCGGTCGCCGAGTTCGCCGCGTGCGACGTCGGCGACCGGGCGGCCCTGGCCGCCCTGCTCGAGGGCGTCGATCCCGTGCACCCCGTGACGGCCGTGGTGCACGCCGCGGGCGTGCTCGACGACGGCGTGGTGGAGTCGCTCACCCCGGACCGGCTCGACACGGTGCTGCGGCCCAAGGCCGACGCCGCCTGGCACCTGCACGAACTGACCCGCGACCTGGACGCGTTCGTGCTGTTCTCGTCCGCCGCGGGCCTGCTCGGCGGGCCCGGCCAGGGCAACTACGCCGCCGCCAACGCCTTCCTCGACGCCCTCGCGGCGCTCAGGCGGGCCGAGGGACTGACCGCGGCGTCGATCGCCTGGGGTCCGTGGGCCGAGGGCATGGCGGGCCAGGTGGACACGCGCAGGGCGGCCCGGGCGGGCATGCTGCCGCTCGACGCCGCGCAGGGCCTGACCCTGTTCGACGTCGCGCGGGGCGGGGCTCCGGTCACGCTCGCCGCACGCCTCGACCTGCCGGGGATGCGGGCCCGCGCGGCGGAACTCCCTCCGGTCCTGCGGTCCCTGGTCCCCGCGCCCGCGCGGCCGGTGACCGAGGCGGCCGAGCCGCTCATGCGGACGCTCGCCGCGCTGCCCGCCGCCGAGCGGGAGCGGGCGGCGCTCGACGCCGTGCTGCGGCACACCGCCGACGTGCTCGGCCACGCGGCGCCCGAGGGCGTCGACCCGGGCCGCGGCTTCCAGCAACTCGGCTTCGACTCACTGATGTCGGTCGAGCTGCGCAACCGCCTCAGCGCCGCGGCCGGGCTGCGGCTGCCCGCCACGACGATCTTCGACCACCCGACCCCCACCGCGCTCGCGGCGCACCTGATGGCCGGTCTCACCCCCGGCCGGGTCACCGTGTCCTCGCTGCGCACCAGCACGCTCGCCGAACTGGAGGGCGCATCGGCCGAGTTGGCCGCCGACCTGGAGCTGCGCGACGCCGTGCGGTCCCGGCTGCGCGCGCTGCTGCGGACGCTGGAGGGCGACGGGGGCGACAAGGTCGACGACGCGGACGGCGACGACGCGCTCGACGAGGTCAGCCTCGACGAGCTGCTCGACCTCGCCGACCAGGAGCTGCGGGACCTCTAGATGACCGACCACGACCGCCCGGACCGTGCACACGGCACGGCCGGCACCCACCCCACAGACCGTACGAACCCCACAGACCGCAGGGTACGAGGAGCAGAAGCGTTGTCCAACGAACAGAGCGGCGACCAGAAGGTCCTGGAGACGCTGAAGCGGCTCACCACCGACCTCCGCCGCACGAAGCAGCGCCTGCGCGAGGCCGAGGACCGGGGCCACGAGCCCATCGCGATCGTCGGCATGGCGTGCCGCTACCCCGGCGGCACGGCCTCCCCCGACGACCTGTGGCGGCTCGTGGCCGAGGGCCGCGACGCGGTGGCGGGCTTCCCCACCGACCGTGGCTGGGACCTCGGCGCGCTCTTCGCCGACGACCCCGACCGGCCCGGCACCTCGCACGCCCGCGAGGGCGGCTTCGTGCACGACGCGGGCGAGTTCGACCCGTCCTTCTTCGGCATCTCGCCGCGCGAGGCCCTGGCGATGGACCCGCAGCAGCGCCTCCTCCTGGAGACCGCGTGGGAGGCGATCGAGCGGGCCGGCATCGACCCGGCGTCGCTGCGCGGCAGCCGTACCGGCGTGTACGCGGGAGTGATGTACCACGACTACGGCACGGGCGCGGACCCGCTGCCCGAGGGGGTCGAGGGCTACCTGGGCCTCGGCACCGCCGGCAGCATCGCCTCCGGTCGCGTCGCGTACGTCCTGGGCCTTGAAGGCCCGGCCGTCACGCTCGACACGGCGTGCTCGTCGTCCCTGGTCGCGCTGCACTCCGCCGTACGGGCGCTGCGCGCGGGGGAGTGCACGATGGCCCTCGCGGGCGGCGCGACCGTGCTCTCCACCCCGGCCGTCTTCGTCGACTTCTCCCGGCAGCGCGGTCTCGCCGCCGACGGCCGCTGCAAGCCCTACTCCGCCCAGGCCGACGGCGTCGGCTGGTCCGAGGGCGCGGGCATGCTGCTCGTCGAACGCCTTGCCGACGCCGAGCGGCTCGGCCACCCGGTCCTCGCGGTCCTGCGCGGCTCCGCGGTGAACCAGGACGGCGCCAGCAGCGGCCTCACCACGCCCAACGGGCCCGCGCAGCAGCGGGTCATCCGGCAGGCGCTCGCCGACGCCCGGCTCGACCCGGTCGACGTGGACTTCGTCGAGGGCCACGGCACCGGTACGGCCCTGGGCGACCCGATCGAGGCGCAGGCGCTGCTCGCGACTTACGGTCAGGATCGGGACGAGCCGCTGTGGCTCGGTTCGGTGAAGTCGAACATCGGCCACACCCAGGCCGCCGCCGGCGTCGCGGGGATCATCAAGGCCGTCATGGCCCTCCGCCACGGCGTGCTGCCCGGCACCGTGCACCTGTCCGAACTGTCCCCGCAGGTCGACTGGGCCTCCGGCGCGGTCGAGCCGCTGCGCGAGGCCCGCCCCTGGCCCGAGGTCGACCGGCCGCGCCGGGCGGCGGTGTCGTCGTTCGGCATCAGCGGCACCAACGCCCACATCGTCCTGGAACAGGCCCCGGCCACCCAGGCCGCCCCGGTCCCGGCGGCCCCCGCCCCGTCCGCACCCGCGTCGGCCACCGTCCCCGCCGCACGTGCCGAGACCACCGCGCCCACCGCGCCCGCCCCGGAACGGGCCGAACCCGTCGCGGTCCCGGTCGTGTTGTCGGGCGCGACGGAGCCCGCGCTGCGCGCGCAGGCCCGACGCCTTGCCGCGCACCTCGCGGACCACCCCGATCTGGCCCCGGTGGACGTGGCGTACAGCGCCGCCACCGGCCGTACCGCCCTGTCCAGCCGCGCGGTCGTCGTGGCCGACGACCGCGACGGGCTGCTCGAAGGGCTCGCCGCGCTCGCCGAGCAGCGGCCTAGCCCGGCCGTCGTCACCAGCACCGCCGGGGTGGGCGTCCGGCGGACCGCGTTCGTCTTCCCCGGCCAGGGCGCCCAATGGGCGGGCATGGCCGTGCCGTTGCTCGACTCGTCGCCCGCGTTCGCGGCCCGCTGGGCCGAGTGCGGCCGCGCGCTCGCCCCGTACACGGACTGGTCGCTCGACGAGGCGGTCCGCTCGCCGGAGGCGCTGGAGCGCGTCGACGTCGTCCAGCCCGTGCTCTGGGCCGTCATGGTGAGCCTGGCCGAACTGTGGCGTACGGCGGGCGTACGGCCCGACGCCGTCCTGGGCCACTCGCAGGGCGAGATCGCCGCCGCCTGCGTCGCGGGCGCGCTGTCCCTGGAGGACGGCGCGAAGGTCGTCGCGCTGCGGGCGAAGGCCTTGCTCGCGCTCGCGGGCCGGGGCGGCATGCTGTCCGTACCGCTGCCGGAGGCCGAGGTGCGGGCCCGGCTCGCACAGTGGCCCGGTCTCGGCGTGGCCGCCGTCAACGGCCCCTCGGCGGTGGTCGTCTCCGGCGCGGTTGCCGCCCTCGACGCGGCCCAGGCCGCGTGGGACGCCGAGGGCGTCCGGGTGCGCCGCGTACCCGTCGACTACGCCTCGCACTCGCCGCAGGTCGAGGAGATCCGCGAGCGTCTCGCCGCCGACCTGGCCGGCATCACCCCGCGCCGCACCGAGGTCGCCTTCCTCTCCGCCCTCACCGGCGAGCCCCTCGACACCACCGGGCTCGACGCCGACTACTGGTATCGCAACCTGCGCGAGCAGGTCCGCTTCGAGGAGGCCACCCGCCGGGCGATCCAGGACGGCTACCGCGTCTTCATCGAGGCCGGGCCGCACCCGGTGCTCACCGTCGGCGTGCAGCAGACGGCCGACGCCCTCGCCGTACCCGTCGCCTCGGTGGCCACCCTCCGCCGCGACAAGGGCGACCTGGGCCGGTTCCGTACGGCGCTCGCCGAGGCCGCCGTGCTCGGCACGCCCGTCGACTGGGCGGCCGAACTGGCCCCGTACGCCCCGCGCCGCGTCGATCTGCCCACGTACGCCTTCCAGCGCGAGCGGTTCTGGCTCACGCCGCAGCGCCGTGCCGCCGTGGTCGCGGCGGCGGGCGCCGACCCGTGGGAGGCCGGGTTCTGGGACGTCGTGGACCGCGTCGACGTCGAGGCGCTCTCTCGCGCCCTCGGCGTCGACACGGACGAACCGCTCAGCGCCGTCGTGCCCGCGCTGTCCCAGTGGCACCGGGACCGGCACGGACGGCAGACCGTCGACACCTGGCGGTACGCGGTGGAGTGGGAGCGCGGCACCGTCCTCGACGACGCGCGCCTGACCGGCTCGTGGCTCCTCGTCGTGCCCGAGGGGCACACGGGCCCGCTGCCCGCCGACTGTGCCCGCGTGCTCGCCGCACGGGGAGCCGACGTCACGACCCTCACGCTCGCCGACGGCGACACCGGGCGCGACGCGCTCGCCGCCCGCCTCGCCGGAGCCCGCGGCGCGGACGCCGACGGCGCGGACACAGGCGCCGCCGACGTCCGCTTCGCCGGCGTGCTGTCCCTGCTCGCCCTCCACGACGAGCCGCACCCCGAACACCCCGCCCTGCCGGTGGGCCTGGCCCTGACGGTCGCGCTCGTGCAGGCCCTCGGCGACGCGGGCGTCGACGCCCCGCTGTGGTGCGCAAGCAGCGGCGCGGTCGCGGCCGGCCCCGCCGAGCGCGTCACCGCGCCCGCGCAGGCCCAGACCTGGGGCCTGGGCCGCGTCGTCGCCCTGGAACACCCCGACCGCTGGGGCGGCCTCGTCGACCTGCCCGCCGCACTGGACGACCGCGCGGTCGGCCAGCTCGCCGCCGTCCTCGCGGGCGACGCCGGCGACGAGGACCAGGTGGCGCTGCGCGACACCGGCCTCTCGGTGCGCCGCCTCGTCCGCGCACCGCTCGGCGCCACCCCCGCCCCTCGCCAGTGGCGGCCCACCGGCACCGTGCTGCTCACCGGCGGCACCGGCGCGCTCGGCCCGCACCTGGTGCGCTGGCTGGCCGCCCACGGCGCCGAGCGCGTCGTGCTGCCCAGCCGGCGCGGCGCGGCCGCCCCGGTCGCGGCGGAACTGACCGCCGAACTCGCCGGGTCCGGCACGGCCCTGGAGTTCCCGGCCTGCGACGTCGCCGACCGCGACCAACTCGCCGCACTGGTCGCCGGACTGGCCCAGGCCGGTACGCCGGTACGCAGCGTCCTGCACGCCGCCACCGCGCTGGAGCTGCGCCCGCTGGCCGACACCCCGGTGGGCGAGTTCGCCGACGAGGTGGCCGCCAAGGTGCTCGGCGCCCGCCACCTCGACGAGCTCTTCGGGGCCGACGCGGACCTCGACGCCTTCGTCCTCTTCTCGTCCATCGCGGGCCTGTGGGGCAGCGGCGAACACGCCCCCTACGCCGCCGCGAACGCCTACCTCGACGCGCTCGCCGAGGACCGCCGGGCCCGGGGCCTGACCGCGACCTCGGTCGCCTGGGGCATCTGGGCCGCCGTCAACGACTGGGACGGCATCCGCGAGGGCGTCGACCCGGAGCGCGTCCGCAGGCAGGGCCTGCCCTTCCTCGACCCGGACCTGGCCGTCGCGGGCCTGGCGCAGGTGCTCGACCACGACGAGACCACCGTGGCGCTCGCCGACGTGGACTGGACCCGGTTCGTGCCGGTGTTCTGCTCCGCGCGGCGCAGGCCCCTCCTGGAAGGCGTACCGGAAGCCGCGGCCCTGCTGCGCGACGCCGTCGTCGACACCGGTACGGCCTTGGCGCTGCGCGAACGGCTCGCCGCGCTGCCCGAAGGGGAGCGCACGCGGGCCGTGACCGAGCTGGTTCGTGAGCACGCGGCCGCCGTCCTCGGCCACGCCTCGCCGTCGGCGCTCCCCGCCGACCGGGCCTTCCGCGACGTCGGCTTTGACTCCATCACCGCCGTCGAGCTGCGCAACAGGATCGGCGCGGCCACCGGACTGACGCTGCCCGCGACCCTGGTCTTCGACCACCCCTCGCCCGCCGCGCTCGCCGAGCACCTCCTCGCCGAGGCCTTCGGAGCCGCGACGTCCGCGCCCGTCGTCACCGCACGGGCCGACGCCGACGACGACCCGATCGCCATCGTCGGCCTCAGCTGCCGGTACCCGGGAGGCGTCGAGTCACCGGACGACCTGTGGCGGCTCGTGGTGGCGGAAGGGGACGCGGTCGGCGACCTGCCCACCGACCGGGGCTGGGACCTCGACGCGCTCTACGACTCCGACCCGGACGCCCGGGGCCGCAGCTACGTGCGCAACGGCGGCTTCCTCCCCGGCCTCGCCGAGTTCGACGCCTCGTTCTTCGGGATCTCCCCGCTGGAGGCCCGCGCCACCGACCCGCAGCAGCGCCTCCTCCTCGAAGCGGCGTGGGAGGCGTTCGAGCACGCTGGCATCGACCCGGCCGGCCTGCGCGGCAGCCGTACGGGCGTGTTCGCGGGCGCCAACGTCGGTGACTACGCGTCCAGCCGCGGCCCCGGAGCCGGCGGCTCCGACGGACAGCTGCTCACCGGCAACGTGCCGAGCGTGGTGTCCGGCCGGATCTCCTACACACTCGGCCTGGAGGGCCCCGCCGTCACGGTCGACACGGCCTGCTCGTCGTCGCTGGTCGCGCTCCACCTGGCCTGCCAGTCGGTGCGTCGCGGCGAGAGCGACCTCGCCCTCGCGGGCGGCGTCGCCGTGATGTCCAGCCCGGCCGCGCTGATCGGCTTCTCCGCGCAGCGCGGTCTGTCCGGCGACGGCCGCTGCAAGGCGTTCGCCGACGCGGCCGACGGCACGGGACTCGCCGAGGGCGTCGGCCTCGTCCTGGTCGAGCGGCTGTCCCGGGCCCGGGCCCAGGGGCACCGCGTGCTCGCGCTCGTCCGCGGCTCCGCCATCAACCAGGACGGCGCGTCCAACGGTCTCACCGCGCCCAGCGGCCCGGCCCAACAGCGCGTTATCACCGCCGCGTTGGGCGACGCAGGCCTGCGGCCGTCCGACGTGGACGCCGTGGAGGCGCACGGCACCGGCACCCGCCTCGGCGACCCGATCGAGGCCCAGGCGCTGCTGGCCACGTACGGCCGCGACCGGACCGAGCCGCTCTGGCTCGGCTCGGTGAAGTCCAACGTCGGCCACACCCAGGCGGCTTCGGGCGCCGCAGGCGTCATCAAGATGGTGCAGGCCATCCGGCACGGACTGCTGCCGAGGACGCTGCACGTTGACGCGCCCTCCACGCAGGTCGACTGGACGACCGGCGCCGTCTCGCTGCTCACCGAGCCGCTGGAGTGGCCCACCGTGGACCGTCCGCGTCGCGCGGGCATCTCGTCGTTCGGCCTGTCCGGCACGAACGCCCACGTGATCATCGAGCAGGCGCCGGAGGAGGACGCACCCGTCGCGGAGGCGCCGGAGCCCGTCGCCGACGCGCCCGAGCCGGTTGTGGCGTGGCCGGTGCACGGCCGTACCGAGGCCGCCCTCCGCGCCCAGGCGGCGCGGCTGCGTGACCATGTCGCCGCCGTTCCCGACGCCCGCCCGGCGGACGTCGGCTGGTCCCTCGCGGCCGGCCGCGCCGCCTTCGACCACCGGGCCGTCGTGCTCGGCGCCGACACGGCCGAGCTGCTGAGCGGCCTCGACGCCGTCGCCGGTGCCACCGCCCACCCGGCGGCGGCCCAGGGCGTCGCCGCGGGCGCCGACCGGGTCGCGTTCGTCTTCCCCGGCCACGGCGCCCAGTGGCCCGGCATGGCCAAGGGGCTCCTGGAGGAGTTCCCGGTCTTCCGGGAGAGCGTGCACGCCTGCGCCGAAGCGTTCGCCGAGTTCGTCGAATGGGACCTGCTCGACGTGCTCCACGACGTCGAGGGCGCGCCGCCGCTGCACCGCGTGGACGTCGTGCAGCCCGCGCTGTTCACGATGATGGTCTCCCTCGCCGCGCTGTGGCGTTCGCACGGCGTGCACCCCTCGGCGGTGGTCGGCCACAGCCAGGGCGAGGTCGCCGCCGCGTACGTGGCGGGCGCCCTGACCCTGCGTGACGCGGCCAGGATCGTCGCCACCCGCGGCAAGGCGTGGCTGACCCTCGCGGGCACCGGCGGCATGGCGGCCGTCGCGCTGCCCAAGGCGGAGGCGCTCCGGCGCCTCGAGCCGTGGGGGACGCGCCTCGACGTCGCGGCGGTCAACGACCCCCGCTCCGTCACCGTCGCAGGCGACCTCGACGCGCTGGAGGAACTGCTCACAGGCCTTGAGGGCGAGGGCGTACGGGTGCGCCGCGTCCGGCAGATCGTCGGTGCGGGACACACCGCGCACGTGGACGTCCTGCGCGACCACCTCGTCGAGACGCTGGCGCCGACCGCCCCCCGTTCGTCCGCGATCCCGTTCTACTCCACGGTGACCGGCGGCCTGCTCGACACCGCGGGCCTCGACGCGGACTACTGGTACGAGAACGCGCGCAGGACCGTGGAGTTCGAGCAGGCCGTGCGCGCCATGGCCGAGCAGGGCCACGGACCGTTCCTGGAGGTCAGCGGGCACCCGATGTTCACCGTGGCGCTCCAGCAGACGCTGGAGGACGCGGGCAGCGGGGCCGCCGCGCTCGGCACCCTGCGCAGGGACGAGGGCGGGCGCGAGCAGTTCCTGCGCGCCGCCGCCGAGGCCCACACGGCGGGCGCCACCGTCGACTGGCGGCCCGTCTTCGAAGGCACCGGTGCGGCCACGGTCGAGCTGCCGACGTACGCGTTCCAGCGCGCCCGGCACTGGCTGGAGCCCTCGGTGGGCACCGGCGACATGACGGCGGCCGGACTGGCCTCTGCCGGGCACCCGTTGCTCGGCGCCGAGGTCGACCTCGCGGGCGGCGGGCTCGTCCTCACCGGCAGGCTCTCCGCCGCGGCCCAGCCGTGGCTGCCCGGCGAGGTGCCCGGGGCGGTCCTCGTCGACCTCGTCCTGGCCGCCGCCGACCGGGTCGGCGGCGCGGGCATCGGCGAACTGACCGGGTACGCGCCGCTCGCGCTCGCAGAAGGCGGCGTCACCGTGCAGGTGCGCGTCGGCGAGCCCGACGGGGAGGGCACGCGATCGGTCGGCGTGCACTCCCGGACCGACGGCGCGTGGGTGCGCCACGCCGAAGGCACGCTCGTGGCCCACACCGCGCCCGGCGCCGCGCTGACCCCCTGGCCGCCGGCGGGCGCCGAGCCCGTCGACGACCTCTACGCCGAACTCGACGCGGCCGGCGTCGGTCCCGCCCCGGCCTGGCGTGCCGTACGGGCCGCGTGGCGGCGCGGCGACGACGTGTTCGCCGACGTGGCGCTCGACGCCGAAGCCGCCGAACGGGCCGACGGCTTCGCCCTGCACCCCGTGCTCCTCGACGCCGCCCTGCACACCGTCCTCGACACCGACCGGGTGCCCGTCGCCTGGTCGGGCGTACGCCTGCACGCGACCGGCGCGCGGGCAGTGCGGGTACGCGCCGAGCGCACGGGCCCGGACACCGTGGCCCTCACCCTGGCCGACCCCGCAGGCGACCCGGTGCTCACGGTCGACGCGGTCCGGCTCGGCGCCGTGACGGACCGCACCGCCCCCGGGCGAATCGGCCGCGACGCGCTGTTCCGCATGGACTGGGTGCCGCTGGCCGCGACCGACGCCGGGGCCACGCCCGGCCGGTGGGCGGTCCTCGGGGCCGATCCGCTGGGCGCCGCCCAGGAGTTGCGCGGCCTCGGCCACACCGTGCTCGGCGCCGCGGACTCGGCGGCCCTGCGCGAGGTGCCCGACGCCGTCCTGGTCACTGCCGTGGGCGGCGAGGGCGACGTGCCCGCCGAGGCGCGCTCCGTCGCGCACGCCACCCTTGCGGCCGTCCAGGCATGGCTGGCCGACGACCGGTTCGCCGCCGTCCCGCTCGTCGTGCTCACGCGCGGCGCCGCGGCCGACCGGGCGTCCGACCTCGCGGGCGCCGCCGCCTGGGGCCTGGTGCGCTCGGCCCAGTCGGAGCACCCCGACCGGTTCGTCCTGGTCGACACCGACGGCGAGCCCGAGTCGTGGCGGGCGCTGCCCGGCGCGTCGGCCGCCGGGGAACCCCAGCTCGCGCTGCGCGGCGGCGCGGCCCTGGTGCCCCGCCTCGCCCGCCTCGCCGAACCGGAAGGACCCGCGCCGTGGGACCCGGCCGGCACCGTCCTGGTCACCGGCGCGTCCGGCGACCTCGGCGCGCTGGTCGCCCGCCACCTGGTGACCGAACACGGCGTCCGGCACCTCGTGCTGGCCTCCCGGCGCGGCCAGGCCGCCCCGGGCGCGGTCGAGCTGAGCGAGGAGCTCGGCACGCTCGGCGCCCGGGTCATCCACGCGGCGTGCGACGTCGCCGACCGAAAGGCGCTCGCGGAGCTGCTCGCGGCGATCCCGGACGAGCACCCGCTGACCGCCGTCGTGCACAGCGCCTCGGTCCTCGACGACGGCGTCGTCGCCGCGCTCACCCCGGAGCGGATGGACACGGCGCTGCGCCCGAAGGCCGACGCGGCCTGGCATCTGCACGAGTTGACCCGGCACCTCGACCTGGCCGCGTTCGTGCTGTTCTCCTCGATGGCGGGCACGCTCGGCGGCCTCGGCCAGGGCAACTACGCGGCGGGCAACGCCTTCCTCGACGCCCTGGCCCGGCACCGCAGGGCCCACGGCCTGACGGCGACCTCCGTGGCCTGGGGCTGGTGGGCCGAGCGCGCCACCAAGAGCGGCCACGAGGTGGCCCCGGACGAGACCGCCGTCATCAACGGCATGGTGCCGCTGACCGAGGAGCGCGGCCTCGCGCTCTTCGACGCGGCGTGCCGGGGCGACGAGCCCTTCGTCGCGGCGAGCGCGCTGGACCCGCGCTCGCTGCGGGCCGCCGCCGACGAACTGCCCCCGATGCTGCGCGCGCTGTCGGGCGTACCCGCCCGCCGGGCCGCGGCGCAGGCGGAGATCGCGACCGCTCCCACCCTGGGACGCGATCTCGCCGGCCGTCCGCGAGCGGAGCAGGAGGCGCTCCTGCTGGATCTGGTCCGCGCCGAGGCCGCGCTGGTGCTCAGCCACCCGAGCGGCGACGACGTCCAGATCCACCACCGGTTCCTGGAGCAGGGGTTCGACTCGCTGGCCGCGCTGAAGCTGCGTAACCGGATCGCCGCGGTCACCGGGCTGCGGCTGCCGCCGACGCTGGTGTTCGACCACCCGACCCCGGCCGAGCTGGCCCGGCACCTCCTCGCCGAACTGGCACCGGCCGACCCAGAGGCGCCGGTGGAGTTCGCCGACGAGGACGCCGCGACGGCCGTTCTCGTCCTGGAGGAGCTCGGCCAACTCGACGAGGCCATCACCCGACTGCCCGCCGACGGCCCGGAACGGGCACGGATCGCGGAGCTGTTGGACGGCCTCGTGGTGAGGTGGAAGCGCTGATGATCAACAACGTGGTCGTCCTGATAGCGTCGACCTCAGGCGCAGGACGGCTCGTCACGTCCACAACCTGCACGCACATCTGGGGGAGTTGATGGAGACAGTCAGGGCATGGGTTCTGCCCGCCGGCCCGGAGGACCGTTCGAAGGGGCCGGTGCGCGGTGAGTTGACCCTCAGCCGCATCCCGATCGCGTCGCCCGGCGAACACGAGGTGCTCGTCGAGCCCCTCGTGGGCTGCTGGGAGGCGAACATGGAGCACGCGCTCGCCCGCAGCCCCGTCGACATCGTCCGCCAGCGCGGCGAGGGGCAGATCACGGTCGGCACGTGCGGCGTGGTGCGCGTGCTGTCCGTCGGCTCCGCCGTGCGCGGGCTCCGCGAGGGCCAGGACTGCCTGTGGATCCCGTTCGGCCGGATCGACCGCAACGGCTACGCGGAGACCATCTCCGCCTACGACGCGCCGGGTTCGCCCGGCCTGCTCGCCGAGCGCATGGTCGTGCCCGCCGACCGGCTCGTACCGCTGCCGGAGGACGGCCGGTACCCTGTGGAGCGCTGGGCTCCGTTCGCCCGCTACTTCACCGCCTGGGACAACTGGCGGGTCACCAGCCGCTGCTGGCGCAGCCAGGTCGACGACGCCTGGGACGAGCAGCCGCTCGTCCTCGGCTGGGGCGGCGGCGTGGTCTACGCCGAGCTCGAACTGGCCCGCCGCGAGGGATTCCGTACGGCGATGGTCTCCGGCCGGGACAGCAGGCTCAAGGACATCGCCGCCTCGGGCGCGATCCCGGTCGACCGCCGGGAGTTCCCCGACCTGGACTACACCTGGGCCAAGGAGTCCGGTGAGCCCGACGCGATGGACCGCTACCGCGCCTCCGAGGCACGGTTCCTGGAGATCGTCGGCGAACTCTCCGGCGGCCTCGGCGTCTCGGTCTTCCTGGACAACCTCGGCGGCGGCCTCCACCGGGCCACGCTGAAGAGCCTGGCGCGCGAGGGCGTGGTGTCCACCGTGGGCTGGAAGACCGGCATGCGGCTGTGGAACCTGCGCGCCACCGAGTGCATCACCCGGCACATCCACGTCCATACGCACGCGTGGCGGTTCCAGGACGGCCCCCGCATCCGGGACGTGATGCAGGAGACCGGCTGGCTGCCCAACATCGCCGACGGCCCGGTGACGCCGTTCGACCGGATACCCGAACTGGCCGAGGCCTACAGCCGCGACGACCTCGACGGATACTTCCCGTTGTTCTCCGTCGCCGGGAGGAACTGACCTGATGAGCGCCCGATCCTTCGACGTCGCGGTCGTCGGCATGGCCTGCGCCTTCCCCGGCGCGCCCGACCTCGCCCAGTACTGGGCGAACGTCGTCGCCGGCGTCGACTCGGTCACCGAGGTCGACGCGGAGCGCTGGCCGACCGAACGCCATTGGGCGGGCGCCGAGGCCCCGTCGGCGGAGCAGTCGCCGTCGAAGTGGGGCGGGTTCCTGCCGCCCCTGCCCTTCGACGCACTGAGCCACGGCGTGCCGCCGGCCTCGCTGGGCGCCATCGAGCCCGCCCAGCTGCTGGCCCTGGAGACCGCCACCCGGGCGCTCGCGGACGCGGGCTACGCCGACCGGCCCTTCGACCGGGAGGCGACGTCCGTCGTCTTCGCCGCGGAGGCGGGCGCCGACCTCGCCTCCGCCTACGCGATGCGGTCGCTGCTGCCGCTGCACCTGGACGAATTACCCGCCGAGCTCGACGCGCGGCTGCCGCACCTGACCGAGGACTCGTTCCCCGGCACGCTGGCCAACGTGATCGCGGGACGGGTGGCCAACCGCCTGGACCTCGGCGGACCGAACTACACGGTCGACGCCGCGTGCGCGTCGTCGCTGGCCGCGCTGGACCAGGCCTGCAAGGAACTCCTCGCGGGCACCAGCGACATGGTCCTGTGCGGGGCCGTCGACACGCACAACGGCCTGCACGACTACCTGATGTTCGGCTCGGTGAAGGCGCTCTCGCCGACGGGGCGGTGCCGTCCGTTCGACGCGTCCGCCGACGGCATCGTGCTCGCCGAGGGCGTGGCCTGCCTCGTCCTGAAGCGGCTGGAGGACGCCGAGCGGGACAGCGACCGCGTCTACGCCGTGATCAAGGGCGTCGGCGCGGCCAGCGACGGGCGCGGGCTCGGCCTGACCGCACCCCGCCCCGAGGGTCAGCGGCGCGCACTGGAGCGCGCCTATGCCACCGCCGGAGTCTCGCCGCGCGAGGTCGGCCTCGTGGAGGCGCACGGCACCGGCACGGTACTGGGCGACCGGACCGAACTGGAGACGCTGACCGGCGTGTTCAACGAGGCGGGCGCCGAACCCGGCGCGTGCTCGCTGGGTTCGGTGAAGTCGCTCATCGGCCACGCCAAGTGCGCGGCGGGCATGGCCGGACTGATCAAGGCGGTGCTTGCCGTACACACCGGCGTACGACCGCCGACGCGGCACGTGAAGGCCCCCAACGCCGCCTGGTCCGCCGAGACCAGCCCCTTCGCCTTCGACAGCGCCGCCCGGCCGTGGACCGACATCGAACGGGTCGCCGGGGTCAGCGCGTTCGGGTTCGGCGGCGTCAACTACCACGCGGTCGTCGCCGCCTCCGAGCCGCGCACGAATGCCCCCGCGTCCGCCGGTTCGAAGGCCCGGCTGTTGTTGTTCCGAGGCACCGAGGACGAGGTACGAACCTCCCTGGGCGCGCTCGCCGACCGGCGGGCCGACGGCACCGCGCTCCGCGACCTGGCCGGTGTCACCGGGACCGGCCCGACACGGGTCGCGATCGTCGCCGAGGACACGGCCGGGCTGCGCGAACAGATCGACCTGGCGCTGCGCCTCCAGGACGCGCCCGAGCGCGGCGTCCACGTGGGCGACGGCACCCGCAGGCCCGTCGCGCTGCTCGTCCCCGGACAGGGCAGCCAGCGGCCGGGGATGCTCGCCGACCTGTTCCTGGCCTTCCCCCGCCTGCACCGCTTCCTGCGCGCCGACCCGGCCCTGGCCGACGCCGTGTTCCCGCCCGGCGTCTTCGACGGCGACGCCCCGCGCCTGGTGGACACCCGCCTCGCGCAACCCGCCCTCGGCATCGGCGGCCTGGCCGCGCTCGACCTGCTGCGCGCCTGTGGTGTCGAGGCCGACCTGCTGGGCGGCCACAGCTACGGCGAGCTCGTCGCCCTCGCCGCCGCCGGCGTGCTTCCCGAGGGCGCTGTGCTGCCGCTGAGCGGCGCCCGCGCCGAGGCCATGCACGCCGCCGCCGGTACGGACGCGGGCGCGATGGCCGCCGTCGCCGCGCCCGCCGACGCCGTCGCCGCGCTGCTCACCGAACACGGCCTGGCCGAGGACGTGGTCCTCGCCAACCACAACGCGCCGGATCAGGTGGTGCTCGCCGGATCCGGCGCCGGGATCGACGCCGCCGTCACCGCGCTGCGCACCGCAGGGCGCACGGCCAAGCGGCTCCCGGTCGCCGCCGCGTTCCACAGCCCCCGGATGGCGCCCGCCGCCGAGGCGTTCGCCGAGGTGCTGGCGGCCCAGGAGTTCCGCGCGCCCGAGGTGCCCGTGTGGTCCGGGGCCACCGCGGAGCCGTACCCGGCCGAACCGGCCGCCGCACGGGCGCTGCTGGCCGGCGCCCTCGCGAAGCCCGTCCGGTTCGCCGAGCAGATCGAGCGGATGTACGCCGCCGGGGCCCGCGTCTTCGTGGAGGCGGGGCCCGGCACCGTGCTGACCCGCCTGGTCGGCGCCGTCCTTGGCGACCGCCCGCACACGGCCCTGTCCGTGGAGGCGCCCGGCCGCCCCGGCCTGCCACACCTGCTCGGCACCCTCGCCGCCCTCGCCGTACGCGGGGTTCCGGTGCGGCCGGACGAGCTGACCGGGGACCCTACGACGGCACCGGAACCGGCGGCTTCCGCGCGGTGGACTGTGGACGGCCACCTGGTCCGTACGGCGGACGGCAAGCCCGTCCCGGGCGGCCTGCGGCCCGTCGAACCGCCTGTCGCACTCACCACCACGGGCGGCGAACGCGACGAGACCGTCATCGAGTTCCTGCGCGGCACCCAGCACATCGTCGCCGCTCAGCAGGAGGTCATGCTCCGCTACCTCGGCGGCGAAGCCTCCGCTGGCACTCCCGCGCCCGCGCCCGACCCTGCCCCCGCAGTGGTGAAGCCGCCCGCCGAGTCCGTACCCGCATCCGCTCCCGATTCCGCTGCCGCGCCGACGGTGCTGGAACTGATCGCGCGGCGGACCGGGTACCCGGCCGACATGCTCGACCCGGACCTGGACCTGGAGGCCGCGCTCGGCGTCGACTCGCTCAAGCGCACCGAGATAGCCGCTACCCTCCTCGGCGGCACCCCGCACGCCGAGTCCGTGGGCGCCCTCGCCGACCTGCGCACCATCCGGGAGATGTCCGACTGGCTGGCCGCCCGCACCGACGGCGGCACGCGTCGCCACGTGGTCGAGCTGGTGCCCGCGCCGCACGTCGCGGGGGAGTGGCGGATCGAACGCGCAGCGATCAGCGGAGGCGGCGAGGTCGCCGCTGAACTGGTCCTGCTGCTCAAGGAGCGCGGCACCGAGGTCGTGGACGACCCCGCCGACTGCGACACGTTCCTGCTGCTCGACGCGCTCGGCGGTGGCGACCCCGTCCTGCCCGGCCGCTTCGCCGCCCTGCGGGCGGCCGTCCTAGCGGGCGTACGCACCCTGTTATTGGCCACGTGCCATGACAGAGGTCCGGCCGGCGCGGGCCTGCACGGCTTCGCCCGTGCCATCTCCCGTGAGCACCCCGGCCTCGCCGTGGTTGCGGTCGATCTGCCTGATGGGCAGCCCCCCTCCGTGGCGGCGCGGACGCTGGCGGACGAACTCGGCGCGCTTGGGCCGTCCGTCGGTCACCTCGACGGGCACCGCGCCCTCTGGCGCACGACCCCCGCCGCGCTGCCCGCTACACCAGCCGGCGGTGTCACCGCCGCGGACCTCGGGCTCGACAGCGAAAGCGTCGTCCTGCTGACGGGTGGCGCCCGCGGCATCACCGCCCGCCTCGCGGCCGTCCTGGCCGAACGCACCGGCTGCCACATCGAGTTGGTCGGCCGCAGCGAGGCCGCCGCCGATGCCGCCCTGGACGAGGCCGCTCTGCGGGCCCGTCTGATCGCCGAGGGCGGGCGCACCCCGGCCGAGATCGAGCGTGAGGTGCGCGCGTACGCCGCGTCCCGCGAAGTCCGGCTCTGCCTTGACGCCCTCGCCGGGACAGCCGCGTCGGTGCGCCACCACCGCGCGGACGTACGTGACCCGGAGCGGCTCCGTGCCGTCCTCGACGACGTGTACGCCCGGCATGGACGCCTCGACACCGTCGTGCACGCGGCGGGCATCGTCCACGACCAGATGCTGCGCGACAAGTCCCCGGAGTCATTCGCCGAGGTCTTCGAGACCAAGGTCGCGGGCGCCCGCGCACTGGCGGCGCACCTGCGCCCCGGGCTGCGTCACCTGGTGCTGTTCGGCAGCATCGCGGGCGTCCTCGGCAACCGGGGCCAGAGCGACTACGCCGCCGCCAACGACGCCCTCGACACCTTGGCCCGCCAGTGGTCCGGCCGGGTCGCCGACCGGGTGCTCGCCCTGGACTGGGGCCCGTGGGCCGCGGACGCGGGCGGCATGGTCACCCCCGAGTTGGAGCGTGCGTATGTACGCAGCGGCATCGGCCTGATCGACCCGGACGAGGGCGTGGCGGCGTTCCTGCGCGAGCTGGCGTTCGGCCGCGACCTCCAGGTGCTGCACGCCGTCGGCGACCTCGCCGCTTTCGGGGGCGGCCTTGACTGACGTGCTCCTCGCCGCCGGGCGCACGCCCGCCGAGCTGCTCGACGCGCTGCGCTCGCGCCGCCCCGTCGGCACCGGGCCCTGCCGGGTCGCCGTGTTCGACCCCACGCCCGAGCGCGTGGAACAAGCCGCCCTGCTCGTCGCACGCGGTGAGCCCTGGCGCGGCGGCAACGACCTGTGGTTCACCCCGGGCCCCGGGCTCGCGGGCGGCGTCGTGTTCCTCTTCCCGGGCCTGGACGCCCGCACCGGTCCGGCCCCCGACGACGTCAGAGGCTGGTTGGGCCTGCCCGCCGAACCAGGGGCCAGCGACGACACCCTCGGCGCTCGGACCCAGGCGGCGCTGCGGTTGAACCGGGTCCTCGACACCGCGCTGCGCCGCGTCGGGATCGCCCCCGACGCCGTGGCGGGCCACAGCGCGGGAGAGTGGAGCGCCCTGTTCGCCGCGGGCACGTTCCCCGCGTCGGCCTTCGAGGCGCTGGCCCGCGACATGGGCACCTCGCCCGTGCCGGACGTGGTCTTCGCCGCCGTCGGCCTGCCCGCCGAAGCGGCCGCCCGGCTGGCCGAGGGCGAGGCCCGCGTCGTGCTCTCCCACGACAACGCGCCCGACCAGAGCGTGCTCTGCGGAGACGAGGACGCCGTGGCGCGCTGCCTGGACCAGATCGCCGACCCGGCGGTCCCGCGCCGGATGCTGCCGTTCCGGTCGGGGTTCCACACGCCGATGCTGGCCCCGTACCTGCCCGGCTTCGCCGCCGTGTTCGACCGGATACCGCTGGAGCGGCCCGCCGTGCGCGTCTGGTCCGCGACCACGGTCCGACCTTACCCGGACGACGAGGAGCTGTTACGGGCGCTGCTGGAACGGCACCTGCTCGAACCCGTCCTCTTCCGCTCGGTGGTGGAGCGCCTCTACGACGACGGCGCCCGCGTGTTCGTCCAAGTCGGCTGTGGAAGCCTCCCCCGCTTCGTCGCGGCCACGCTCGCCGACCACCCCCACGCGGTGGTCAGCGCCGGGTCCACGACCCGGCCGCAACTCGACCAGCTGCGCTGGGCCGCAGCCGCGCTCTGGGCGGAGGGCCGCGCCCCCGACCTGGGCGCGCTCGGCCTGGCCGCGCCCGGCGGCGACACCGTGGCCGCCGCCTACGAGGCGGCCATGGCCACCGTCAGTGCGTCCATCGACGAGGTCTACCGGAACTGGAAGGGGCAGGTGTGAGCGAGCAACGTCGAGCAGTCGTGACGGGTGTGGCCAGCGGGATCGGCGCGGCCGTCGCCGGGCGGCTGCTCCGGGCGGGCTGGGCGGTCACCGGCTGGGACCGCAGGCCTGGCGCCGACTCCGGCATCGACTGGCACACGGTGGACGTCCGCGACGCCGAGGCCGTGCACGCCGCCGCCGAGGCGGTGCCCGAGGCCGACCTGCTCGTCAACAGCGCGGGCGTGGGCGCCATCGCGCCGTCGGCCGAGCTGCGGCCGGAGACCTGGGAGCGCGTCCTCGGAGTCAACCTCAGCGGCACGTTCTACTGTGCCCAGGCCCTGTTCCCCGCGCTGGCCGCGCGCGGCGGACTCGTGGTGAACGTCGCCTCCGTCATGGCGCACCGCGCCGTTCCGGGCCGCGCCGCCTACTGCGCCTCCAAGGCGGGCGTTGTGATGCTCACCGAGGTGCTCGGCGTGGAGTGGGCCGAGCACGGGGTGCGCGTCCTGGCCGTCAGCCCCGCCTATGTGCGTACGCCGCTGGTGGAGAAGGGCTTCGAGAACGGCAACCTCGACGAGGCCGCCATCGTCGCCCGCACCCCGCTGGGCAGGCTCGCCACGCCCGGCGAGGTCGCCGACCTCGTCCTCGACCTCACCGGCGACCGATTCGCGTACATGACCGCCTCCACCCTGCGTTTCGACGGCGGCTGGGTCGCCGACGGCGTGTTCCCCCGCTGAGCCGCCCACGATGAAGGAGTACCGACCGACCATGCCTCCCGCCGACTTCGGGATCTTCGGCCTCGCGCACGCCCTCGGCGACCCGAGGGACGTCACCGCCACCGCGGCCGACTACGTCGACGACCCCGACCGGGTGCTGCTCTGGGGCTACCGCACCTACCACCGGTCGCCCGAGGGCACCACGCCCACCGCGCTCGCCGCCCGCGCCGCCACGAAGGCGCTCGCCAAGGCGGGCGTCGACCCGAGGGACCTTGACCTCGTCGTGGTCGCGGACAGCAGCGTCCCCGACTACCTGCTGTGGGACGCCTCCACGGCGCTCGCTTCCGAGATCGGCGCCACCGCGTCGCCCACGCTGCTGCTCACCCAGGGCTGCGCGTCCGGCGTCACCGCCTTCCAGCACATCGCCGGCGTGTTCGCCACCCGCGACGACGTCGACACCGTGCTGCTCGTCGCCGTGAACCAGGCGAGCGAGGCGCACACCAACCGCATGCGCAGCAACACGCTGCTTTCCAGTGACGGAGCCGCGGCAGCCGTGCTGCGCAGAGGCCACGGCAGGGGGCGGTGGCTGGCCACCGAACAGATCACCGATCCGACGTACAACAACTTCTACCGCGTCGAGTACGGCGGCGCCGCCGCGCCCTTCGCGCCCGAAGGCACCGGCAACCTCGACGTCGACCCGCTCGCGCTTGTGTACCAGCACTTCCGCCGTGAGCCCGAGGACCTGGCGCGGTTTGTCCGTACCCTCAACAGCCGGGTGCGCACGGTCTACGAGCGCGCCTGCGACCGCGCGGGCGTGGACACCGACCAGGTGGCGAAGTTCCTGTTCCTCAACGACAACCAGGACAGCCTCGCCGACATCGCCAAGGCCATCGGCATACCGCTGGAGCGCACCAACGCCGCGCTCGGCGCCGACCTCGGCCACTGCGGCGGTGCCGACCAGCTCATCTGCCTCGACACCTATCTGGAGCGCGGTGAGCTCGCCGAGGGCGACGTGGTCGCCCTCGCGGGCATCTCCATCGGCATGCACTGGTACTGCACGCTGCTCGCCGTCTGACCCCGTGACCCAGCAACCGACGACTTGGCAACCGACACCAAAAGAGGAAAGCGCTATGGCGGAACTGACCATCCAGGACCTGATCGACGTGTTCAACCGCAGCATCGGCGACCAGGACCCGGTCGAGCCGGAAGGCGACCCGTCGGACCTGACGTTCGCCGCGCTCGGCTTCGACTCGCTGACCACGCTCAACGCCGTGCGGCGGATCGAGCGCAAGCACGGCATCGAGCTCGGAGAGAACGTGGTCAGCGAGGCGAGGACCCCCCGCCAACTGCTCGACCGCGTCAACACCGCCCTCACCGGCGTTTGAGGAGGAACGGCGATGTGCGGGATAACCGGATGGGTGGCGCACGGCGAGGACCTCGCCCGGCACCGCCCGGTCGTGCAGGCGATGACCGACACCATGGGCTGCCGCGGCCCCGACGCGGAGGGAGTCTGGATCGACGGGCCAGCCGCGTTCGGCCACCGCAGGCTCTCCATCATCGACCCTGCGGGCGGTACGCAGCCCATGGTCGCCGAGCGCGAAGGCCAGACGCTGGCCGTGCTGACGTTCTGCGGTGAGATCTACAACTACCAGGAGCTCCGCCAGGAACTGGCGGCGCTGGGGCACGAGTTCCGCACCCGCAGCGACACCGAGGTCGTGCTCACCGCTTACCTGCAGTGGGGCGCGGGCTTCGCCGCCCGGCTCAACGGCATGTTCGCCATCGGGTTGTGGGACGCGGCCACCCGCGAATTGCTGCTGGTGCGCGACCCGATCGGTGTCAAGCCGCTGTACTACGCGCGCACGCCGAACGGTGTGCTGTTCGGCTCGGAGCCCAAGGCCGTGCTGGCCAACCGCGCCGTGCCGCGCCGTGTCGATGCCCAGGGCCTCGCCGAGATCCTCGACATGGTCAAAACCCCGGAGATCACCCCGTTCTCCGGCCTCTCCGAGGTCCGGCCCGGCCAGATATTGCGGGTGACCGAGGGCGGCGTGACCAAGACGCGGTACTGGCAGCTCACCGCTCGCGAGCACACCGACGACCTCGACACCACCATCGGCACCGTCCGCGGCCTGCTGGAGGACATCGTGTCCCGCCAGCTCATCGCGGACGTCCCGGTCGCCACGCTGCTCTCCGGCGGCCTGGACTCGTCAGCGATCACCGCGCTGGCCCAACGCGCGCTCGCCGCCGAGGGCCGTGGCCCGTTGAGGTCGTACTCGGTTGACTTCCAGGGCGCGGCTGACCAGTTTGAGCCCGACGCGGTGCGCGGCACGGCCGACGCGCCGTACGTGCGCGACTTCGTCGCCCAGGTGGGCACCGACCACCGTGAGGTGCTCCTCAACAGTGCGGAGCTGGCCGACCCGGCCGTACGGGCGGCGATCCTCGGCGCCACCGACCTGCCGCCCGCGTACTGGGGCGACCTGTGGCCGTCGCTGTACCTGCTGTGCCGGGAGATACGACAGCGGGCGACCGTGGTCCTGTCTGGCGAGTCCGCCGACGAGTTGTTCGGCGGCTACCGGTGGTATCAGCGGGAGGAAGCGGTCAACGCGCCGACGTTCCCGTGGCTCACCCCGGGCTCGGCGCGCATATTCGGCGGCAGCTCGCTGATCGACCAGGGCCTGCTGGAGAAGCTGGACCTCGCGGGCTACCGCCAGGACCGCTACGCCGACGCCGTCGCCGAGGTGCCGGTGCTGCCCGGCGAGAATGCCGTCGACCGGCGGATGCGCGAGGTCACCTACCTCAACATCACCCGGTTCATGCAGGCTGTGCTCGACCGCAAGGACCGTATGAGCATGGCCGTCGGCCTGGAGGTCCGCGTCCCGTTCTGCGACCACCGCCTGATGGACTACGTGTTCAACGTGCCGTGGGCGATGAAGTCCTTCGACGGCAGGGAGAAGAGCCTGCTGCGCGCCGCCACCCGCGACGTGCTGCCGAACTCCATCCTGGAGCGCACCAAGACGCCGTTTCCGGCCACCCAGGACACCCGGTACGAGCAGGCCCTCCGCGCCGAGCTGCGCGAGGTGCTGGCCGACCCGGACTCCCCCGTGCGGCCCTTGCTGAACACCACCAGGGTCACTCGGGTCTTGAACCGCGAACTGGAGGACGTCAGCCTCCCGCATGATCGCGGCGGCCTGGAGATGGTTCTGTGGCTCAACCGATGGCTGACCTCCTATGACGTGACCGTGGACGTCTGAGCCACCTTGCGTGCCGACCGACCCGAGGGCGGTCGGCACGCAAGGTACGGAGGGCGGGACACCGTCCCGCCCTCCGTACCGTTTGATCCGACTGTACGTATTACATAAGGGGAATTGATGGCGAACCGATCCAGCGCGGAACACAAGCTATGGATGCGGAACTTCCATCCGCCGTCGCCCGGCGCACCGCGCCTTGTCTGTCTGCCGCACGCGGGGGGCTCCGCGAGCTTCTACTTCCCCGTATCGGCAGCGCTGGCGCCAGAGGTGGAAGTCCTCGCGGTGCAGTATCCCGGCCGCCAGGACCGGCGGCTGGATCCTCCTTGCGAGTCCGTCGAGGCCCTCGCGGACGAGCTGTTCAGCGTGCTGGACCCCCAGGACGACACCCCCCTCGCCCTGTTCGGGCACAGCATGGGCGCTGTCGTCGGCTTCGAGCTTGCCCGCCGTCTGGAAGCCGCCGGGCGCCCACTTGCCGTGCTCTTCGCTTCCGGACGCAGGGGCCCGTCCCGGGTGCGCAACGAATCCGTCCACCAGCGCGACGACGCGGGTCTGTTGGAGGAGGTCAAGAAACTCAACGGCACCGACGTCGCTCTGCTGGACGACGAGGAGATGCTGCAAATGATCATGCCGGCGATCCGCGCCGACTACCGGCTCGTGGAGACCTATCAGCGTGGCCCGGGGCCGCGGTTGAGCTGCCCCGTCGTCGCGATGACCGGTGACGCCGATCCCAGGGTGACGATCGACGAAGCGCGGAGCTGGGCAGAGGAGACCAGCGGCGCGTTCGAGCTCCTGGTGCACCCGGGCGGCCACTTCTACCTGGCGCCGCAGCAGCGTGCCGTCAACGCCCAGATCGCGGAGTACCTGCGCAGGATCGCTCCGCGCACGGAAGCCTAGGCGTGAGACCCATGAACGACCCACGGCCCGGCCGACTGCTCGCGGTGAGTGACCTGCATGTCTCTCACGCCGAGAACCGGCGTATCGTCGAGGAACTGAAGCCGGAATCCGAGGGCGACTGGCTGATCGTCGCTGGCGACGTCGGTGAGCTGACCACGGACATCGAGTGGGCCCTGACCCAGCTGAGCGGCCGTTTCGCCGGTGTGGTGTGGGCGCCGGGGAACCACGAGTTGTGGACCCACCCAGCGGACCCGGTCCAGCTGCGCGGGCAAGCCCGCTACGACCATGTGGTCGAACTCTGCCGGACTTTGGGAGTGCACACACCAGAAGACCCCTATCCAGTCTGGCACGGAGCCGGCGGCCCGGTGACGGTGGCTCCGCTGTTCCTGCTGTACGACTACAGTTTCCGGGCGCCCGGGCTCAGCCAGGAACAGGCGCTCGCCCGCGCCTATGACGCCGGAGTGGTCTGCAGCGACGAGTTCCTGTTGCACCCGGATCCTTTCCCGAGCCGCGAGGCCTGGTGCCACGCCCGCGTCCGGGCCACCGAGAAGCGGCTCGCCGCATGTGATCCGGAAAGCCCCTTGGTCCTGGTGAATCACTTCCCCCTCGTACGGGAGCCCACCTCGGTGCTGTACTTCCCCGAGTTCGCCCAGTGGTGCGGTACCGAGCTGACCGCCGACTGGCATCGCAGGTTCCGTACCGTGGCTGCGGTGTACGGACACCTGCACATCCCGCGCGCCACCAGCTATGACGGTGTGCCCTTCATGGAGGTCTCACTCGGATATCCCCGCGAGTGGCGCAGGAGGGGTCTGCCGAGGACGCTGCTGCGCCCGGTACTTCCGGAACAGGCGCGCGGATGATAGGCGACCTGCTCCCGGCCGGCGTCCACTACGCGGAGTCCCGCACCGACCTGATGGATGAGCCGCTCCACCCGGATGAGGAACGTCACATCGCGCTGTCGGTCGACAGTCGTCGACGGGAGTTCACCACGACACGCGCCTGCGCGCGCAAGGCGCTGGCCCACCTGGGCGTTCCGTCCGTACCGATCCTGCCGGGGCCGCGGGGTGCGCCGCAGTGGCCGGTGGGCGTTGTAGGCAGCATGACTCACTGCGCTGGCTACCGCGCCGCGGCGGTGGCCCGCTCGGGTGAGGCCTTGACCATTGGCATCGATGCCGAGCCGAACGAACCCTTGCCGGACGGAGTCCTGGAGGCCATCGCCCTCCCGCAGGAGGCAGTGGCCATTCGCGCGCTTCGGCGCGCGAACGCAGGCGTGTGTTGGGACAGGCTGCTGTTCAGTGCGAAGGAGTCCGTCTACAAGGCGTGGTTTCCGCTGACCGGCCGGTTCCTTTCCTTCGAGGATGCGTCGATCACTTGGGATGTTCCGGGCGGCAGCCGCACGAACACGTCGGGTGGCTTCCGGGCCGAGCTCCTCGTCGAAGGTCCATGGCCCACGGGTCGCTGGCTGCCCGGACGCTGGAGCGTTCAAGACGGACTGCTCTGCACCTCGATCGTCCTGCCCGCCCTGAGCGGGGTTTCTGTCCCGATGAATGTCCGTAGCTCAGCTCATCTGAGGAGAACACGTGAAGGACATAGTCAGTGCCATCCTCTCGGGGGAAGCGACCGCTGATGACATTCGCAGCCTGCCGATCCCCGAAAGCTATCGGGCGACAGTCGTCCGCAAGGACGAGGCCGAGATCTTCGAGGGTATGAATTCCGCGGACAAGGACCCGCGCAAATCCCTCCACCTGGACGAGGTGCCGGTTCCCGAGCTGGGACCCGGCGAAGCACTGGTTGCGGTGATGGCCAGTTCGATCAACTACAACACCGTGTGGAGCTCGATCTTCGAACCGCTGCCCACCTTCGGCTTCCTGGAGCGCTACGGAAAGCAGCAGCCGCAGGGCCGACGCCACGACCTGCCGTATCACGTCCTCGGCTCGGATCTCGCGGGCGTGGTGTTGCGCACCGGCCCGGGTGTGAACGCGTGGCAGCCGGGCGATGAGGTCGTCGCGCACTGTCTGTCGGTCGAGCTGGAGTCGTCGGACGGGCACAACGACACGATGCTCGACCCTCAGCAGCGCATCTGGGGCTTCGAGACCAACTTCGGCGGGCTCGCCGAGATCGCGCTGGTCAAGTCCAACCAGCTGATGCCCAAGGCCAGGCACCTGACCTGGGAGGAGGCCGCCTCCCAGGGCCTGGTCAACTCCACCGCCTACCGCCAGTTGGTCTCCCGCAACGGCGCCGGCATGAAGCAGGGCGACAACGTGCTGATCTGGGGCGCGAGCGGTGGCCTAGGATCGTACGCGACCCAACTCGCGCTGGCCGGCGGTGCCGTCCCGGTGTGTGTGGTCTCCAGTTCGGAGAAGGCCGAGATTTGCCGTGACATGGGGGCCGAGGCGGTTATCGACCGCAACGTCGAGGGTTACAAGTTCTGGAAGGACGAGCACACCCAGGACCCGCGGGAGTGGAAGCGCTTCGGTAAACGGATTCGCGATCTGACCGGAGGCGAGGACGTGGACATCGTCTTCGAGCACCCGGGTCGTGAGACCTTCGGGGCCAGCGTCTATGTCGCCCGAAAGGGCGGCACCATCGTGACCTGTGCCTCCACGTCGGGCTACACCCATGAATACGACAACCGGTACCTATGGATGTCACTCAAGCGGATAGTCGGCTCACACTTCGCCAACTATCGTGAGGCCTGGGAGGCCAACCGCCTTGTCATGAAGGGCAAGATCCATCCCACACTCTCCAGGACCTACTCCCTGGAGGAGACCGGACAAGCGGCCTATGACGTCCATAGAAACCTGCACCAGGGCAAGGTCGGAGTGCTCGGCCTCGCCCCCCGGGAGGGCCTGGGAGTACGCGACGAGGAACTGCGCACACAGCACCTCGACGCCATCAACCGTTTCCGGAAGCCTGCCGAGGAGCCGAGAGACTGAGTGAAGGCCCCGCCGCACAGCCACGGACCATGTGCGAAGGGGCCTGACGCCCGAAGGGTTGCGGCACCGAAACTGTGCGCCACCTCGCAACGACATTTCCCTGGGTGTGGTCCGTCTCTGGAGACGGACCACACCCACATCTATTCACCGACTTCTGCACGGTGGATCCAGGCGCGGGCGAGTACGGCCGCCGTCGCGGTGGAGACGCTCAGCGATCCCTTCGCAAGGCCTGGATGAGCCAGGTGTACACGGGGATCAGGCCCGGTACCACCTGCCAGTCGTTGACGATCCACACCAGCCGCCAGTACTCATCCACGCGGGGGTCATAGGCCACTTCGAACTGCTGGGCCATCCAGTCCCGAAATTCCGCGTCAGGGGCGCGTGTGAACACCTCGGCGAATCGCTGCACGAGGTCGTCGATGATGGGCGTGGCCTCGTCGCTGAGCGGGTCGATGCCAGACTCCCTGACCTCGGCGAGCTTCTGACGGGTGAACTCCATCAGTTCGTCGCCGACTTCGGTCTCGATGCTGAGCGTGTGCTGATTGGCCTGGTAGCTGGCCGTCCGGTGCATACGGGTCCGGAAGTCCTCGTCACCGAGCAGCTCGGCGAGCTCCAACCAGGCGGCGACCTGGTCGGTGGACGGATCCTCCGGAAGATCAGGGGTGGCAGCGCGAACCATGGCCACCGCACTCGGGTCGGCGCTCTCCGTGCCGAAGGTGCCATCGATGAAATCGTCGATCAGGCGTCGGCGCTCCTCGCGGGACAATTGCGTGAGCTTGTGCATGAGCTTGGTCTCCTTGGGACTGGATCCGAATCTGGCCGCAGCTCGCAGGACACTCCGACGCAGTTGCAACATTTGGATCTGGACGTCTATGGCATCGGCATGCGCCGAGGCGACTTCCGCCATCGAGAGTTCGCAGTTCAGCACCCGTTGGACCGTGGTGAGGTCGATCCCCAACTCACGTAACGCGCGAACGAGTTCCAGACGAAGCAGTGCGTCGAGGTCGTACAGCCGGTATCCGGCGGGAGTGCGACTGGTCGGCGCAACCACCTTCGCATCGGAGTAGAACCGGATTGTCCTTACTGACAAACCGGTGCGCCGGGAGAGTTCCCCGATTGAGTAGAGAGTCGCGCCGTCCATGTCTCCTACCCTGATGTCTCCAGCCACTGGAGAGTCAAGGCTACTTTGAACCGTCCGGACCGAGCCCGTCGATCACCCGGTTCCCCAGACCCGTCCTGGGTCATTCACAGCCGACCGCCGACCGCCGACCGCCGACCGCCGACCCCCGACCGCCCACCGGCGAACCGCGCGGCACGGAAGTCTTGTACCGAGACAGGAAGCCGTCGCTTGCCGCCGGGGGTCGGTCCCGTGCAGACGCTCACGGTTACCGGCGGGCCGTGACACACTCCGCACGCAACGCACAGTCCACGAGCATCGACCGCCGGGATGGGCCGTGCTGACCTGGCCCTATGAGGGCTGGGGCTTCCCCTTCCGGTGCGTTCGGAGCACTCTATCCGTGAGGGGGAGCCGAGTCCGGGGTCAGGAGGCCCGAGATGTAGGCTTACGTCGGGATTGATGTGCATCGCTGCCGGTCGCAGATCGCCGTGCGGGACGGGAGCGGTCGGACGGCGGTGAACCGGAATGTGCTCAAGGGGCGCGAGGCGGTGCTGGGAGCGATCGGGGATCTGCCCGTGGGCCCGCCGGTGGCGTGCGAGGTCGTGTTCGGCTGGGGCTGGCTGATCGAGCCGCTCCAGGGCTGCGGCTTCGAGCCGCCGGAAGATCGCCACCGTCGGGGTGGCTCGCAAACTGCTCACCCACGTCTACCACGTGCTCCGCGAGGCGGAGGCGCCGCAGCCGAAGGAGCCGTGCACCACGCCGTGACGGCCACCCCTGATGGACGGGACGCCAAGCCCCCGGCGAGCTCGCAAACGTGCACGAGCCGACCCCGGCCGCGCTCGTTGACCTGAGCTCAATGTGATCGTGCTGGGCGTCAATGCCGAACAACCTCGACGACCCGCTATCAAGAGTGGGCTGAGCCTCCCGCATCGTCTCGACTCGCTTGGCCCCTCGCCTCCTTCCGAGCAAGTCCGGGGCAGACGGTCACCGCGGACTATCCCGACGTCAGGCCGGTGGGGGTCAATTCCTGGCGGGGAATGCTTCGTCAAGCGTGGGGACGACGAGGTGGCCGGACGTCAGCGCTTTCCGGGCGTGGTCGACAGGCAGGTACCGCCCCTGCTGGATCACCGGCGTGATCTTGTCGATTGTGTCGGCCTCGCTGAGCTTGATCTTTAACCTCGCCGGTCACCCGACCTGCTGATCTTGGTTTGTTCCCGGGACAGCAGGGCGGCCGTTCTTCACGCTTCGAGGTGTCGAGCAACGTCGCGTGAAGGAACGGCCGCTGGTGAAGAGTCTCGCCGTTGAACGGTCCGCTGATGCCGCGTTGGGTGTCCTGTCCCACTTTCGTGTCCAGTTCTACGACTGCCTCTACACCCGGGCGGATGCGCTCTTCGAGCTCACCGACGCGGTGCTGTGCTCGGACGGCCCGGTGACCTCGCTGGTCGAGCTGACGCTCACGGCTGAGCACCGGCGTGGGCACGGGGCGATGTACGATGCGGTCAACCACGGCTGGCTGGAGCCGCGCCGCTTGCGCAGGCTGCCGGCCTCCACGCCGCTGCCGCGTGCCGCCGACGGGCGGATCGTGCTCGCGGTGGACGTGAGCAACTGGCTGCGTCCCGACGCCCCCACCAGCCCGGAGTTGCTGTTCTGCCACGTCTACGGGCGGGGCCGCAGCGCGGATCAGTTCATCCCCGGCCGGCCCTACTCCTTCATCGCCGCGCTGGAGACGGGACGCACGTCCTGGACGGCCGTGCTGGACGCGATCCGGCTGGGGCCGTGCGACGATGCCACCGTGGTGACCGCCAGCCAGCTGCGCGAGGTGGTCACCCGGCTGGTGCACGCCGGGCAGTGGCGGCCGGGCGACGCGGACATCCTAGTCGTCATGGACACCGGCTACGACGTCGCCCGCCTCGCCTATGTCCTGGCCGACCTGCCCGTCGAGCTGGTCGGCCGGCTGCGCTCGGACCGTGTCATGCTCCGGGATGCCGGCCCACGCCGCTCCACCCCGCGCGGCGGACAGCCCCGCAAGCACGGCGGCGTCCTCACCTTCGCCAAACCCGAAACATGGCACACCCCTGATCAAGCCACGCCGTGCGACACCACTCGCTACGGCACGGCCGAAGCCCTCGCCTGGGACCGGATGCACCCCCGATTGCAGGCCCGTGGCCCCTGGCTCGACCACTGTGGCGAACTCCCCTTGGTCCACGGCACGTTGATCCGGCTGAAGGTCGAGCACCTGCCCGGTGACCGCGACCCGAAGCCGGTATGGCTGTGGTCCTCGCGCACCGGGATGACCGGCCAGGACGTCGATGTGCGCTGGCAGGCGTTCCTCCGCAGGTTCGATCTTGAACATACCTTCCGGCTGTTCAAACAGACCCTGGGCTGGACCGTCCCCAAGGTCCGCGATCCGCACACGGCCGACCTGTGGACGTGGCTGATCATCGCCGCCCACACCCAACTCCGCCTTGCCCGGCAGCTGCACAGCGCACGGATACCGATGCGCGAGGTATCACCAGTCACTTGCGCTCACCGCCCGGGGTCGGCAAGACCATGCTGTTCGTCGCGCTCGGGCGGGTGGCCCTGCCCATGCCCGCCCGTCCTCCCGGCGGCGTACCAAGGCCGCCTGCGCAGACACCCCGAGGTCGCCAGCGCTGTGACGATCACCCGGCTCTACCTCGGAGACGATGGGCGACGTAGCGTTCGGCTCGTTGGGCGGTCCGACGACGGCCGGATCACAGGCTTCATTCGGCCAGCGCATCGCATGCAGAGGTGTCCTGGGCGACTGACGCGTTCCTGAAGTGTGGCTGCTGCTGGTGCGTCGGTTACAGGCGCTTCGCTGTGCGGTCGCGCAGCAGCAGCCACTGACTGGCGTCGGGGCCGCCTGAGCGCGCGGCCGGTCCGTGCAGCAGCACGGCGTAGGCCGCCCTCTCCGCCTTGCTGGGGGCGGCATACTGGCCTGGCGCCTCCGGGGTCGGGAAGGACCTCGTCATGCCTTTCCAGGCGTTGTCCGCGTTCGGAGTGCTGAGCATCGGCCCTCCTGGGCTCAATAGGGTCAGGCAGTGAAGTACAAGCACGCGTGTGTGCAGCCCCGGTAGGGGGTGACCGTCCACTCGAAGGGCATGCGCGAGGCCCCCGGTACCCGGTTCACGATCGAGCGGGCCCGGATCTCGTGGAAGGTGATGCCACGGAACTCCGGGGTGTCGAACGTACGGGTGGTCACCGCGTCCGCGCCGAACAGCGCGGCGTCCCGGGCGCGGTCCCCGGCGGGGTCCGCTGTGAGGTTGTCCCAGCGCATGACGCCTCCTCGATAGCACTGGCCACAGAATAGAACACATGTTCCCTTGATCGTGCGACCGCAATTTCGGGGCCCCGATTTGGGGCGTCGGGCCGCCGGGTGGTTGGCTTGCCGCACACCCCGAGTCACCAAGTGCTGGAGGAAGTGCAATGGCGCAGGTCGAGGCCACGACGGAGCGGGTCATCGCGGCGGACGCGGAGGCGGTGTTCGACGCCCTGGCCGACTACAGCGGCACGCGCGCGAAACTGCTGCCCGAGCACTTCAGCGAGTACGAGGTGCGCGAGGGCGGCGACGGCGAGGGCACCCTCGTCCACTGGACGCTCCAGGCCACCAGCAAGCGCGTGCGCGACTGCCTGCTCGAGGTCACCGAGCCCACCGACGGCGAGCTCGTCGAGAAGGACCGCAACTCCTCCATGGTCACCACCTGGCGGGTCACCCCGGCCGGCGAGGGCAAGTCCCGCGTCGTCGTCACCACCGTCTGGGACGGTGCGGGCGGCATCGGCGGCTTCTTCGAGAAGACCTTCGCGCCCAAGGGTCTCGGCAGGATCTACGACCTGGTGCTCGACAAGCTCGCCACCGAGACGCAGAAGTAGCCCGGACCTACGCCTCTTTGACGGCCGCACGGCCCAAGAGGCAACTTTCCGGGGCGCGTTGTCACTCTCACCGGTTCGAGTGGATCTCCTCGCGACGCGGCGGTACGCCGTAACTCGTCGCGCTTGCTCACAGTTGTCGCGATAAGCGGGAATTGTGCGGTGGGCGCGACGAGGGGAGCGGTACGTGGGCGGGATCACTCTGGTGCAGGACGAACCGGCTGCCGCGCCGCCGCGGCACTCCCCTCCACCGGCCCCCGGGACCGCCCGGCTGAACCCGCGCCAGGTACGGCTGGTCTTCTTCGGGCTCATGCTCGCGCTGCTGCTCGCCGCCCTCGACCAGATGATCGTGGCCACCGCGCTCCCGAAGATCGTCGGTGAGCTGCACGGCCTGGGCAGGATGTCCTGTGCGATCACCGCCTATCTGCTCACCTCCACCGTCGGACTCCCCGTCTACGGCAAGCTCGGCGACCTCTTCGGCCGCAAGGGCGTCTTCCAGTTCGCGATCGTCGTCTTCGTGGCCGGTTCGGCGTGCTCGGGACGCGCCCAGAGCATGGACCAGCTGATCGCCTTCCGCGCGATCCAGGGCGTCGGCGCAGGCGGCCTCATGATCGGCGTGCAGGCGATCATCGCGGACATCGTGCCGCCTCGCGAGCGCGGCCGCTTCATGGGCCTGATCGGCGCCGCCTTCGGCCTCGCCTCGGTCGCCGGGCCCCTCCTGGGCGGCTATTTCACCGACCACCTCTCCTGGCGCTGGTGCTTCTACATCAACGTGCCCTTCGGCCTGCTCACCCTGGCCGTCGTCACCGTCGTGCTGAAACTGCCCAGGCCCCCCGCGCGCGGACGCGTCGACGTACTCGGTGTGCTGCTGCTGGCCGCCGCGTCGACCTGCCTGGTCCTGCTGACCAGTTGGGGCGGCACCGAGTACGCCTGGGGCTCACGGGTCATCATGGGGCTCGGCGCGGGCGCGCTCCTCGCGACCGTCCTCTTCTTCGCCGCCGAGCGCTTCGCCACCGAACCCCTCATCCCGCCGAGGCTGTTCAAGGACGGCGTCTTCAACATCACCGCCCTGGTGGGGCTCGTCATCGGCGTCGCCCTCTTCGGAGCGGCCAGCTATCTGCCGACCTTCCTGCAGATGGTCGACGGGGCCAGCGCCACCGAGTCCGGACTCCTGATGCTCCCCATGATGGGCGGCATCGTCGGCGCCTCCGTCGTCTGCGGACAGCTCATCAGCCGCACCGGCCGCTACAAGATCTATCCGGTCCTCGGCAGCGCCCTGTCGGCCCTCGGCATGTGGCTCCTGTCCCGCCTCGAAGTCGACACGCCCCGACTGCAGTACAGCATCTGGATGGCCGTCCTCGGCGCGGGCATCGGCATGGTGATGCCGGTCCTGGTCCTCGCCGTGCAGAACTCCGTGCGCCCCGCCGACCTCGGCTCCGCGACCAGCGCCAACAACTATTTCCGGCAGATCGGCGGCAGCGTCGGCGCCGCCATCTTCGGCACGCTGTTCGCCCACCGGCTCTCGGACGCGCTCGCCGACCGCCTGCCCCGGCGCGCGGGCACCGGCCTGCCCGACCCCGAGTCCATCACCCCGCAGCTCGTCCACTCCCTGCCCGGGGCCCTGCGCGACGCCTACGTCCGCGCCTACGCGGACGCCATGCCGCGGATCTTCCTCTATCTCGTCCCGGTGCTCGTCCTGGGCCTGCTCATCGCCTGCTTCCTCAAGGAGAAACCGCTGGTGTCCCACAACGCCCCCATCGCCGACCCGGAAGCCCCACGGATGAACGCCCCGATCCCGCAGGCCCGTTCGTCCCACACCGCCGGGATCCCCGTCTGCGGCACCGTGCAGCACCCCGACGGGACCGTCGTGCCGCGCGCCGCGCTCACCCTCATCGACATCGCAGGACAGCAGATCGGACGGGGCGCCAGCGGCGAGGACGGCCGGTACGCGCTGTCCACGCCCGGATCGGGGTCGTACGTCCTGATCGCCGCGGCCGGCGGCCACCAGCCGCAGGCCGTCTCGGTGACCATCGGCGAGCGCCCCGTGGAACTGGACGTCGTCCTCGGCGGCGCGGGACGCCTCGCCGGGAGCGTGCTGACCGCGGACGGCAGCCCCGTGCGCGACGCCACCGTCACGCTCACCAACGTCCACGGGGAAGTCGTGGCCACCACCCGCAGCGGGCGCGAAGGCGGCTATGTCATCACGGAGCTGGTGGCGGGCGAGTACACCCTCGCCGCCAGCGCGCCCGCGTTCCGCCCGGCCGCCCTGCCCGTCAGCGTGCAGGCCTCGCGCGAGACCCGCCAGGACGTCGAACTCGCGGGCGGCGCCGTGCTGCGCGGCACCGTGCGGGCGGGCGGCGGCCGGCCCGTCGAGGACGCGCGGGTGACGCTCCTGGACGCCGCGGGGAACGTGGTGGACACCCTCACCACCGGTGCGGACGGGGCGTTCCGGTTCGTCGACCTGTCCTCCGGCGAGTACACCGTCATCGCGGCCGGGTACCCGCCGGTGGCCACGGTGCTCCAGGTGGCCGGGGGTGGCAGGACCGAGCGGGATCTGCAGTTGGGGCACGAGGACTAGGAGGGCGAGGACCGGCCGAGTCCGTCGGCCGCGGGTCGTCCGTGGCTGGTCGCGCCGTTCCCCGCGCCCCTCGCGGGGCGCCGAAGGCGCCCCCGGGCGCAATTCGCGTAATGCCACACATCGCGACCGGCCGTGGTCGTACCGTGGGTCGTGGCGGCACAGATCTTGCGGACTCGGGAAAAGAGGGCCTGAGCCATGGACCATGGCACCGAGACGGGTTCGCTTCCTGGCCCCTGGGCTGGGAACGGCGTGGTGGAGCACACCGACGCCGGGCGTATCCCGCTGGCTGTGGTCGTCGTCGATCGCGACGGACTGGTGTCCCACTGGAGCAAGGGCGCCCGGCGCCAGTTCGGTGTGCCCAAGGAGGAAGCGGTGGGCCGCCCCGCCGTCGACCTGCTCCCCGTCTCCGGCGCGCTCCCCGAGGACGAGATCGCGCCCTACGGGGCGTACGCGGCGTACGACGGACTCGGCCCCGGCCTGGAGTCCTCCCTCGGCGGACGGTTCTCCTACCCGGCCGCCGGACGCGCCCGGCTCACCGTGCCCGAGCGGGACCGCGTGGACGTCCTGTGGTGGGCGTACCCGCTGGTCGGCCCCGGGCCGGAGCGGCTGCTGGTGCTCGCCGCCGACGCGGACGCGCTTCGCCACGAGGACGACGAGGTGGCCGTCGAGCGCATCGCGCCCGGCTTCGCGCTGCACACCGACTTCCCCGGCGCCGAGGAACTGGCCCGGGGACTGCCCGAGATCCTGCCCAGCATGAGCGTGGGCGAGGGCGCCCGCATCGTCTCCCAGGTCCTCGAACTGGGCTACCCCGTCCTGGAGTTCAGCCAGAACGACCGGGTGCCGGTGACTCCCGACTGGGGCGTGCCCCGGCGCGCCGAACGCAAGGCGCGCCGTGAGCGGGCGGCGCGCGCGGCGGCCACCGGCGAGCTCCTGCCGCAGGAACTCCAGGACGAGGAGGTCGAGGACCTCGAGTACGTCGCCGTCCGCGAACGCCTGGAGTTCCTCAACGAGGTCAGCGGGCGCATAGGTACCTCGCTCGACCTCGCGCAGACGATCCTCGAGGTCAGCCGGGCCGTGGTACCACGCTTCACGGACGTGGCGGGCACCTATCTGCGCGAACAGGTCGTCGCCGGTGAGGGCTTCCCCGACGGTGTGCCCGACACGACCACCATGTGGCACCGCGTCGCCCTCGAACACACCGACGAGCCGGGCCGCTGGGACGACGTCGTGCCGGTCGGCGAGGCCATGCCGTTCCCCGCGCACACACCGTTCTTCCAGTGCATGACCACCGGTGAAACCGTCCTCGTGCCGCGCATCAGCGAGCAGATGGGGCACATGATCGCCGCGCAGTTCGAGAAGCGCGACATCAGGCCGCTGATCACCCACCGCTCCATGCTGGTCGTGCCCCTGAAGGCCCGCAACGTGGTCCTCGGGTTCATGATCCTGCTGCGCCACCCGGAGCGCGTCGAGTTCAACGACATGGACCGGGCCACCGGCGCCGAACTCGCGGCCCGCGCGGGCCTCGTCCTCGACAACGCGCGCATGTACACCTACCAGGAGAGCGTCGCCGAGACCCTCCAGGACAGCATGCTGCCGCACATCGCGCCCCGCATGGCCGGCTGTGACATCGCCACCCGCTATCTGCCCGGCACCCTGCTGGGACGCGTCGGCGGCGACTGGTTCGACTCGGTGAAACTGCCCGGCTCCCGCACCGCCCTCGTCGTCGGCGACGTGATGGGCCACGGCCTCAACTCGGCCGCGATGATGGGCCAGTTGCGTACGGCGGTGCAGACCATGGCGGCGCTCGACCTGCCGCCCGCCCAACTCCTGCGCAGCCTCGACGATCTGGCCCAGCGGCTCGGCGAGCACTACCTCGCGACCTGTCTGTACGCGGTCTACGACCCTATCGCCGGCGAGCTGGAGATCGCCAACGCGGGCCACATCCCGCCCGTCCTGGTCCGGGCCGAGGACGGCCACAGCGAACTGCTCGACCTGCCGACCGGCGCGCCCATCGGGGTCGGCGGCGTGCCCTTCGAGTCGGTACGCGTGCCGGTGGCACCCGGCGACCGGCTCGTGATGTGCACCGACGGCCTGGTCGAGGTGCGTGGCGAGGACATCGGCGTCGGCCTCGCCACGCTCTGCGAGTCCGCCGCCCACCCGGCCGCGTCCATGGACGACGCCTGCGACACGATCATCCGCTCCCTCAACACCCGTGGCGGCCGCAAGGACGACGTGGCCTTGCTGATGGCCCGGCTCAACGGCATCGAACCGGAGGACGTCGCCGAGTGGCGGCTCTCGCTCGACCCGGTCGAGGCCCGCCGGGCCCGCGCCGTGGTCCGCGAACAGCTCCACGAGTGGGGCCTGGCCCGGCTGGCCGACCCGGCCGAGTCGATGGTCAGCGAGCTGGTGACCAACGCCGTACGGCACGCGCACAGCCGCCGGATCGAACTGCGGCTCGTGCGCGGCGACACTCTGCTGTGCGAGGTGGCCGACGACGACCACACCCTGCCGACGCTGCTCAGCGCGAGCCCCGGCGACGAGTTCGGCCGCGGTCTGCGTATCGTCAGCACGCTGGCCCGCGAGTGGGGCACGAGCCGTACCAGCGCCGGCAAGACCGTGTGGTTCGAGCTGACCCTGCCGAGGCGCTGACCCGGGGGCGCGTACCGGCGTACACGGATCGCAATGAACCGTGCAGGAATGCGCCGCAGGCTTGTCGACGCACGCCCGGCGCGATAGACCGATCCCGCCCGTCATCGTCGGCGGGCCGCGGTGGCGACCTGGGGAGTGGGCATGAGCGTGACACATCGGTACAGGGAGGCCTGGGAGGGCTTCTGGCGCGAGGCCCCCGACGAGCAGGGAGCCGTCTTCTGGGACGCCGACCCCGCACTGACCGCGGGTGTCCACCTCGCCCTCTTCGAGCCGTACCTGTCGGCTCACGATCTGCCGGTCGTGGACCTGGGCTGCGGCAACGGCACCCAGACCCGCTTCCTGGCCGACCGCTTCCGCCATGTGGTCGGCGCCGAGCTCTCGGCCGCCGCTCTCGAGCACGCCCGCCTCGCCGATCCGGCGGGCCAGGCGACGTACCGGCTGCTCGACGCGGCCGAGAAGACCGAGGCGCAGACCCTGCACGCGGAGCTGGGCGACGCCAACGTCTATATGCGGGGCGTGCTCCACCAGTGCGAGCCGGACGACCGCCAGCCGCTGGTGGACGCCCTCGCCACCCTGGTGGGGGAGCGCGGCCGGGTCTTTCTCGTCGAACTCTCCGAAGCCGCCCGGCCGGTCCTGATGGGACTGGCCCGGAGCTCCGACGGACCGCCGCCCAAACTGGCCCCCATCTTCCGGCACGGCATCGCGCCCGGGGAGGTGTCCGACGACGCGGTCCCCGACTACCTTGGCGCGGCGGGGCTCACCGTCCTCGCGAGCGGGGAACTCCCCCTTGTGACCACCGAGTTCACGCCCGAGGGTGCGCGGATCGAGCTGCCGTCGAAGTGGCTGGTGGCAGGACGCACGGCCGGCTGAGCCGCACGCACGGGTACGGCGTCACCTGCCGGTCGGTGACGCCGTACCCCTTCATGGTGGCCGTTGGGTCAGTGGCCGGGCCAGCCGTCCAGGTGACGGTGGACCGCGACGGCGGGCGCGTCCGGGGCCTTCGGTGCGCCTGCCACCGCGTCGTGCAGGACGTCGGTGACCTCCGCGGCCAGCGAGTCGGCCTGCGTCTTGAGGTCGGCCGCCGGGATCTTGGACCGGGTCAGGTCGTCCAGCCTGCGATGGATGTCGGCGAGCTTGCGCTGCGCGGTGGCGTCCAGGGTGAACGGACGGGCGGTGGACACCACGAACTGGTAGGCACCGGCGAGGGTTTGGCAGCCGTCGCAGTGCTCGTTGGTCGCGTCGCTGAGGTTCACCGCGTTCAGGTGGGTGTTCTGGCCCGCCAGCGTGACGATCTGGAAGGACAGTGCGACCGACCGGCAGTGCGCGTCGACCGAGCAGCCGACGGAGACCGCGCCCGCCTGGTTGCGCACACCCACCGCCTTCGCCGTGCCGAGCTGCCGCACGGTGAAGGAGTCCTTGACCTGGGTCGGATGCGCCCGGTCGGCGTGACTGAAGGTGTGGTCCTCGGCGACGGCGTGGCGGGCGACCGAGCCCGCCGACGCGGTGGCGGCCTGGGCCGGGACGGCCGCGGCGATACCGGCCGCGCCGGCCGCGAACAGGCCTATGCGCATGGCTCGTTGGGAGAGGCCCCGGCCTGCCGGGCGAGGCTTGCGGTGCGTGTTGGGATGGATACTCACATGGGTCTCCTGCGGTCGTGGTTCGGCGGGACGACGGCCACCGGGCCGGTGATCGCCGAGGGCGGTCACGGGGTGGCCGGGCTCGGTGCGCCGGTCGCGCTGACGGATTCGGTCGGCGTCGGCGGATCCGTCGAGGGCGCCGGTGCGGACGACGAGACGGACGGCGATGGGCCGGTGGGCTCGGACGGACCCGCGGACGGACCGGCCGAGACGGAACCCGTCGTGCCCGGACCGCCGCCCGGTGTGGTCGGCTTCGTGGACGGGGAGGCGCCGGGTGACGTGGAGGCGGAGGCGTCCGCGCTGGGCGAGGCCGACGCGCTCGGCGCGGTGGTGGCCGTGGAGCCGGGGGACGCGACGCCGGACGGCAGAGCCGCCGAGGTGTCGGACGGTGACGTGTGCGGCCGGGGCGCGGTCGCGGGCCGGGCGGGCGGCTCGGCCGTGGACACGCCGGGCTGGAGGATCGGCGCGATCGGCGGACGCTTCGGCAGTGGCTCGGGTGTCACACCGGACACCCACGCGTAGCTCAGCGAGCCGAGGCCCAGCAGTGCCAGCGCGCACAGTGCCACCCGCAGCCGGGGCTTGTCCGCCGTCGACCGCTTCGCGGCGCGGAAGACCCGGCCGCCCATCTTGAGCGACAGATAGACCACGCCGGCCATCGGGCACAGCAGCATGAAGCAGCCGATCACGCCCATCAGGGCCGCGGCGATCTGGCCGCCCGCGAAGGCGTCCCCGGTGCCCACGACCTGGTCGGTGAGCGAGCGGACCATCGTCGCGACGATCCGCGGCAGGTTCCACAGCGCGTACCCGAGCTCGCCGATCAGCAGCGGCACCATGGTGAGGACCCAGGTGGTGATGATGGTCCGGGACGACTTCTTGAGCCCGACGACCTCGGCGCGCGCCGCCTTGCCGCGCCGGCCCGGCACCGTGCTGAGCAGAATCGGTTTGATCTTGCCGTAGAGGTCCGGGACGCCGGCGAGGTCACCCAGGATGTAGTAGCCGTCCAGCCGGACGGCCGGCATCAGCTGCTCCAGGATCTCGAAGTGCCCGAGATAGACCGTGGCCAGGAAGAACTGCTGCCCGGTGGCGAAGTACGCGCCCGCCATCCCGAGCATGAAGACGACGTTGAAGTACACCCCGCCCAGGTCGGTACGGAGCCGTCCGGCCCGGCCGATCCGGTAGATGTCCGTCACGTCGGTGTACATGGACGGCCAGATGAGGAAGAGCCCGCAGCCGATGCAGCCCGGCCGTGCGCCCCCGTATCTGCACGCCGAGGCGTGGCCGAACTCGTGGAAGACCAGCGAGGCCACGGTGAGCGCGAACACGACGAGCATCAGGACCGGCTGGTCGAGGACCTGCAGCACGGGTTCCACCGCGCCGAAGAAGCCGAACAGCCAGACGTCCATGGCCACGGCCGCCGCCAGCATCAGCACGACCACCGTGGGGCGGTGCAGCCAGGCCAGCGAGCGGGCGATCCGGCCCGACCTGCGCTCGTTGAAGATGATCCGGTGCCCCTTGAGAGCGAGGAGCAGGTCGGAGCGCGGCGCCGAGACCTCGTCCTCCTCCTTGCCCTCCGGCACGGTGACGCCGAGCGGGTCGAGTTTCTCCTCGACCAGGAATCGCACGTTGTCGGCGCTGAGCTCGCGGCCGTAGCGGGCGCTGACCCGGTGCGAGATGGTCTCGATGTCGTTCACGCCGTCGATCGCGGAGGCGACCAGGTACAGCAGCCGTGACAGCTGCACGACCTGGCCGTCTCCGCGGCGCGCGATGTACTTCGGCTCGGTGAAGCCCGAACCCTGGTACTCCCCGTGCAGTTTGAGCCCGGAGCTCAGCCGAGGCACCGGCAGCGCCTCGACGCCGGCGCCGACAACCGGCAGGCTTCCCGTGGCGAACTGCTCGTAGGTGACCGGGATTCCCCCCGGCCCCGGCACCGGCGACCCGGTGTCGTACAGCAACGCGGGCCCGTCCCCCAGTGCCGTCATTTCTGGTCCTTCCCCCCCAAGGGCGGACCGCGCCCGCCCCCGGGCGCGGTCCGCCGAACAGCCGTTGTGCGCGGCGGGTGTTACTGCGTGACGTTGATCGCCTGGTTGGCGCTGGACTCCGCCACCGACCAGCTGGAGTGGTCGTTCAGAGCGGCCGACTCGTTGTGGGCGCTGATGTTGGCGACGTGCTTGGTCACGTTGGTGGTGCGGCCGAAGCTGAACTTCAGGCGGCCCAGGGCCTCGCGGCCGGGGAGCAGCTCGGCGGACTCGGACTGCAGCTCGTTCATGTCCATGCTCATGGGATGTCCTTTCGGGACGTGGTTCGTTGATGCGGGTGTGGTGATGGCACAGAGGCGGATGCGGGCGAGCATCCGGTGACGCGGAGGCGGGCGAGCCTCCGATGCCGACTACTGGTGGACGTTGATGGCCTGCGAGGCGCCCGACGACGCGTCCGACCAGCTGGAGTGGTCGTTCAGGGCGGCCGACTGGTTGGAGGCGTCGATGTTCGCGACGTGCTTGGTCACGTTGACGGTCTTGCCGAAGCTGAACTTCAGCCGGCCGAGGGCCTCGCGACCCGGAAGCAGCTCAGCGGTCTCGGTGTCGAGTTCACGGTTGTCCATCATGATCAATTCCCCCTCAGGGATGGGCATTTCCGATCGGACAGAGGCTGGTTCCCCCCAAACTCTGTCCAATCTGGTCGGACGTGCTGTCCAACGAGATTGGACAGTAGTAGGCCTGGAGCTCGCCGCGCAAGCGGTTCGGGGAAAGACTTCTGGGGCCGGAGCGAAGCCCCCCGTAGAATCGATCCCGCTTGGAAGAGTTCCGCCCGGCGGCGAGCAGGAAGTGACCATCGGTGGCCAACGCACTGCAGCAGATCATCAGAGATCGCCTCGACCGCGAAGGCTGGTCCTACGGCGAGGTGGCACGTCGGGGCGGCATTCCGCGCTCCACCGTCCACCACCTGGCCACGGCCGAGCGGGTGGTGCGCATGCCCCAGCCCAGCACCCTGGAAGGACTGTCCAAGGGGCTTGGACTGTCGTTGGACACCGTGCGGCGGGCCGCCGCGGAGGCGTGCGGCATTCATGTCTACGCGGCCGACGCCCCGCCCGCCGAAGGCGCGCCCGGCGCGCCGGCCGACCCCGAGGTCGACCTGCTCATCGCCAGCGTCCAGCAACTCTCGGCCGACGACCGCCGCCATGTCGCCGCCCTGGTCGAGTCTTTGCTGGGCCGCGACGCGCGACGCGGCTAGCCCCTGCCGGGGCGCGCCGCGCCGGGTGGGTGGTGCGTCGGCAGGCGTCCGCGGCTCCGGGGTCCTCTGTGCCGCAGGGGTGCCCGGTCGGTGGGCAGTGGCCCGTCCTGGCGGGGTGGCGGTCGTCTCCGGAGGGGGGTGCGTCCGCGTCTACGAGGGCGGCTCGCATTCGGGTGATGGGGGGCGGAGTGGCGTCGTAGGGGCGGGTGGACTTGGGCGTCGGCGGTGCTGCGGGGGTCTGCGTCCGATGCCGGACCTCCTCGTCAAGGAGACGTTGACCTCGGATCGGTCCGTACGGTCGCTCCGTCGGAGGGGCCCCGGAGGCTTTGGCCCGGTCAAGGGCCGTACGGCGAAGACGCCCGTCCGAGTGCTCCGGTTCCGCTTCCCGGGGTTCCCGGTAAAAGAATCCAGAACGGCCGAAACCCCCAAGATCCGCAGCTAGTCTCTCATTCTGCTCGGGGCACGTGAGCCGCACGACCCCTGTGTCACCCAGGGGGACATGTGCTGTTCGTGCACGGAGGACCCACCACCGCAGTGGTGCGGGGCAGTACGGGAGAGTCCGTCGTCCTCCTCTCCGGTGAGCTGCCCGCCATACTGACCGAGGGCGCACTCACCGAACTCCTCGACCTCGCCGCGGCCGTCCTCGACGAGGAGGAGCTGAAACTCTTCCGGCGCTGCCTGGACGCCCTCGTCCGGGGCGAGGGCGGCACCCCGCGCCGCATCGAACTCGACGGTGTCGTGCTGACCGTCTACGAGGACTGATCCGGGCGATGCTCGCCCGCTGAGCCGTTGCCGTGGAACTACTGGACCGGCGCCCCCGCGTCGCGGATCGTGTACGTCGGCAACCACCCCGTGGTGCTCGCCCACGCCCGCGCGCTGCTGACCGGCACGCCCGAGGGCGCCACCGGCCACCTCGACGCCCACGTGCGCGACCCCGCCGGTCACCGCCCGTGACCGCGCGGAGGTCACCACCTTCTTCGAGGGCCCGGACCTCCTCGTTCCGGGTCTCGTCTCCTGCGCCCGGTGGCGCGCCCGGCCCGGCGCCGGCGACGTCGGTGGTGGGCCTCCTGGCCCGGCCGTGCGGCGCCACGTAACGTGACACGACATGGAGACAGCCGCTGACCTGTGCCGGAAGGGTGTGTCGTGAAGATCCTCATCAGCGCCGACATGGAGGGCGCCACCGGGGTGACCTGGCCCGCCGACGTGTTGCCGGGGACCCCGCAGTGGGAGCGCTGCCGGCCGATGTTCACCTCGGACGTCAACGCCGCCGTCCTCGGCTTCTTCGACGGTGGCGCCGACGAGGTACTGATCAACGAGGCCCACTGGTCCATGCGCAATCTGTTGCTGGAGCAGCTCGACGACCGGGCCGAGATGATCACCGGACGCCACAAGACGCTGTCCATGGTGGAGGGCGTCCAGCACGGAGACGTCGACGGGATCGCGTTCGTCGGCTACCACACGGGCGCCGGCACGGAGGGCGTCCTCGCCCACACCTACCTCCCCAACTCGATCACCGGCGTGTGGGTGAACGACGTACGGGCCAGCGAGGGACTGCTCAACTCCCATGTCGTCGCCGAGTACGGGGTGCCCGTCGTGCTCGTCACCGGCGACGACCTGACCTGCGAGGACGCGCTCGGCTACGCGCCGGAGGCACTCAAGGTCGCCGTCAAGGACCATGTGTCGCGGTACACGGCGGTCTGCCGCACGCCGGCCAGGACCGCCGCCGACATCCGGGCCGCGGCCAAGGCGGCGGCAGCCCTGGCGGTACGTCAGGAACCGCTGGTGGGTGGCCCGTTCACGGTGGCGCTCGAATTCGACGCCGAACACCTGTCGATGGCGGCCACCGTCGTGCCGGGCGTGCGGCGCGTCGGGGAGCGCAAGGTGGTGTACACCAGCGACACCATGTACGAGGGGATTCGCACCTTCAAGGCGGTCACCACGATCGTCTCGGCCGCGGTGGAGGAGCAGTATGGCTGAGCGGAGGGCCATGAACGAGTGGGCTGTGGACGAACGGGCCACGGATGAGCGGGCCGTGGACGAGCAGGCGTTGGACGAGGTCGTACGGTTCACCTCCGATCTCATCCGCTTCGACACCACCAACCGGGGCGGCGGCGACTGCCAGGAGCGCCCCGCCGCCGAGTACGCCGCCGCGCGCCTCGCCGAAGCGGGCCTCGAACCCACCCTGCTGGAGCGCACCGAGGGCCGTACGAACGTCGTCGCCCGTCTCGAAGGCACCGACCCGTCCGCCGACGCGCTGCTCGTCCACGGTCACCTCGACGTGGTGCCCGCGCAGGCCGACGACTGGAGCGTGCACCCGTTCTCCGGGGAGATCCGCGACGGGGTTGTGTGGGGCCGCGGCGCGGTAGACATGAAGAACATGGACGCGATGATCCTTGCGGTCGTACGCCTGTGGGCGCGCCTCGGCGTCAGGCCCAGGCGCGACCTGGTGATCGCGTTCACGGCCGACGAGGAGGCGAGCGCGCAGGACGGCTCCGGTTTCCTCGCCGACCGGCATCCGGAATTGTTCGAGGGCTGTACGGAGGGCATCAGCGAGTCCGGGGCGTTCACCTTCCACGACGGCGCGGGCCGGGAGCTGTACCCGATCGCGGCGGGGGAGCGCGGCACCGGCTGGCTCAAGCTCACCTCGCACGGGCGGGCGGGCCACGGCTCCAAGGTGAACCGGGCGAACGCGGTGACCCGGCTGGCCGAGGCGATCGCCCGGATCGGCGCGTACGAGTGGCCCCTCAGGCTCACCCCGACCGTCCGCGCCGCCCTCACCGAACTCGCCACGCTGTACGGCGTCGACGCCGACCTGGACGACGTCGACGGCCTCCTCGACAAGCTCGGGCCCGCCGCCGCGCTCGTCGAGGCGACCGTCCGCAACAGTGCCAACCCGACCATGCTCAGCGCCGGTTACAAGATCAACGTGATTCCGGGGGAGGCCGTCGCCCACGTGGACGGCCGCTATCTGCCCGGCGGCGAGGAGGAGTTCCGCACGACCCTCGACCGGCTCACCGGACCGGACGTGGCGTGGGAGTTCCACCACCGCGAGGTGGCCCTCCAGTCGCCGGTGGACTCGCCGACGTACGCCAAGATGCGTGCCGCCGTCGAGGAGTTCGCGCCGGAGGGGCACGTGGTGCCGTACTGCATGTCGGGCGGTACGGACGCCAAGCAGTTCTCGCGCCTCGGCATCACCGGCTACGGCTTCGCCCCGCTCAAGCTCCCCGAGGGCTTCGACTACCAGGCCCTCTTCCACGGAGTCGACGAACGCGTTCCCGTCGAGGCGCTGCACTTCGGCGTGCGCGTCCTCGACCGTTTCCTGCGCACGGCCTAGAGAGGACAGGATGCAGAACCTGGCGTACGGATCGTGGCCCTCGCCCATCGACGCGGCGCTCGCCGCCGCGCACGACGGGCATCCCGAGTTCGTCGGCTTCGTCGGCGACGAGGCGTGGTGGACCGAGCCCCGGCCCACGGAGGGCGGACGGCGCACGCTCGTACGCCGACGGGCCGACGGCACGCAGGAGCCGGTGCTGCCGGCCCCCTGGAACGTGCGCAGCCGGGTCATCGAGTACGGCGGACACCCCTGGGCCGGCGAGATGCGCCCCGAGGGGCCGTTCGTGGTGTTCGTGGACTTCGCCGACCAGCGGCTCTACGCCTACGAGCCCGACGCCCCGGACGCGCGGCCCCGCCCGCTGACCCCCGTGTCCCCGGTGGGCGGCGGACTGCGCTGGGTCGACCCGCAGTTGCGCCCCGAGCTGGGCGAAGTGTGGTGTGTGCTGGAGGAGTTCACCGGGGAAGGACCCACCGACGTACGCCGGGTCGTGGCCGCGGTGCCGCTCGACGGGTCGGCGGCGCAGGACGAGGACGCGGTGCGCGAACTCACCGACGGCAGCCACCGCTTCGTCACAGGACCCCGGCTCTCGCCCGACGGCACGCAGGCGGCCTGGCTCGCCTGGGACCACCCGCGCATGCCCTGGGACGGCACCGAACTGATCCTCGCCGACGTCTCCGAGCAGGGCATCCTGTACGGCGCGCGGCCCGTCGCGGGCGGACCGGAGGAGTCGATCGCCCAGGCGGACTGGACCTCCGACGGCAGTCTCCTGTACGCCAGTGACCGCACCGGCTGGTGGAACCTCTACCGGCTCGGGCAGGACACGCCGGTCTGCCTCCGGGAGGAGGAGTTCGGCGGGCCGCTGTGGAAGATCGGATACCGCTGGTTCGCGCCGCTGGAGAGCGGGCTCGTCGCCGTCGTGCACGGCCGGGGCGCGACCGCGCTCGGGATACTGGACCCGGAGACCGGCGAGGTCGTCGACGCGGCCGGCCCCTGGACCGAGTTCACCCCGACACTCGCGGTCCACGGCAGCCGGATCGTGGGCGTCGCCGCCAGCCCCCGCAGCGCGTACGAGGTCGTCGAACTGGACGCCCGCACCGGCCGCGCCCGGGTGATCGGCGCCGGCCACGCCGACCCGGTGGACCCCGCGCACTACCCGGAGCCGCAGATCCGCACCTTCACCGGCCCCGCCGGGCGCGAGGTCCACGCCCACATCTACCCGCCGCACCACCCCGACCACGTGGCACCCGGCGACGAACTGCCGCCCTACGTCGTGTGGGCGCACGGCGGGCCCACCGGCCGCGCGCCCCTCGTCCTCGACCTGGAGATCGCCTACTTCACCTCGCGCGGCATCGGCGTCGCCGAGGTCAACTACGGGGGATCGGCGGGGCACGGGCGGGAGTACCGCAACCGGCTGCGCGAGCAGTGGGGTGTTGTCGACGTCGAGGACTGCGCGGCCGTCGCGCTCGCGCTCGCCGAGGAGGGCACCGCCGACCGGAGCCGGCTCGCCATCCGCGGCGGCAGCGCGGGCGGCTGGACCACCGCCGCCTCCCTGACCAGCACCGACGTCTACGCCTGCGGCGCGATCCTGTATCCGGTGCTCGACCTCGGCGAATGGGGCTCGGGGGAGACCCACGACTTCGAGTCGCAGTACCTGGAGACGCTGATCGGGCCGATCGCCGAGGTGCCGGGCCGCTATGCGGAACGCTCGCCCACCGAGCGCGCCGACCGCATCGCCGCGCCCTTCCTCCTCCTCCAGGGCCTGGACGACGTCATCTGTCCGCCCGCGCAGTGCGAACGGTTCCTGGCCAGGCTGGCCCGGTCGACCGGGCGACGCGTACCGCACGCCTATCTCACCTTCGAGGGAGAGGGCCACGGGTTCCGGCGGGCCGACACCATGGTGCGGGCCCTCGAGGCCGAACTCTCCCTGTACGCCCAGGTCTTCGGCCTGCGTCCGCCCGGCATCCCCACCCTGCACCTCACCGCCCAGGAAGAGCCTGTCGCGGCGCCGACGGGATCCGTCCCACCGATCGTGGAGTCCACCCAGTGAAAGCCCTGACCCGTCCCGCCCGTCTCGCCCCCGGGGCCCGCGTCGCCGTCGTCGCACCCAGCGGGCCCCTGGTCGAGGAGCGGCTGGCCGCGGGCCTCGACATCCTGCGCGGCTGGGACCTCGACCCCGTCGTGGCACCCCATGTCCTGGACCGGCACCCCGAGTTCGCCTACCTCGCGGGCACCGACGCCGACCGGGCCGCCGACTTCCAGGCCGCCTGGTGCGACCCGGACGTGGTCGCGGTGCTCTGCGCCCGCGGCGGCTACGGCGTCCAGCGCATGGTCGACCTCCTCGACTGGGACGCGATACGGGCCGCGGGGCCCAAGGTGCTCCTCGGCTTCAGCGACATCACGGCACTGCACGAGGCGTTCGCCAACCGGGCGGGGCTGGCGACGCTGCACGGGCCGATGGTCGCCGCCGTCGACTTCGTCAAGAACGAGCGGGCACAGGAACACCTGCGGGCGACGCTCTTCGAACCGGAGACGGTACGGGTGATCGAGTCCGGCGGGGGCGCGGCACCGCTCGTGCCCGGCCGCGCCTCGGGTGTCCTGCTCGGCGGATGCCTGAGCATGCTCGCCGCCGACCTGGGCACCCCGCACGCCCGGACCTCCGCGCGCGGCGGCCTGCTCTGCCTGGAGGACGTCGGCGAGGAGACGTACCGCCTGGACCGGGCGCTCACCCAACTCCTGCGGGCCGGCTGGCTGGACGGGGTCACCGGGATCCTGCTCGGCTCCTGGTCGCGCTGCTCGCCGTACGAGCGCGTGCGGACGATGCTCACCGACCGGCTCGGCGGGCTCGGGGTGCCGGTCGTCGAGGAGTTCGGATTCGGACACAGCGAGGGCGCGTTGACGATTCCCTTCGGGGTACGGGCCGAACTCGACGCGGACGCGGGGACCCTGACGCTGGAGGAGCCGGCGCTCCTCCAGGGCCTGGCGTGACGGCCGCCGTCGCGTACTGTGTCGGGATGCCTGAGAAAGCCTCCGCCTATCTTGCCGAGGGCCCCCGCGTGGGCATCCGGCACTTCACCTACGAGGACGGTGCCGAGTTCACCGCACGGGCCCGGGAGAGCAAGGCACTGCACCAGCCCTGGCTCTTCCCGCCCCGCAGCGTCGACGCCTACGCCGCCTACGCGGGGCGGCTCATCGAGGACCGTACGAAGGCCGGATTCCTGGTCTGCGAACGGGACAACGGGGCCATTGCCGGCTTCATCAACATCAACAACATCGTCGAGGGCGGCTTCCTGTGCGGGGCGCTGGGCTACGGCGCCTTCGCACACGCCACGGGGCGCGGGCTGATGGCCGAGGGGCTCGGGCTCGTGGTCCGGTACGCCTTCGGGGCGATGGGGCTGCACCGCCTGGAGATCAACGTCCAGCCCCGCAACGCGGCCTCGATCGCCCTCGCCCGGCGCTGCGGATTCCGGCTCGAGGGGTTCTCGCCGGACTTCATCTACATCGACGGGGCCTGGCGCGACCACGAGCGATGGGCGATCACCTCGGAGATGCTCCCGCCGAGCTGAACCTCCCCTCCAGCCGGACCTCCCCTCGAGTACCGGCGTCGTCGTCGCCTTTGCGGAATCCTGACCGGATCCTGACGAGCGGACACCCTGGTCAGGTGGTCGATGTCGCTGTTCCATGGTCATCGTGACGACGATCCGACGTGACGTACTGACCTTGCCGGTCGCGGAGCTGGGCCCGGACAACCCGCTGCCACCCCTGCGGCCGCTCGACGAGACACACCGCATCGACGACCGCGAGAGCGCCGACCTGCCGCGCGACATGGCCCGGCAGATCCGCTACGAGCCGCTGCGGAGCGTCCTGCCCGAGCGCATCCGGGACGGATACGACAGACGGCGCGAGCCGCGCGGGATCGACACGATCGTGATCGAGAACGACCGGCTGCGGGCGGTGGTGCTGCCGGGCCACGGCGGCCGGGTGGTCTCGCTGTTCCACAAGCCCTCGCAGCGCGAACTCCTCTACCGCAACCCGGTGGTGCAGCCCGCCTGCTTCGCCCTCAACGGAGCCTGGTTCTCCGGCGGCATCGAGTGGAACATCGGCGCGACCGGTCACACCACCCTGTCCTGCGCCCCCGTGCACGCCGCCCGGGTGCCCGCCCCCGACGGCGGCGAGATGCTCCGCCTGTGGGAGTGGGAGAGGCTGCGCGACATGCCCTTCCAGGTCGATCTGTGGCTCCCGGACGGATCAGACTTCCTCCATGTCGGCGTCCGCGTCCGCAATCCGCACGAGAGGCCCGCGCCCCTGTACTGGTGGTCCAACATCGCCGTCCCCGAGGAACGCCGGGTGCTGGCCCCCGCGGACGAGGCCTGGCACTTCGGGTACGAGCGGCGGCTGCGGAGGGTGCCGGTACCGGAGCACGAGGGGGTGGACCGCACGTATCCGCCGCGCAGCGTGTTCCCCGCCGACTACTTCTACGAGGTGCCCGACGGGCAGCGCCGCTGGATCGCCGCGCTCGACGACAAGGGCGACGGGCTCGTGCAGACCTCCACCGACGTGCTGCGCGGGCGCAAGCTGTTCGTCTGGGGCTCAGGGCCGGGCGGACGGCGTTGGCAGGAATGGCTCACCGAACCCGGCACCGGCGGCTACTGCGAGATCCAGGCCGGGCTCGCCCGTACCCAGCTGGAGCATGTCCGGCTGGAGGCGGAGAGCGAGGTGTCGTGGCTGGAGGCGTACGGGCCGCTCGCGACGGACGCGGGGGTGGTGCACGGGGCGGACTGGGCGCTCGCGTGCGCGCAGACGGAGCGCCGGCTGTCGGAGGTCCTGCCGCGGAGGGACGTCGACGCGGCGTACGAGGCGTGGCTGCCGTACGCCGACACCGAGCCCGGTGAGGTGCTGGCCGTCGGGTCCGGCTGGGGTGCGCTCGAAGTGCTGCGCGCCTCCCACAAGCTGGCCGGGACGCCGTTCGACGAGTCCACGCTGGGGGAGCCGCAGGCACCCTGGGTGGAACTCCTGCGGACCGGCGCCTTCCCGGAGCCACGGCGGGTCGGGCCACCCGGTGAGAGCCTGGTCGCTCCGCACTGGCGGGACATGCTGGAGACCGCGCCCGCCAAACCGCTCACCGAGTACCACCTCGGCGTCGCGCAGTGGCATGCCGGGGACTTGGCGCAGGCCGTGCGCAGCTGGGAGCGGGCGCTCGAACTCGCCCCGTCGCTCTGGCCGTTGCTGCGGTGTCTGGCCGTCGCCGACCAGGAGGCCGGCAACCGGGAACGGGCCGCCGACCGGTACGCCGAGGCCTTCGACGACCTGTGCCAGGAGCGGCGTGACGAGGGTCCGGCCTGGACCGCGGCCACGGCCGCGCTCGGGCGGGAGGCGGTGGGGGCGCTGCTCGCGGTGCGGCGTACGGGGGAGGCGCGGCGGGTCTGGGACCGGTTGCGGCCCGCCACGCGGGCGCGCGGCCGGTTCCGTCTGTTCGAGGTGGAACTGCTCCTCGCGGAGGGGGACCGGGACGGGGCGCGGGCCGTCTTCGACGAGGCGTTCGAGGTCGCCGACCTGCGGGAGGGGGCGGAGACCGTCACCGCCCTGTGGACCCGCCTGACGGACGAGCCACTCCCACCCCACTACGACTTCCGCATGCGCCCGTCCTCCGACTAGGGCCGGACAGGCCCTGGCCCAGGCGCCCGCAGTCGACGACGACACCAGGGTTCGGGGTGAAGTCCCGAGGGGCGGTCAGGGGGTCGGGGATCCGCGGTCGACGTACTCGTACACGGCGCCGTCCGGATGCATGGCGATCAGGTTGCGCCCGGCCGGCGTCCCCACCGGGCCCGCCAGAATTCGCGCGCCCAGTTCACTGAGCACCCGATGCGCGTCCTCGACGTCCTTGACGGCGATGGTCGCGGAGACCTTCCGCAGGACCTCCAGATCGGCCTCGGGTCCACTCATGAGCAGGAAACAGCCCACCGCCGCCACCGACACACCGCCGCGCTCGAACCGCAGGGCCCGCCCACCCGCAAGTCTTTCGTAGAAGGGGACCGAAGCCTCCAGGTCGTCGACGCAGATCCGCAACGTGGCTCCCAGAATCTCCATGCGGACGAGCTTAGTTGGGCAGGCCGGAGGGCGAGATCGATTCGGACGTCTCCTGCGGAGGGCGGAGCGAGCCCGGGGGTGAGGAGGAAACACCGGAGCCCCCGGGTTCGGGCGCCCCGACCACGGGGACGCGGAAAGCCCCGCACGAGGTACGAGCGACATCGACGGAGGCGAGACCGTGAACCCGGCACGAGGCCGCCGTCACCCTGCGCGACCGGACCGACTACCTTCTGTATCTGTCCCTGCTGCCCCAGGTCGCCGCCGACATCCTGGAGCCACGCCGTGTCACCACGCTGACGTACGATCGTTTCGTGCTGGCCGTCGGCGGCGTGAACAAGCTGCTGCCCGTGCCCGGTGTCGCCGAGTACGCGCACGGCTTCCGCGGACTGCCCGAGGCGCTGTACCTCCGGGACCACGCGACCCGACCCCTGGGCATCCCGCAGTCCGGCCCCCTCGCCGGAAACCGGCACGGCCGGCCGGTTCCCTCTGCGACTTCGCGAGCCGTCCGGAAGGAGAGTCATGAACACCACTGTGAACGCCATGGAAACCCGTCAACTCAAGGAACTGGCACAGCAGTTGCGTGTCGACAGTGTGCGCGCTGCCGCCGCCGCGGGATCCGGGCACCCCACGTCCTCGATGTCGGCGGCCGACCTGATGGCGGTCCTGCTGGCCAAGCACCTGCGCTATGACTTCGAGCGCCCCCGGCATCACGGCAATGACCGTTTCATCCTCTCCAAGGGGCATGCCTCACCGCTCCTGTACGCCGCGTACAGGGCGGCCGGGGCCATCAGCGAGTCCGAACTGCTCACCTTCCGCAGGCTCGGCAGCCGCCTCGAAGGGCATCCGACACCCCGACGGCTGCCATGGGTCGAGACCGCCACCGGCTCGCTCGGTCAGGGGCTGCCCGTCGGGGTCGGCGTCGCACTGGCCGGCAAACGTCTCGACCACACCGGCTACCGGGTGTGGGTGCTGTGCGGCGACAGCGAACTCGCCGAGGGATCCGTCTGGGAGGGCGCCGAGCACGCCGGATACGAGCACCTCGACAACCTCGTCGCGATCATCGACGTCAACCGGCTGGGCCAGCGCGGCCCGACCCGGCACGGCCACGACCTCGACGCGTACGCGCGCCGGTTCGGGGCCTTCGGCTGGCACACGGTGGAGATCGACGGACACGATGTCGACGCCATCGACCGCGCGTACGCCGAGGCCGAGTCCACCGCGGGACAGCCCACCGTGATCATCGCCCGTACGCTCAAGGGCAAGGGCGTGGAGTCCGTCCAGGACCGCGAGGGCCTGCACGGCAAACCGCTGCCGGACGCCGAGGAGGCGATCGCCGAACTCGGCGGAGTGCGCAACCTGCACGTGGAGGTTCAACATCCGCCCCCGGCAAGGGTGTTGCACGCCGTCCGCTCCGGCCACCTCGAACTGCCCCGCTACGACACCGGGGACAAGGTCGCCACCCGCGACGCCTACGGACAGGCGCTCGCCGCCCTCGGCACGGCTCGTGGTGACGTCGTCGCCCTGGACGGTGAGGTGGGCGACTCCACCCGCACCGAGCTCTTCGCCAAGGAGCACCCCGACCGCTTCTTCGAGTGCTACATCGCCGAGCAGCAACTCGTCGCGGCCGCCGTCGGTATGGCCGCGCGCGACTGGGTGCCGTACGCCACCACGTTCGCGGCGTTCCTCACCCGGGCCCACGACTTCATCCGGATGGCGGCGATCAGCGGCTCCGGCATCAACCTCGTGGGCTCGCACGCGGGCGTCTCGATCGGCCAGGACGGCCCCTCGCAGATGGCCCTGGAGGATCTGGCGATGTTCCGGGCGCTGTACGGCACGACCGTGCTCTACCCGTGCGACGCCAACCAGACGGCCAAGCTCGTCGCCACGATGGCGGACCGCGAGGGCATCCGCTATCTGCGCACCTCACGCGGGGAGACCCCGGTGATCTACAGCCCCACCGAGGAGTTCCCCGTCGGCGGCAGCAAGGTGCTGCGCGCCGGTGACGAGGACCGGCTGACGCTCGTCGCCGCGGGCGTCACCCTGCACGAGGCGCTGGCCGCCGCCGAGTCGCTCGACCGCGAGGGCATCCAGGTCAGGGTCATCGACCTCTACTCGGTCAAGCCCGTCGACCGCGACACCCTGCGCGAGGCCGCCGAACAGACCGGCTGCCTCGTCACCGTCGAGGACCACCGCGAGGAGGGCGGCATCGGCGACGCGATCCTCGACGCCTTCCTCGACGCCTTCCTCGACGGCCGTCCGGTGCCGCGCCTGGTCCGCCTCGCCGTCCGTACGATGCCGGGTTCGGCGACCCCCGCCGAGCAACTGCACGCCGCGGGCATCGACGCGGAGTCGATCGCGGCGGCGGCGCGGCTGCTGGTGGAGACGGCGATCGTGCGCTGAGCCGCACCCGCTGAATCCGGCGCCGAAGGGAAGCGCGGGCGGATCACGCTTCCTTTCGGCAGAGAATCTCTCCGTGCAGGACGCAGAACCAGCCGTCCTCCTGCCGTGCCCACTCCCGCCACGCCTCCGAAACGGCCAGCAGTTGCGCGGTGGTCGCGTGTCCGCCCTCCGTGGCGCGCTCCGCGTACGCGGAGGCCTGCGTGCGATCGGCCCACAGCCCGCCCCACCACTCCCGCTCGTCGTCGGTGGCGAAGGTCCAGGTGTCCGACGTCGCCGTGATGTTCCTGATGCCGGCCGCCAGTGCCCACGATTTGAGACGGCGTCCGGCCGCCGGTTCGCCCCCGTTGGCTCGGGCCACGCGCAGGTACAGGCCCTGCCAGTCGGTCATGCCCGGTACCTCGGGGTACCAGGCCATCGCCGAGTAGTCCCCGTCGCGGGCGGCGATGAAACCGCCCGGCTTGGTGACCCGGTACATCTCGCGCAGCGCCTGCACCGGGTCGCCCACGTGCTGGAGCACCTGATGGGCGTGGACCACGCAGAAGGTGTCGTCCGGGAAGTCCAGGGCGTGTACGTCCGCGACCCCGAAATCGACGTTGTCCAGGCCGCGTTCGGCGGCCACGGCGCGGGCCTGGTCCAGGATTCCCGGGGCGTGGTCGACGGCGGTGACGTGGCCTTCGGGGACCAGTTCCGCCAGGTCGGCGGTGATGGTGCCCGGACCGCAGCCGATGTCCAGGATCTTCATGTGGGGCTTCAGCGAGCCGAGCAGGTAGGCGGCCGAGTTGGCGGCCGTGCGCCAGGTGTGCGAACGCAGTACGGACTCGTGGTGGCCGTGGGTGTAGACGGCGGTCTCCTGCGACTTCGACATGACCGATTCCCCTTCGCGTCGTCTCGTCGGTTGCGCATCACCGTACGCCTGCATGTCGCATGGTGAGACCCATGTCTTGTTATATGGACAAGTCGCGTGGTGGGGCTCGGGCGTTGACAGGGGTGAGGTGTCCGGAGGGGTCACGGTCGGTGGCGGCGGGTGAGAAGGCCTCGTACGGCGTACGCGGCTGCCGTACCCAGTGCCGCGCCCGCGAGGACGTCGCTCGGGAAGTGGGCGCCGGTGTAGATGCGGGACAGGGCCACGGCGGTGGCGAGCGGCACCACCGCGGCGCCCCAGCCGGGCGACTCCAGTGCCACGCCCGTGGCGAAGGCGGCGGCCGACGCGGAGTGGCCCGAGGGGAACGAGGTGGTGATCGGCCGGCGCTTGAGTCGGCGGGCCGGGGGGACCGGGGCGAGGGGTGGGCGGGGGCGGCGTACCGAGCGCTTGCCCACGGTGTTGATCGTGGCGGAGGCGAGGGTGAGGGAGGCGAGGCCGGTCGCGGCGGCTCGGCGGGCGTGGGGGGTGCGGGTCGCTGCGAGCGCCGCCGCTGTGGCGAACCACAGCAGGCCGTGGTTCGCGCTGCGGCTCAGTTTGGGCAGGAGGGGGTCGCAGCCCGGCCAGTGGCGGGATGCGATGGCTTCGAAGAGGCGGGAGTCGGCCGCGAGGAAGTGGTTGCGGAGGGTGTGGTGGTGCGGGGGGCGGGTGGTGAGGTCGATGTCCGGGGTGACGGTCATGAACTCCCCGTACCCGCCGAACCGCCGTTTCCTCGCCCCCGCCGCCCCTGCCCGTCCCATCCCCAGCCTGGGGGCTCCGCCCCCAGCCCCCCGGGTAGGTTTTCGGCTGCGGGCGGGTGGGGGCTGGTCGGGCGGTTCCCCGCGCCCCTGGCGGGGTCTGGGGCGGAGCCCCAGAGGGACGGGACGGGCAGGGGCGGCGGGGGCGAGGAGAGCCGGGGGATATGCGTTTGCTCCGTGGGCCGGGTGGCCGGAGAATGCCTCCCCATGGGACATCTCGAAGCCGCGCATCTTGAGTACTACCTTCCCGACGGGAGGGCGCTGCTCGGCGATGTGTCGTTTCGGGTGGGGGAAGGGGCCGTCGTCGCACTGGTGGGCCCCAACGGAGCGGGCAAGACCACCCTGCTGCGGCTGATCTCTGGAGAGCTGAAGCCGCACGGCGGCACCGTCACCGTGGGTGGCGGCCTGGGCGTGATGCGTCAGTTCGTGGGGTCTGTGCGAGACGAGACGACCGTGCGGGAGCTGCTCGTCTCCGTCGCGTCGCCCCGCATACAGGAGGCCGCCAAGGCCGTCGACGCGGCCGAGCACGCCATGATGACCGTGGACGACGAGGCCGCCCAGCTCCGCTACGCGCAGGCACTCTCCGACTGGGCCGAGGTACGCGGCTACGAGTCCGAGACGCTCTGGGACATGTGCACGATGGCCGCGCTCGGCGTCCCGTACGAGAAGGCGCAGTGGCGACTGGTGCGCACCCTCTCCGGCGGAGAGCAGAAGCGGCTGGTGCTGGAGGCCCTGCTGCGCGGCACCGACGAGGTACTGCTCCTCGACGAGCCGGACAACTACCTCGACGTCCCGGGCAAGCGCTGGCTGGAGGAGCGGCTCAAGGAGACCCGCAAGACCGTTCTCTTCGTCTCCCACGACCGGGAGCTGCTGTCCCGCGCCGCCGAGAAGATCGTCAGCGTCGAGCCCAGCCCCACCGGCGCCGACGCATGGGTGCACGGCGGCGGCTTCGCGACGTACCACGAGGCGCGACAGGAGCGGTTCGCCCGCTTCGAGGAGCTGCGCAGGCGCTGGGACGAGAAGCACGCCCAGCTGAAGAAGCTCGTGCTGAATCTGCGGCAGGCGGCCTCCATCAGCCATGAGTTGGCGTCCCGGTACGCGGCGGCGCAGACCCGGCTGCGGAAGTTCGAGGAGGCCGGCCCACCGCCGGAGCCCCCGCGCGAGCAGGACATCAAGATGCGTCTGCACGGCGGGCGTACCGGCGTACGGGCCATCACCTGCAAGGGACTTGAGCTCACCGGGCTGATGAACCCGTTCGACCTGGAGGTCTTCTACGGCGAGCGGGTCGCCGTGCTCGGCTCCAACGGCTCCGGCAAGTCGCACTTCCTGCGCCTGCTCGCCGGTGACACCGTCGCGCACACGGGCGAGTGGAAGCTCGGCGCGCGCGTCGTACCCGGACACTTCGCCCAGACGCACGCCCACCCGGAGCTCCAGGGCCGCACCCTTCTCGACATCCTGTGGAGCGAGCACTCCCAGGACCGGGGCGCCGCCATGTCCCGGCTGCGCCGCTACGAGCTGACCGCCCAGGCCGAGCAGCGCTTCGAGAAGCTCTCCGGCGGCCAGCAGGCACGCTTCCAGATCCTGCTGCTGGAGCTGGAGGGTTCCACGGCCCTGCTGCTGGACGAGCCCACCGACAACCTCGACCTGGAGTCGGCCGAGGCGCTCCAGGAGGGCCTGGAGGCATACGAGGGGACGGTGCTCGCGGTCACCCACGACCGTTGGTTCGCCCGCTCCTTCGACCGCTATCTGGTCTTCGGCTCGGACGGCAGGATCCGGGAGACGGCGGAGCCGGTGTGGGACGAGCGGCGCGTCGAGCGGGCCCGGTAGGGCTCGGGTCCGCTACGACTCGGGCCCGCCGGGACTCGGTCCCGGTCCCGGTCGTCCGGTGCTTCCCGGAGGACCGGGGGCCCGGAAGTTCGTAGAGTGGAGGGAGGACGGCGAGATCCACGGCTCCCTCCCGGACGCCGCTCGGGCGCCGCGCACGGCAGCGCCTGCCCGGCGGCTGCCCGGACCGCGCCGCAGGACACGACGAGCGGGGTATCACCATGACCGGAGTCGACCCGGACCGGCTGAACGACCAGCAGCTGATGAAAGAGCTGGAGACGATCCACCGCACCCGCCACGACACACTGCTGCACGGTTCGAACGACGCCCTGCGGACCCACAACATGCGCATGGCGCAGCTGGAGGGCGAGTACCTGCGCCGCCATCCGCGCCGCCGCGTCGCCCCGGGCCGTACACGCGAGGGTGCCCGGGAGCGGGGCCTCGCGGCGGAGCGCTGAACGACGGGTCGGGGCGACATGACGGGTCGGGGCGTCAGGAGGGTGTCAGGGGGACACGAGTGACGACGTCGGGCCGAACTCGCCCGGCCCGCACAGCCGTTGCCGCCCGCACTCGTCGTTGCCGCCCACACCCGGCGCTCCTCGGTCCCCGTCGGCGCCGGTGAACCGAGGCGCGCCGGACGGTGCCGGATTCCGAGAGGGCGGACACTCCGTCAGGCGGCCTGCCGCGCGAACGCGTCCAGGAACGCCTCGTCGAATGCCTTGAGCTCGCCCGGCTTGCGGCCGGTGATCAGGGTGTTGGGCCCCTGCTCGCACACCCGCACCTGCCGGTCGACCCAGGTGCCGCCCGCGTCCAGTACCGCCTGCCAGTCCTCGGTCCGGTGGGGTGACCCGACCTGAGCAGGCCCCGCAGTTCGTGTTTCATCTCGTCGTCCCGGGGTCGACACGTCCGTGGGAAACGGCACGACGAGCTCCACCGCCAGGCGGCATGATGTCCGCCGGAGAACCGGTTCTCCGAGGTCATGGGGGTGGAAGTGACGGGGATATCGCTCGAGGCGCTGGACGCGGTGCCGTGGGACCGGCTCGAGTCGGGGATGCCCCGGCATCCGGTCGAGGAGGTGCCTCGCGCGCTGCGGCGGCTGGCGCTCGCGGGCGGGGCCGCGACGGAGGAGTACTGCCACCCGCTCTATGACTGCCTGCTCGCGGGCGACGGCCGGGTGCCCTCCGCCGCGACCGCGGCCCTGCCCTTCGTGGTGGCGCTCGCCGCCGATCCGGGGGCGGGCGCACGAGTCGACCTCGTGGGACTGCTGGTGGCTCTCGCGCACGCGACCAGGACGGCCCGGCCGGACCTGGTGGACGAGGGGTGGCCCGCGGCGTGGAGCCGCCACCAGGGCGCGGTCCTGGCGCTGCTGGCGGACCCGGACCCCGATGTGCGGCGGGAGGCCATTGCGCTCGCCGACGGTGTCGTACCGCTCCTGGAGCGGTGGCGGGCCGAGACGGACCCGGCGGTGCGTCTGCCGGTGCTGCTGCAGCTGGGATGGGCGGCCGCCGCCGCGGCGGAAGCGGATGCCCGGTCGGTCGAGGAGGCGCGGGCGGTGCTCGACGGCGTCCTGCGTGACGGCGAGCCCGTCATGAAGGTCGCGGCCGTGATCGCCTGGGCGCAGCTCGACCCGCAGGAGCCGGTCCGGCGGATCGACCTGCTGCTGGAGACGCTTTCCGACCTCGCCGTACGGCCCAGGTTCGAGGAGATCTGGTACGTCGTGGGCGTCGAGGAACCCTTCAGCTGTGGAGCGGTCGTCACCTGGGCCGTCGAGCTGTTCGACCACGACGCCCGGACGGCCGCCTCCTTCGTGGTCCGGCTGGCCGACGCGGCGGCCCGCACCGGAGACACCGAACTGTCCGAGGCGGTGCTGGACGAGGCATGGCGGCTGCTGGTGCTCAGGCCGTCCGCGGCGCCCGCGCTGCTGCCGGTGGCGGGCCGGCTGCTGGACGACCGGGCCGACCCCGTGCGTCTGCGGGCGGCGCACCTTCTGGCGGTGCTCGGCCGGCAGTCGGCCCGGTACGCCGACCGGCTCGCCATGCTGCTCGACGACCCGGGGAAGGACCCCTGCCTGGAGGGGACCGTCGGTGACTACGCGCGCTGGGCGCTCACCCGGATCGGCGACCCGCGCGCGATGCCGGGGCTCGTCGAACGGCTCTACGAGCCCTATCGGGAGCACTACGGACGTGGCTACTGCGTCAGCGACCCGCGCCTTCCGGACGTCGACGCCGTGCTGGTTCCGCTGCGAGCGCATGTCGGCGTCCTGCTGTCCGGCCTGCGGAAAGTGATGCGGCACCACGCGACGCACTACGGCGGCCACGGCCCGCTGACCGGCGCCTTCCTGAAGGCCCTGAAGGCGTGGGGGCCGGACGGGCTGCCCGCGCTGCCGGAGGTCGTGGCGCTGCTGGACAAGGAGAGCGGCTCGCTCTCGATCGTCGAGGTGCTGGCGGCGATGGGGCCGGGCGCCGCGTCCGCCGAGCCCGCCCTGCGCGCCTGTGAGCCGCTCAACTGGCCGGAATACCAGTGGAACGTGGCGTGGGCCGCCTCGCAGATGGGCGGAGACCGTACGGCGGCACTGCGGCTCATCGGCGACGCGGTGCTGACCGAGGAGGGCCCCTACTACGGGCCCGTCCACCTGCTGACGGAGTTCGGTCCCGCGGCCGCGCCGTACGCCGACCGGGTGCGGCACATCATGGAGAACACCGACGGCATTCGCCGGATCGAGGCCGCGCTCGCCCTCTGGTCGGGCACGGGCGAGCCCGAGCCGAGCATCTCCGTCCTGGCGGAGTTCGTCCTGCCCATCGCCGACGGCGGCGACGACTACTGGCTCTTCGGAGAGGCGCTGCGAGCCCTGGCCCGGATCGGCACCCTCACCCCCGCGACGCGCGCCGCACTGCGGACGGTACGGGGCTTCGACGGCCGCCTGGCACAGGAACGGAACTACGAGGCCTTCCTCCAGGACGAGGAGCTGCGCGCCGCGATCGAATACCTGCTCGCCCTTCCCTGAGCCCAAGGCGCCGACAGGCGCGAGTGTTTGCCCCGCACAGGCCGGGGCAGGCGGAATTCAAGTGCTTCGGACAGGAGGCACGTCCGTGGGAGCGGGGAAGTCCTCGCCACGGGTGTGCCGTTCGACGCACCCGTGCGCTCCCACGGTGACCGTCCAACCCAAGGCACCTGCAAGGGAGTTGCGACGCACCATGCGAAACCAAGTGAGCGCGAAACACCATTCGCACGACGACGCCCCCGACACCACGGAGGCATTCCGCAGGCTCGCCTCGCTCCCTCCGGGCCGGCCGCACGACGCGCTCCGCGAGCAGATCGTCGAGGCCTGGCTGCCGATGGCGGACCGGCTCGCGGGCCGGTTCCGCAACCGCGGTGAGAGCCTGGAGGACCTGCGCCAGGTCGCGGCGCTCGGTCTGGTGAAGGCCGTGGACCGGTACGACCCCGAGCTCGGCAACGCCTTCGAGAGCTACGCCGTGCCGACCGTCACCGGCGAGATCAAACGGCACTTCCGCGACCACATGTGGACCCTGCACGTGCCGCGCCGCGTCCAGGACCTGCGCAACCGTGTGCGGTTCGCCGTCCAGGAACTCTCGGGGACCATCTCGGGCCGGGGGCCCACCGTCGCCGAGATCGCCGAGCACGCCCGGATGAGCGAGGAGGACGTCCGGGCCGGCCTGGAGGCCCTGGAGAGCTTCACCGCGCTCTCCCTGGACGCCCAGGTCTCCGGCAGCGACGACGGCTACTCGCTCAGCGACGCCCTCGGTTCGGCCGACCCCGCGCTCGACGTCGTCATCGACCGCGAGGCCGTCAAGCCCCGGCTGCAGGCCCTGCCCGAGCGTGAACGCACCATCCTCTACATGCGGTTCTTCGGCGACATGACGCAGAGCCGGATCGCCGACGAACTCGGGATCTCGCAGATGCACGTGTCGCGGCTGATCAGCCGGTGCTGCCATCGGCTGCGCGACCAGGTGATGCGCGACGCGGCGTAGCCCTACCGGGGCACGCTCATCGCCAGGGCCAGATGGCGGGACATCATGTCCACCGCCTGGGCCTCCGCCATCGAGAACGCCCGGCGCGCGCCGCTGCGGAACAGGGTCAGCACGCCTTGTACGGGGCCGGGCGCGGTGGTCAGGGGCACGCACAGCAGCGACGTCACGTTCGCGCGTACGAGGATCGCGGCGCCCGAGGTGTCGCGGCCGAAGGCGTCCGGATCCTCGGGGCGCACCGGCAGCGCCGTGGATCCGCCACGGGCCGCCTCGACGACGAGCGGACACCCGGCGGGATCCTGTGCGGCCACGCCCCGGGCCGCCTCCACGCTGTCGGAGGGGGCCAGCACCGTCGTACGGGACAGCCGCGCCGTTCCCGCCAGGTCGGCCACCACCCAGTCGGCGAACCGCCCGTGCAGCACCCCGGCCGCCCGCTCCAGTACCCCGGACGGATCGCCGACCGGACCGCTGAGCAGCGCCGTGGTCATGGCGTCCACCAGGTCCATCAGCGCCGCGTGCCGGGTCGTCTCGGTCAGGTTCGGTACCGGTCCGGGCACGCGCTCGGGGGACGGCACCCGGCTGTCCGCGGGCTGCAGGACGACGAGGACGGCGGTGCGGGGTTCGCCGCTGGGCCGCACCGCGGTGAGCGTCGCCCGCACCGGCACCGCGGGCTGCTGCTGGAGGTGCACGGTGAGACTGCGATCGCCCTCGCCGCGCGCCACCGCCGCCGCCTGCGAGCGGAACGCGGCACGGTCGGCGTGCGCGAGGAAACCGGTGAGCGGCCGGCCCGTCGCGTAGCCGGCCCGTACGCCGGTGAACGAGGATGCCGCGAAGTTCAGCCTGCGCACCACCGTCTCGCGGTCCACCAGCGCGACAGGCACCGGCACCCGCTGGAAGAGCGCCTTGAGGAGCTGTTGCTCCTGACGGTCGACGGAGACGACCCCGGACGGGCCCGACGAGGACAGACTCTCGTACCAGGGCCACAACTGGCCCGCCACATGGTCGAGTTCGAAGATCGCCGCGTCGAGCACCGTCGGCAGGTCGTCGGCCGGTACCGATCGAGCCGCCTTGAGCTCCGCCACGCGGCGCACGAAATCCGCGAGTTCTTCACCGAATTCGTCCGTCTGCGCCATGCGATGAACGTAACCCGAAGGATTGGTTCCGGGTGTGGCGGGGGTGTAACCCACCGGGCCTGTTTTCCGCGCAGGTGAGCGGGAAGGCGCGGAGGGAGGAGGGGTGAACCATGCCGGATGCGGGGCGACTTGAACAACACGGTCACAACGATCGAGGCGGTCGACTCGGACACCTGGGAACGCGGTCGCCGGAATCCACGCTTCCAGGCAGACGGCTGTCGGAGCTCGCCGAGCAGGCGGCCCGCTGCACCACCGACTGCTGCGGCGCCAGCTGCCTGGTCTCCGAGGGCGGCCCGGAACGCCCCGCCGCGGTCACCCACCCCGACCTCGCCGCACTCGTCTCGGTCCAACTCCGCTCCGGAGACGGTCCGATCCCCGCCGCGCTGGAACGCGGTGAGCCCGTCGACTCGGCGGACCTGCTGCGCGAGGAGCGCTGGCCGGCGTACCGCGCGATGGCCCTCGACTCGGGTGTCCGCTCCAGCGTGACGATTCCCTTCCGGCGTTCCGGGCTGACCGTGGCCCTCAGCCTCTACAGCTTCCGGCCCGGCGCCCTGGAGGACGCCCCGCACGGACCCGCCCGCGCGCTCGGCGACCTCGCCGTCACCTGCCTGGTCCGCGACCGCTCCTACCGGGCCGCGCTCACCGAGCTCGACCAGCTCGGCGCCGCGCTGCGCACCCGGCCCGTCGTCGATCAGGCGTGCGGGATCGTCATGCACGTACTGGGCTGCGACGCGGACGCGGCCTTCGGCGTACTGCGCCGTGTCTCGCAGGCGACCCAGCGCAAACTGTCCGACGTGGCCTCGGCCGTCGTGGACAGGCGTGGACGCGGCCTGGAACGGGAGCTCGCCTCCCTGTCGAACTGACCCGGCCGGCCGAGCCGCCGCTGTCACCCACGTCACCCGCTCGGGCGTCCGTGTCGCGCGAATGGTGTCCGGCCGCGCGCGCCGCGCGCCGGGGCGGGCTGGGATGGGGTGGGGGCGCGACGGCCGTGCCCCCTTCAGACAGTGTCTGTCCGAAGGAGCCCGACCCATGTGCCGTACCGTCCGTGTCCTGTCCGCCACCGCCCTGGCCTGCGCCGCCCTGGGGGCGGCCGCCACGGCCGCGTCCGCGGATCCGGGCGCGGAGGTCGATCCCCGTTCCGTGGGCCCCGGTGGTCTCCTCTCCATCTCCGTCACCTGCGACGCGATCGGCGGCACCCCGCCCGAGTCCATCGACGCCCGCTCCCAGGGCTTCGAGGGGGGCAAGGTCCAGTTGCACCGGGTCACCGGCGGCGACGAGAAGACGGGCGGCGCCACCTCGTATCGCGGGACGGCCCGCGTCCCGGCGGGTGGGACTTCCGACGCTGGATCCGGTGGATCCGGACTGGTGGGAGGATCCGGAGCGGCAGCCGGCGAGCAGTTCAACAGCGACTCCGTCGCCGGGGACCGTGAGGCCCAATGGGGCGTCAACGGCGTGTGCCCCGTCGCCCCGGGTGGCCAGGAGCGGCCGTGGAACGCCTCGTACACCGTGTCCCGCGCCGCCGGCACGGGTACGGGCGCGGGCACCGGTACGGGCATCGGCAACGGCACGGGCAACGGCATCGGCAACGGCCTCGGCACGGGCACAGGTGTCGGGCGTGACACGGCTACGGGGCGCGAGACCGGTGCGCCTCGTGACACGGGTGCGCCTCGTGACACGGGCGCCGGTCGTGACTCCGGTGCGACGCACGACACCGGTACGGGGCGTGACACGGGTACGGGTCGTGACACCGGTGCGACGCACGACTCCGGTGCGACGCACGACTCCGGTGCGACGCACGACACCGGAGCGGCTCATGACACGGGAGACGGGCGCGAGACCGGTGCGGCTCACGACACCGGCACCGGGCGTGACACCGGCACGGGGCACGACACCGAAGAGCGCCCCACCGGTTCCCAGTACGGAGTACAGGGCGGCGAAGGCGGCACCTTCACCGATTCCGTCCCGGCCCTGATCACCGGCGGCGTCCTGATCGTGGGCGCGCTGGGCGCGACCGCCCACCGGCTGCGCCAAAAGGGCTCCTCCCACCGCTGACGCTGTGACGGGCGCAACCCGGCCGGGCGCCCATGGCCGGGCGGGAGCCCGGGTAACGACAGGGCACGGCACCACGGACTGCACGGAGGCACGTATGCGGCGGACGGTTCCGGAAGGGCACGGTCCGGTCCGCTACGGTCCGCCCCTTCCCGATCAGGGCCTGCCGGTACTGGCCGAGCTGCGCGCCGTGCTCGCCGACGCGGCGGGCCACGCCCACGCCGAGCCCTCCGGCGGCGGCCCTGCGCTCCTCGACGCCGCCTGCGGCTACTGGACCCGGCGTGGCCTGGCCGCCGACCGCGACAGGGTGGTCGCCGCCCCCGGCGCCCCCGCGCTGCTCCTCGCGCTGACCGGCGCACTCGGCGGCGACGTCCTGGTGCCGCGCCCCTGCGCCGCCTGGTGGGCACCGCAGGTCCGCCTCCTGGGCCGGTCCGTGTTCCACGCGGCGACGCCCGCGGAGTGCGGTGGCCTGCCGGATCCGTACGCACTCCTGGAGACCGTCCGCCGGGTCCGTGCCGAGGGCGGCGACCCGCGCCTGCTCGTGCTCTCCGTCGCCGACGACCCCACCGCCACCGTCGCACCGCCCGAGGTGGTGCACGAGACCGTGGAGGCCGCGGTGGGCGAGGGACTGCACGTGGTCAGCGACGAGACCTGGCGCGACACCCTGCACCGGCCGCACGACACCGTGCTGCTCAGCCCCGCCGAGATGCTCCCCGGCGAGGTCACCGTGCTGACGGACCTCGCGGGCGCCTTCCTGCCGCAGGGCTGGCCGGCCGCCGTCGCCCGCTTCCCGGACACCGACGAGGGCCTTCGGCTGCGCGCCCGCGTCCTCGACGTGCTCACCGTGCTCAGCGCCCGGGTCGCCGAACCGGTCGCGGCGGCGGCCGCGTACGCGCTCGGCGAGCCGGACGCGGTCACCGAGCGGCTGACCGCCGCCGTACGCCTGCACGCGCGCGTGGCTCTCGCCGCGCACCGCGCGGTGATCGGGTCGGGTGCCCTCGCACGGCCGCCGCAGGCCGGTCGGCATCTGTACGTGGATCTCGGCCCGTTGAGCTCCGCGCTGACCGCCCTCGGCGTCGGGGACGCACAGGAACTGGAGGACTTCCTCACCGCCCGGCTCGGCATGCCCGCGCCGGGCGGCCACCGCTTCGGGGACGATCTCGAGGCGCTGCGCGTGCGGTTGGCGACCGGACCGCTGCTCGGCGCCACCGACGAGGAGCGGGCGGAATGCCTCAGTTCACCCTCACCGTTGGAACTGCCACAGGTGCAACGCGCGTTGACCCTCTTGGGGTCGGCGTTCGACGATCTCCGTGACGACGCTCAGCGATGGGAGCCTCCTCGATGACGCAGCAGTCCCAGTCGACCACGAGCACGGGTACGTCCACGAGCACGTCCATATCAACGAGCACGTGCATATCCATGAGCACGTCCGTGTCCACGGACACGCAGGACGCCGAGGAGCCGGCGTCCTCCATGGCCCCCACGGCGGGGCGTTCCTCACTGGCCGTTCCCCTCCGTCCGCTCGTCGAGCCCCCACCTCTCGCCGAACCCCGTCCGCTCGGTGAGCGCCGTGCGTGGCCGCGGTCGTTCGTCGACCGGCTGACCGCGCCGCTGCCGGGACTGCGGGCCTTCGCGCGGTTCGCCCGTGAGGGGGCGCTGCGGCCGAGGCCCGAGGGGCTCGCCGACATTCCGCAGCTGCCCTTCGAACCGGGTCCGCTGCCGCGGGTGGGCACCCGTACCGTCGCCGTCTCCTGGGCGGGGCACGCGAGTTGGGTGATCCGCATAGGCGGGCTCACCGTCCTCACCGACCCGGTCTGGTCCCGCAAGATCCTCGGCACCCCGGCCCGGATCACCCCGGTCGGCATGGCCTGGAGCGCGTTGCCGCGCGTCGACGCGGTCGTCATCAGCCACAACCACTACGACCATCTGGACGCGCCGACCCTGCGCCGACTCCCGCGCGAGACACCGGTGTTCGTGCCGGCCGGGCTCGGGCGCTGGTTCCGGCGCCGGCGGTTCACCCGGGTCACCGAGCTGGACTGGTGGGAGGCGGTCGAACTCGACGGCGTGCGCTTCGACTTCGTCCCCGCGCACCACTGGTCCAAGCGCGGTCTCACCGACACCTGCCGCACGCTGTGGGGCGGCTGGGTGCTGACGGCGCCGGAAGGACAGCGGGTCTACTTCGCGGGGGACACGGGGTACGGGCACTGGTTCGCGGCCATCGGGCAGCGGTACCCGGGGATAGACCTGGCCCTGCTTCCCATCGGGGCGTACGACCCCCGGTGGTGGTTGAGTGACGTCCACTGCGACCCGGAAGAGGCTGTTCGGGCGGCCGTCGACGTGGGCGCTCGGCGGATGGCGCCGATGCACTGGGGGACGTTCGTGCTGTCCGCGGAGCCCGTGCTGGAGCCGTTGACCCGGGTGAAGGCGGCTTGGGAGCGGGTGGGTCTTGAGCGGGGGAATCTGTGGGATCTGGCGGTGGGGGGTTCTCGGGTCCTGGGGTGACGGCGGTGGGGGTGCCTACCGAGGGGCGGTCCCGCGTACCCTCCGCCACACCCCCGGCGCCGCACTGATCGCCAGTGTCAGGACCACCGCCGCCACCACGCCCTCCCACGGCTCGTCGAAGAGGGAGCCGCCGAGAATGCCGATGACCTGGTAGGTGGCCGCCCAGGCGAGGCAGGCGGGGATGTCGCCGCGGGCGAAGGTGCGCAGGGGCATCTTCGCCAGCAGGCAGGCGAGCATCACCGGTATGCGGCCCGCCGGGACGAGGCGGGACAGGACGAGGACGGCGACACCGTGGTCGTCCAGCTTCTCCTGGGCCTGGGTGAGGCGGTCCTCCGGGGCGCGCACCCGGATCGCCTCCAGCCACCGCGAGCCGTTCTTGGATTCCATGCCGCGCCGGCCGAGCCAGTAGAGCGCCACGTCACCGAGGAACGCCGCGAGCGAGCCCACCGCGAAGACCAGCAGCAGGGCGAACGGCGCGGTCTCGTGAAAGGCCACCACGGCCGCCGAACTGACCAGCGCGCCCGTCGGCACCACCGGGACCAGCGCGCCGATCAGCACCAGCACGAACAGCGACGGATAGCCGATCGCCTGCTGCGTGCTCTCGGGTGACACGGCCGCGCCCGCGGCGGACAGGAACAGGGCGGGGGTGGTGCTCTTGGCGGACAGGAATATCGCGGGGGCCGCGCCCATGGCGGTCAGAGGCGTCACCGCGCGACCTCCGGGCGCACGCTCTCGCCGTGTTCGAGCCGGTGCACCGCCACCAGGGGCGCACGTTCCCCAGCCAGGCGCACGAACTCATCACCCGGCGCATGGAACTCATGGGGGCGCACGCTGTCCATGCCGATGGGCCAGTATGTGCCGTAGTGCACCGGCACCGCGCTCCTCGGCATCAGCCGGGCCAGCGCCTCGGCTGCCCGCCCCGCGTCCAGGTGTCCCTCCCCGAGGAACGGGCCCCACCCGCCGACCGGCAGCAGGGCCACGTCGACCGGTCCGACCTCCTCGGCCATCGACTCGAACAGCCCGGTGTCCCCGGCGAAATACGTCCGCGCCTCGCCCTCCACCACGAAGCCCAGCGCGGGGGAGCGGTGCGGTCCGACCGGCAGTCGCCGCCCGTCGTGCCGTGCCGACACCGTACGTACGACCAGATCGCCGACCTGGGTCAGATCCCCGGGCGCGACCTCGACGAACCGCAGATGGTCCAGCCTGCGCAGCGCCGGCACCACACGCGTCGCGCCCCTCGGCACCAGTACCGGCGTGCCCGGCGCGAGCCGCTGCAACGAGGGCAGATGGAGATGGTCGGCGTGCAGATGCGAGACCAGCGCCACGTCCGCGACCGCCGCCTCGGGAGGGGGCGGCGCCCCGCGCCTGCGCCGCAGGTGCGCGAGCCGGCGCGCGAAGAGCGGATCGGTGAGGACGCGTGTGCCGGAGTCCTCCAGCGTGCAAGTGGCGTGCCCCCACCAGGTGATCTCCACCGGCACTTCTTTGCCTCCTCCGTGCGACTCCCCCCGAGCCTACGTGCAGGAGTAGGGTCGGCGGCGAAACCCGGAGGTGAGGGGGACGCCATGGGACACGCGCGCAGCGCCTCCGCGGTGCCGACCGTGCCGGCTGTACCGACCGTGGTCCGCGTCACGGCCATCGCGAGCCTGACGCCCCTGGAGGAGCTCGACGCGGACCCCTTCCTCGTGGACTCCCGCAGCCAGTACGCGATGTGCGCCCGCTGGGCCGCCGAGCGCGGATACGTCGTCACCCGCGAGCTCCTCGTCCGCGGTCTGCGCCCCGACCACCGCACCCTGTGGGCGGACGTCGAGGCGGGCCTCGTCGACCTGTTCGTCGCGCCGAGCCACCGCGTCCTGGAGCGCGCCCTCGCCTCCGTGGACGAGTTCACCGCCGAGTGCGCCCGCCGCGGAGTACGGATCGAGACGGTCGGGTGCGCGGAACCGTCGTACGACGCCCAGATGAAGGCCCGGGTCCACCGCCGCCTGTCGATGCCGACCGCGGGTTACGACGGCCGCTGAAGGGGACACCGCGGGCCGCTCGACCGTTGTGACAGGGTGGGAGCAGGCCTCGCGCACCGGGCGGGCCGGGACGTGAGGTGGACAGGGCGTGGGCGGAAGGCGTTGGCGACGGCTTCTCAGCGGAGTGTGGCGGAGCATCGCGGTGTGGGCCGTGTCCACGGTCACCATGCTCGTCCTCGCCGGTGTGCTGCCCGACTTCCAGCTGGAGTCCAGCAACGGCGACAGCGCCACGCGGATCGCCGTCACCGCCGGGGCCGGCGCGGCCGTCTTCGGTCTGCTCTCCTCGCTCGTGTGGCCCCTGCTCGTACGGGCGCTGCTCCTGGTGCCCGCCCTCGTGCTGGGTCTGCTCGTCTTCTTCTTGAACGGGTCCTTGCTGCTGATAGCCCTGCGCATCAACCCCTCCGGGCAGGGCGAGGCCGCGCCCGAGACCGCCGTGGTCGTCGCCGCCGTGATGTCCGCGGTCGCCTCGGCCACCGGCGGCGCCCTGGCCGTGCGGGACGACGACGCCTACCGGCGCAGGCTCTACCGGCTCGCCGACCGGCGCCGCAGACGCGGTGACGGGCGGGCCTGGCCCTCGACCCCCGGCGCCGTCTTCCTCCAGCTCGACGGCGTCGGCCACGACGTGCTGCGGGAAGCGGTCGGCAAGGGGCTGATGCCCACCGTCGCGCAGTGGCTCCAGGGCCCCGGGGAGGGCGGCTGCCCCACCCACCGGCTCACCCCGTGGCGCACCGACTGGTCCAGCCAGACCGGCGCCAGCCAGCTCGGCATCCTGCACGGCAGCAACCACGACGTGCCGGCCTTCCGCTGGTACGAGAAGGACACGCACGAGGTCATGGTGTGCAACCGGCCCTCCAGCGCCGCCGAACTCCAGCGCCGGGCCATCGAGTACACCGGCGACGGAGGCCTGCTCACCGTCGACGGCGCCAGCCGCGGCAATCTCTTCAGCGGTGGCGCCGACCAGCTGGCCCTGGTGCTGTCCATCGCCGCGCGAAGGGGCCGGGAGAACCGTTCCCGCTCCGGTTACTTCGCCTACTTCAGCGACCCCGCCAACGCCGTCCGTACGGCCATGTCCTTCGTCGCCGAGGTGCTGCGTGAGATGGGCCAGTCCTCGTGGGCCCGGATGAAGAAGCGGCGGCCCCGGGTCAAGCGCGGCGGGCTGTACCCCCTCGTGCGGGCCTTCGCGACCGTCGTCGAGCGGGATGTCGTCGTCGCCGCGGTGATCGGCGACATGCTCGCCGGGCGCAACGCGGTCTACGCGGACCTGGTGGCGTACGACGAGGTGGCCCACCACTCCGGGCCGCGCAGCCGGGACGCCGAGAAGGTCCTGGAGCGCCTCGACCGGTCCCTCGCCCTGGTGGCCAAGGTCGCCGAACACGCCCCGCGGCCCTACCGGATCGTGGTGCTGTCGGACCACGGGCAGAGCCCCGGCGAGACCTTCCTGACCCGCTACGGCCTGAGCCTCGGCAACCTGGTCCGGGCCGGGTGCGGGCTGCCCGTGCCGCGCAAGGCGCAGCGCACCCACAGCGGCACCGAGGCGCGGGCGGCGGTACGGGCCGCGCTGCGCAGACCCGTCGAGGAGCGTGGCGAGCGTCACCGTCCCTCACGCCGCTCCGAGCCCATCGTGCTGGCCTCGGGCAATCTCGGCCTGGTCTCCTTCCCCGACGTGCCGCACCGGATGAGCCGGGAGGAGATCGACCGCCGCCACCCCGCGCTGCTGTCCACCCTCGCCAACCACCCCGGCGTCGGCTTCGTGCTGGTCCGCAGCGAGGAGTACGGCGGACTCGTGCTGGGCGCGAACGGCGCGGAGGTACCGGTCGACAAGCTCGACGACGTGCGTCAGGGCCCGCTCGCCGACTTCGGCCCCGGCGCCGCCGACGCCGTACGACGTACCCACGCCTTCCCGCACGTCGCCGACATCATGGTCAACTCCTCGTACGACCCGCAGGAGGGCGAGGTCCTCGCCTTCGAGGAGCAGATCGGCTCGCACGGCGGACTCGGCGGGGCCCAGGCACGCCCCTTCCTGCTGTCACCGGTGGCCCTGTCCGTGCCGGTCGAGGACGACGCGGATCTCGTGGGAGCCGAGCAGGTGCACCGCGTGCTGCGGCGCTGGCTGCGCGAGTGCGACGGCCCCCAAGTGCCGCTGGCGGCGCCCGCGGACGAGCGCGCCGCCTGAGCCACGGCCAGGGCGGGACCGAGGCGGCGGACAACGGGCCGCGGTCGGTGGCGGCGGAAAATGGGCTGCGGTCGGCGAGCCCCGCGCACACACTGTTCGCATGGAGCACCGCGCACCCGCGGGGCACTTCCCGACCCCCGAGGATGCTGCGTGCAGGCAGTCGTGACCGTCACCCCCGCCCGGATACCGGAACTGCTGCTCGGTCTCGCGACCGTGCGGCCGGTCTTCCTGTGGGGCGCCCCCGGCATCGGAAAGTCCTCCCTGGTGAGGGAGTTCGCCGAGTCGCTGGGACTGGAGTGCGTCAGCCTGCTCGGCACCCAGCTCGCACCCGAGGACCTGATCGGCGTCCCGCAGATCCGCGACGGGCGCTCGGTGTTCTGCCCGCCGGAGGCGATCGCCAGGGACGAGCCTTACTGCCTCTTCCTGGACGAGCTGAACGCGGCGACGCCGGATGTGCAGAAGGCTTTCTACTCGCTGATCCTGGACCGCCGCATCGGCAATTACGAGCTGCCCAAGGGCTCGATCGTGATCGGCGCGGGCAACCGCGCCACCGACAACGCGCTGGCCCGCCCGATCGCCTCCGCGCTGATCAACCGCCTCACGCATGTGCACCTGGAGGCCTCCTCCAAGGACTGGCTCGCCTGGGCCGCCGGCAACGGCATTCACCCCTGGGTCGTCGACCACCTCACCGACCGGCCCGACCACCTGTGGTCCAAGCCGCCGAAGACCGAGGAGCCGTTCTCCACGCCCCGCTCCTGGCACATGCTCTCCGACGCGCTCCACTCCTTCGGGCCGGCCCTCGACGAGCCGACCCTGAAGGTGATCGCGCACGGCACCCTGACGCCCGCGCACGCGGTCGCCTTCTGCGGCTACGTGAAGATCGTGCGCAGCCGGTTCGGCATCGAGGCGATCGTCAAGGGCGACGCACGCTGGCCCCACCGCCCCGAGGACCGCGACCTGCTCTACTACCTCGCCGAGTCCTTCCGCGGCCGGCTCGTCAAGGAGCTGCCCGCCAGCAAGGAGCACCTCTCGGCGAGCGGACAGCAGACCGCGTACCGCGCCAAGTCGCTGCTCGTGCAGCTCGCCGAGATCTCCGTGGAGGTCGCACAGGGCGTCATCGCCCCGGACACCGACGGCAATCCCCTCCTGCCCGCCTGGTTCCTGGTCGAGGCGGCCCGTGACATGCCCCGGCTGGTCGAGGCGCGACAGTGAGCCGGACCCCGACGAGCCGCGGTAAGGGACAGCCGAAGAAGGACCTGGCGGCGGAGGCCTTCGCGGAGGGCATGCGGCTGGTGCGGGCCAACCGGGCGCTCGCCGCCGTCGGTTTCAGCACCTGCCGCCAGGAGGACTGCCCCGACTCGCCTCGCGAGGGTCTCGTCCGAGTCGACTCCAACGGTGTGCTGCACGTCCACCCCACCCGCCGCGCCGAGCCCGTCGAGTGGGCCTGGGCGGTCGCGCACGCCGTCATCCACCTGGGCTTCGGCCATGTCCCGGCGGCGCCGAAGACGCGCGAACAGCCCGACCGCCACGCCCTCGCCGCCCGCTGCGCGGTCGTCAACCGCTTCCTGCTCGGCTTCCCCATCGGCCTCACCCCCGAGGACCTGCCGCCCGGCTACCCCGACGGCGACGAGGAGCAACTCGCCGCCCGCTGGCGGCGCGAGGGCACTCCGGCCCCGTACGAGCGCTGCGGTACGGCCGGCGGCGAGCCGGACCAGCTGCTGGTGCCGTGGGACACCTGGAAGGGCGGCCGGGCCCCGGACTGGCAGCTCGAGTTCGCGCACGCCCTGACCCGTACCGTCGCCACGGCGATGGACGTGGCCGGCGGCCGCCGAGGCTCGATGCGCGGCGGGCCCACCCGGCTCCAGCCCTGGGAGCGGGCGCTGAGCTGGTTCATCTCCTCCTACCCGCTGCTCGGCGGCGTCGCGGCCGGTATCACCCTGGTCGCCGACGCCGAACTGGCCCGCGCCCACGGCATCTCCGTCGCCGCGGTGAACGCGGAGGCGGGGGAGATCTACATCAACCCGCTGCGTCAACTGAAGGACGAGGAATGGCGGTTCGTCCTCGCCCACGAGATGCTGCACGCCGCCCTGCGGCACGGCGACCGCTGCGGCCCCCGCGACCCGTACCTCTTCAACATCGCGGCCGACTACGTCATCAACGGCTGGCTGTGCGAGATGCAGGTCGGCACGATGCCCGAAGGGCTCCTGTACGACGCGGAGTTGAAGGACCTCTCGGCGGAGGAGGTGTACGACCGGATCGCGAAGGACCTGCGCCGGATGCGCCGGCTGTCCACGCTGCGCGGCAAGGGCATGGGTGACATCCTCGGCGCCCCGCTCGGCTCCCCGCGCGACTACGTGGACCTGGACGAGCTCTACCGGCGCGGGCTGAGCCACGGCCTCGACCTGCACCAGCAGCTGGAGCGGGGTTATCTGCCGGGCGGTCTGGTCGAGGAGATCCGCGCGCTCGACCATCCGCCGCTGCCCTGGGACGCCCGCCTGGCCCGCTGGTTCGACGAGTTCGTGCCCCGCCCCGAGCCGGTACGGACGTACGCGCGCCCCTCGCGCCGTCAGGCGTCCACCCCCGACATCCCGCGCGCGGGACGGTACTTCCCGCCCGAGGAGATCGCCCGCTGCACCTTCGGCGTCGTCCTCGACACCTCCGGCTCCATGGACCGCATGCTGCTCGGCAAGGCGCTGGGCGCCATCGCCTCGTACGCCGAGGCCCGGGACGTACCGGCTGTGCGGGTGGTGTTCTGCGACGCGGCGCCGCACGACGCGGGCTATCTCCCGGTCACCGAGGTCGCCGGTCGCGTACGGGTGCACGGGCGCGGCGGTACGGTGCTGCAGCCCGGCATCGATCTGCTGCACCGCGCGGACGACTTCCCGCCGGGCGCGCCGCTGTTGGTCATCACGGACGGCGGGTGCGACGTGCTGCGGGTGCGGCGCGAGCACGCGTATCTGATTCCGCAGGGCGCGCGGCTCCCGTTCACGGCGCGGGGACCGGTCTTCCGGGTGCGGTGAACCACCCTCGCGGCCGCGTCGAGCCGTCTTCGCGGACTTGGTGAGCCGTCATTCTGGGTGAGTTGCGTGCAGGTGTGATCGGATGGTGCGCACGGACCCCGAAAACGGGACCCCATCGAAGGGAATCATCGTGGCAACCACGCGCACCGCGCACACCGTGTGGGAAGGCAACCTGCTCGAGGGCAGCGGCGTCGTCACCTTCGACTCCTCCGGCATCGGCCAGCAGCCGGTGACGTGGGCGTCGCGGGCGCAGGACGCCAACGGCAAGACCAGCCCCGAGGAGCTGATCGCCGCCGCCCACTCCAGCTGCTTCTCCATGGCGCTGTCGCACGCCCTCGCGGGCGCGGGCACCCCGCCCACCAAGCTCGTCACCAACGCCGACGTCACCTTCCAGCCCGGTGAGGGCATCACGGGCATCCATCTGACGGTGGAGGGGACGGTGCCGGGCCTCGACAACGACGGCTTCGTCGCGGCGGCCGAGGACGCGAAGAAGAACTGCCCGGTCAGCGCGGCGCTGACCGGCACGACGATCACCCTGTCGGCCAAGCTGGGCTGACGTCCGGGAGCAGTACGGCGCCGCGGTCCCCGCGCAGGGCCCGCGGCGCTGTCATGTCCGCCCCATTGACAAGAACGCACTCAAGTTTTGTGCTTGAAGGTGGGCAGCGCCCTGGCGGAAGGGGACGGACATGGCACGTGCGGTCGGGATCGACCTCGGTACGACGAACTCGGTGGTGGCCCTCCTGGAAGGCGGCGACCCCACCGTCGTGACCAACGCGGAGGGCGCGCGCACCACCCCCTCCGTGGTGGCCTTCGCCAAGAACGGCGAGGTGCTCGTCGGCGAGGTCGCCAAACGTCAGGCCGTGACGAACGTGGAGCGCACCGCGCGCTCGGTCAAGCGCCACATGGGCGACGCGAGCTGGCGCTTCCCGGAGAAGGGCTCCGTCGACGGCACCCGCTATCGCGCCCAGGAACTGTCGGCGCGCGTCCTGCAGAAGCTGAAGCGGGACGCGGAGGCCTACCTCGGCGAGGACGTCACGGACGCCGTGATCACCGTGCCCGCGTACTTCGACGACGCCCAGCGCCAGGCCACCAAGGAGGCGGGCGAGATCGCGGGCCTGAAGGTGCTGCGGATCATCAACGAGCCCACGGCCGCCGCCCTCGCCTACGGCCTCGACCGGGGCGAGGAGCAGACCGTCCTCGTCTTCGACCTCGGCGGCGGCACCTTCGACGTCTCGCTCCTGGAGATCGGCGACGGCGTCATCGAGGTCAAGGCCACCAACGGCGACACCCGGCTCGGCGGCGACGACTGGGACCAGCGGATCGTGGAGCACCTCGCACAGCGCTTCAAGGCCTCGTACGGCATCGATCTCGGCCACGACAAGATGGCGCTGCAACGGCTGCGCGAGGGCGCCGAGAAGGCCAAGATCGAACTGTCCAGCTCCTCCGAGACCACCGTCAACCTGCCCTACATCACCGCCACCGCCGACGGCCCCCTGCATCTCGAGGAGAAACTGACCCGCGCCCAGTTCCAGGAGCTGACCGCCGATCTGCTCGACCGCTGCAAGACCCCCTTCCACCAGGCGGTCAAGGACGCGGGCGTCAAGCTCGCCGCGATCGACCACGTCATCCTGGTCGGCGGCTCGACCCGGATGCCCGCCGTCACGGACCTGGTCAGGGAACTCACCGGCAAGGACCCGCACAAGGGTGTCAACCCGGACGAGGTCGTGGCGCTCGGCGCGGCCCTCCAGGCGGGTGTCATCAGGGGGGACGTGAAGGACGTCCTGCTCCTCGACGTCACCCCGCTGTCCCTCGGCATCGAGACCAAGGGCGGCATCATGACCAGGCTCATCGAGCGCAACACCACGATCCCGACCCGTCGTTCGGAGATCTTCACCACGGCCGCGGACAACCAGCCCTCGGTCGGTATCCAGGTCTACCAGGGCGAACGCGAGATCGCCGCGTACAACAAGAAGCTCGGCGTCTTCGACCTCACCGGGCTGCCGCCCGCGCCGCGCGGAGTCCCGCAGATCGAGGTCGCCTTCGACATCGACGCCAACGGGATCATGCACGTCTCCGCGAAGGACCTCGCCACCGGGCGCGAACAGAAGATGACCGTCACGGGCGGCTCCGCGCTCCCCAAGAACGACATCGACCGCATGATGCGCGAGGCCGAGCAGTACGCCGAGGAGGACCGCGCGCGCCGCGAGGCCGCCGAGACCCGCAACCAGGCCGAACAACTCGTCTACCAGACCGAGAAGTTCCTCCGCGACAACGACGAACGCATCCCCTCCGAGACGAAACCCGAGGTCGAGTCGGCCATCGCCGGCCTCAAGCGCCTCCTGGAGGACTCCGCCACCGACACCACCGCCCTGCGCGGCGGCGTCGAGAATCTGGCCTCGGTGAGCCAGAGGATGGGCCAGGCCATGTACGCCCAGGCCCAGCAGACGCCCCGGGAGGAGCCGGCCGCCGAGCACACCACGGCGGCGGAGGAGGAGGGTGTGGTGGACGCCGAGATCGTGGACGACGAGAGGGAGACGCGGGGCGGCGCGGCGTAAGGACCCTTCTCAGTAGGAGTCCCGGATCTCCCGCAGGATCTCCTTGGTACGGGGCACGGAGGCGGCGTGGGCGGACATGTGGTCCAGCACTTCCAGGTGCATGGCCACCTCGGCGCGCGAGTCGAGGTAGAGGGCACCGGTCAGGTACTCGCTGTAGACCATGTCGGGCAGTTCCGGCTCCGCGAAGCGGAACAGCGCGAAGGATGTGTACGTCCCCGGGTGCGGGCCGCTCGCGTACTCGGCGACCTGGACGGAGATGTCGTCGCTCTCCATCTCCCGCAGCAGCCGGTCGATCTGGTCCCGCATGACCTCGCCACGGATGCTCACCGGACGCCGCAGCACGGTCTCGTCCATGATCACCCAGAGGTGGGGCCGGTGCTCGCGCCCCAGCAGCAGCTGCTGCCGCGTCATGCGCAGCGTCACATGCCGCTCGATGGCCTCGGGCCCCGTCTGGCCCACCGTCCCCGCCTCCAGCACGGCGCGCGCGTACTCCTCGGTCTGCAGCAGCCCGGGCACGAAGTGCGGCTCGTACGAGCGGATCAGACGGGCGGCGCCCTCCAGGCTGACATGCATGCTGAACCAGTCCGGCAGCACATCGTGGAATCGCTGCCACCAGCCCGGCTGGTTCGCCTCCTCGGCGAGCGTGACGAAGGCGGCCACCTCGGCGTCGGCCACGCCGTACGTCGTCAGCAGCACCTGGAGGTAGGGGATCTTGAGGGCGACCTCGGCCATCTCCATCCGCCGCACCGTCGCCGGGGCGACACGCAGGACACGCGCGGCCTCTTCGCGCTTCAGCCCGGTGGCCTCCCGCAATTCCTGCAGCCGCCGCCCGAGCACCACTTGCCCCACGGTGGGCGCAGCCCGCCGCTCACTCACGCCACGCCCTCCCCAAGCGCCGAAGCCACCACTCAAACGGATCGACGACGCTCCGTCAAGAGACCAGTGACTGAAGGTATTTGACCGTCGCCGGGTCCGCGGGCAGAAACGTCTCGATGGCCAGCTCGGCGACGGTCACGTCCATCGGGGTGTTGAAAGTGGAGATGGAGGAGATGAAGGACAGCACGCACCCGCCGTGCTCGATCCGCAGGGGGAGCGCGAAACAGGGAACGGGCTCGACGCCGCCGTCCAGTTCCCTTCCGTGCCCCTGTCCCTGTTCCTGCTCCGGTACCGGGTAGGCCGCCACCTCCTCGTAGAGGGCACGCAGTGGCTCGGAGCGGTCCAGGGCGATCTGCCGTTCCATCTGCGCGAGCAGATGGTCGCGCCACTCGCGGTGGTTGCGGATCCGCGGCGCCAGGCCCTCCGGGTGGAGGGTCAGCCGCATCGCGTTCAGCGGCGGCGTGAGCAGCGACTCGCGGACGCCCTCCAGGAGCATGGCGATGCCACGGTTGGCGGCGAGCACGGTGTACGTGGCGTCGACCACCAGCGCCGGGTAGGGCTCGTAGCCCTGGATCAGCCGTTCCATGCCCTGGCGCAGGGCGTCCATCGAGGGGTCGTCGAGGGGGGTCTCCGGGTAGTGGGGCGCGTAGCCGGCGGCCAGCAGCAGCGCGTTGCGTTCCCGTACGGGGACGTCGAGGTGTTCCGCCAGCCGCAGCACCATCTCCTCGCTCGGGCGGGAGCGGCCCGTCTCGATGAAGCTGATGTGGCGGGCCGAGGAGTCGGCCCGCAGCGCCAGTTCCAGCTGGCTGACCCGGCGCTGCTCCCGCCAGCCGCGCAGCAGCGGGCCGACGCCCTTGCCGCCGGGGTGGGTTGAGGGTCTGGCCGGACCGGACGCGACGAGGGACATACGCCGACCGTAACCGAGGAACGCCGTGGATGGAGCCTGGACCTGGCCCTCGAACGCCGGACGGCCGGGACTTTCGGGCGAAGCCCCCGGAGATGGGGCCGGGGCGCCGGAGAGCCCTGGTCGGGGGACTGTGGCAGGCTGAGGAACAGTCCCCACCGCACCCCACCGCAAGAAGAACGGAGCGAGGCCATGCCCGTCGAACCCCTGTCGCAGAAGGAGATCGAGGATCAGCTCGCGGAGCTGCCCGGCTGGTCGCTGGACGGCGACCACCTCGCCCGCTCCTACCGCCTCCCCTCCCACTTCGCCGCGACCGCGATGGTCGTACACATCGCCCAGGTGCAGGAGGAGCTCGACCACCACTCCGACCTCACCCTCGGCTACAACACGATCTCCCTCACCGTGAACACCCACAGCGTCGGCGGCGCCGTCACCGAGCTCGACCTCAAGCTCGCCCGCAGGGTGGAGGCACTCGCTCCGGGACATGGCGCACACTGATCCACATGCTGGACTACGACAAAGAAGCCGACGCATACGACGCCAGCAGGGGCGGTGAGCCCAGAGCGGCGGCTGCCGCGGACGCCGTACTCGGCCTCGTCCCCGACGGCGTACAGGCCCTGCTCGACGTCGCCTGCGGCACCGGAATCGTCACGCGTCGCCTCGCCGCCGCCCGCCCGGCGCTCCGGGTGACGGGCGCGGACGCCGCGCAGGGCATGGCCCGGATGGCGGCGGCACGGCTCCCGGGCTCGGTGGTCCACGCCGACAGCCGTCGACTGCCCTTCCCCGACGCCTCGTTCGACGCCGTCACCAGCGTCTGGCTGCTCCATCTGGTCGACGGCGCCGAGGACGTCCGCGCCATCGTCGCCGAGTGCGCGCGGGTCCTGCGCCCGGGCGGGGTGTACGTCACCACCGTCGACAAGGCCGCCGCACACGACGTGGGCAGCGACATCGACGCCGTACTCGCCTCCCGCCCGCGCCGCCCCGCCCAGGACGGCACCGAGGACGTCGAGGCGTACGCCGTCGAGCACGGCCTCACCCCGGCCGGCCGGGCCCGTTTCCGGGGCCACGGCCAGGGCCGCAGCCCGCGCAGCACGGTGGCGGACCTGCGCCGCGGCTGGTTCACCCAGATCGCCGCGGACGACCCGCTGGCCGAGCGATTCGTCACGCTGCTCGAAGGGCTGCCCGATCAGGAAGTCCCGCGCCCCGACCCGCAGTTCACCCTCCGCGCGTTCAGGAAGATCCCCGCCGCGCGAACTCCATGACCCAGTTGGTCACCCACGTCTTCTCCCCGTCCACGGAGAAGGCCTGTTCCCAGCGGGCCGTGGTCGGGGAGATTCCCGACCACACGAACCGCACCCGCACGTCCTTCCCGTCGTGCGTGTCGTCGCCGTGGAACTCACCGCGCCCGTCGGACCCGAACCGCCCCACCACCGGCGCAAACAGCTTCCCGCTGCGGCTCGACGACCAGTTCAGCGACCACACCCGCGCCGCCGGGTCGAAGAGCCGCAGGGTGAGCCCCTGCCAGCCCTGACCGGGCACCGTCATCTCGTCGATGTTCGCGGCCCCCTCGAACAGGCTCCAGCAGCGGCTCGTGGCCCCGAACTCCTCCCAGCCGCTCTCGGGGTCGAGGAAGTCGGTCAGACGCCGGTGGTGGACGTCCCACTCACCGTGGAAGAAGTCGAAGTCGTGCGGGCTGCTCATGAGCGGTCTCCAGTCGTGCCCTCGGGGAGGGAGTCGGCGAGGTAGGCGTCGAGGTCGGGGGCGTCGGGCGCGAGCATGTGCCGCACCCAGGCATCGCGTTCGTGCAGGATCGGCGGCAGCTCCCAGACGCAGCCGATCCAGGGGACGTCGGGTGTGATGAAGTGCGTGGGGTCCCGGTCCGGGCAGCCAAGGACCGGCTGGCCCGCCGACGCGCCGCGGAAGTGCAGGACGTTGTCCCACACCCAGCTGTACGCGTTGAGGTAGGCGCCGTCATCGCCGCCCCGGTGCAGTACGACGAAGGTCGCGGGCGGTGTGCCGTCGGGCTCCGGCAGCAGCTTCGGCAGCATCGCGTACGCCGCCGCCTCGACGTCGGGTGCGATACCGGCCGGGTCCGCGGTGACGTGGTAGCGCTTGATCCGTCGCCCCGCCACCTCGATGGGCGGCGGCACGGTCAGCAGTTTCTCCCGGAAGTCCGAGGCGTTCGGCAAGGTCGTGGAAGCCATGACGCGCACGCTAGGCCGACTTCACTGACATCCTGTGTCAGTGAAGTCCAGCCGACTCGTCTCGATCCTCCTGCTGCTCCAGACCCGCGGCCGGATGACCGCCGCCGACCTCGCCGAGGAACTGGACGTCTCGGTGCGCACGGTCTACCGGGACGTCGAGGCACTGAGCGCGGCGGGCGTCCCGCTGTACGGCGACGCGGGGCACGCCGGCGGCTACCGCCTCCTCGACGGCTACCGCACCCGTCTCACCGGCCTCACGGAGGGAGAGGCCGAGGCCCTCTTCCTCGCCGGCGTCCCCGGCCCCGCCGCCGAGCTGGGCCTCGGCCCGGTCCTGGCCGCCGCCCAGCTGAAGGTGCGCGCCGCCCTCCCGCGCGACCTGCGCGCGCACGCCGACCGGATCAGCGGCCGCTTCCACCTGGACGCCCCCGGCTGGTACGCGGACACCGACGACACCCCGTACCTCCCCGCCGTCGCCGACGCCGTGTGGAACGCGCGGGTGCTGCACGTCCTGTACCGCCGCTGGCGCGAGCCCACCGATGTGCGGCGCCGCCTGGAACCGTACGGCCTGGTCCTGAAGGCGGGCCGCTGGTACGTCGTCGCGGGCCCAGGGCCGCGTACGTTCCGCGTCGACCAGATCATCGAACTCACCTCCACCGACGAGGAGTTCAGCCGCCCGGAGACATTCGACCTGGCCGCGTACTGGACGGCGTACCAGCAGGAGTTCCACGACCGGCTGCACGGCGCCGAGGCCGTGATCCGGATCGCGCCGGGAACCGTTCTCACCGGCCCGGCGGCCCGGGCGGTCGAGGTCAACGGTCGTGTGGACAAGGATGGTTGGACGCGCGCCATCGTCCCCATCGAGTCCATCGACCAGGCCCACGACGCATTCCTCGGACGGGGCGCGGTCATCGAGGTCCTGGAGCCCGCCGAACTGCGGGAGCGTATCGCGCGCACGGTGGCGGCACTGGCCCGCCTGTACGCGTAGTGAGCGCCCGCACACAGACGCCCCAAGGCGGCAACTCCCCTGCGCACGGCGGCAACTGAGGGAACAGAAGCAGTCTGTCCTCCCAGGAGGTAACCATCGTGCAGCACCCGCACAGGCAGCACCGCAGACGCGCCATCGGCTCGGCCCTGGTGGCCACGGCCGCCCTGATCGCCGCCGGGCTCACCGCCCTCGGCACCGGCACGGCGCAGGCGGCCACCGCCCTCCCCCAAGTTCTCGGCTTCGCTCGAACAGGGGGGACCCCCATGGTGGAGGCCCTCGACCGGGGCGTCGTCAGTGTCCACACCGACAGCGGCAACCTGGTCAGCTGGCGCTGGCTCGGCACCGACCCGAACGACGTGTCGTTCAACGTCTACCGGGCCGGTACGTTGGTCAACCCGACGCCGATCACCGGCTCCACGAACTACTTCCACTCGGGCGCGCCCGCCCAGGCCGACTACACGGTGCGCGCGATCGTGAACGGCGTCGAGCAGGCCGACTCCGTCCACGCCGTCCAGTTCCGCACCGGATACAAGGACGTGCCCCTCACCCCGCCCGCGGGCGGCACTACTCCCGACGGAGTCGCCTACACCTACGAGGCCAACGACGCCTCCGTCGGCGACCTCGACGGGGACGGCCAGCTCGACTTCGTCCTCAAGTGGCAGCCCACCAACGCCAAGGACAACTCCCAGTCCGGCTACACCGGCAACACCGTCATCGACGGCATCAAGCTCGACGGCACCCGTCTGTGGCGCATCGACCTGGGCCGGAACATCCGCTCGGGCGCGCACTACACACAGTTCCAGGTGTACGACTACGACGGCGACGGCAAGGCCGAGGTCGCCATGAAGACGGCGGACGGGACGACGGACGGCCGGGGCGCGGTGATCGGCAGTTCCTCCGCCGACTACCGGAACTCCAGCGGATACGTGCTGTCCGGGCCCGAGTACCTGACCATGTTCAACGGGCAGACGGGCGCCGCCATGGGCACCGTCGACTACGTCCCGGCGCGCGGCACGGTCTCCTCCTGGGGCGACTCGTACGGCAACCGGGTCGACCGATTCCTCGCGGGAACGGCCTACTTGGACGGCTCCCGGCCCTCCCTCATCATGGCGCGCGGCTACTACACCCGTACCGTCATCGCCGCCTGGGACTGGCGGGGCGGCGCCTTCACCCGGCGCTGGACCTTCGACACCAACTCCTCGACCAACAGCGGCAAGGGATACGACGGTCAGGGCAACCACCAGTTGTCGGTCGCGGACGTCGACGGGGACGGCAAGGACGAGATCGTGTACGGCTCGATGGCCGTGGACGACAACGGCAACGGCCTGTGGACCACTAAGAACGGGCACGGGGACGCCATGCACGTCGGCGACCTCGACCCGTCCCGCCCCGGCCTGGAGGAGTTCAAGGTCGACGAGGACTCCTCGAAACCGGCGTCCTGGATGGCGGACGCGAAGACGGGCGCGATCCTCTGGTCCACGGCGGCCAACGGCGACAACGGCCGAGGCGTCTCCGGTGACATCTGGGCGGGCAGCGCGGGCGCCGAGTCCTGGTCCTCGCACGCCGACGGCGTCCGCAACCCGCAGGGCACGGTGGTGGCGACCCGCAAGCCGGGCAGCATCAACTTCCTGTCCTGGTGGGACGGCGACCCCGTCCGCGAACTCCTCGACGACACCCACATCGACAAGTACGGCACCGCGTCCGACACCCGTCTGCTGACCGGCTCGGGCGTCCACTCCAACAACAGCACGAAGGCGACTCCGTCACTGTCCGGCGACATTCTCGGAGACTGGCGGGAGGAGGTCGTCTGGCCGACGACCGACAACACGGCCCTCAGGATCTACTCCACCCCGTACGAGACGACCACAAGGATCACCACCCTCCTCCACGACACCCAGTACCGCACCGCCCTGGCCTGGCAGAACACGGCGTACAACCAACCCCCGCACCCGAGCTTCTTCCTCGGCGACGGGATGCCGACGCCGCCCCGACCGACGGTCTACACGCCGTAGGTCCGCAGCAGAGAGAAGGGGCGCGTGCCGAGGTCGGCGCGCGCCCCACCCTCTCGGATCAGCTCACCGAGCAGGCCTGATCTCCCAGCTTGAAGGTTGTGGGTGTGGAGTTCACGCCCGTCCAGCCGGCCGTGAAGCCGAAGCTCACCGACGAGCCCGTTGCCACGTTCGCGTTCCAGGCCAGGTTCTTCGCCGTGACCGTCGTGCCCGACTGGGTGGCGTCGGCGTTCCAGGCCTGGGTGATCTTCTGTCCGTCCGCGAAGGCCCAGGAGAGGGACCAGCCGCTCCAGGCGGTGGTGCCGGTGTTGGTGAGCGCCACGTCGGCCTGGAAGCCGCCCGACCACTGGTTGGTGATCTTGTAGCTCACCGCGCAGGCGCCCGTCGGCGGGGGCGTCGGATCCGTGCCGCCACCCCCGCCACCGGTGTCGGAGCTGTCGCCGTAGATGATTCCGCGCCCGTTGGTCGCGATGTACACGCGTCCGTAGATCCGCGGGTCTCCCGTGATCGCGCCGCCCGTCCAACCCCACTGGTGGGCGTCGTCGTTGATGCGGGTCCAGCTCGCGCCCTTGTCCGTCGAGCGGAAGATGCCCCGCACCCCGCCGATCTTCGCGCTGGTGTAGAGCGTCTGGTACGAGGCGCCGGTCGCCGCCTTGCCGAAGCCGATGGTGTCGGCCTGGTCGACGTTCGACAGCTTGGTGAAGCTCGCGCCGCCGTCCGTGGAGTGCCACAGCCCGTACGCGCCGTCGCTCGCGCCGCCGGCCAGCCACACGTCGCCCTTCGTGCCGGGCAGCGCCTTGAAGCGCACGCTGTCACCGCTCGGCAGGCCGCCGGCGACGGAGGCGGTGAAGGTGGCACCGCCGTCCGAACTGACGTAGAACTTGCCGGACTTGAACCCGTAGAAGGTCTTCGGGTCGACCCGGTCCGACTCCACGATCGCGCCGGACGGGATCCCGGCCGACGCCGACCACGACGTACCGAAGCCGGTCGCGTACTGCACGCCCGCGCCCACCGGGCTCCACACGAAACGGCTGCCGTCGGATGCCGCCGCGACCGTACCGCCGCCGCTGACGCCCGAAGGGTCCGTGCCCGCGAACCAGTTGGCGCCGTTGTCCGTGGAGAAGGTGATGTGCGGGCCCGAGTCGAGGTTGCCGACGCGCACCACGGTGTTCGGGCTGGTCTCGGCGTAGTCGAGGCTCGTCGTCGTGGTGAAGTTCGGCGAGGTGTACATCATCGACGGCACCTTGGTGAGGTCCGTGTGCCGGAAGCCGCCGATGTCACCGAGGGCGCTGAGGAGGGAGGCCCCGGAGGGCGGAGAGGCCAGGTCGTCGACGGCCGTCTCCTCCAGGCCCTGGACCATGGGCCGAATGGTGAACTGGCTGTTGCTGTCCCAGTTCGTGAGGTTCTCGGTGCCGTAGATCGTCGCGCCCGTTCCGTACATCATCCGGGCGGAGTTGAACGGGTCGATCTCCAGACCCTCGGTCATCCAGCCGAGTTTGGGGGACTGCTCGGGGGGTGACGGGTTCGCGTTGAAGGTCAGCCAGGGCACGGACGACACGTCCATCGTGTAGCGGTTCGAGCGGTTCGGATACGAGGTGTAGTCCCAGGCCTTCGTCCAGGTACCGCCGCTGTCGGTGGACCGGAAGATCTGGGTGTCCGGCCACCACGAGCTGTACGCCGTGGTCATCACCGTGCCCGGATGCTGACGGTCGACGGTCAGTCCGCTGAATCCGTAGTAGGTGTCGGCCTCCGCGACCGGACTGATGTTCGTCCAGGTCCCGGTCCTGGTCGCGTACCGCCACAGCTGGCCCTTGCCGCCGTCGTACGGGCCGCCCTTGTCGCTGTAGGCGAGGTAGAGGTAGCCGTTCGTGGCGTCGAGGACGCCCTTGTGGGCGAGGTAGCCGGTGGGCTGCCCGGCGAGCCGTGACCAGGTCGTGCCGCCGTCCGTCGAGCGGTAGACCGCGTTGTCCTTGTCGGCGACCCCGACGTAGATCGTCTGCGTGGCGCTGGTGGAGGTGCCCGTGGACTCGTCGAAGGTCACCCACACGATGCCCTGGTTGTCACTGGCGTAGCCGCTCGTGTCGGTCGCGTCCTGCACGTAGTTGCCGACGTTCGGGAAGCTGGTCACCTGCGACCACGTGACACCCGAGTCCGTGGACCGCCACAGACCCTTGCCGCTCGGCGCGCCGAGGTACAGCACGCTGTCCTTGTTGGGGTCGATCGCGAGGCGCTCGCCCATGCCCCGGCCCGGCATGTTCCCGCCCAGTTTGAAGGGCAGGTCCGTCCGCTGCCAGCTCGCGCCCCGGTCGGCGGAGCGCAGTACGGCACCGTTGCCGGGGTCCCAGCTGTTCGTGTACGTGCCGACCGCCGCGTACACCTTGTTCGGGTCGACGGAGTCGGACGCGAGGCTGACCACCCCGGTGTGGCCCCACCGGTCCCAGCCGATGGAGTCCGTGAGCGGGGTCCAGGTCTTCGTCGACTCCTGCCAGCGGTAGGCGCCGCCGATGTCCGTGCGGGCGTAGGCGAGGTTCTTCTCGGAGCGGTTGAAGACGATGCCGGGGACGAAGCCGCCGCCGTCGATCCGGGCGTTCTTCCAGGTGTACGTGTCGGCGGCGAGCGTCGTTGTCGGGGTGCTCGCGGCGAGGGCGGGCGGACTGCCCGCCAGTAAGCCTGCGGCGAGGGCCAGTACGGCCGTGAGGATGCGGGTTCTTCGCACGGTGGGGTCCTCTCTGAAGGAGGGCATGACGACCGGGCGGCCCCCAGTGCGGGTGGGGGCCGCCCGGCCAGGTGGTCCCGTCGTCAGGTGACGGGACCACGCACGCGGAGCTTCGGGCGCCCGGAGAGGCGCGGTCCTGGGCCTCGCGCCCGTCAGGGGCGCGGGGAACCGCGCGACCAGCCACAACCGGCCCGCAGCTCAGGTACCGCCCGACCCGCGGAGCGCCCGGCGGGGGCTATTCGAGAAGCTCCGCGTACGAGCCCATGGCCATGGCGATGTCCGCCTGGGCCCAGAACCGGTGGTACGTGAAGGAGGGCGCGGCTCCGCCCGCGAGATAGGCCTCGATCTTCGACCAGTTCGGGTCGTTCTTGTAGAAGGACCTGAGCGAGGTGAAGGTCGAGGCGGAGTTGATCGTGTCGCCGTTCGGCATCTTGCCGCTCCAGCCGCTCGGTACGTAGACCGTGTCGTCGAAGCGGTTGTAGTCGGCGCGGGTCTCCGGGACGGCGATGCCCAGGCTGTCCTGGTAGTTGCTCCACATGCCGTCGAGGAGTGCCTTCGCCGTCGTCTTCGCCTGGGCGTTGCCGGACTTGGCGGCGTAGTACGACAGGGTCTTGGCGTACGCGGCCGCCACACCGACGTCGTTGGTGTAGTCGGCGACGGTCACGTGAAGTCCGGTGTTGGCGCCGGGACTTGACGCGTTCCAGGTGTCGGGCGCGCCGGACCACTGGAGCGTGGAGGGGATCTGGTAGGTGCCGTCCGGGTTGATCGTGGTCTTGGACAGCGCCCAGGACACCCACTTGTCGAGGACCGCCTTCGCGCTCGCGTTCCCCGTCTGCTGGTAGTACTCGGCGACCCGCTCCATGGACCAGGCCTGGAAGCCGAACCACTGGTTGGACGGCGGGTCGTGGTACACCGGCTGCTGGTCGTAGTACATGCCGTAGAAGGTCGGCGTCCCGGCCGGCGGGGTCGCGTAACGGCCCGCCCAGCTGTTGGTCGCGCCGCCCGCGATCGCGCCCTCGTTGGACTGCAGCCAGCGGTAGAACTCCAGCTGGCGGGTGAGGGAGGTCCGCCAGTCGGCGGCCCCCGTCGCGGACTTGGGCTTCAGGTCCGCGTACGAGCTGAGCGCGTACGCGGCCAGCGGGTTCTGGTAGCCGCCGTGGACATGGCTGGAGCCGATGCGCCAGGCCCAGCCCGCCGAGGTGTCGGTCGCGCCGCCCCAGGCGTAGTACCAGGAGAGCAGATAGTGCGAGGCGTCCTTTCCGGTGCCGGCCGCACAGGTCGACGGGCCGACACAGTTGCCGATCTTCTTGAAGTACTTGTCGTACATGGCGTAGCGCAGATAGTCGCCCATCTTCGCCGCCTTGCCGACGGTCGTGGACACCTCGCCGCCCTTGCCCTGCGCCTTGGCCCACACGTCGGCCCAGTAGGCGGCCTGCACGGCCCGCGCGTCGGCGTCCGGCGCGTCGGTGTACTTCCACTGCTTGGCGTACGAGGAGTCCCCGGTGAAGAGGTCCAGGTAGCCGTTGGTGGAGCCGTACTTGAAGGCGTCGCAGGTCGGCTGCGGCACGGTCTCCCACACCGATTCCTGCGCGCCGCGCTGGAAGGTGTTGATGTACGACGGTCCGGTCGCGGTCGGTCCGGCCTCGCACTTGCCGGGCTCGTTGCCGTAGCCGTAGACGTTGTCGACGTCCTGGAGCCAGTGCATGCCGTACACGTCGTCCGTGCCGTACGCGCTCTTCAGCTCGGCCGCGATCGGGTCCGAGCCGACGGAGACGCCCGTGTCGAGCTTGGCCGGGTACTCGTTCGGGGTGTCGAGTTCCGGCGCGTAGGTCGCGGGCTTCGAGGCGTTGTAGAAGGAGTTCGTCGGCTGGTCGGCGTGGGTGGGGATCATGTACGTCTCCATGGTCGTCCACGCGGCGTTGAACTTGGACCAGTCGCCGGTGACCTTCCCGTACATCGCCTGCAGCCAGATCAGATAGCTGTACGCCTCCGACGTCGTCTCATGACCCTGGTCCGGCGCCTCGACGATCAGCGTCTCCACCGAGTGGTACGGGATGCCCTCGGGCGAGAAGTAGCCGTTCGCCGGGTTGGTGATCCTGCCGTAGAGGTCCAGGAAACGCGCGTCGTACGCCTTCGACGCGGCCAGCTCCGTCACGGTGACCGTCGCCTTGGCGTACCCGGTCGCCGAGGCCGTGAAGGTCGCGGCGCCGGTGCCGGAGGCGTCGGCGGTGAGGGTGACGTTCTGCGCCGTGCTCCAGTTGGCCGGGGTGAAGGTGAGCGAGGCGCCGCCGGTCACGGACAGCCCCGTATTGCCGTCCGTACGGGCGGTCGTCACCGTCACGTTCGCGGCCGGCTGTTTCGAAAGCTGCACGGCGAACGTTCCCGACTTGCCCTGCTGGACCCCGAGTTGGGTCGGCGAGGCCACCACGGCGGGACCCGAGGCGACCGTGATGCCGACCGGCGTGGACGCCGCGGAGGCGCCCAGGCTGTCGTACGCCTTGGCCACCAGTGAATGACTGCCCACGGTCAAACTGGAGGTGGAGAGCGTGTAGGGGGAGCTGGTGTCCGTGCCCAGCAGGGTCGTGTCGTCGTAGAACTCGACCTTGGCGATCGTCGCGTTGTCGGCGGCCGCCGCGGTCGCGGCCAGCGGGATCGCGTCGCCCTGCGTGTAGACCGCGCCCGCGGCCGGGCTGGTCAGCACGGTGACCGGCGGCTGGTGGGCGCCGGTGCAGGTGGTGCCGTTGATCGCGAAGGAGGTGGGCGCCGTGTTGGTGCCGCTGTAGGTGAACTGCGCACCGGTGGAGACCGCTGCCCCGGCGGCGATCGTCCCGTTCCAGGAGGCGTTCTTCGCGGTGACCGTCCTGCCGGCCTGCGACCAGGTCCCGTTCCAGCCGTTGGTCAGCGTCTGGTTGCCCGCGTAGTCGTACGTCAGGTTCCAGCCGTTGACCGGATCCGTGCCCCGGTTGGTGAGCGTGAGATCCGCGGTGAAGCCGGAGCCCCAGTCGTTGGTCTTGTAGTCGACGCTGCACTGAACTCCCGCCGCCTGGGCGGGAGTCGATCCGTTCGTGAGCATGGTGAGCGGAAGCGCGAGGGCGGCCACCACGGCGGTCCACAGCCGCCGGGCCCTCCGGCGTCTGCTTCGTGAGCTTGGGTGCATGTCCTGGTTCCTCCTTGCGGCTCGGAGAAGTGGGGGCGGAGCAGCAACAAGCCTTGAACCAGTGGGAGCGCTCCCATATTGGAGAGGGGGGTCGAAGGGGTCAAGGTGCTTGAAGAGTCGAAATTGTTCGATTGATCAACAGTGCGACGCCTCTGTCCTTTACCGACACTTGGCGCTAACTTCATCCGCACCAGTGGGAGCGGTTCCATCAGTCGACGCGTCCGTCACGACGCGCCCGAGCTGCAAGGAGTCGCTCATGCGACACCCTCCGCGTTCAGGACTTTTAGTGGTCGGCGCCGCGGTGGCCCTCGTGGGCACCGCGATCGCGCCGGTCGTCACGGCTTCAGGAGCCACACCCGCGTGCACGGTGGACTACTCCGTCACGAGCCAGTGGGACACCGGCTTCCAGGGCGCCGTGAAGATCACCAACAACAGGGCAGCGCTCAGCGGCTGGAGTCTCACCTTCGACTTCGCGAACGGTCAGAAGGTCGGCCAGGGCTGGAACGCCAAGTGGTCCCAGTCCGCCACGACGGTCACCGCGGCCAACGAGAGCTGGAACGGCTCGCTGGGCTCAGGGGCCAGTGTCAGCGCCGGGTTCCTCGCCTCGTGGTCGGGGAGCAACGCCGTACCCACGACGTTCAAGCTCAACGGGACCACGTGCAACGTGGACACGCAGCCGCCTCCGACGGATCCGCCGCCCACGACCGGTACGGCACCCGAGCTGCACGTCTCCGGGAACAAGCTCGTCGACGCCGACGGCACGACGCGGCGGCTGCTCGGCGTCAACCGCTCCGGCGGCGAGTTCATGTGCGTCCAGGGTTACGGCATCTTCGACGGCCCGGTCGACGACGCCTCGGTCAAGGCGATCGCCGACTGGAAGGCCAACACGGTCCGCATTCCGCTCAACGAGGAGTGCTGGCTCGGCCTGTCCAACATCAAACCGGAGTACGCGGGCGCCAACTACATCTCCGCCGTCAAGGACCTGGTCGCCAAGGTCGAGGCGCACGGGATGACCCCGCTCGTCGAACTGCACTGGAACTACGGGCAGTACACCGGAAACTCGGCGGGCTGCTCCGACGTGCACGCCACCTGCCAGAAGCCGATGCCGGACGCGCAGTACAGCCCGGCGTTCTGGTCCTCGGTCGCCAGTACGTTCAAGGACGACCAGGCCGTCGCCTTCGACCTGTTCAACGAGCCCTACCCGGACCGCGCGACCTCCACGACCGCCCAGGCGTGGGCCTGCTGGAAGGACGGCGGCAGCTGCCCGGGCATCGGTTACGAGGTCGCCGGGATGCAGGACCTGGTCGACGCGGTGCGCGGCACCGGCGCCAGGAACCTGATCCTGGCCGGCGGGCTCGCGTACTCCAACGACCTGAGCCAGTGGCTGACGTACAAGCCGAGCGATCCGACGGGCAACCTCGTCGCCGCCTTCCACACCTACAACTTCAACACGTGCGCCAGTGAGAGCTGCTGGAACTCGACGCTCGCCCCGGTGGCGGCCCAAGTCCCGCTCGTGGCGGGGGAGATCGGCGAGAACACCTGCTCCCACGGCTTCGTCGACACCGCGATGAAGTGGTTCGACGACCGGGGGCTCTCCTACCTCGGCTGGACCTGGAACACCTGGGACTGCTCCTCCGGTCCCTCCCTGATCTCCGACTACGACGGCACTCCCACGTCGTACGGAGCCGGGCTGCGTGATCATCTGCGCGCCCTCAACGGATAGCCGGCGCGGGAATCACACGCGCGCCCGCGCAGGAACCAGATGTACACCCGCGCGGGAACCAGACGCGCACCCGCGCAAGAAGTCAACGGACACCCGCACAAGAAGAGATGGGAACCCGCACTCATGAGCCGTACCAAAACCGCGCTCTTAGGGGCGCTCGTCCTGCTCGCCGGCGCCTCGGGAACCGCCGTGGCGGCCGTTCCCGCGGACCCCGCCGGGATCGCCGCCATCCCCTGCACCGTCGACTACAAGGTGCAGAACCAGTGGGACACCGGCTTCACCGCCGCCGTCACTGTCACCAACAACAGCGCCGCCAAGACCTCCTGGGCGGTGAAATGGGCGTACGCCGGGAACCAGAAGGTGACCTCGGGCTGGAACGCGAAGATCAGCCAGAGCGGCACCGCCGTCACCGCGGCCAACGAGACCTACAACGGGACGCTGGCCACCGGCGGTTCGGTCAGCTTCGGCTTCAACGCCTCCTACAGCGGCACCAACGCGCTGCCCACCTCCTTCACCCTTGACGGGGTGACCTGCAACGTCGACGACGGAAGCGGTGGCGGAGGCGGCGGAGGGGGCAGTGACCCCTCCGGGAGAGTCGACAACCCGTACGCCGGTGCCAAGGTGTACGTGAACCCGGAGTGGTCCGCGAAGGCGGCGGCGGAGACCGGCGGCAGCCGGATCTCCAACCAGCCCACCGGTGTCTGGCTCGACCGGATCGCCGCGATCAACGGGGCCAGCGGCAGCATGGGCCTGCGGGCCCACCTCGACGCGGCGCTCGCGCAGAAGGGCAGCGGCGAAGAGGTCGTCCAGCTGGTCGTCTACGATCTGCCCGGACGTGACTGCGCGGCCCTCGCCTCCAACGGAGAGCTCGGCCCGACGGAGATCGACAAGTACAAGACGCAGTTCATCGACCCGATCGCGGCGATCCTCGCGGACAGCAAGTACGCCTCGCTGCGGATCGTCACGACCCTCGAGATCGACTCGCTGCCGAACCTCGTCACCAACACCGGCAGCCGGGCCACCGCCACCCCGCAGTGCGACACCATGCTCGCCAACGGCAACTACGTGAAGGGCGTGGGCTACGCGCTCGCCAAGCTCGGCGCGATCCCGAACGTCTACAACTACCTCGACGCCGGCCATCACGGCTGGATCGGCTGGGACGACAACTTCGGAGCGTCCGCCACCCTGTTCAAGCAGGCGGCCACCAGCGAGGGCGCCACGGTCGACGACGTCGCCGGGTTCATCACCAACACGGCGAACTACAGCGCCCTGAAGGAGAACAACTTCACCATCAACGACTCGGTGAACGGCGCCTCCGTCCGCCAGTCCAAGTGGGTCGACTGGAACCGCTATGTCGACGAGCTGTCCTTCGCCCAGGCCTTCCGCACCCAGCTCGTGTCGGTCGGCTTCAACTCCGGCATCGGCATGCTGATCGACACCTCCAGGAACGGCTGGGGCGGCACCGCCCGGCCCACCGGCCCCGGCGCGACGACCAGCGTCGACACCTACGTCGACGGCGGGCGCTACGACCGCCGTATCCACGTCGGGAACTGGTGCAACCAGGCCGGTGCCGGGCTCGGCGAGCGCCCGCAGGCCTCCCCGGCCACCGGGATCGACGCCTATGTGTGGATGAAGCCCCCGGGCGAGTCCGACGGTTCCAGCTCCGCCATCGCCAACGACGAGGGCAAGGGCTTCGACCGGATGTGCGACCCGACCTACACGGGCAACCCCCGGAACAACAACAACATGTCCGGCGCGCTGCCGAACGCCCCGCTGTCGGGGCACTGGTTCTCGGCGCAGTTCCAGCAGCTGATGACGAACGCGTATCCGCCGCTGTAGGGCGCCCGGCCCGGTGATCCGCCGGGGGTCAGGCCTCCTGGGCCAGCCCCCGGCGGATCGCGAACTCCACCGCCGAGTAGTCGCCGTCCGCCCGCTCCAGCTCGTAGGGCACCGCCGGACACAGCGGCGGCTGCGCCATGAGACGCGGGCGCGTGCCGTGGTGCGGCTGCGCCGCGTGCACCAGGAACGGATGGCAGAGAAACACGTCGCCGGGGCGGCCGGTGGCGTGGGCGAGCGGGCGGTGTGCGGAGGCCGCGGCCACCTTCGGACCGAGTTCGAGGAACGAGGCCCCCGCCTCGCCGTACGGCTCCAGGACCGGCGGCACATCGAGGTGCGAGCCCACCCTGATACGGGTCGGGGCGTCGGCCTCGGTCACCTCGCTGAACAGGAAGAGCATCAGCAGGGCCCGGCCCCGCGAGCGGAGATTGGAGTGATAGAGCGCCTCAGCCTCACCGTCGGGGAGGTAGCTCCCTTCGATGTGCCAGCCCGCGTCGTCAGGCTCCTGCGTGTGCGGGAACCGCAGCGGGAAGCTGCCCAGCGCGTAGCGCGGCTCCCAGCGTCTCTCGCCGACCAGAAGGTCGAAGGCCTGGTGCAGCGCGGGGGAATTCGCCGCGGCGGCGAACGGACCCTGCGCCATGCTGCTCACCCAGTGCACGGGGTCCTTCCAGGTGCCGGGGTCGTCCGGGTCGTACCCCGTCTCCTTCCACAGCAGCCGGGCGCAGCTCTCGGCGACGCGCGGCGGGAAGGCGCCCTCGATCTTCACGAACCCGTCCTCGAGGAACCGTTCCACCATCTCGTCGTCCATGGGGTCATGCTCGGGGACGGACCGTTTCGGACGCATCAGGTTTTTCCGCGGCCGGGTTTGCCGTTTGCGCAACATCGTTGGCTGTTTCCGGGAGCCGAGGAGCACGCTGTGCACGCACCCGGACGAGAGGCGGACCACCATGGCACACGACCACCACGACCACGAGAGCGCCCAGCACGCTCATGACCACACCCACGTGGACTTCGCCGAGATGATCCCCATGCTGGAGCAGGAGGCGGAGCTGTTCAGCCCGCTCTACACCGAGGCGGCGGGCTGGCTGCGGGACCAGCGGTCCGAGACCGGGCTGATCGTGGACGCGGGCAGTGGCCCCGGTGTCATCTCCTGTCTCCTCGCGGACACCTTCCCCACGGCGCGGGTCGTGGCCGTGGACGAGGTGGAACCCCTGCTGGAGCGGGCCCGCGCCCGCGCCGACCGGCTCGGCCTCGGCGACCGGTTCAGCACCCTGCGAGCCGAACTCGGCAGCGGACTGGGCGACTTGGAGTACCCGGCGGACCTGCTGTGGGCGAGCAGGTCCCTGCACCACGTGGGCGACCAGCGCGCCGCGCTCGCCGGATTCGCGCGCGCCCTCGCGCCCGGCGGCACCCTCGCCCTCATGGAGGGCGGCCTGCCCACGCGCTACTTGCCGCGCGACATCGGCATCGGTCGCCCCGGCCTCCAGTCCCGTGTCGAGGCGGTCCACGACGAGTGGTTCGGCCGGATGCGGGACGAACTGCCCGGAGCGGTGGCCGAGACGGAGGACTGGCCCGCCCTGATGACCGCCGTCGGCCTGCGCCACACCGCGACCCGCACCTTCCTCGTCGACCTCCCCGCCCCGCTCTCGGACGAGACACGCGCCTTCGTCGTCACCTCCCTCACCCACCGCCGCACCTTCCTCGCTCCCGGCCTCGACGCGGACGACCTCGCCACCCTCGACCGTCTCCTCGACCCGGACGACAAGGCGAGCGTGTACCACCGGCCGGACGTCTTCCTGCTGACCGCGCACACCGTGCACGTCGCGGTGAAGCCGGAGTAGTCCCCGTCCGGTCAGCAGGTGCCGGGGCGGGCGTACACGGTGACCCGGGCACCCTGGACCCGGCGCGTGCCGCACTGCTCGAAGTACGTGGCCAGGACCCGCCGTTTGACGATCTCCCCCGGGGTCGCGTCGAGCGGCTGCCCCGCGGGATCGCTCACGGCGACGACACGGGTCGCCGTGATCATGCGGGCGCGGACGACCGGCGCCGGAACCTCGGTGCCGTACAGGGTGTGCGAGGCGGCCGGTGCGCGGTCGAGGGCCAGATCGCGCAGCCCGCGCAGGGCCCCGGGGTCGGGCAGGGACCACACCCGGCGCCGCGCCGGCAGATAGAGGACCCCGTCACCCGGCGCACCGGCCTCGGCCACGGCCCGGGCGATCGCGCCCACGTCGTCGACCCGGCTCTGCGGTGTCCGCAGGTGCAGCGTGACGGGGAGCAGCGCGAGAACGGCGGCGCCCGCACAGGCCAGCGCCGCCGCGCGGGTCCGCCGGGCCCGGGTGAGCCGGGCCAGCGCCGCGCCGGTCAACAGGGCGGTGCCGCTCTGGCCGTAGAGCACATACCGGTCCACATACAGGGGGGTGACCAGCGAGACCAGCAGGAGCAGCAGGGCGGGCAGCACGAGGAGCCCGAGCGCGAGAGCGGGCAGCCGGACGCCCCGGAGCACCCGCGCGGTGGGGTTGCGGCACAGCGCCGCGCAGGCCAGGGCGAGGACGGCCGTTCCCGCGAACCCCGCGAGCTCACCGGCGCCCGGTCTGCCGATCCACGACACCTGATCCGACTGCCGCGTACTCAGCATGGCGAGCGGCGCCACCGTGACGAGGACCAGCGCCGCCGCCCCGGCCCAGGCCCGGCGGGCGCCGCGCGGCACGGCGACCGCGTGCGCGGTGAGCGCCAGCACGGCGAACTCGTGCAGCAGCCCGGCGGCCACCAGCACCGCGGCGTACGCGACCCAGGTGCGGCCGTCCCGGCTCGCCACCGCCCGCACCAGCAGATACGTCGCCCAGACGACCAGCGCGCACACGATCGCGTACGACCTGCCCTCCTGCGCGTACCGCTGGACCTGCGGCAGCAGTGCGAAGACGGATCCGGCGAGGAGACCCACGCGGGGTCCGGCCAGCCGGTGTCCGAGGAGAGCCAGCGTTCCCGTCGCCGCGGCCGTGGCGAGGACCGACGGGAGCCGCAGCACCAGGAGCGGGTCCAGCCCGCCGGTGACCTCGAAGAGCAGGTGCATGAGCAGGTAGTACAGACCGTGTACGGCGTCGGCATCGGCCAGTGTCGACCACAGACCGGGCAGGGACCGCCGCGCCATGTCGTAGGTCACCGCCTCGTCCCGCCACATGGTGCCGCCGCGCCGAACGCCCCACAGTCCGAGGCAGAGCGAGAGCAGGACGGGGGCGTACACCGTCCGTGGGGTGTGCGGGGTGGGCGACGACAACCGTGCGGGGGCGAGCGGCGGTCTGGAAGTGTGTGTGGTGGCGATGGCTGACTCCGGCGCGTGGTCGATGCCTCGCGGTCCCCTTCGCGGGGGCCCCGAGGACGTGCACGGTCGAGTCCAGCCGCCGGACGATTGATGGGCAGCCCCGTCGCGGGGCACCTATCAATGCAGGTGGGGAGCGGTGCCGACGGATCGGGCCGCCGCGGACGGGGGGAGTCACCGGTGGGACGCCGAGAGAAGCCGCTGGATCCGGCGCAGGGCGCGGTGGCGCGGTTCGCCTTCGAGCTGCGGAGGCTCCGCGACGAGGCGGGCGCCCCGACCTACCGCGCGATGGCCCGCCGGGCGGGCTACTCGGGGCCCACACTGTCCGCCGCGGCGGCGGGCGGGAAACTGCCCACACTGCCGGTGCTTTTGGCCTACGTCAGCGCGTGCGGAGGGGACACCTCCGGGTGGGAGCGGCGCTGGCGCGCGGCGCTCGCGGACGAGGCGGGCACGCCCGCACCGGACGACGCCGAGGGCCCGTACCCGGGACTCGCCCGCTTCGAGCCCGCCGACCGGGACCGCTTCCACGGCCGCGACGACCTGATCGCGGAACTGCTGCGACTCGTCGGCCGCAGGCGGGTGTCGGCCGTCGTCGGCGCCTCGGGCAGCGGCAAGTCGTCCCTCTTACGGGCGGGGCTGATACCGGCGCTGCGCACCTCGGCCGACACGAGGGAAACGGAGCCGGCCGCCGCGGTGCGGACGCGCGTGTCGCTCCCCGGGCAACGCAGCGGCACCATGGCCGAGTTCGGGACCAGGGCCACCGAGCCCGCTCCGCCCGCCGTCCCCGCCCCGCTGTCCGCCACTCACCCTTCGGCCCCGGCCGCCATCCGCATCCTCACCCCCGGCGCCCACCCGGCCCGCACCCACGGCGCGCTGTTCGTCCCGCACGACGCGCCCGGCGACACCCTGCTCGTCATCGACCAGTTCGAGGAGCTCTTCGCGCTCTGCGCCGACCCAGGTGAACGGGCCCTGTTCATCGAGCGGTTGCTCACGGCGCTGGACCCGGACAGCGGACTGCGCGTGATCATCGGGGTCCGCGCCGACTTCTACGGACGGTGTGCCGAACACGGCCCGCTCGCCGAGGCGCTGCGGGACTCCACCCTGCTCGTCGGGCCGATGACCCCGCAGCGGCTGCGCGAGGCGGTCGTCCGGCCGGCCGTCGCGCGACGGGTCGTCGTCGAACGCGCCCTCACCGCACGCGTCGTGGCGGACGTGGCCGACGAGCCGGGCGGTCTGCCCCTGATGGCCCACGCGCTGCGCGAGATCTGGCGGCGCCGCAGCGCCCGAACCCTCTCCCTGGCCGCGTACGAGGCGATCGGCGGCGTCCAGGGCGCCGTCGCGCACACCGCGGAAGAGATGTACGCGCGCTGTACCCCCGTCGAGGCGGCGGCGGTACGGGCGCTGCTGCTGCGGCTCGTGAACCCCGGTGACGGGGCCGAGGACACCCGGCGGCCCGTCGTTCGCGAGGAGCTGGGGGATTCCGGCACCACGGCGCGGGTGCTCGAACAGCTGGTGAAGGCACGCCTGTTGACGGTGGACGGCGACACCGTGGACCTCGCGCACGAGGCCCTGATCAGCGCCTGGCCCCGGCTGCGCGGCTGGGTGGACGAGGACCGCGAACGGCTGCGGCTGCACCGCAGGCTCACCGAGGCGGCCCGTACCTGGCAGCAGCTGGACCGGGACGCCGGAGCCCTCTACCGGGGGGTGCGACTGACGGCGGCGCGCGAGGAATTCGGCTCCGAACGGGGCGAGTTGAGCCGACTGGAGCGGGACTTCCTGTCCGCGAGCGTGACGGCGTACGAGTCGGGTCGTCGTGCCGCCGCCCGCGCGGCCCGCCGTCTGCGGAGTCTGACCGTGTCCCTCGCCGTGCTGCTTTGTCTCGCCGTCGTCGCGGGTGCGAGCGCCTGGCGGCAGAGCGGGGTCAGCGCACGGCAGCGGGACGAGGCGCAGGCCCGGCGGGTCGCCGCCTTCGCGGACACGCTCCGGACGACGGATCCGCGCACGGCGATGCGCCTCGCGCTCGCGGCCTGGCGCACCGCGGACCTGCCCGAGACCCGTGAGGCGGTCCGGACGGCCGCCGCCCAGAGCGACCAGGCCGCCTTCACCGAGCCCGCGCGGCTCGGCGCCCCCGACGCGCCGCACTGGCTCGGCGCGGACGGCCGGATTCTGACAACGGTGGTACGGGACAAGGCGGTTCAGTGGGACGTACGCCGTCAGCGGCGCCTGCGCGAGGTCGCGCTGCCCGGTCTCTCGGAGGGGATCATCGATGTCAGCGCCGACGCCCGCTGGATCGCGTACCGCGGCCGCGACGGCGCGACGGTCAGGAACCTCACGAACGGGGAGAGCCACCGCGTCGCGCCGGGATCCTGGACCGACACGGGCGGGGCGTTCGGGCCGGGCGGACGCACCTTCGTCGTACGGCGCGAGGGGCGGGGGACCGGAGACGAGCGGGCCACGGTCGAGGTGTGGGACGTACGACGGGAGCGGGTCCTCTTCCGATATCCAGGAGGCGACGGGGACGGACCGCTGCCGGTTCTGAGCCCGAACGACCGCTTTCTCGCCTGGTGCACCCACGACGGTGAACAACTGCGCGTCTGGGACGTCGTCGAGCGGCGCCGGGTCGCGACCGAGCCGCCCGCGCGGACCCAGCGGCTCCTGTGCCGCTCGGACGAGCCGGTCTTCACCCCCGACAACCGCGCGCTGGCCGCCGGAACCGCCGACGGCGTCGTCACCTGGGACTTCCACGCCGACCGGGAACGTCCCCTGCTGCCGATGCCCGGGGAGGGCGTCAACTCGGTGGAGTTCGACCCCACGGGTGCCTATGTCCTTACCTGGGGTTCGGCCGGCCTCGCCCTGTGGCGTACGGACAGCCCGGCCCCGGCGGACGGCGGGCCGCGCCGACCGCTCATCACGTTCCCCGTCGAGACCCCCGCCGTCACCGACATCCGGCTCGACCCGCGCGAGGGCGTGGTGCGCTACCGCGAAGGTTCCCAGGCGGGAGTCGTACGCACCCTCTCGCTGCACGGGCTCATCGGCCCGGCGTGGCGGAAGAAGGCGCGGACCGACGCCGCGTTCGACGCCGACGGGCAGCCGGCCGACCCCGCCGTGCGGCCCGCGGTGCGTGCCGTCGCCGCGGACGGCACGGTGCACACCGCCGTTAGCACCCGCGACGGGATCCTCGTCACCCGTCAGGGCGCGCACCCCGTCTCCCACGTCGTCGGACGAAGGAGCGAAGGCCCCGCCGCGATCGACCCGGCGGGGCGTACGGTCGTGACCGCCGAGGGAGTCCTGATCGATGTCGCGACGGGCGGGCGCAGACAGGGACTCCAGGGCGAGGATCTCCTGCCGACCGCGGTCTTCAGCCCGGACGGACGCTACTTGGCCGCCGCCGACACCCAAGGGCGCCTCACCCTGTGGGACGCGGGCGGACAGCACCGGATCGCCGTCCTGGCAGCCGCCGACTCCACCGTCGAGCGGCCCGCCCTGGCCTTCTCGGCCGACGGCTCGCTGCTGGCCGCGAGCCGGGCCGACGGCTCGGTCCGCGTGTGGGAGACTGCATCCCCGCGACTGGAGGGGGCGAGTCTGCCCACCGGTGACGGGCCAGTTCTCGCGATCGGATTCACCAAGGACGCAACGGAGTTGCGCATCGCGACAGCTCATCTTCCCCTGCGCTCGGCGCAGTTGACGCCAACCCGTGCGGCGGGCGATGTCTGCGCCCGGACGGGGGGCGGGGCGACCCGGGCCGAGTGGCGCCGATATCTGCCCGACGTGTCCTACCGGCGGACGTGTTGAGGGAGGCCGGCGGTGCCGGCCTTGACTTCGAGAGCGCTTCAAGTGATGTACTCCCGTTCGTTGTCGCACACATACGGGGGTATCCATGACCGACTCACCTGTCGCGCTCATCACCGGGGGCGGTAGCGGCATCGGCGCCGCGGTCGCGCGGCGACTGCTCGACGCCGGCCACCGGGTCACGGTCACCGGCCGCGGCGCGGAGCGGCTACGTGCCTTCGCCGAGGAACTCGGGCGTCCACCGGGCCTGTTGACGGTCGTCGGGAACGCGGCCGAGTACGACCAGGTGCGCGCCGCGGTCGAGCTGACGCTCAAGGAGTTCGGACGCCTCGACACCGTTGTGGCCAACGCGGGCTTCGCCACGCACGACACCGTCGCCGAGGGTGACCCGGCGGGCTGGTCCGAGATGGTGCTGACCAATGTGCTGGGTCCCGCGCTGCTGATCAGGGCCTCCATCGACGCCCTGAAGGAGACGCAGGGCCGGATCGTGCTGGTCGGGAGTGTGGCGGGCCATGTCCACGGCCCCGGCAACATCTACGGGGCCACCAAGTGGGCCGTCACCGGGCTCGCGGAGAACGCCCGCCGCGAGGTGACCGAGTTCGGTGTCGGCGTGACCCTGATCTCGCCGGGCCGGGTGGAGACCCCGTTCTGGGACAGCTACGGGAGTCTGCCACCCGGTCATCTGCTGACGGCGGACCAGCTCGCCGAGTCGATCGTCTGGGCGATCGGACAGCCTTCGGGCGTCGATGTGAACACCGTGGTGGTACGTCCGATCGGCCAGCCCAACTGACGTCGGACCCGCGGGCGCCTCGGTTGTAGCGGCAACCTTGATTGTCGCGGAGGCCTCAGTCGTTGCGGAGGCCTCAGTTGTTCTGCAGGAACTGCTTCGCCAACGAGTCCCCGAGCGACACCGCTGCACTGTGACTCTCGATCGGCGACACCTGGGAGTTCTTGAACAGGATGTACGTCACGCCGGAGTCGGCCCCGCCCGTGGCAGGGTCGGGGTCGATGCCGAGGGCCTTCGCCGTGGCGTACGACGCCTCACCGATGATCTTCGTGGGCCCGGTGTCGCCGACCACCGCGTACTCGACCTTGTTGTTGTAGATCACGGCGACGACACCGCCGCCCTTGATGCCGTAGCTCGTGTACTTCCAGATGCTGCTGGTGCTGGGCACGACGACATACGGCAGTGACTCGGCGCGCAGCGGCTTCCCGTTGGACTGGTGGAACGCCGTGTCGTCCTGGAACCAGGGGTCGGCGTCACCGTTGCACTTGGCGGTGACCTGACCGTCGCAGTCGATGTCCATGTCGGCCTTCCAGAACACCGCGCCGTTCTTGCCGCACACGGGGACGGTGGCCGAGGTCTCGTCGTCGGTCTTGTACTTGCCACTCGATATCTGCGAACAGGATGTCACCTTGGCGAGCAGGTCGGCCGCGCTGACCGAACCCTCCTGGGCGGAACGGGGGGTGACGGAGCCCGACGCGCTGGCCGGGAGTGCCGCGGTGGCGAGGAGCGCGGCGCCGGCGACGGCCGCGAGGGTCAGTGTTCGAGAGCGCACTGTGGGGGACCCTTCTGTTAGGAAAGTTTCCTTACCGGGTTGCCGTACAAGGTGGCCCTCTTGCATGAGCGCGTCAAGTCCTCCGGCCGAGTTGGTCCGGTCCAAGGGTGGAAACCGCCGCAGAGGGGTGGAGAAGCGCGTCGGCGCGTGCGGGGGAAAACGCCGCCGGCCCGGACACGCGGTGCGCGTCCGGGCCGGCGGCGGGATCAGGGCAGCTCAGCCCATGGGGGCCGGGCTCAGCCCATGTCGAACGTCGCCGGGTCGGGACCCAGGCGACGGTCCTCGTTCAGCGCGCTGATCGCCGCGATGTCCTCGGTGTCGAGCGAGAACTCGAAGACGTCGATGTTCTCCTTGATCCGGGAGGGGGTCACGGACTTGGGGATCACGACGTTGCCCAGCTGGATGTGCCAGCGCAGCACGATCTGGGCCGGAGTGCGGTTGTGCTTCTGGGCGATGGCGACGATCGCGGGGACCTCCAGCAGGCCCTTGCCCGAGCCGAGCGGGGACCAGGCCTCGGTGGCGATGCCCTGCTGCGCGTGGTACTCGCGGGCCGCGTGCTGCTGGAGGTGCGGGTGCAGCTCGATCTGGTTGACGGCCGGGATGACGGACGTCGCCTCGATCAGCTGCTCCAGGTACTCCGGGTAGAAGTTGGAGACACCGATGGCCTTGATCCGGCCGTCCGTGTAGAGCTTCTCGAAGGCCTTGTACGTGTCGATGTACTTGCCCCGGGTCGGCAGCGGCCAGTGGATCAGATACAGGTCGAGGTAGTCCAGGCCGAGCTTCTCCAGGGAGGCGTCGAACGCGCGGAGCGTCGAGTCGTACCCCTGGTCGCTGTTCCACAGCTTGGTGGTGACGAAGAGTTCCTCGCGGGGGATGCCGGAGGTGGCGATGGCCTTGCCCGTACCCTCCTCGTTGCCGTAGATCGCCGCGGTGTCGATGCTGCGGTATCCGGACTCCAGCGCCGTGGCGACGGCCTGCTCCGCCTCGTCGTCCGGGACCTGCCAGACACCGAAGCCCAGCTGCGGCATCTCGACGCCGTTGTTCAGGATGATCGGGGGGACCTTGCTCACGAGCTTTTGATCCTTAAGTCGTCGGGTGGTACTCCCATGGTCAACGATCACCGGTCGTTATGCATTCCTGACCGGCGGATTCGCTGTGGATTCCTGGTGAGGGTCGGAGATTGGCCGGAAATGGATCCGACCTTATCGGTCCGGACCATTGACCGAGTTCCGTCATCCGACCACTCTGTAGGGCGTCACCGAACGGGTTCATGAACCCGGTGCACGCATGTGAACACCAGCGCCTGTCTGGGCTCTACACCCCCCACCCATCAGGAAAGCAGGTACGCGCACATGAACATGAGCGCCCTCGAAGGCCGTCGCGCGGAGCACGCCATTCGGGAAACATCGGAGGAAAGGGTCTGGGAGACCCCCGGGTATCTGGTCGTCGAGACCGCCCTCGAGGTCACCGCGTACGCCCTTGGCGACCGCCTGGGCCCGGTGGCCGAACGGGCCACCGCCGGGCCGCACCTGGCACGTACGGCCTAGCCCCACGGTTGTCGAACCATGACCGCGACACCGGCGCGCGACGACGGTGCCGCGGCCCCTTGGGGAACCGCCGAGTTCACCGAGCGGCTGCGCGCCGTCGCCGAGGACCGCTACCACGACCGTCATCCCTTCAACATCCGCATGCACCAAGGCGAGTTGACCCAGGCCGAGCTGCGGCGCTGGATCATCAACCGCTTCCACTACCAACGCCACATCCCCGTCAAGGACGCCCTGATCCTGGCCAAGTTCGACGATCCCGCACTGCGGCGGGTGTGGGTCCGCAGGATCCAGGACCACGACGGCACGGCCGTCGGGCGGGGCGGCATCGAACGCTGGCTGCGGCTGGGCGAGGCCGCCGGCCTCGAACGGCCGGCGCTGTGGAACACCGCCCGGGTGCTGCCCGGCGTCCGGCTCGCGGTCGAGGGCTACGTCAATTTCTGCCGCCTGCGCCCCGCGCTCGACGCGGTCGCCGCCTCCCTCACGGAGCTGTCCGCACCGGGGCTGATGCGCACGCGGATCGCCGCGTTCGAGCGGTACTACCCCTGGATCGAGGCAGAGGGGCTCGCGTATTTCCGTACCCGCATCGGGCAGGGCGGCCGTGACAGCGAGGAGGCGCTCGCCCTGGTCCAGGGCTGGGCCCGCACCCGTGAGCAGCAGGAACGGGCCGTCGCGGCGCTGACGTTCAAGTGCGAGGTGCTGTGGGCGCTCCTGGACGCGGTGGACCGAGCGAGCGACTCGGCGCCGACGGGCGCGTTGGACGGGAGGTCGGGGGATGCCTTGTCTGTCGTGTCCGGGGGTGCGCCGGGGGATGCTTTGTCTGTCGTGTCCGGGGGTGCGCCGGGAGATGCCTCGCTCTTCGTGTCCGGGGGTGCGCCGGGAGATGCCTCGCTCTTCGTGACCGGGGGTGCGCCGGGGGATGCCGCGGGCCTCGGACCTGAACGTGTACCGGGGGGTGCGTTGCCCTCGGTGTCCGAGGGCGCGCCTAGAGGTGCTTCATCCCTTGTGTGTGAGCATGTGCCGGGGGACGCGTTGCCCTTGGTGTCCGAGGTTGTGTCGGGGGATGCGTTGCCCCTGGTGTCCGAGCGTGTACCGGGGGATCCCTTGCCCTTGGTGGCCGAGGGCGCGCCGGGGGATGCCTCACCCCTCGTGTCCGAGTCGGCGTCAGGGGATGTCTCGGCCGGAGGCGCCTCCGCGAGTCTGGCGGATCCGGTGGCGACTTCGCATGCGTGCGGGCCCGCGCAGGGGTGCCCCCGCGCCGCGCGGAACCTAGCCGGCGGCGACCTGGCTTCCGGGGCTTCGGGCGCGACGGCGCAGGCGCGGACCTCGGGCGCGTCGATGCCGACCAAGGTCCCGGCCCGCCACCCCGGTGCGCCCGCGCAGACGGACCCCCCGGTGGTGCCCGGCCCCGCAGGAGGCCCGCCGTGACCTGGCGTCCCGTTCTCGCCCGTTCCGTGATGCTCCGTCATGACCACGTCCGCGACACCGACCTGCTGCTCATGCCCGAACGCGTCGTCGTCCTGCGTGGCCACGCAGGGAGTGTCGTCCGGCTCTGCGACGGCAGGCGCGAGGTGCCCGAGATCGTCGCCGCGCTCGCCGCACGCTTTCCCGGCGCGCCGGTCGCCGACGAAGTGCCCCGATTCCTCTCGGCGTTGCACGAGAAGGGCTGGCTGCGATGACCGCGACCGTCGATCCCCCCTGGGCCCTGCTGGCCGAACTCACCCACGGCTGCCCGCTGCGCTGCGCGTATTGCTCCAACCCCGTCGAACTGATCAGTCGGTCAAGAGAGCTGACCGCCGGACAATGGACCGACGTCTTTCGTCAAGCCGCTGACCTGGGCGTTGTCCAGACCCACCTGTCCGGCGGCGAACCCCTCCTCAGGCGCGATCTCACCCGGATCGTCGCCGCCGCCGACACCGCGGGCCTCTACACCCAGCTCGTCACCAGCGGAGTGGGCCTGCACGAGCGAAGGCTCGCGGAGCTGCTGGACGCGGGACTGCGCAGCGTCCAGCTCTCCGTACAGCACCCCGATGCCCAGGCCGCCGAACTCATCGCGGGAGCTCGCGCGTTCACCGCCAAGGAGCGCGCCGCACGGCTGGTGCGGGCGACAGGGCTGCCACTCGGTCTGAACGTCGTGCTGCACCGGGCCAACATCGACGCCGTCGACGACCTGATCACGCTCGCCCTCGCCTGGGGCGCCGACCGGATCGAGCTCGCCCACACGCAGTACTACGGCTGGGCCGCCCGCAACCGCGCCGCCCTGCTGCCGACCCGGGACCAGGTCGAACAGGCTCGCGTCACCGTGCGCCGCCGACGCGAACAACTCACCGGCTCCCTGGAGTTGGTCTGGGTCGCCCCGGACCTGCTCGACGCCACCGCGAAACCCTGTATGGGCGGCTGGGGCGCCGTTTCCCTCACCGTCGCCCCGGACGGCACCGCGCTCCCGTGCCCCTCCGCCGCGACACTCCCCGCACTCGACGCGCCGAACGTGCGTGCACACCGGCTCGACTGGATCTGGCGCGAGTCGAAGGCCTTCAACGCCTACCGGGGCGAGGCCTGGATGCCGGACCCCTGCCGCGGCTGCGCCCTGCGCACGACCGACTTCGGCGGCTGCCGCTGCCAGGCGTACGCGCTCACCGGCGACGCCTCCCGCACCGACCCGGCCTGCCGCCACGCACCCGACCACCACCTCGTCCGCGCGCTCGTCGACGAGGCCCCGCTCAGGAACTCCGCCTACGCCTACCGAGAGGGAGGAACATGAGACGACGACTGCGGGCAGCGCTGATGGCGGGCGTGCTCACCACCGCCGGCCTGACCACGGTGGCCGCCACCGCACCCCCGGCACCTCTACCCCAAGCGCCTGCGGGAAGGCCCGCCGCCGCACAGGACTGGTCCGTCGCCCTGATCGACTCGACCATGGCCCGCTACACCCCGAGCACGATCGGCGGCTGGTCGTACCCGGTCGGGCTGTACCTCTACGGCCAGTACCTCACGTACCAGCGCACGCACGACGCCCGCTATCTCACCTACATCAAGAGCTATGTCGACCGCTTCGTGTCGAGCGACGGTTCGATCGGCCAGAGCTTCAGCAGTCTCGACAGCATGCAGGCGGGCCGGCTGCTGACGATCCTGCACCACGAGACGGGCCAGGACCGCTACCGCAAGGCGGCCCTGAAGATCCGGAACCGGCTGAACACCTACCCGCGGACCTCCGACGGAGGCTTCTGGCACGCCGACACCAGCAGCCGGGCCCACCAGCTCTGGTCGGACGGCGTCTACATGGTGAACCCGTTCCTCGTCGAGTACGGCAAGGAGTTCGGGGACGCGACCTACGCGAACGACGAGGCCGCCAAGCAGCTCTACGTCTACGGCAACCACCTCCAGGTGGCGAACGGCCTGTTGAAGCACGCCTACGACGAGTCGAGGACGGCGGGCTGGGCCGACCCGGCGACCGGCCTCGCCCCGGAGCACTGGTGCCGGGCGGTCGGCTGGTACGCGATGGCGATCGTCAACGTGCTCGACGCGATCCCGGTCAACCACTCCAGGCGGCCCCAACTCGTGGGAATTTTCAGGAGGTTGGCCGCCGGTCTTGAGAAGTACCAGGACCCGGCCACCGGCCGCTGGTTCCAGGTGATCGACAAGGGCGCCCGCAGCGACAACTGGACCGAGACGTCCTGCTCCAGCATGTTCACCTACGCCCTCTCCCGCGGCGCTCAGCAGGGATACCTCGACCCGCACTACGCGACCGTCGCGCAACGCGGCTACCAGGGCGTCCTCGCCAGGATGTCGGTCGGCTCCGACGGCCGCACCAACCTCACCGACATCTCCATCGGCACCAATGTCGGCGACTACGCGTACTACATCGCCCGCGACCGGGCCACGAACGACTTCCACGGCCTCGGCGCCTTTCTGATCATGAACGAACAGCTCACAGCCCACCCACTCAGGACGAGGTGAGTCAGCCATGAGCACCACCAGAAGGACCCTGCTCGGCGCGGCGCTCGGCGGCGCCGCCGGAGCCGCGGTCGGCATCCCGGCGACGGCCACCGCCGCCCACGCCGCCTCCTGGCAGCTGAAGTGGTCCCCCTCGGCGAGCGGCGACAAGCTCGGCGCCTTCGAGACGATCGAGGACGACCGCGCGGACTCGCATCCCGCCGGAGCGCCGCACATCTTCGCCACCGGCGACAACTGGCGCTTCAACATGCACACCGTCGACCGGGACACCTCCACCGACCGTCAGCGCCAGGAGGTCACCGGGCTGCGTACGAGCGGCAGCAGTTATCTCAAGTGGACCGCCGGGCAGACCTGGCGGCTCACGTACTCGATGTACATCCCGAGCTCGCTGAAGGCGACCACGACCTTCACACACATCATGCAGATGAAGCAGCCGGGCACCGGCACCTCGCCGATCGTCGTGCAGTCGCTGCGCCGGGTGAACGGCGTGCAGACCATCGAGCTGAAGCTCGCCATCGACGACATCCTCATCGGCCGTACGGACCTCGATCCGCTGCACGACAAGTGGACGGACGTCGACTTCCAGATCAAGGTCGGTGACGGCACGTCGGGCTCGGTCCGCTGGATCCTCAAGAGCGGCTCGACCACGATCATCGACAAGTCCAGGACGGGCGTCGACACCTTCCTCGCCGACCGGGTGCGCCCCAAGTGGGGCATCTACCGGTCCCTCGGCGACACCTCCGGGTCTCTGCAGGACTGCTACCTGCTGCTGACCAACCTGCGCGGCTACCAACTGGTATGAGGAGCCGTTCCATGAAACCACCCATGAGAAAGCGGAGTTGGGCGGCGAGCGTCTTCCTCGCCTTCGCCGTCGTACTCGGTCTGACCCACCCCGAGGCCCTCGCGGCCCCCCGGACCGCCACCCCACCCACGTCCACCACGGCACCCACGTCCACCACCGCACCCCACGCCGCCGTCTTCGACGTCCACGACTACGGAGCCAAGGGCGACGGCTCCGCCAACGACAGCCCCGCCATCAACAAGGCCATCACCGCCGCCAACGCGGCCGGCGGTGGCACCGTCCGCTTCCCCGCCGGCCAGTACAAGTCCAAGAACACCATCCACATGAAGAGCGAGGTCACTCTTCAAGTGGACAAGGGCGCCACGCTCCAGGGCTCCAGCGCGGACACCTACGACCCGCCCGAGGCCAACCCCAACGACGCCTACCAGGACTACGGGCACAGCCACTTCCACAACGCGATGATCTACGGCGACAAGTTGAAGAACATCGGCTTCGTGGGCGAGGGCGCCATCGACGGCCTCGGCAACCTCATCACCGGCAACCCCAAGTCCGGTGAGGCCGACAAGATCCTCTCGCTGACCCGCTGCGACGGCCTGCGTCTCGGCGACGGCCTCACCCTGCGTCGCGGCGGCCACTTCGCGGCCCTCATCAACGGCTGTACGAACGTCACCTCGGACCACCTGACCATCGACACCGCGAGCGACCGCGACGGCTGGAACATCATCAGCACGACCAACGTCACGGTCACGAACGCCACCATCAGGGCCAACGACGACGCCCTCGTCTTCAAGAGCGACTACGCGCTCGGCGCCAAGCTCCCCAACGGCCATGTGCGGGTGAGCGATTCGTATCTGTCGGCGGTGTGCTGCAACGCCCTGATGTTCGGGTCCGAGACCTGCGGAGACTTCTCCGACTACCAGTTCGCCAAGATACGCATCGAGGGCTCCGACAAGTCCGGTCTCGGCATGGTCTCCATGGACGGCGCGAAGATCTCCGACGTCCACTACCGGGACATCACCATGACCGGTGTCCGCTCGCCGATCATGCAGAAGATCGGTACCCGAAAGCGCTGCGGCAACAGTCCCGGCGTCGGCTCGATCAGCGATGTCACGTACGACAACATCACGGCGACCGGGGTGAGTCCGTCCTTCAGCCCGACGCTGTGGGGCGAGAGCGGGCACCGGATCAACGGGGTCACCTTCACCAACGTCGACATCACCGTCCCCGGCGGCAACGGCACCATGTCCACCGCCGTGCCGAGCAACGACCCGGGCGACTACAACCCGAAGGCCATCGGCACCCGGCCCGCCTACGGCTGGTACGTCCACAACGCCGACAACGTCAGCTTCACGGACAGCTCGGTGAAGTACGCGGCCGACGACGGACGCCCGGCCGTCATCGCGAACGCCGCGAACGGGATCAGGTTCACCCGGTTCACGGCCCAGCGGGGGAGCAGCTCGCCCCACGACATGGGCTTCCAGAACGTCACCGGCTACTGCCTGACGGACAGTCACAACACCTCGGGCGGCGCGCTGCGGGTTTCCGCAAGCGGCTCCAGTGAGAACTGCGGTACGCCGGCCAAGAGCACGGCGACGGCGGCCACCGCCGTGCAGCGCCCGCACACAGGTGTGAAACCGCTTGACCTCGAAAACCCCCGCCAGGCCTTTCTGCGCGGCTCCGTCGGCGGACTCTTCCTGCACTGGGGCGAACGCACCGCCCCGGCCCACACCAGCTGCACCGCCTGGGAGAACGATGTCACCAACGGCGGCTGGACTCCCGACTACTGGGTGAACGAGGCCCAGAAACTGCACACCCAGTACCTCGTCCTCGCCACCTTCCACAGCCGCCTCGGCTACGCCCGCCCCTGGCCCTCGAAGATCCCGGGCAGCTGCTCCACCAAGCGGGACTTCCTCGGCGAACTCATCACCGCCGCCAAGGCCAAGGGCCTCAAGGTCATCCTCTACATGACCGACGACCCCCAGTGGCACGACGAGGGCGGCCACGAGTGGCTCGACTCGGCCGCGTACTCCGCCTACAAGGGCACCGACGTCGACCTCACCACCCGCGACGGCTTCGGCCGCTTCAGCTACGACAACTTCTTCGAGGTCATGGACCGCTATCCGGACCTCGGCGGCTTCTGGATCGACAACGACAACGCGTACTGGGAGAGCCACGACCTCTACGCGCAGATCCAGCAGAAGCGCCCGAACTACACGCTCAGCAACAACAACGAAGACACGCCGATCATGGACATGATCAGCAATGAGCAGAAGACGGGCATGACCCCGTCCTACGACTACCCCCAGGCCGTCTACACGGCCCAACCCCGTCTCGCCGAAGCGGACTTCAAGCTGCCGTCGAGCGGGGCGTGGTGGTACGACGGCTCCAACCCCTCCGTCGACAAGATGCTCACCCTCGGCCGGCTGATCACCAACGCGGGCTCCTCCGTGAAGGCGCTGATGGCCGAGACCGCGCAGGTCAACGGCAAGTTCCCGACGAACCAGGAGGCCTTCAACAACTTCGCCAACTCCTATCTCGGCCCCATCTGGCAGTCATTGCACGGCACCGAGGGCGGCGGCTACATGTACGGCGGCCTCAAGCCCGGCTTCTGGAACGACGGGGCCCACGGTGTCACCACGGTCAGCAAGACCGACCCCGACCTCCAGTACATCCACGTACTGACCCCGCCCAGCACCAGCACCCTGCGCATCCGCGACAACGGATACCGCATCGCCTCCGTGACCAACCTCCGTACGGGAGCGGCTGTTTCGTGGTCCCAGTCGGGCGGCGTGCTCACCCTGAACGGCCTGGCGAACTGGGACCCCTACGACACCGTCTTCAAGGTCACCACGGCCGGCCGCCAGGGCATCGCGTCCGGCGTCACGATGTCCGCGAGCGCCTCGGCGAGCGGTCACGGCGCGGCGGCAGCGGGCGACGGCAACTACCTCTCCTACTGGGACAGCAACAAGACGCTGCCCGTCAACCTCACCTTCGACCTGGGCAGCGCGAAGAAGGTCCAGTACATCGGCCTCAACCAGCGCGAGGACTCCGTCGCCTACGCGCGCTCCGACACCGAGCAGTCCGCACGCATCAAGGACTACAAGGTGTTCCTCAGCAACGACGGGACCACCTGGGGCAGCGCGGTCAAGACCGGTCAGCTCGCCAGTCGGCGGGGCATCCAGGGGATCGACCTGACCGCCGCGAACGCCCGATACGTACGCCTCGAAGTCGACACCACCTGGGCCGCGTCCACCGACACCACCCGCTACAAGCGGCTGCGGATCGACGAGGCCTGGATCGGCACGTCGTACGCCACCCCGGCGGCCACCGTCACCACGTACTCGGACAACGGCCAGGCCCTGCGCCCCGCCATGGGCTGGAGCAGCTGGAGTTTCGTGCGCCGATGGCCGACCGAGGCGAAGATCAAGGCCCAGGCCGACGCGCTCGTCGCGAGCGGGCTCAAGAACCACGGCTTCGTGTACGTCAACCTCGACGACTTCTGGCAGAAGTGCGACGGAGACGGGTTCACCGTCGACTCCTACGGACGCTGGAGCGTCGACACCGCCAAATTCCCCGGCGGGATCAAGGCGTTGGCCGACTACATCCACTCCAAAGGGCTGAAGTTCGGCTTCTACGTGACGCCGGGCATCGCCAAGAACGCCGTCACCAGGAACACACCGATCGAGGGGACCTCGTACCACGCGGCCGACATCGCGGACACCTCGAAGACCGAGAAGAACTACAACTGCAAGAACATGTACTACATCGACTACGGGAAGCCGGGCGCCCAGGAGTTCGTGAACTCGTGGGCCAAGCAGTTCGCCTCCTGGGGAGTCGACTACCTGAAGATCGACGGGGTGGGCAGCGCGGACATCCCCGACGTCCAGGCCTGGGACAAGGCGCTGCGCGCCACGGGCCGGCCCATCACCTTCGCCCTCTCCAACAACCTGCCCATCGCGGGCGCCTCCACCTGGAAGTCCCTGGCGAACAGCTGGCGCACCCAGGGCGATGTCGAGTGCTACTGCGGCTCGGGCGACAACGGCAGCGGCTATCCGCTGACCGACTGGTCCCACGTCTCCGCCCGCTTCACCTCGGCCGCCAACTGGCAGCAGTACGCCGGCCCCGGCGGCTGGAACGACCTGGACTCCCTGGAGATCGGCAACGGTGACCAGGCGGGCCTGACCGCCGACCAGCGCCGCTCGCACTTCACCCTGTGGGCGATGGCGGGCGCGCCCCTGCTCCTCGGCACGGACCTGACCAACCTCGACTCCGTCGACAAGCCGATGCTGACCAACGACCGCCTCATCGGTGTCGACCAGGACGGCGTCGCCGCGAAGCGGATCGTGAGCAGCGGCGTCAAGCAGGTCTGGAGCAAGAAGGAGAGCGACGGCCAGTACGTCGTAGCCCTCTTCAACACCGGCACGTCCGGCAACTCCACGGTCGGTGTGAACTGGTCGCAGGTCGGCTTCACCGGCTCCGGCGACGTCACGGACCTGTGGTCGGGCTCCCACAAGGGCACGATCGCCGACTCCTACAGCGCCACCCTGCGCCCCGGGGAGACGCGCCTGATCCGGGTGAAGCCGGTGAGCACCGCCCTGAAGACCGCCGCGGCCTCACCCGGCATGGCGGTGGCGCCCTACGAGTACCTCGGCTGGGGCAGCCCGCAGAACCCGACGGCGGTCATGTCGGCGACCGGGGTGAAGTGGTTCACGCTCGCCTTCGTCCTCTCCGACGGCTCCTGCAACCCGAAGTGGGACGGTTCGCGCCCGCTGACCGGCGGCAACGACCAGTCGAAGATCAACGCGATCCGCGCGGCCGGCGGTGACGTCGTGGTCTCTATCGGCGGCTGGAGCGGCGCCAAGCTCGGCGAGAAGTGCTCCAGCGCCTCGGCGCTCGCGGGCGCCTACCAGAAGGTCGTCAACGCCTACGGCCTCAAGGTCATCGACATCGACATCGAGAACACCGAGTGGAGCAACGCCACGGTCCGGCAACGGGTGATCGACGCGCTGAAGATCGTGAAGGCCGGCAACCCCGGGCTCAAGACGATCATCACCTTCGGCACGACGACGAGCGGCCCGGACTCCACCGGCGTCGACATGATCAAGCGTGGCGCCGCCTCGGGCCTCGCGAACGACATCTGGTGCATCATGCCGTTCGACTTCGGGGGTGCCGCCACGAACATGGGCACGCTCACCACCCAGGCCATGGAGGGCCTCAAGGCACGGGTCAAGTCGGCCTATGGATACAGCGACGCGACGGCGTACGCGCACATCGGCCTGTCGTCCATGAACGGCAAGACCGACGACTCCGGCGAACGGGTCCGCGTCGCCGACTTCAAGACCATGCTCGCCTACGCCCAGCAGCACCACATCGGGCGCCTCACCTACTGGTCAGTGAACCGCGACCGGGCCTGCGGCTCGGGCTCCGACGGTGACTCCTGCAGCGGCGTGTCGCAGCAGCCGTACGACTACCTCAAGGTCTTCGCCCAGTACACGGGCTGAGGGGACGACATCATGAAACTCAGCAGAGCGCTGCCCTGGTGCCTCTCGCTCGCCCTGGCCGTGCCGCTCGTCGCACTGACCGGCACGGCGGCGCAGGCGGCCACCGACTACCAGGCCGAGGACGCCACGATCTCGCAGGGCGCCGTCGCCACCAACCACACCGGCTACACGGGCACCGGCTTCGTCGACTACACCAACATCACCGGCTCGTACGTGGAGTTCACGGTGAGCGCGGCCACGGCGGGCACCTCCTCGCTGGCCCTGCGCTACGCCAACGGCACGAGCGTCGACCGCCCGATGGACCTCTCCGTCAACGGCACGGTCGTCGCCTCCGGGGTCTCCTTCCCGGCCACCACCGACTGGAACACCTGGGCGACGAAGAGTGTGAACGTCCAGCTCAACGCGGGTTCCAACAAGATCCGCGCGACCGCCACCACGGCGAACGGCGGCCCCAACCTCGACCGCGTCAGCGTCGGTGCCGCCGCCGACACCCAGGCACCCTCGCGGCCGGGCCAGCCGAGTTGCCCGGCCATCGGCGAGGACGCCCTCACCCTCTCCTGGGGCGCTTCCACGGACAACGTCGGCGTGGCCGCGTACGACCTCTACGAGCATGGCAACAAGCTCGTCGAGGCGGCCGGTGACGTGACCTCCAAGGTGCTCACGGGCCTGAGTCCGAACACCACCTACAACCTCACCGTCATCGCCCGCGACGCCGCCGGCAACGCCTCCCAGGCCAGCCCGGTCGTCGACTGCACGACCCGGCCCAGCTCCGACACCACCCCACCCACCCAGCCCGGCACCCTCACCTCCTCGAACGTCACGGCCACCAGCGCCGACCTGAGCTGGGGCGCCTCGACCGACGACAAGGCGGTCGTCGGCTACGACGTGCGCAGCGACACGACGGTCTACAAGAGCGTCACCGGTACGTCGACCACACTCACCGGGCTCGCCTGCAACAGCCCGTACACGCTGAACGTGGTGGCGCGCGACGCGGCCGGCAACGTGTCGCCGCAGAGCAACACGGTCACCTTCACGACCAAGGCCTGTGCCACCGACGGCGGGGTCCCCTCGTCCATCGGGACCGTCTCCAGTGGCTGGACGATCCCCTGGGGCACGTACTGGATGCCGGACGGACAGACGGCGCTGGTCACCGAGCGGGACGACTTCCGGGTCTGGAAGGTCACCAAGGACGGCACGAGGACCCAGGTCGGAACCGTGCCGAACGCCGTCACCACGAACGGCGAGGGCGGCCTGCTGGGCGTGGCCGTCGACCCGAAGTGGGCCACCAACCACTACGTGTACTTCATGCACACGGCCTCGGAGGGCAACCGCGTCGTCCGCATGACCTACGACGGCAGCTCCCTCACCAACTACACGATCCTCCTCCAGGGCATCAAGAAGAACCGCTACCACAACGGCGGACGCCTCGCCTTCGGCCCCGACGGCTATCTGTACGTCTCCACCGGCGAGGCCCAGACGCCCGAACTGGCCCAGGACAAGACGTCGTTGAACGGCAAGATCCTGCGGATGACGACGGACGGCAAGGCCGCGCCCGGCAACCCGTTCGGCAATTACGTCTACAGCTACGGGCACCGCAACCCCCAGGGCCTCGCCTTCGACCGCAACGGCCGCCTGTGGGAAGCGGAGTTCGGCAACAGCTCCAAGGACGAACTCAACCTCATCAAACCGGGCGCCAACTACGGCTGGCCGACCTGCGAGGGCAGTTGCAGCGTCTCCGGGATGACCAACCCGAAGGCGACCTGGAACGTCTCCGAGGCATCACCCAGCGGCATCGCGATCGTCCGTAACGTCGTCTACATGGCGTCCCTGCGCGGCGAACGGCTGTGGCGCATCCCCATCACCGGCGACACGGAGAACGTCGGCACACCGACGGCGTACTACGTCGGCACCTACGGCCGCCTGCGCACGGTCACCAAGGTGCCCGGCGCCGATCAGCTCTGGCTCTCCACCACCAACTGCGACAACAACGGAGGGGCGGCGGACGGCTCGGACAAGATCTTCAAGGTGAGCATCAACTAGCCGGACCGAGGCGTTGCGGCGGGCTCATGCCCGGTACAACGCCTCCACCTCCGTCGCGTACGCGTTCTCGATCGCCTTCCGCTTCAACTTCAGGGAAGGCGTCAGCAACCCGTGCTCCTCGGTGAACTGGTTCGCCAGTATCCGGAACGTACGGATCGACTCGGCCTGTGAGACCAGGGTGTTCGCGGCGACCACCGCCCGCCGCACCTCGGTCTCCAGGTCCGGGTCGCGCACCAGGTCGGACGGGGACAGCCGCGTCTTGCCCCGCATCTGGAGCCAGTGTTCGACGGCCTCGGCGTCGAGGGTGACGAGTGCCGCGATGTAGGGCCGGTCGTTGCCGACCACGATGCACTGGGCGACCAGCGGATGGTCGCGCACGCGCTCCTCCAGGACACCCGGTGAGACGCTCTTGCCGCCGGAGGTCACCAGGATCTCCTTCTTGCGCCCGGTGATGGTGAGAAAGCCGTCCTCGTCGAGGGTGCCGAGGTCGCCGGTGGCGAGCCAGCCGTCGTGCAGTGCGGCGTCGGTGGCCTTGGGGTCGTTCAGATAGCCCTTGAAGATGTTGTCGCCGTGCAGCCAGATCTCGCCGTCGTCCGCGATGTGCACGGTCGTGCCCGGAATGGCCTGGCCGACCGTCCCGTACCGGGTCCGCTCGGGCGGGGTGACGACCGCGGCGGCGGTGGTCTCGGTGAGCCCGTATCCCTCGTAGATCTGGATGCCCGCGCCGGCGAAGAACAGCCCGAGCCGACGGTCCATCGCGGAGCCGCCCGACACCGCGTGTCTGACCCGGCCGCCCAGGGCGGCGCGCATCTTGGTGTAGACGACCTTGTCGAAGAACTGGTGCTGCATCCGCAGGCTCGCCGACGGCCCGGCGCCGATCCCCCACGCCTTCGCCTCGATCGCGTCCGCGTAGCGGACCGCGACCTCCACGGCCTTCTCGAAGGGTCCGGACTTTCCGTCCTTCTCGGCCTTGCGGCGGGCCGCGTTGAAGACCTTCTCGAAGATGTACGGCACCGCGAGGATGAACGTGGGCTGGAACGCGGCCAGGTCGGGCAGCAGCACGGCGGCGTGCATCTGCGGCTGATGGCCCAGCTTGACCTTCCCGAGGACTCCCGCGACCTGGACCATCCGCCCGAAGACATGCGCGAGCGGCAGGAACAGCAGGGTGGATGCCGCGTTGTCGCGCTTGGAGGTGAAGATCGGTTCCATGAGCCCGATGACCGTGCTCGCCTCGGCCATGAAGTTGGCGTGCGAGATGACGCAGCCCTTGGGGCGGCCCGTGGTGCCCGAGGTGTAGATGATCGTCGCGATCGACTCGGGGGTGACAGCGCGCCGGTGCCGGTGCACGACCTCGTCGTCGATGCCCGCGCCCGCCTCGTAGAGCTCCTGCACCGCGCCCGAGTCCAGTTGCCAGAGCTTGTGCAGCTGGGGCAGCCGGTCGATCACCGTGGCGATGGTCATCGCGTGGTCCTCGTGCTCGACCACCGCGGCCGACACCTGCGCGTCGTGCAGCATCCAGAAGACCTGCTCGGCCGAGGACGTCGAGTACATGGGGACGACATGGGCGCCGATCGTCCACAACGCGTAGTCGAAGAGTGTCCATTCGTAGCGGGTACGGGACATGATCGCGACCCGGTCGCCGAATCGGATTCCCTGGGCGAGCAGTCCCTTGGCCAGTGCGAGGACCTCGTCACGGAACTCGGCGGCCGTCACATCGCGCCACTGTTCGTTCTCGTCCTTGCGGCCGAACGCGGCCCGCAGCGGGTCCTCCTGGGCATGGTCGAAGACGACGTCGGCCAGGCCGCCCACCGGCGGCGCCGACGCCAACGGAGGGTTGGTGAACTCGCGCAATCCCGCTCCTAGTGGCGCTCCGCACAGCGCCGTGAAAGCTACCCCACCGCGCCGTCGGGCGGGAGGGGTGCCGTGGCGGGGGTGTGTGCGGCATAGGCACAGGTCAGCCGAGAAAATGCCCGCACATGGGGAAGGGCCGGACAGAATCCCGTACGGTTCCGTAGGTTTCGGTCCCGTAATCTCCACGGAATCTGTACGACCCTCCTACGGGGCACGGGGCGCCGGATACCGGACGCGGAACCTCTGATTCCGCGCTGTGCGGCTACCGCCGGAGCCGGTCCCGGTGGCTCCGGGACCGGCTCCGCCGGTGTCATGACCGGGCCCTCACCGGTGTCATGCGCGGGACGCCGTCGCCCGCTCAGCCGGTGCCTCGGCCGTGTCCGTCACAGCGCGCGGCGTCCGCACCAACACCAGTACCAGCGCCCCGGCGACCATCCCCGTCACGCCCGCCGCCACCGACGCCGAGTCGAACCCCGAGGCGAACGCGGCCCGCAGGGCGTGTTCGGAGAGGCCGCGCAGTGCCCCGGCGCCGCCACCGGCCAGGGTGTGGGCCGCGTCGCCCGAGAGCGTGTCCTGCATGCGGGAGGTCAGCACCGTGCCGAAGACGGCGACCCCGAGCGCGTACCCCAGCCGGCGGACCGTGTTCACCGCGCCGCCCGCCATGCCCGCCCGCTCCGGCGGTACGGCGGCGAGCGTGGCGCCCGCGATGGCGGGGGACACGAAGCCCGTGCCGATGCCGACCAGCACGAGGCCCGGCACCAGCACCGTCCAGCCACGCTGCTCGCCTCCGGCGCCGTGTACGTCGACGTCGAGTACCACCCCGAGCCCCTCGCCACCCACGACGAGATCGCCTTCGCCGCGGCGACGGCCGGCCCCTCCAACATCGTCGTCACCGCCGTCGCCCGTGACACGGCGGGCCTCTACGCCTACCTGAGCGGCCGTCTCGGCACCCTCGAAGGGGTCCAGCACGTCGAGACGACCCCGTTCCCGTGCCGCGTCAAGCAGCTCACGTACGCGAGACCGACCCGCTGGGGCCGCCGCCCCTGAGCAGGCGGTCCCCGCCTCCCAGGATCGCGGCGGCGAGGGCGTCCGCCGCGCCCTGCGCGGATGTACGCCGCTGCCCGTGCACCAGGACGAAGTCGACCTCGCCCAGCTCCGGCAGGCCCGCGCGGTCGGGGACGCGGACGAGGCCCGGAGGGATCAGTCCGCGTGAGTGGGCCATCACGCCGAGGCCAGCGCGGGCCGCCGCGACGAGGGCGTTCAGGCTGCCGCTGGTGCAGGCGATGCGCCACGCGCGGCCCTGGCGCTCCAGGGCTTCGAAGGCGAGGGCGCGGGTGATGCCCGGGGGCGGGTAGACGATCAGGGGGACCGGGCGGTCGGGGTCGAGCCGCAGGCGTTCCGCGCCGATCCACACCAGGCGGTCGTGCCAGACCAGCTCGCCGCGTGGATCCTCGGGCCGCCGCTTCGCCAGCACCAGGTCCAGCCTGCCCGCCGCGAGCTGTTCGTGCAGCGTGCCGGACAGCTCGACCGTCAGCTCCAGGTCCACCTCCGGATGGTCGTACCGGAAGCCCTCCAGGATCTCCGGGAGCCGGGTCAGGACGAAGTCCTCGGAGGCGCCGAAGCGCAGCCGGCCGCGCAGGCGGGTGCCCGTGAAGAAGGCGGTCGCCTGCTCGTGCACCGCCAGGATGCGGCGCGCGAAGCCGAGCATCGCCTCGCCGTCCTCGGTGAGCTCCACGGAGTGCGTGTCCCGCGAGAACAGCTGCCTTCCCACCGCGTCCTCCAGGCGGCGCACGTGCTGGCTGACGGTCGACTGGCGCAGCCCGAGCCGCCGTGCGGCCTGCGTGAAGCTCAGGGTCTGGGCCACCGCCAGGAAGGTACGCAGCTGGGAGGGGTCGTACACACCTCCACGTTATCGCGGATCGCGATGACAGTCAGAACGGTATGACGGATTCCCGATCGCGGGCCGGAAGAGGACGATGGAGAGGGCACGACCCGCCCCGGGACCCCTTGCCCCGGGGCCGCCCCGTACGACGTCTGAGCAGTGGAGCACCGTGAAACGCCTGCAGTGGCCGAGTTGGATGCCGATCGACCCGTACATCCTGCTGTTGCTCGGGACAGTGGGCCTGGCGGCCCTGCTCCCGGCAAGGGGTACGGGTGCCGACGTCGCGTCGGGTGCGTCCACGGCCGCCATCGCCTTCCTCTTCTTCCTCTACGGGGCCCGGCTCTCCACCCGTGAGGCGGTCGAGGGCCTCAAGCACTGGCGGCTCCACGTCACTGTCCTGGCCTGCACCTTCGTCGTCTTCCCGCTGCTGGGGCTGGCCGCCCGCGGCCTCGAACCGGTGCTCCTGACACACGACCTCTACACCGGTCTGCTCTTCCTCACACTCGTCCCCTCGACCATCCAGTCGTCGATCGCCTTCACCTCCATGGCCCGCGGCAACGTGCCCGCCGCGATCTGCGCCGGCTCCTTCTCCTCCCTCGCGGGCATCGTCGTCACCCCGCTGCTCGCCGCGGCACTGCTGGGCAGCAGCGGCGGCGGGTTCTCCGCGGACTCGCTGGTCAAGATCGTGCTCCAACTGCTGGTGCCGTTCCTCGCCGGGCAGGTGCTGCGCCGTTGGATCGGCGGGTTCATCACGCGCCACAAGAAGGTCCTCGGCTACGTCGACCGCGGCTCGATCCTGCTCGTCGTCTACACCGCGTTCAGCGAGGGCATGGTGCAGGGCATATGGCACCAGGTGAGCGCGGTGCGACTGGCGGGACTGCTCGCGGTCGAGGCCGTGCTGCTCGCGGTGATGCTGACGCTCACCTGGTACGGCGCGAGGGCGCTGGGCTTCCACCGCGAGGACCGCATCGCGATCCAGTTCGCCGGCTCGAAGAAGTCCCTCGCCTCGGGGCTTCCCATGGCCAGCGTGCTGTTCGGCGCGCACGCCTCGCTCGCCGTGCTGCCGCTGATGCTCTTCCATCAGATGCAGCTGATGGTGTGCGCGGTGATCGCCAAGCGCCGCGCCCACGACCCCGAGGCGGCTACGGCCCCGCATCCCCCAGCCGCAGCGTCACGAATCGCGGTCGGTACAGCGCCACGTTCCGACTGAGGTTCGCCTGCGCCGAGACACCGCCCGTCGTGTCCAGCCAGTTCACGTCATAGCTCAGGACGAGCCGGTCGCCGTCGCTCAGCGCCGCGTGCACCTGCGGGTTGTACGCGGCCACCTGCCCCTGCGGCAGGGACGGACTGAAACTCCGGGTGGGCCCGTGCCAGGGGCCGGTCGGCGCGCACGCCCAGTACGAGGTGATCGTCGTGAGCCCCGCGGTGCCCGCCGCCATCGTGAACAGGACGTACGTCCCGCCGTCCCGCACCACCGTGAACGCGCTGCCGACCCCCGTGCGCCGTTCGTCCCCGAGCACCGGCCCCGGCCGTGCCCGCACCGCCCATCCGCCGCCGTCCCAGTACTCCCAGGCCGCCGGCTGCCCGAGCCGGCCGCGCGGCACCCGCGCCACGTACGCCTGCGAGGCGGGGCGCAAGGCGGCCCGGCCGTCGTCGCCGCCGAAGACGTACGTCCACGCGCCCGCGTCGACCGTCGAGGTGCCGAACAGTACCCGCCGGGAGGGATCCGCCACGGAACTCTGGTCCAGGACCGTGGCGATGCCTTCCAGCCGCAGGTCGGGCAGCGCGAGCGTGGCGACCTCGGTGGACGTGGGCACGCCGTAGATCCAGGGAGCCTGGCCGGCGGTACGGGTCCACAGCAGGACGCGGACGACCTGTTCGGAGGAGCCGGGGGAGCGGGGCTCGACACGGGCCGCGACCGGCCACCGCCACCGTCCCGGCCCGGGGTCGGGGAACACCGGCGTCGGCAGTGTCGTCTCCAGCCGCCCGTCCTTCGACATCACCACGGCCGAGTTCCGCACCAGGGGCGCGCCCGTGTCGCGCCACGCGTACGACTCGCCGACCGGGTTCGGCGGCCCGTGCACCTGGCCGAGATACGTGTCCGAGAACAGCCACAGCACCCGCCCGTCCGGCAGCCGCACCGAGTGCGTGCCGTCGCCGCCGGTCCAGTCGTCGACACGGCTCGCGTCGTCGCCGTACCGCGCGAACTCGCCCGTGAGCCGCGCGTCCGCGCTCCAGGACCGCAGCGTACGGGCCGTGCACGCGCCGCCGCCCTCCCGGTCGTGGTCGGGGAGGACGGTGAGCAGCACGGCCGCGCAGACCAGGGCGAGCAGGACACCGAGGCCGGCCCCGGTCCGCCGTCGTCGTGCTCGTGCGTCGTCGGGCACGGACGGGACGTTAGTGGCCGCCGCGCACCCGGTCCATGGGCAGATACAGGACGGTGTCCCGGGTCACTTCCCGGGAGGGCGGCGCGGACAGCTCCTCGTCGCTCAACGCCCGGTCGTAGACGCGTACTTCGTCGATCGCTCCGGTGAAGTACGCCCGGCTGTCCATCCGTTGCCCGACATGGACCCCGAACGGCGAGTTGCGGCTGACCGACCCGGGCACGTCCGCGGCGCCGACCGCCGTACCGTCGACGGAGAGCGTGAGCAGTCCGCCGCCCCGACGCAGGGCCAGATGATGCCACTGGCCGTCGTTGTAGGCGCTCGCGGTGCGGACGGAGACGGAGGTCGCAGCCGCGGCTCCGCTCCTGGCGGTGATCAGCGCGGTGATCCGGTGGGACGCGGGCTCGGCGCGCATCCACACCTGCGGCTGTGTCGTCCCGATCCCGCCCATCCACAGCAGCGGCTGCTCCCCGCCGGTGGCCGTGTAGCGGAACCACAGCGACGCGGTGAAGTCCTTTGTCCCGAGCGGGAGCCGGTCCTGATACGGCAGGCGTACGGCGTCGTCGGCGCCGTCGAACTCCAGCGCGCCGCCGCGCACGCCCGCCGTCTCCTGGGCGCCGCCGAGGACCGCGGCCGGCTCGGCGTGCCGGGCGAGGTCGTCGGTCGTCGGGTCGGGGCCGCGGCGCGGGGTGAGCCAGTCCTCGGTGAAGCGGGCGAAGCGGATCTCGTCGCGTGCGTCGACCGCGCCGCCCTCGTACAGCAGTCCCACGGCGCCGCCGCCGATCCCGACCAGGTCGGAGTAGCCCGACCAGTCGGTGGTCACGACCGTGCCGCGGTCCACGCTGTCCCAGGTCCGCCCGCCGTCGTACGAGGAGCGGATCATCATGGTCCTGCGGCGGTCGGGGTCGCCGGGGCAGGCCAGCAGGATGCGGTCGCCGAGGCGGAGTACGGAGCCCTGGACCTGGGGCGCGTAGAGGCCGGGGAGGTCGCGGAAGGGCGCCGTGAAGCTGTCACCGCCGTCGCGGCTGACGGTCTGGGTGCGGTGGCCGAGGTCGGTGCCGTCCTGCTCGCGCCCGCTGACGAGGACGGACCCGTCGGCGCGTTCCGTGAGCGTCAGCTCGGACGGCTTCTGACGGAAGGTGCCGTCGTCCGCGATCGGCCAGGAGTCGCTCGCACCGACCCTCCAGTGGTCGCCGCCGTCGTCGCTGGTGATGAGGGCGGCGTTGTTGGCCGTGACCCGGCTGCCGTCCCAGGTCTCGGTGTTGACGCCGAAGACGAGCCGCCCGGCGTGCCTGCCACGGGTCAGCTGGATGCCGTGCACGGGGCCGGTGGCGTACCAGGAGTTCCAGTTCGGCGGGAGGATCTCGGCGCTCAGGTCGCGCGGTGCGGACCAGCTGAGGCCGTCGTCGTCGCTGTACTGGAGATGTGGGGTGCGGTCGCAGGGGACGTCGCAACTGCGCCCGTCCGTGCGGCCCGTGTTGTACGTCTCCGCCAGCACGATGCGACCGGTCTCGCGGTCCACGATCGGGGCGGGGTTGCCGTGGGTGTCGCCGGCCCCCTCGTTGACGACCTGGAGCGGTCCCCAGGTCCGGCCGCCGTCGGTGGACCGCTTGACCACGATGTCGATGTCACCCGCGTCGCCGCAGTCGTGCACGCGCCCCTCGGCGAACGCCAGCAGAGTGCCGTGCGTGCTCCGCACGACGGCCGGGATGCGGAAGCAGGCGTAGCCGGGATCCTGGGAGGCCCTGAAGAGCACCTGTTGCTCGAACAACGCACCGGACGCACCCGACGGACCGGACGCGTCGGCCGCGGAGGCCCTCGCGGGGCTCGGCAGCGCGAGCACGCACAGTGCGGCGGCCGTGAGGACGGCGGTCAGGGTCGATCTGAGACGTGCGCGCAGACGTGCCGACATGGTGCGACCTGCCCTTCGTGTGTCTGGGCAACCGGGGTGATCTGGACATTCGACATCCGACATCGGACGTCCAATGTGTATACCGCAGACGCTACTTGGGCTCTCAGCGGCCCCACAAGAAGCGAGCACCGGTCGTGTTCACGCCAAATCCGAACGTGGCTGTCAGGGGCGCAGCACCACCTTCCCCAGGTTGCTCCGGCCATCCGCGCCCTCTTTAGCTGGCTCCTCGGCCGCACCGCCGCCCGCGGCCGCGCCCTCGTCGCCGAGGCGCTGGCGGCCGAGGGCCTGAAGATGTGGGATCACGTGGTGCTCTCCGCAGGGCGCGGGCCTGGTCCTGCGTGAACCCGACCCCAGGGATCGGCGTAAGAACGCGGTGTCCATCACCGAGGAGGGCGCGTGCCTCCTCGCGCGCTGCGAGCGGGCGGCGCGCGAGGCCAACGACGCGCTCCTCTCACCACTCTCGAAGGCCGAGCGGGAGCAGTTCACGGGCTTGTTGATCCGGATTTCCGGTACGGACGGCTGATGAAGGCTAACGTTCCGTCATGACCGCACCCGAAACCGAACCCCGGCTCGCCCTCGACCCCACGCGCACCGCCCTGGTGCTCGTGGATCTGATGGAGCGCATCGTCGGACTGCCCGTGGAACCCCGCAAGGGCACCGAAGTCCTCGCCGCCGCCGAGGAGCTGGCGGCCACCTTCCGCAAGGCGGGCGCGCTCGTCGTGCTCGTCCGGGGCGAGCGGCCCGGGCTGCCCGAACAGCCGCCTGGCAGCGGACTCGTCGCCGGGCTCGCGGTGGCGGGTGACCTCGAGGTCGTGAAGCGGACCATCGGCGGGTTCCAGGGCAGCGGTCTCGACGAGCGGCTGCGGGAACGCGGCATCTCCACCCTGGTCTTCGGCGGGATCGCCACCAACCTCGGCGTCGAGTCCACCGCCCGCGCCGCCGGCGACCTCGGCTACGACCTCGTGTTCGCCGAGGACGCGATGGCGGCCCTCACCGCACCCGAACACGAGGCGTCGGTCCGCCTCGACTTCCCTCGCCTGGGCACGGTCGTGACCAGCGCGCAGGTGCACTTCAGCGCGGGCTGAGGCGCGGAGCGGAACAGGGGATCCCGGTAGCGGCGGGCCTGCGCCACCTCCTCGGGCTCCCCGGTCCGCCCGACCGGCAGCGACTGCGCGGCGGACGCGACCAGGCCCTCGCGGTCGGCCTCCGGCAGCTCCCGCCACAGTGCGGTGCGGACCACGCCGGGGGAGACCACGTCGACCCGGATCGGCGCCGGCTCCAGTGCCGGTGCGCGGGTGAGGGACTCCCTCGCCCAGCACAGGCCGGCCGCCACGGTCGTGCCCGGTGTCCAGGAAGCGCCGGGCCCGGTCGATGTCCGTGTTCGCCGGCTCTTCCAGCAGCAGGGACTCCCCGGCGGTGAACACCGGTGGCCGAAGTCCCCGATGCCCGCGGTGCCCTTCGTCAGGGGCGATACCCTGAAGGCATCGCCACCGCGATGACGGAAGGGGCGGCCATGGACCTCGACCTGCGGAAGATCCGCTACTTCGTGGCGGTCGCCGAGCTGCTCCACTTCGGCCGCGCGGCGGAGCGGCTGCACATCGCCCAGCCGGTCCTGAGCCGTCAGATCCGTGCCCTGGAGAAGGACTTGGGTGCACGGCTCCTCGAACGCGACAGCCATGGTGTGACCCTGACGGCGGCCGGGCAGCAACTCCTCGACGACTCACGGCAGTTGCTCGCCACCGCGGACGCCACCAGGCTCCGGGTGCGCCGGGCCGCCGGCGGACCGCGCCGACTGGTCGTCGGCTTCCGGGCCGGCATCGTCGTGACCCGCGCCCTGCGCGCCTTCGGGGCCGCCCATCCGGACGTCGAGGCGCTCGCCCGCCGCGTCGAATGGGACGACCAGGAGCGGCTGATCCTCGACGGAACCGTCGACCTCGCCTACGTACGCCGCCCGATCCGCGAGCAGGGCCTCACGCTGCTGCCGCTGTTCAGCGAGGCGCGCGTGGCGATGCTCCCCGCCGACCACCGGCTCGCGGGCAAACCGGAACTCGCGTTGGCCGACCTGGCGGACGAACCGCGCCTGAGGTACGCCGACCCTCGTCCCGGCGAGCCGCCGATCCGCACCATCGAAGAGAAGTTCGAGTCCGTGGCGAGCGGGGCCGGGATCACGCTCGTACCGGAATCCGTCGCCGAGCAGTACTCGCGCCCGGACATCACCTACGTACCGGTGCCGGACGCGGAGCGCGACGAGGTGCTGCTCGCCTGGGCGGCGAGTCGGCGCTCGCCCCTGATCACCGCCTTCGCCCCGCTCGCGCCCCTCGCCGACCCGGCGCGGGCCGAGGAGCCCTGAGCCCGGTCGCGGCGGGCTGAGGCGGGGCCCCTACGGCGCAGGGGGCGCTCCCCGCCGGTCGGGGCCCCGCCGCCGTGCCGCGGGGAGCCGGTCAGCCCTGGGCGGCCGCGGCCCGCAGGGCGATGCGGTGCTCGCCCGCGTACACGTTCATGGAGGGGCCGCGCAGGAAGCCCACCAGGGTCAGACCGGTCTCGACGGCCAGGTCCACCGCCAGTGAGGACGGTGCCGAGACCGCCGCCAGTACGGGGATGCCCGCCATGACCGCCTTCTGCGCCAGCTCGAAGGAGGCCCGGCCCGACACCAGCAGGATCGTGCGGGAGAGCGGCAGGTCGCCGCGTTGCAGGGCGCGCCCGACCAGCTTGTCGACCGCGTTGTGCCGGCCCACGTCCTCCCGTACGTCGAGCATCTCGCCGTCCTCCGTGAACAGGGCCGCGGCGTGCAGACCCCCGGTCCGGTCGAAGACCTGCTGTGCCGCGCGCAGCCGGTCGGGGAGGCCGGCGAGGAGAGCGGGCTCCAGCCGGACCGGGGGAGCGTCGGCGCCGTCGTCGATGGCCCAGTGGGCCGTCGTACGGACCGCGTCCAGGCTCGCCTTGCCGCACAGGCCGCAGGACGAGGTCGTGTAGACGTTGCGCTCCAGCGTGATGTCGGGCAGCACGACGCCCGGCGAGGTCCGGACGTCCACCACGTTGTACGTGTTCGACCCGTCGACCGTGGCGCCCGCGCAGTAGACGATGTTCTGCACCTCGTCGGCCCGGCCGAAGACCCCCTCGCTGACGAGGAAGCCCGCCGCGAGCGCGAAGTCGTCGCCCGGGGTGCGCATGGTGATCGCGAGCGGTTTCCCGTTGAGGCGGATCTCCAGTGGCTCCTCCGCGACGAGCGTGTCGGGGCGGGTGGAGATGGCCCCGTCCCGGATGCGGATCACCTTGCGTCGTTCCGTGACTCGTCCCATGTCCTGATCAGTCCCGGTTCTGTACGTGCTGGTAGCCGAAGCGGCCCTTGATGCAGAGATTGCCGTGGGTCACCGGGTTGTCGTGCGGGGAGGTGACCTTCACGATCTCATTGTCCTGCACGTGCAGGGTGAGGTTGCAGCCCACACCGCAGTACGCGCACACCGTCGTCGTCTCGGTCTGCGCCGACTCGTCCCATGTACCCGCCGCCCGCATGTCGAACTCCGACCTGAACGACAGCGCCCCCGTCGGGCACACCTCGATGCAGTTGCCGCAGTACACGCACGCCGAGTCGGTCAGCGGCGCGTCGTGCTCGACGGCGATCCGGGCGTCGAAACCGCGCCCGGAGACCGAGATCGCGAAGGTGTTCTGCCACTGGTCGCCACACGCGTCGACGCACTTGTAGCAGAGGATGCACTTGTCGTAGTCGCGGACGTAGAGGCCGTTGTCGATCTTCGGTTCCTCGTCGAGGCGCGCCGCGTCGGGGCCGAAGCGGTCCGGTTTCGCCTCGTACTCCTTGATCCACCCGGCCACCTCCGGAGTGGTCGACAAGTCGACCGAGGAGGCGAGGAGCTCGATGACGACCTTGCGGCTGTGGCGGGCGCGCTCGGTGTCCGTCCGTACCTCCATGCCCGCCTCCGCCTTGCGGGAGCAGGCCGGGACGAGGGTCCGGGCGCCCTCCAGCTCGACGACACAGACCCGGCAGGCGTTCTTGGGGGCGAGCGTGTCGCCCTGGCAGAGGGTGGGGACCTCCTTGCCCGCCGCCCGGCAGGCGTCGAGGATCGTCGAGCCCTCGGGAACCCTGGCCTCCTGCCCGTCGAGGGTGAACTCGACGAGCCGACGCGGCACTCCCAGCGGTATCGCGGTCATTCGTAGGCTCCCAAGCGGTCGATCGCGGATTCCACGGCGTTCCACGCGGTCTGCCCGAGACCGCAGATCGAGGCGTCCCGCATCGCGCGGCCCACCTCCCTGAGCAGGGCGATGTCGTCGGCCGCCGCGGCGCCCCTCCGCTCGGCGATCCGGTGCAGCGCCTCCTCCTGCCGCACGGTCCCGACCCGGCACGGCACGCACTGCCCGCACGACTCGTCGCGGAAGAACTCGGCGATGCGCAGCAGGAGGCGGGGGAGCGGGACCGTGTCGTCGAAGGCCATGACCACACCCGAGCCGAGGGTCGTGCCGGCCGCCCGGGTGCCCTCGAAGGTGAGCGGGATGTCGAGTTCGTCGGGCCGTACGAAGCCGCCCGCCGCGCCGCCGAGCAGCACCGCGCGCAGCCGCTCGCGCACGCCCGCCGACTCCAGCAGCTCGCCCAGCGTCGCCCCGAACGGCAGTTCGTAGATTCCGGGCCGGTCCACGCTGCCCGACACGCAGTACAGCTTCGGGCCGGTGGAGCCCGGGGTGCCCATCGCCGCGTACGCCTCGGCCCCCCTCGTCAGGATCGGCAGGACGTTCACCAGGGTCTCGACGTTGTTCTCGGCAGTGGGCTTGCCGAACAAACCCTTCTCCACAGGGAAGGGCGGTTTGGAACGCGGCTCTCCTCTGTACCCCTCGATGGAGTTGAACAGGGCGGTCTCCTCGCCGCAGATGTACGCGCCCGCGCCCCGCCGGATCTCGATGTCGAAGGCGTACCCCTGGCCGAGGACGTCCTCGCCGAGCAGGCCGCGCGCGCGTGCCTGCCCGATGGCGTGCTCCACGCGGCCCAGGGCGCGCGGGTACTCGCCGCGCACATAGAGGTATCCCTTGTGCGCCCCGACGGCGTACGCCGCGATGGTCATCGCCTCGACGAGGGCGTACGGGTCGCCCTCCATGACGACCCGGTCCTTGAAGGTGCCCGGCTCGGACTCGTCGGCGTTGCACACCAGGTAGTGCGGATGGTCGGGCTGGGACGCCGTGGCCTGCCATTTGCGGCCGGTGGGGAAGGCGGCGCCGCCGCGCCCGACCAGGCCCGCGTCGGTGACCTCGCGGATGACCCCGGCCGGCCCGAGTGCGAAGGCCCGCCGCAGCGCGGCGTACCCGCCGTGTGCCCGGTAGTCGTCGAGCGAGGCGGGGTCGACCACACCGACCCGGCTCAGCAGCACGAGGGAGGGGTCGCCCGCCTGGGGCACCGCGAAGGCCGCGGGCGGCTCCTCGGGCGCCGAGTCGGGGGCGCTCGCCGCCTGTGCCGCCCGCGCGGCGGTGGTGGGCGCCGACACGGCCGTACGCACCGGATCGCCCGCCCTGACCGCGAGGGCCGCCGGAGCGCGCTCGCACAACCCCAGGCAGGGGCTGCGCTCGACGCCGACGCCGCTGCCGGGCCCGAGGTGGGCCTCGACCCCGGCGCACAGGTCCGCCGCGCCCTCCGCCGCGCACGCGAGGTCCGTGCACACGCGCAGCACGGTCGCGGGGCGCGGTTTCACCGAGAACATCGCGTAGAAGGTCGCGACCCCGTACGCCTCCGCCGGTGGCACGGTCAGCCGGCGGCACAGGTAGTCGAGCGCGCCCTCGCTGATCCAGCCGATCCGGTCGTTGACGGCGTGCAGCCCCGGCAACAGCAGGTCGCGGCGTTCGCGTGCCTCCCGGCCGCCGCGCGCCCACCTGAGGTCGGCGGACCTCATCTCCTCGCGGGCGGCGCCCTCCCACGAGGACTCCGGCGGACCGAGCAGCGCGTCGATCGCCGCCCGCTCCTCGTCCGTCGGCTTGCTGTCACCGAAGTGCAGATCCACCACATCACCTCACTTGAGTCGCGACCGGCAGCTTCTCGATCCGGATGGCCGACGCCTTGAACTCCGCCGTCCCCGCGATCGGGCAGTTCGCCTCGATCGTCAGCTGGTTGGTGTCCACCTCGTCGGGAAAGTGCATGGTCATGAACGCAAGGCCGGGCCGCAGCGCGGTGTCGATCCACACGGGTGCCACGACGGATCCCCTGCGCGAGGAGACCTGGACCTCCTCGCCCACCACGACCCCGTAGTGCTCGGCGTCCTCCGGGCAGAGTTCGACATACTCGCCGCGCCGCAGCGGCGAGGCGAAGCCGCCGCTCTGCACCCCGGTGTTGTACGAGTCGAGCCGCCGCCCGGTGGTGAGCCGGATCGGATACTCCTCGTCCGTCAGATCCACGGGCGGGTCGTGCTGGACGATCCCGAACGGCGCGAGCCGGCCGCGCTCGGCGGGGTCCGAGGCCCACAACCTGCCGTGCAGATAGGTGGGTTCGAGCCGCCCGATGTCGGGGCAGGGCCACTGGATGCCCTGGTGCTCCGCCAGTCGTTCGTACGTCATCCCGTAGTGGTCCGGCGACACCGACCGCAGCTCGTTCCAGACGGCCTCGGCGTCGGCGTACTTCCAGTCGTGCCCGAGGCGCGCGGCGAGGTCGCAGAGGATGTCGATGTCCTCGCGGGCCTCACCGGGCGGCGTCACCGCCGCGCGCACCCGCTGCACCCGCCGCTCACTGTTGGTGGTGGTGCCCTCGGTCTCCGCCCACCCGGCGGTCGCGGGCAGCACGACGTCCGCCAACTGGGCGGTCTTCGTGAGGAAGATGTCCTGCACGACGAGGAAGTCGAGGGCGCCCAGCCGCCGTACCGCCTGTTCGCTGTCGGCCTCCGACTGCGCCGGGTTCTCGCCGATGCAGTAGACGGCCTTGAGCGTGCCCTCCTCCATGGCCTCGAACATCTCCGTCAGGTTCAGCCCGTAGTGCGGCTGGATGACGGTGTCCCAGGCGGACTCGAACTTCAGCCGCGTCTGCGGGTCGAGGATGTCCTGGAAGCCGGGGAGGCGGTTGGGGATGGCGCCCATGTCGCCGCCGCCCTGCACGTTGTTCTGCCCGCGCAGGGGCTGGAGTCCGGAGCCGTGGCGGCCCACATGCCCGGTCAGCAGGGTCAGGTTGATCAGCGCGCGGACGTTGTCGGTGCCGTTGTGGTGCTCGGTGATGCCGAGGGTCCAGCACAGCTGGGCGCGCTCGGCGCGGGCGTACGCGTGCGCCAACTGCCGTATCGCCGCCGCCGGTACGCCCGTCACCTTCTCGGCGAGCGACAGCGTCCAGGGCTCGACGAGCGCCTTGTACTCCTCGAAGCCGCTGGTGGCCCGCTCGATGAAGGCGTGGTTGGCGAGGCCCGCGTGGATGATCTCGCGGCCGATCGCGTGCGCCATCGGGATGTCGGTGCCGACGTTCAGACCGAGCCAGCTCTCCGCCCACTCGGCCGTGGACGTACGGCGCGGGTCGACCGCGTACATCCGGGCGCCGTTCCTGATCCCCTTCAGCACGTGCTGGAAGAAGATCGGGTGTGCGAAGCGGGCGTTGGAGCCCCACATCACGATGAGGTCGGTCTCCTCGACCTCCGCGTACGAGGAGGTGCCGCCGCCGGAGCCGAAGGCGGCGCTCAGGCCCGCGACGCTCGGGGCGTGGCAGGTGCGGTTGCAGGAGTCGACGTTGTTCGTGCCCATCACGACCCGGGCGAACTTCTGGGCCACGTAGTTCATCTCGTTGGTCGCGCGGGCGCAGGAGAACAGGCCGAAGGCGCCGCGGGCGGCGCTCAGTCCCGCCGCCGCGCGGGTCAGGGCCTCGTCCCAGGTGGCCCGCCGGAAGGGCTCGTCGCGCGCGTCACGGACCAGGGGGTGCGTGAGCCGGGCGTAGATCTTCGATTCACGTTTCCTCATGCGGCGCTCCTCAGCGCGAGCAGGTCCGAGATGGCGTGGACGGTGCGCAGGGTGGGCACCTCGACGCCGGTGATGTCCGCCAACTCGACGACCGCCGCCAGCAGTACGTCCAGTTCGAGCGGCTTGCCGCGTTCCAGGTCCTGGAGTGTGGAGGTGCGGTGGTCGCCGACGCGCTCGGCGCCGGCCAGCCGCCGTTCGATGGAGACGCCCACCTCGCAGCCCAGCGCCTCGGCGACCGCGAGCGTCTCGGTCATCATGATCTCGATGACCTTGCGGGTGCCGCCGTGCAGGCACATCTGCCGCATCGTCGCGCGGGCCAGCGCGCTGATCGGGTTGAAGGAGATGTTGCCGAGCAGCTTGAGCCAGATGTCGTTGCGCAGATCCCGTTCGACCGGGCACTTGAGACCGCCGGCCGTCATGGCCTCGCTGAACGCCGTGCACCGCTCGGAGAGGGTGCGGTCGGGCTCGCCGACGGAGAACCGGGTTCCTTCCAAGTGCCGTACGACGCCCGGTCCTTCCAGCTCCGTCGCGGCGTACACGACACATCCGATGGCCCGTTCGGGCGCGAGCACCGCACTGACCGCGCCGTTCGGGTCCACGCTCTCCACACGGTGGCCGTCGTGCGGGCCGCCGTGCCGGTGGAAGTACCACCAGGGGATGCCGTTCTGGGCGGCGATCACCGCCGTGGTGTCGTGCAGCAGAGGCTCGATCAGCGGCCCGCACGCCGCATACGAGTTGGCCTTCAGGCCGAGCAGTACGTAGTCGACCGGGCCGACCTCGGCCGGGTCGTCGGTGGCATGGGCGTGCGCGGTGAAGTCGCCGCGCGGGCTGAGGACTTGGACTCCGTGCTGCCTCATGGCCGCAAGATGCGGTCCACGGGCGATGAGGTGCACATCGGCGCCGGCGCGGTGCAGCGCGGCGCCGACGTAGGCGCCGATCGCACCGGCGCCGAGAACGGCGACTTTCACTGTGGCTCGCTCCGTTCGGTCGAGGGTACCGAGGAACTGCCGAACTCTGTCGACGAAATATTGTCTACAGTATGGAACTTGGGGCGGCAAGGCTTCGCGCAGCACCTCGGGGGACCGCCGTGGGGGCCGGCCGACCGTTCGTCGCGCGATGGATACCGCTCACCGCATACCGTCGACGAGTTGGTGTCGAACGGCTTCACAACCGGGCAACCGCTTCCTATCGTCCGGGATCATGAGTCCCCCCGTCGCGCCACCCGGCTGGAGCCGCTGGCTCGTCCCGCCCGCCGCACTCTCCGTCCACCTCTCCATCGGCCAGGCATACGCCTGGAGCGTCTTCAAGCCGCCGCTCGAATCCGCGCTCGGCCTCAGCGGGACCCAGAGCGCGCTGCCCTTCCAGCTCGGCATCGTCATGCTCGGCCTGTCCGCCGCGTTCGGCGGCACCCTCGTCGAGCGCAACGGACCCCGCTGGGCGATGACCGTCGCCCTGGTCTGCTTCTCCACCGGCTTCCTGATCGCCTCGCTCGGCGCCGCCACCGAGCAGTACTGGCTGATCGTGTTCGGCTACGGCTTCGTCGGCGGCATCGGCCTCGGCATCGGCTACATCTCACCCGTGTCGACCCTGATCAAGTGGTTCCCGGACCGGCCCGGCATGGCCACCGGCATCGCGATCATGGGCTTCGGCGGCGGTGCGCTCATCGCCTCGCCGTGGTCCGCGCAGATGCTGAAGTCCTTCGGTTCCGACTCCTCCGGCATCGCGCTCGCCTTCCTCGTGCACGGGCTGTCGTACGCCGTCTTCATGACGCTCGGCGTCCTGCTGGTGCGGGTGCCGCGCGACGACAAACCGCCGGTCAAGGCCGGACCCGCGCCGCTCGACGGGGTGCAGGTGTCCGCGAACAGCGCCGTGCGCACCCCGCAGTTCTGGTGCCTGTGGGTCGTGCTCTGCATGAACGTGACCGCGGGTATCGGCATCCTGGAGAAGGCCGCCCCGATGATCACGGACTTCTTCGCGGGCACCTCGACCCCGGTGTCGGTCTCCGCCGCCGCGGGCTTCGTGGCGCTGCTCTCGGCCGCCAACATGGCGGGCCGGATCGGCTGGTCCTCCACGTCCGACCTGATCGGCCGCAAGAACATCTACCGCGTCTACCTCGGCGTGGGCGCGATCATGTATCTGCTGATCTCGCAGTTCGGGGACTCCTCCAAGCCCCTGTTCATCGTCTGCGCCCTGGTGATCCTTTCCTTCTACGGCGGCGGCTTCGCGACGATTCCCGCCTATCTGAAGGACCTCTTCGGCACCTACCAGGTCGGCGCCATCCACGGCCGGCTGCTCACCGCCTGGTCCACGGCCGGCGTCCTCGGGCCGCTGATCGTCAACTGGATCGCGGACCGCCAGAAGGCGGCGGGCAAGCACGGCGCGCAGCTCTACGACACCTCGTTCCTGATCATGATCGGGCTGCTGGTCGTCGGGTTCGTCGCCAATGAGCTGGTGCGACCCGTCCATGCCCGCCACCACATCCCCGCCCCGAGGGAGGCCGCCGATGACGACTCCGTCCAGCCCCAGCAGTCCGCCTGACCGCCGTCCGCTGATCGCGTTCGCGTGGCTGTGGGTGGGGGCGCCGCTCTGCTACGGCCTGTACGAGCTCGTCCTGAAGGCCAAGCAGCTGTTCACGGGGTGACGCCCGCCGTACGGACCGTGCACCGGGCGTGTGTGCGGACGTTGGCAGGACGTCCGAAGGTCTGACAGAAGCCGACAAGCCTCACGCCGCTTTCCTGTGGCAACACCTGCCGTCGTACCCGCGAGTCACTGATCAGACTGGAGGATCCCCCTACCCAAGGCACCGAGGGAGACCCCCCAATGAACGGCTCACGCATCGCGGCCGTCGGCCACTACCAGCCCGCCAAGGTACTCACCAACGAGGACCTGGCGGGCCTGGTCGACACCAGTGACGAGTGGATCACGAGCCGGGTGGGCATCCGCACGCGCCACATCGCCGGTCCCGACGAGCCCGTCGACGAGCTGGCCGCGCACGCCGCGGCCAAGGCGCTCGCGGCGGCGGGGATCACCTCGGCCGACATCGACCTGGTCCTTGTCGCCACCTCCACGGCGATCGACCGCTCCCCGAACATGGCCGCCCGGGTCGCCGCCCGCATCGGCGTGCCCTCCCCGGCCGCGATGGACGTCAACGTGGTCTGCGCGGGCTTCACGCACGCGCTCGCCACCGCCGACCACGCCGTGCGCGCGGGGGCGGCCACCCGCGCCCTCGTCATCGGCGCGGACAAGATGTCCGAGGTCACGGACTGGAGCGACCGTACGACCTGTGTCCTGGTCGGGGACGGGGCGGGGGCCGCGGTGGTCGAGGCCGCCGCTCCCGGCACCGAGCCCGGGATCGGGCCGGTGCTGTGGGGATCGGTGCCCGAGATGGGGCACGCCGTACGCATCGAGGGCACGCCCCCGCGGTTCGCGCAGGAGGGGCAGAGCGTCTACCGCTGGGCGACGACACGGCTCCCGGCGATCGCCCGGCAGGCCTGCGAGCGGGCCGGGCTCGCGCCCGAGGACCTCGCCGCGGTCGTCCTGCACCAGGCGAACCTGCGCATCATCGAACCCCTCGCCGCGAAGATCGGCGCCGTGAACGCCGTCGTCGCGCGCGATGTCGTCGACTCCGGGAACACCTCCGCCGCCAGCATCCCGCTCGCCTTCTCCAAGCTCGTCGAACGCGGCGAGATCAGCACCGGCGACCCGGTGCTCCTGTTCGGCTTCGGCGGCAACCTCTCGTACGCGGGACAGGTCGTCCGCTGCCCCTGACGTGCGCGGACAACCGGGTGTGACGCGTCCGACCCTCCCCGGGCCTGGCCATGGTGCGCCGTAGACTGTAGACGAAAGACAATCGATACTGTCTTTTGACACGTGCTTTCCGGTGACGCGACGGTCACGGTGACGGGATGGCTCGGCAGGAGGGGACCCCGATGTTGTCGACAGGACTGCCGCCGGGGGCGGTGCCCAAGCTCGAACGGCCAGGCCCGCTGCGCGACCGCGTCTACGAGGCGCTGCTCGAACTCATCACGACCCGCGCCCTCCAACCGGGCCAGCACCTGGTCGAGAGCGAGCTCGCCGGGCACCTCGGCGTCTCCCGGCAGCCGGTCCGCGAGGCGCTCCAGCGGCTGAACACGGAAGGGTGGGTCGATCTTCGGCCCGCCCAGGGCGCCTTCGTGCACGAGCCGACCGAGGAGGAGGCCGACCAGCTCCTCACGGTCCGTACGCTGCTGGAGGCCGAGGCCGCCCGGCTCGCCGCGGCCAACGCGGGCACCGCCGGGATCACCGCGCTCGAGGAGCTGTGCGCCGAGGGTGAGCGCGCGGTCGCCGCCGATGACGTGGACGGCGCGGTCGCGATGAACGCCCGCTTCCACGCGAAGGTCATGGAGCTCGCAGGCAACGCGGTCCTCGCCGAGCTGGCCGCCCAGGTCGACCGCCGGGTCCGCTGGTACTACACGCCGGTCGCCCGCCAGCGCGGCCACCAGTCCTGGATCGAGCACCGCGACCTCATCGCGGCCATCGCCGCCCGCGACGAACCCCGTGCCACCCAGGTCATGCGCGCCCACACGGAGCACACGCGCAAGACGTACCACGAGCGCGAGAAGTAACCCACCTCATTCGTGCGCTCCCCCTGTGACCCGGACCGGCCGCGTCCGGGTCTTTCTTTGTCCACTCAGTGGAGAAAGTTGACGGCAATCTCTGCGCAACTTCTTCCCACTCCCGGCAGCCGCTGCTACGTTTCCATCGAAAGCAAGCCACGGTGATGTGGCCAAAACCCATTGGACACTGGCCGATTGAGGCGGGGAGGGGCTCGTGAGACGTATGACGGCACGACCCGCGAACGCGCACCAGGCGCGCCTGCTGCGCCTGCTGCGCGACGGCGGCCCCAACTCCCGGGCCCAGCTCGGCGACCAGATCGACCTCTCCCGGTCGAAACTGGCCGTCGAGGTGGAACGGCTCCTGGAGACCGGGCTCGTGGTCGCCGACGGCCTCGCCGCATCCCGCGGCGGACGCCGCTCCCACAACATCCGGCTCGCCCCGGCGCTGCGCCTCCTCGGCGTCGACATCGGGGCCACCTCGATCGACGTGGCCGTCACCAACGCGGAACTGGAGGTCCTGGGGCACATCAACCAGCCCATGGACGTCCGCGAGGGACCGGTCGCCGTCTTCGAGCAAGTCCTGTCCATGGCAGCCAAGTTGAGGTCGTCCGGGCTCGCGGAGGAATTCGACGGCGCCGGGATCGGTGTCCCGGGTCCGGTCCGCTTCCCCGAGGGCGTTCCGGTCGCACCGCCGATCATGCCCGGCTGGGACGGCTTCCCGGTCCGCGAGGCGCTCAGCCAGGACCTGGGCTGCCCCGTCATGGTCGACAACGACGTGAACCTGATGGCGATGGGGGAACAGCACGCGGGCGTCGCACGCTCCGTGGGCGACTTCCTCTGCGTCAAGATCGGCACCGGCATCGGCTGCGGCATCGTCGTCGGCGGTGAGGTCTACCGCGGTACGACGGGCAGCGCCGGCGACATCGGGCACATCCAGGCCGTGCCCGACGGGCGTCCGTGCGCCTGCGGCAACCGGGGCTGCCTGGAGGCCCACTTCAGCGGGGCCGCGCTCGCCCGGGACGCCACGGAGGCCGCCCAGCAGGGGCTTTCGGCGGAGCTCGCCGCGCGGCTGGAGGCGGTGGGCACGCTGAGCGCCGTCGATGTCGCCGCCGCGGCCGCCGCGGGCGACGCCACCGCCCTCGGGCTGATCCGCGAGGGCGGCAACCGCACCGGGCAGGTCATCGCCGGCCTCGTCTCCTTCTTCAACCCCGGTCTGGTGGTGATCGGCGGCGGCGTCACCGGCCTCGGCCACACGCTGCTCGCCGCGATCCGTACCCAGGTGTACCGCCAGTCGCTGCCGCTGGCGACCGGCAACCTACCCATCGTGCTGGGGGAGTTGGGGCCGACCGCCGGGGTCATCGGCGCGGCCCGGCTCATCAGCGACCACCTGTTCTCGCCCGCGTAACCCCGCCCGAGCCGCACGAAGCATTCCTGTCAGAGCCGCACGAAGCATCCCTGTCAGCGCCGCACGAAGCACTCCTGCCCGAGCCGCGCGCAGCACTCCTGCCCGAGCCGCATCAAAGGTCATCTCACTCAAGCACCCCACACCTGTACAGCGTCCTGCTCTGCCCTGCCCGAAAACGCCCGCTCCGCGAGCGCACCGCCCTGAAACCGGCCCGCACGTCCGCCAAGGGGAACCGTCATGGCACCAGAACCACCGCTACTCACCATGTCCGGCATCACCAAGTCGTTCCCCGGAGTCCGGGCCCTCGACGGCGTCGACCTCGACGTCCAGGCCGGCGAGGTCCACTGTCTGCTCGGCCAGAACGGGGCCGGAAAGTCCACCCTCATCAAGGTCCTGGCCGGCGCCCACCAGCCCGACGGCGGCACCATCGGCTGGCGCGGCGAACCCGTCACGCTCCGTTCCCCGATCGCCGCCATGCGCCTCGGCATCGCCACCATCTACCAGGAACTGGACCTGGTGGAGGGCCTGTCGGTGGCCGAGAACGTCCACCTCGGCCATGAACCCACCGCCGCCGGTTTCGTCGTACGGGGAAAGGCGGCCAAGGCGTCGACGGCGCAGCTGCTACGCCGACTCGGCCATCCGGAGATCGACCCGGCACGCCTCGTCGGTGAGCTGTCGGCCGCCCAGCAGCAGATCGTCTCCATGGCGCGGGCGCTGTCCCACGACGTACGCCTCATCGTCATGGACGAACCGTCCGCCGCCCTCGACCCCGACGAGGTCGACAACCTCTTCCGTATCGTCGGCGACCTCACCGCGGACGGCGTCGCCGTCGTCTACATCTCGCACCGGCTGGAGGAGATCCGCCGCATCGGCGACCGGGTGACCGTACTCAAGGACGGCCGCGCGGTGGCCGGCGGACTGCCCGCGAAGTCCACCCCCACGCGCGAGGTGGTGGCGCTGATGACGGGCCGCAACGTCGAGTACGTCTTCCCGCAACGGCCCACGCGAGGGCCGTCGTCCGAGCCGGTGCTCAAGGTTCAAGGACTGGCACGCGCAGGCGAGTTCGAGCCCCTCGACCTCGAACTGCGCCCCGGCGAGATAGTCGGCCTGGCCGGGCTCGTCGGCTCCGGGCGCTCCGAGATCCTGGAGACGATCTACGGGGCCCGCAAGCCGACAGCCGGTCAAGTCAGCGTGGACGGACGGGCGTTGCGGACCGGCAGCGTACGCGCCGCCGTCCGCGCCGGACTCGGACTCGCCCCCGAGGAGCGCAAGGCGCAGGCCCTGCTGATGCTGGAGTCCGTCACCCGCAATGTGTCCGTGTCCTCCATGTCCCGCTTCTCACGCGGGGGCTGGATCGACCGGGGCGCCGAACAAGGCGCCGCCCGCGCCGCGACACGCGAGCTGTCGCTGCGCCCCGACAACCCGTCCGTCCCGATCCGGACGCTGTCCGGCGGCAACCAGCAAAAGGCCGTCCTGGCCCGCTGGCTGCTGCGCGGCTGCCGCGTCCTGCTGCTCGACGAACCCACCCGCGGTGTCGACGTCGGCGCCCGAGCCGAGCTGTACGCGGTCATCCGGCGCCTCGCCGACGAAGGCCTCGCCGTCCTGCTCGTGTCGAGCGAGGTGCCCGAGGTGCTGGGACTCGCCGACCGCGTGCTGGTGCTCAGGGAGGGGCGCGTCGTGCACACGGCGCCCGCCCAGGAGCTCGACGAACACCGCGTACTCGATCTTGTCATGGAAGGAAGCCCGGCGTCATGACGCAGCCCGTGTCCCCGCCCCGGGGCAGCACCGACAAAGTGCCGTCGATGAGCGAACTCCCGGCGTGGCGCACCCTCGTGGCCCGCGCTGACGTCCGCACCCTCTCGCTGCTCGGCGTGCTCGTCGCCCTGATCGTCATCGGCGGTATCACCAAGCCGGACGAGTTCCTCGACACCCGAAACCTCCAACTCGTCCTCACCCAGGCATCGGTGATCGGCGTCGTCACGGTCGGCATGACCTTCGTCATCACCTCGGGCGGCATCGACCTGTCCGTCGGCGCGATCGTCGCGCTGTCCTCGGTGTGGGCCACGACGGTCGCGACCCAGGAGTACGGCTTCGCGGGCATCCTCTTCACCGCGGTGCTCGTCGGTGTGGGCTGCGGTCTGGTCAACGGCCTGCTCATCGCGTACGGCGGGATGGTCCCGTTCATCGCGACGCTCGCCATGCTCGCCTCGGCCCGCGGCCTCGCCCTCCAGATCACCGACGGCAAGACCCAGATCGTCACCATCGACGGGATCCTGAAACTCGGCGAACGCGACTCGTACATCCTCGGCATCCCGCCGCTGGTCCTGGTCTTCGCCGTCGTCACGATCATCGGCTGGCTGATTCTCAACCGCACCACCTTCGGCCGCCGCACGGTCGCCGTCGGCGGCAACGCGGAGGCGGCCCGGCTCGCCGGCATCGACGTACGGCGTCAGCGGCTGTACCTCTACCTGCTCTCCGGACTGTGCTGCGGCATCGCCGCCTTCCTGCTGATCATCCTGTCCGGTTCTGGCCAGAACACCAACGGCAACCTGTACGAACTCGACGCCATCGCCGCCGCGATCATCGGCGGGACCCTGCTCAGCGGGGGCCGCGGCACCATCACCGGTTCGGTGCTCGGTGTCCTGATCTTCACCACGATCACCAACATCTTCGCGCTGAACAACCTGCAGAGCGACGTCCAGCAGATCGCCAAGGGCGCGATCATCGTCGCCGCGGTCCTGGTCCAGCGGCGTACGGCAGCAAGCAGCACCTGACACGGGAAGGGCCCACCGCCATGCCAGAATCAACGAGTTCCACCAGCTTCACGAGCCGCAGAGGCCTCCTCTTCGGGACCGCCGCCGCCTCGGCCGGCGCCCTCCTGGTCGGCTGCACCAGCAACGACACCAAGGACGAGAAGGCGGCCGCGGACACCCGGCCGGCCGCCGACGACAAGCCCGGCAAGCACGTCACGATCGGGTTCGCGGGTCCGCAGGCCGACCACGGCTGGCTCAACGCGATCAATGACAACGCCAAGAGCCGGGCCAAGAAGTACTCGGACGTGTCGCTGGAGATCACCGAGGGCTCCAACGACACGGCCGCGCAGATCGGCCAGATCGAGACACTGATCAACAAGAAGGTCGACGTCCTGGTGGTGCTGCCCGCCGACGGCAAGGCGCTCACCCAGGTCGGTCTGAAGGCGATGCGCGCGGGCATCCCGGTCGTCAACCTCGACCGGATCTTCAACACCCCGCAGGCGTACCGCTGTTGGATCGGTGGCGACAACTACGGCATGGGCCTCAGTGCCGGCCACTACATCGGCGAGAAGCTGAAGGACAAGCAGGACGCCAAGGTCATCGAACTCGCCGGGCTCGACAACCTGGAACTCACCAAGCAGCGCACCCAGGGCTTCGACGCGGCCCTGAAGAACTACCCCAACATCAAGAAGGTCGCCCGTCAGGCCGCCGACTTCACCGTCGAGTCCGGACAGGCCAAGATGGCCCAACTCCTCCAGGCCCAGTCGAAGTTCGACGCTCTGTGGAACCACGACGACGACCAGGGCGTGGGCGCTCTGCGCGCCATCAAGCAGGCCGGGCGCGAGGATTTCCTGATGGTCGGTGGCGCGGGCGCGCTCTCCGCCTTCCAGGCCATCCAGGCCGACAACAGCGTCCTGAAGGCCACCGTCCTCTACCCGCCGACCATGGCCGCCTCCGCGATCGACCTCGCCCGCGCGCTCGGTCAGGGCAAGGGGATCGGAGGGCTCGCCGAGTTCGAGATCCCGGTCTCGCTCACGCTCTACTCGGCCGTCGTCGACAAGGACAACGTCGGCCAGTACATGGCCACCGGCTTCAGGTGATCCGCCCCGCTCACACCCCCCACAGCGTCACGACGACGAGGAGGACATCCGTATGGGACAGCCGCACCAGGGCGAGGCAGCCGGGGTGGAGGCGGGGCTCGCTTCCGGGCCCGGGGCCGAGGCGGCCGGGGCGAAGGCGGCCAAGCCGACGCTCGGGGTGGGCATGGTCGGTTACGCCTTCATGGGCGCCGCCCACTCCCAGGGCTGGCGCACCGTGGGCCGCGTCTTCGACCTGCCGCGCAGCCCGGTCCTCGCCGCCGTCTGCGGCCGGGACGCGAGCGCGGTGCGGGCCATGGCCGACCGGCACGGCTGGGCGGCGGCCGAGACCGACTGGCGGGCTCTGATCGCCCGGGACGACATCGACCTCGTCGACATCTGCACCCCCGGCGACAGCCATGCCGAGATCGCCCTCGCCGCCCTGGCCGCCGGCAAACACGTACTGTGCGAGAAGCCCCTCGCAAACACGGTCGAGGAGGCGGAGGCGATGACGGAGGCCGCCGAGGCAGCCTTCGCCCGCGGTCAGATGTCCATGGTCGGCTTCAACTACCGCCGACTGCCCGCGACTTCACTCGCCCGGAAGATGGTCGCCGAGGGGCGGCTCGGAGCCCTGCGGCACGTACGGGTGACGTACCTTCAGGACTGGCTGGTGGACCCGGAGTTCCCGCTCACCTGGCGACTGCGCAAGGAGCTCGCGGGGTCGGGCGCGCTCGGCGACCTCGGGGCCCACATCGTCGACCTCGCCCAGTACCTGGCGGGCGAGCCGGTCGTCGGGGTCTCCGCACTCACCGAGACGTTCGTGCGGGAGCGCCCACTGCCCGGCGGAGTGCCGAGCGGACTGACCGCCGTATCGGGGACGAGCCCGCGGGCGGGGGGCGTCGGCACGGTGACCGTCGACGACGCCGCCCTCTTCACCGGCCGCTTCGCCTCCGGCGCACTCGCCTCCTTCGAGGCGTCCCGCTTCGCGACCGGACGCAAGAACTCCCTGCGCATCGAACTCAACGGCGAGCGCGGCTCGCTCGCCTTCGACCTGGAACGGCTCAACGAACTCTCGTACCACGACCACACCGAGCCCGGCACACACGCGGGCTTCCGCCGGATCCTCGTCACCGAGCCCGACCACCCCTACCTGGAAGCCTGGTGGCCGCCGGGCCACGGCCTCGGCTACGAGCACACCTTCACCCACCAGGCCCGCGACCTGGTACGGGCCATCGCCGCGGGCAGGCGCCCCGAACCGTCCTTCGCCGACGGGCTGCGGGTGCAGCGCGTCCTCGCGGCGGTGGAGGAGAGCGCCGAGAAGAACTCCGTCTACACACCCATCGCGGTCTGAGGAGGCCCCGGACATGCCGCGCACCTTCACACTCTTCACGGGCCAGTGGGCCGACCTCCCCCTCGAAGAGGTCTGCCGCCTCGCCCGTGACTTCGGCTACGACGGCCTCGAACTCGCCTGCTGGGGCGACCACTTCGAAGTCGACAAGGCGCTCGCGGACCCCTCCTACATCGACTCCCGGCACGCGCTCCTCGACAAGTACGGCCTCAAGTGCTGGGCGATCTCCAACCACCTGGTCGGCCAGGCCGTCTGCGACGCCATCATCGACGAGCGGCACCAGGCGATCCTGCCCGCCCGGATCTGGGGCGACGGCGAACCCGAGGGCGTACGGCAGCGGGCCGCCGCCGAGATCGCCGACACCGCGCGCGCAGCGGCGGCCTTCGGCGTCGACACCGTCGTCGGCTTCACCGGCTCGGCGATCTGGCACCTGGTCGCGATGTTCCCGCCCGCCCCCGAGTCGATGATCGCGCGCGGCTACGAGGACTTCGCGACGCGCTGGAACCCCATCCTGGACGTCTTCGACGCGCAGGGCGTGCGGTTCGCGCACGAGGTCCACCCGAGCGAGATCGCCTACGACTACTGGACAACACACCTCGCGCTCAAGGCAGTCGACCACCGACCGGCGTTCGGACTGAACTTCGACCCCTCGCACTTCGTCTGGCAGGACCTGGACCCGGTCGGCTTCCTCTACGACTTCCGCGACCGCATCTACCACGTCGACTGCAAGGAAGCCCGCAAGCGGCTCGACGGCCGAGGCGGCCGCCTCGGCTCGCACCTGCCCTGGGGTGATCCCCGGCGCGGCTGGGACTTCGTGTCGGCCGGGCACGGCGACGTCCCCTGGGAGGACGTCTTCCGCATGCTCCGCTCCATCGACTACACGGGCCCCATCTCGGTCGAGTGGGAGGACGCCGGCATGGACCGGCTCCAGGGCGCACCCGAGGCCCTGACCCGTCTCAAGGCGTACGACTTCGAGCCGCCGTCGGCATCCTTCGACGCGGCGTTCGGCGGCAACGACTGACTTCTCCTGTGTCTCCGGGGTGACGGCGCACCCCGGCGCAAGCACCCGCTCGTACAACCAGCCCCTTTCTGGAGGCATTCGTGCACGGGAAAGACCGCGCCACCCGCACCGACAGAACCGAGACCCACAGACGACACCCCGCATTGCGCCGAGCGCTCGCCCTACTGAGCGGCGCGCTGCTCGCGGCGGCCTCGCTCACCCTCAGCGCACCCCCGGCCGGCGCAGCCGTCGCCGACCCGGGGAACACGGCAGCGGCGGAGGACTTCCAGCAGGTCACCCTCGCCAAGGGCGAGCCCGAGGTCGGCGAGCCCATGTCGCTCGCCGTGCTCCCCGACCGCTCGGTCCTGCACACCTCGCGCGACGGCGAACTCCGCCTCACCGACGCGGCCGGAAACACCAAGCTCGCGGGCAAGCTCGACGTCTACACGCACGACGAGGAAGGCCTGCAAGGCGTGGGCATAGACCCGGGCTTCGCCGGCAACCGCTTCATCTACCTCTACTACGCGCCGCCCCTGAACACCCCGGCGGGCGACGCCCCCGAGACGGGCACGGCGGCCGACTTCGCCCCCTTCGACGGCGTCAACCGTCTCTCCCGCTTCGTCCTCAAGACGGACGGCACCCTCGACACCGCCAGCGAGAAGAAGATCCTCGACGTCCAGGCCACCCGCGGCATCTGCTGCCACGTCGGCGGCGACATCGACTTCGACGCGGCGGGGAACCTGTACCTGTCGACCGGAGACGACTCCAACCCCTTCCAGTCCGACGGCTTCACGCCCATCGACGAGCGCCCCGACCGCAACCCGGTCTTCGACGCCCAGCGCTCGGCCGGCAACACCAACGACCTGCGCGGCAAGATCCTGCGCATCAAGGTCAACGCGGACGGCTCGTACTCCATCCCCGACGGCAACCTCTTCCCGCCCGGCACGGACAAGACGCGCCCCGAGATCTACGCGATGGGCTTCCGCAACCCGTTCCGCTTCAGCGTTGACAAGGCGACGGGCATCGTCTACGTCGGTGACTACGGCCCCGACGCGGGCGCGGCCGACCCGGCACGCGGCCCCGGCGGCCAGGTCGAGTTCGCCCGCGTCACCGGCCCCGGCAACTTCGGCTGGCCGTACTGCACGGGCAAGAACGACGCCTACGTGGACTACGACTTCGCGACGAAGACCTCCGGCGCCGCCTTCGACTGCAACGCCCCGAAGAACACCTCCCCGCACAACACGGGACTGACGGACCTGCCCCCGGCCCAGCCGGCCTGGATCCCCTACGACGGCGCTTCCGTACCGGAGTTCGGCAGCGGCTCGGAGTCCCCGATGGGCGGCCCGGTCTACCACTACGACGCCTCGCTCGACTCGCCCGTGAAGTTCCCGCAGGCGTACGACGGGAACTTCTTCGCCGGAGAGTTCGGCCGCCGCTGGATCAAGCGGATCGCGAGCGATTCCGCCGGCACGGTGCAGTCCATCAACTCCGTCCCGTGGACCGGCACGCAGGTGATGGACATGGCGTTCGGACCGGACGGCGCCCTGTACGTCCTCGACTACGGAACCGCCTGGTTCGGCGGCGACGAGAACTCGGGCCTCTACCGCATCGAGAACGCCACCGACGGCCACTCGCCCGTCGCGCAGGCCGCGGCCGACCGCACCTCGGGACAGGCCGCGCTCAAGGTGAGCTTCTCCTCGGCCGGTTCGTCCGACGCGGACGGCGACGCCCTCACCTACAGCTGGGACTTCGGTGACGGGGGTACGTCGACGGCCGCGAACCCCTCCCACAAGTACAGGACGAACGGCACCTACACGGCGACCGTGACCGCCAAGGACGCGACCGGCCGCACCGGCAGCGCCAGCGTGCAGATCGTGGTCGGCAACACCGCACCCAAGGTCGTGATCGAACAACCGCGTGACGGTCAGTTGTTCAGCTTCGGCGACCCCGTACCGTTCAAGGTGAAGGTCACCGATCCCGAGGACGGCCGAGCGATCGACTGCGCCAAGGTGAAGGTCACCTTCATCCTCGGTCACGACAGCCACGGCCACCCGCTCACCTCGGCGAACGGCTGCTCCGGCACCCTCCAGACCAGCGCCGACGGCGGCCACGACCAGGACGCCAACATCTTCGGAGTCCTCGACGCCGAGTACACCGACGGCGGAGGCGGCGGCCAGGCCCCGCTGACCACCCACGACCAGAACGTGCTCCAGCCCAAGCACCGCCAGGCCGAGCACTACAGCAAGGCCTCCGGCATCACCGTCCAGACGAAGACCACCGCGCACGGCGGCAAGACCGTCGGTGACATCGACAACGGCGACTGGATCTCCTTCACGCCCTACTCCCTGAGCGACGCCCAGAAGATCACGGCACGCGTCGCCTCCGCCGGCGCGGGCGGCACCCTCGAGATCCGCGCGGGCTCCCCGACCGGCCGCATTCTGGGCCGGGCGACCGTACCGGTGACGGGCGGCTGGGACACCTTCCAGGACGTGAGCGCCGATCTCGCACACGCCCCGCGCGGCACCACCACGCTCTACCTCGTCTTCAAGGGAAGCGGCACCGGAGCGCTCTACGACGTGGACGACTTCACCTTCACGACGAGCTGACGGGGGGTGACGGTCATGCGCACATCGGCACGCCTGCTGACCGTGGGCGCCGCTGCCGCCCTGCTCCTCGGCTGCGTGTCGGGACCGGCGGCGTCGAAGGGCACGGACGGCCCCGACAGGAGCCGGGTGCTGGTCTTCTCGAAGACCGCGGGCTTCCGGCACGACTCGATCCCCGAGGGGATCGCGGCCGTACGGGAGCTCGGGGCCACGGGCGGCTTCGCCGTCGACGCCACGGAGGACGCGGGCGCCTTCACGCCACGCAACCTGGCACGGTACGACGCCGTCGTCTTCCTCTCGACGACCGGTGACGTCCTCGACACCCCCCAACAGGCCGCCTTCGAGCGGTACATCAAGCGGGGCGGCGGCTATGTGGGCATCCACGCGGCCGCCGACACCGAGTACGACTGGGCCTTCTACGGCGGCCTCGCGGGCGCGTACTTCCAGTCGCACCCCGCGATCCAGCCCGCGACGGTCACCGTCGAGGACCGCTCCCACCCGGCGACCTCGCAGCTCCCGAGATCCTGGGAGCGCACGGACGAGTGGTACAACTACCGCTCGAATCCGCGCGAGCGGGCCCACGTCCTCGCCTCGCTCGACGAGTCCTCGTACACCGGCGGCACGATGAGCGGCGACCATCCGATCGCCTGGTGCCAGGAGTACCGGGGCGGCCGCGCCTTCTACACCGGGGGCGGCCACACCAAGGAGTCCTACGCCGAACCCGCCTTCCGGCAGCACCTGCTGGGCGGCATCCGGTACGCCATCGGCGCCGCACAGGCCGACTGCCGCCCGGAGAACGGCTACCGGCCGCTCTTCGACGGCACGGCCGGATCGCTGGCGGCGTGGCGACAGGCGGGCCCGGGTTCGTTCTCGCTGAGCGACGACGGCACGCTGACGTCGCACGACGGCCTGGGGATGCTCTGGTACGCCGGTTCCGGCTTCGGCTCGTACTCGCTGAAGCTGGACTGGCGGGTGGCCGGGGACGACAACTCCGGAGTGTTCGTCGGTTTCCCGGAGTCCGACGACCCCTGGTCGGCCGTCAACAACGGCTACGAGATCCAGATCGACGCGACCGACGCCCCCGACCGCACCACCGGGGCCGTGTACAGCTTCCAGTCCGCCGACCTGAAGAAGCGCGACCGCGCGCTGAACCCGCCGGGGGAGTGGAACACGTACGAGATCCGCGTGGAGGGCGAGCACCTCCGCGTCTGGCTCAACGGCGTGAAGATCAACGATTTCACCAACACCGATCCGGTACGAAGCCTGCGCGACGGACACATCGGCCTCCAGAACCACGGAGCCGACGACCAGGTGTCCTTCCGTGACGTCCGGATCAAGGAACTGCCCACGAAGGGCGACTGACCGGCGGCGGGCGGGGGACGCCGGACCCCCGCCCGCCGTCTCGCCCACCTCACTTCCTTCTCTTCTCTCCTCCCCCTGTGTGGCTGACGTACGACAAGGAGGCTGCCCATGTCCCCCATGCCCGCGTCCCTTTCCGAACCTCGGGTGGGGGTGTGGCTGATCGGAGCCCGCGGCTCCGTCGCCACCACCGTCATCGCGGGCTGCGCGGCCCTCACCGCCGGCCTGCACCCCCCGACGGGCATGGTCACCGAGACATCCCTCTTCGCCGAGTGCGGCCTGCCCACTCTGTCCTCCCTCGTCTTCGGCGGCCACGACACCGTGGACTGCCCCCTGCCGAAACGGGCCGAGGCCCTGGCCGCCGGTGGCGTGCTCCCACCCGGCCTCCCCTCGGCGATCGCGGCCGAACTGGCGGCCGCCGACGCCGAGATCCGCCCCGGCGGCCCCGCCCCCGGCGACACACGGAACGACGCCGAGCTCGTGGACGCCTTCGCGGCCGATCTGCGCGACTTCGTACGACGACGGGGCCTGACCCGTGCGGTCGTGCTGAACGTGGCCTCCACCGAACCCGCGCCCGTGGGCTCCGCCCTGCCCCCGAGCTCGCTCTACGCGGCGGCAGCGCTGGCGGCCGGCTGCCCCTACGTGAACTTCACCCCGTCCACCGGCCTGCACCACCCGGCGCTGGCCTCGGCGGCACGCGCCTGCCGTCTCCCTTACGCCGGCCGCGACGGCAAGACGGGCCAGACCCTGCTGCGGTCGGTGCTCGGCCCGATGTTCGCGCAGCGTGCACTGGAGGTCCGTGCCTGGTCCGGCACCAACCTGCTCGGCGGCGGCGACGGCGCCTCCCTCGCCGACCCGGCCGCCGCCGCGGCCAAGAACGCCGGCAAGGAACGGGTCCTCGCGGACACCCTGGGCGGTGCCCCGCAGGGCGAGGTCCACATCGACGACGTCCCGGCCCTCGGCGACTGGAAGACCGCCTGGGACCACATCGCCTTCGACGGCTTCCTCGGCACCCGGATGATCCTGCAGACCACCTGGCAGGGCTGCGACTCCGCACTGGCGGCGCCCCTGATCCTCGACCTCGCACGCCTGGTGTCCCGCGCGCACGAGGCCGGTCTTTCCGGCCCCCTGAGCGAACTCGGCTTCTACTTCAAGGACCCGGTGGGCGACGGGCCCGCGGCGCTGGGTGAGCAGTACGCGGCCCTGGCGGGGCTCGCGGGGCGGCTCCGCGCACTCCCCGGGGAGACCCGATGACGCCGCGCCCGCCCACGCCGGACCGACCGACCACGACGAGCCCGCCGCAGCCCCTCACCCCGAGCCAGAGCCAGAGCCAGAGCCCGCGAGCGGGTACAACATCCGGTGCTGATGCCGGTGCCGGTGCCGGTGCCGGTGCCGGAGCCGGGGCAGGGGCAGGGGTCGGAGCCAGGGCCACGGCCAGGGCTTGGGCCGAACTCCTCCGTCTGCCCGCCCTGTTCACCGTCCCGGGCGACGCCCTCGCCGGCGCCGCCACCACGGGCACCCGCCCCAACCCCCACACCCTGCTCGCCGTCGCCTCCTCCCTCTGTCTGTACCAGGCGGGCATGGCCCTCAACGACTGGGCCGACCAGGCCGAGGACGCCCTCGAACGCCCACACCGCCCACTGCCCTCCGGACGCATCCGCCCGTCCGCGGCCCTCGCAGCCGCAGGCGCCCTCACGGCGGCGGGTTTGGCCCTGGCAGCACGCGCCGGACGCCCGGCCCTCGCCGTCGCGGCCCCCCTCGCGGCCACCGTCTGGGCGTACGACCTCGCACTCAAGCGAACCCCCGCCGGGCCGGCGGCGATGGCCACCGCGCGGGGCCTGGACCTGCTCCTCGGCGCGACGGCCACCGGCGGCAGCGCCCGCCCCGCCCTGCCCTCCGCCCTGACCCTGGCCACCCACACCCTCGCGCTGACCACGGTGTCCCGCGGAGAGACCCGGGGCGGTTCGCCACTCGCACCGCTCGCCGCGCTCACCACGACGGGCATGCTCGCCTGGACGTTGACGAGGCCCCCGGGAGCCCCCGGCACGGCCCCCTCCCGACACCCCGCTGCGGCCCCTTCCCGGCACCCCGCCGCGGACACCCTGCGCACCGTCCTCACCGCCGCCTTCGTCACCACCTCGGGCCGCCCCCTCCTCCACGCCGCCCTCAACCCCTCACCCCCGCTCACCCAGCGAGCCGTCGGCGGCGGAATCCGCGCGATGATCCCCCTCCAGGCCGCCCTCGCAGCGCGCTCCGGCGCCCTCGCCACCGCTCTCCTCACGGCCGCCCTCGCCCCGGCGGCCCGCAGATTCGCGAGGAAGGTGAGCGTCACATGACCCCGACACCCCACCGCACGAACCCCCGGCCCCACGCCACGAACGCCCACCCCCTCCGCTTCGGCTACGGCACCAACGGTCTCGCCGACCTCCGCCTCGACGACGCCCTCGCCCTTCTCGCGGACCTCGGCTACGACGGCCTCGGCCTGACCCTCGACCACATGCACCTGGACCCCCTGGCCCCGGACGTCGCCGCCCGCACCCGGAAGGTGGCCCGCAGGCTGGACACCCTCGGACTCGGCGTCACCGTCGAGACCGGCGCCCGCTATGTGCTCGACCCGCGCCGCAAGCACGGCCCCTCGCTCCTCGACCCGGACCCGGCCGACCGGGCCCGCCGCGTCGACCTCCTCATCCGCGCCGTCCGCATCGCCGCCGACCTCGGCGCCCACGCCGTCCACTGCTTCAGCGGAGTACTCCCGGCCGACCCGACCCACCAGGCCGACCCGGCCCATCCCGCCGCCACGGCCGGCACAGCCGAGGACACCGCCTGGAAGCGCCTCGCCGAAGCACTCACCCCCGTGCTGGACGCGGCCACCCACGCCGGCGTCCCGCTCGCCGTCGAACCCGAACCAGGTCATCTCCTCGCCACCCTCGCCGACTTCCACCACCTGCGCCGCCTCCTCGGCGACCCGCCCGCCCTCGGCCTCACCCTCGACATCGGCCACTGCCAGTGCCTGGAACCCCTGCCACCCGCCGACTGCGTCCGCGCCGCCGCCCCCTGGCTGCGGCACGTCCAGATCGAGGACATGCGCCGCGGCCACCACGAACACCTCCCTTTCGGGGACGGGGAGATCGACTTCCCGCCCGTACTCGAAGCCCTGGCCGCCACCGGCTACCAGGCGCTGACCGTCGTCGAACTGCCCCGCCACTCCCACGCGGGCCCCCACTTCGCCGCACAGTCCCTCCCGTTCCTCCACCGCGCGGCCCGGGCGATCCCCGACGGCGGCGCCGAAGGGAGCACCCCGTGAACCAGCACCCGCACGCACCCCACGGCAGCACGGCGAACCACCCGGCCGAACCCGCCCTCGCCGCCCTGCACGCCCGTCTGAACACCTCCCTGGCTCCGCCCGCCCGCGCCTGGCTGGACCAGGCTCTCGACGAGGCCGCCGACCACCCCGGCACCCATGGACCCATCTCCGTCTGGGAGTTGCGCATCGCCGAGGCGGGCCGTCGCTGCGGCCCGGAGCACGCCGACGCCGCCCGCGTGCTCCTCCTGTACGCCGCCCGCGCCGACCCGGACGCACTCGCCCGCGTCTACCGGCAGGGCACGGCCGCCGAACGCCGGGCCGTCCTGCACGCCCTGCCCCACCTCGTGCCCGGCCCCGACGCGCTGCCCCTCGTCGAGGACGCCCTGCGCACCAACGACACCCGGCTCGTCGCCGCCGCCCTCGGCCCGTACGCCGCCCGCCACCTGGACGCCCACACCTGGCGGCACGCGGTCCTCAAGTGCCTGTTCACCGGCGTACCCGTAGACGTCGTGGCCGACCTGGCGCCGCGCGCCCACGCGGACGCCGAACTCGCCCGGATGCTCGGCGACTACGCGCGGGAACGCACCGCCGCGGACCGTCCCGTCCCCGAGGACCTGCACCGCGTCCTGGCCCTGACCGAGCCCACCGCCGCCCCCGCAGGCCCGTGCGGTACCTCCCGCACATCCGGCAAGGAGTCCTGATGCGCATCTTCGACCCCCACATCCACATGACGTCACGGACCACCGACGACTACGAGGCGATGCGCACCGCCGGTGTCCGCGCCCTCGTCGAGCCCTCCTTCTGGCTCGGTCAGCCCCGCACCTCGGTCGCCTCCTTCCTCGACTACTTCGACTCCCTCCTCGGCTGGGAACCCTTCCGCGCCGCCCAGCACGGCATCGCCCACCACTGCGCGCTCGCCCTCAACCCCAAGGAGGCGAACGACCCCCGTTGCGTCCCCGTCCTCGACGAACTGCCCCGCTATCTCGTCAAGGACCAGGTCGTGGCCGTGGGCGAGATCGGCTACGACTCGATGACTCCCGCCGAGGACACCGCCCTCGCCGCCCAGCTGCAACTCGCCGCCGACCACGAGCTCCCCGCGCTCGTCCACACCCCGCACCGCGACAAGCAGGCCGGCCTGCGCCGCACCCTCGACGTCGTCCGGGAGTCCGCCCTGTCCCCGGACCGCGTCCTGGTCGACCACCTCAACGAGAACACCGTCAAGGAGGCCAAGGACAGCGGCTGCTGGCTGGGTTTCTCCGTCTATCCCGACACCAAGATGGACGAGGAACGCATGGTCGCCGTCCTGGCGGAGTACGGGCCGGAGCGGGTGCTCGTCAACTCGGCCGCGGACTGGGGCAGAAGCGACCCCCTCAAGACCCGCCGTGTCGCCGACGCCCTGCTGGCCGCCGGGTTCACCGAGGACGACGTCGACCGGGTGCTGTGGCGCAACCCCGTCGCCTTCTACGGCCTCAGCGGCCGGCTGAGCCTCGACGTCACCACCCCCGACGTCACCCACGAAGGCAACTCCATCCTGCGCGGCGGGGAGTGAGCGATGCGCTTCCGCCACCCCGACGGCTCCACCGTCCACCTCGCCTACTGCACCAACGTCCACCCGGCCGAGACCCTCGAAGGCGTCCTCGCCCAGCTCCGCGACCACTGCGAACCCGTCCGCCGCCGCCTCGGCCGCGACCGCCTGGGCATCGGCCTGTGGCTGGCCAGGGACGCCGCCCACGCCCTCGTCACCGACCCCTCCGCGCTGCGTGGCCTGCGCACCGAACTCGAACACCGCGGCCTCGAAGTCGTCACCCTCAACGGCTTCCCCTACGAAGGCTTCGGCGCCGAAGAGGTCAAGTACCGCGTCTACCAGCCGGACTGGGCCGACCCCGAACGCCTCGCCCACACCACCGACCTGGCCCGAGTCCTCGCCCAGCTCCTGCCCGACGACGTCACCGAAGGCAGCATCTCCACCCTGCCCCTCGCCTGGCGCACCGCATACGACCAGGAGCGGGCGACGGCGGCGCACACCGCACTGACCAGGCTCGCCGAACGCCTCGACGCCCTCCACGAACTCACCGGCCGCTCCCTGCGCATCGGCCTGGAACCGGAACCCGGCTGCACCGTCGAGACCACCCGTGACGCCCTCGCCCCGCTCACCGCGATCGGTCACGACCGCATCGGCATCTGCGTCGACACCTGCCATCTCGCCACCTCCTTCGAAGACCCGCACACCGCCCTGGACGCGCTCGCACAGGCCCGCGTCCCCATCGTCAAATCCCAGCTCTCAGCGGCCCTGCACGCCGAACACCCCCATCTCCCCGAAGTCCGCGCGGCCCTCGCCGCCTTCGACGAACCCCGCTTCCTGCACCAGACGCGCACCCTCACCGCCGCGGGCCTGCGCGGCACCGACGACCTCGGCGAGGCCCTCGCCGGTGACGCCCTGCCCGACGCCTCCCCGTGGCGCGCCCACTTCCACGTCCCGCTGCACGCGGCCCCCGCCGCACCCCTCACCTCCACACTTTCCGTCCTGCGGGCCGCACTGACCCGCCTCGTCGGCGGTCCGCACCCGCTCACCCACCACCTGGAGGTCGAGACCTACACCTGGCAGGCACTCCCGCCGGAGCTGCGCCCCCGTGCCCGCGCCCAGCTCGCCGACGGCATCGCCGCCGAACTCACCCTTGCCCGGGACCTGTTGACGGACCTCGGCCTGAAGGAGCTGCCGTGACCCCACCATCACAGGAGCCGGCCGGCCCCACTCCTCTCCTCGTCCTGGACGTCGTCGGCCTCACCCCCCGTCTCCTCGACCACATGCCTCACCTCAAGGCCCTCGGCCAGTCCGGCTTCCGCGCAGCGCTCGACACCGTCCTGCCCGCCGTCACCTGCGCCGCCCAGTCCACCTTCCTCACCGGCACCCACCCGTCCGAGCACGGCATCGTCGGCAACGGCTGGTACTTCCGCGAGCTCGGCGACGTATTGCTGTGGCGGCAGCACAACGGCCTGGTGTCCGGCGACAAGCTGTGGGACGCCGCCCGGCGCGCGCATCCCGGTTACACGGTCGCCAATATCTGCTGGTGGTACGCCATGGGCGCCGACACCGACATCACCGTCACTCCCCGTCCCGTCTACTACGCCGACGGCCGCAAGGAACCCGACTGCTACACCCGGCCCCCGGCCCTGCACGACGAACTCACCGAGAAATTCGGCACGTTCCCCCTGTTCCACTTCTGGGGTCCCGGCGCCGACCTCGTCTCCAGCCGCTGGATCATCGACGCGACCCGTCACATCAACCGCACCCGCCGGCCGGACCTGACCCTCTGCTATCTCCCTCACCTCGACTACGATCTCCAGCGCTTCGGCCCCGACGACCCGCGCTCGCTCCAGGCGGCCGCGGACCTCGACGCGGCCATGGCTCCCCTCCTCGACGACGCGAAGGCGGAAGGCCGCACCGTCGTCGCGCTCTCCGAGTACGGCATCACCCGCGCGGACCGCCCCGTCGACATCAACCGCGCCCTGCGCCGCGCCGGACTCCTCGAAGTGCACACGCAGGACGGCATGGAGTACCTCGATCCGATGGCCTCCCGAGCCTTCGCGGTCGCCGACCACCAGATCGCCCATGTCTACGTGCGCCGCCCTGAGGACCTGGAGGCCACCAAGGCAGCCCTCGCCGACCTGCCCGGCATCGAGCGGCTCCTCGACGACGAGGGCAAGAAGACCCACCACCTCGACCATCCGCGCTCCGGCGAACTCGTCGCCGTCGCGGAGCCGGACGCCTGGTTCACGTACTACTACTGGCTCGACGACGCCCGCGCGCCCGACTTCGCGCAGCTCGTCGAGATCCACCGCAAACCCGGCTACGACCCGGTCGAACTCTTCATGGATCCCCTCGACCCCTACGTCAAGGTGAAGGCGGCCACGGCACTGGCCCGCAAGAAGCTCGGACTGCGCTACCGCATGGCGGTCGTGCCGCTGGATCCCTCACCTATTCGCGGCAGCCACGGCCGCCTTCCCACGAGCGACGACGAAGGTCCGCTCCTCATCTGCTCCACCCCCCGCACCGCTCCCGGCCGCATCGCGGCCACCGAAGTGAAATCCCTGCTGCTCGACCTGGCCGGCCTCACCTGACGAGACCTGACAGGACGTGACGGGCAACTACGGAAAGTGAAGCACGCGCCACTGACAACGCGTCCGGCGAGCGCTTCGCACGCCTCTGACCTGCGCACGAGCAGCAGAACCAGCGGCACCCGTCAAAGCCGTACACCGATCCGAAAGAGAGAAACCGTGACCGCCTTCAACGACGAACCCGCGACCGGCGAAGCCCTGCGCCGCACTCTCGGCCTCAACCGCCGCCGTTTTCTGAGCACCTGCACCGCCGCCGCGACCGCGGCGATCGCGGCACCCGTCCTCGGTGCCTCGCCCGCCCTGGCCCAGTCCCGGGGCAGAGGCCACGACCACGGCGGTGACGTCCTCGTCCCCGCGAACAAGCGCGGCATCATCCTCTACACCGTCCGGGACGCCACGGGCCGCGACCCGCTCGCCACCGACCTGCCCTCCGGATTCCGCGAGGTCTTCAAGCAGCTCTCGCGCTTCGGCTACCGGCAGGTGGAGTTCGCCGGATACGGCCAGCACGCCAACGCTCCCGGCGGCGCGAGCCTGGAGTCCGTGCAGGGCGCCAAGCTGCTGCGTTCCTGGCTCGACGAGTACGGCCTGCGGGCGCAGGGCAACCACGGCTTCATACCCCCGTCCTGGCCCCTGACCACGGCAGACCTGGACACCTTCAAGAAGCACCTGGAGATCGCCAACATCCTCGGCATGGCGCACACGGGCACCGGTGGCGACCCCACCGGCAGCGCCTACCGCGCCGACTGGGACGTGGCCGCCGACAAGTGGAACGCGCTCGGCGAGATCGCCCGCCGAGAGGGCCTCAAGCTGTACACCCACAACCACGACGCGGCGTACGGCTTCCTGCTCGACGGGGGCCCGCTGGACTCCCAGGGCAACCCGACCCGCAGTTCCGGCATCCGCAAGCTGGAGTACTTCCTGAAGATCACCGACCCGAAGGTGGTCTGGCTGGAGATGGACATCTTCTGGGCGCACGTGGCCCAGTACAAGTTCCACACGTACACGGCCCACGACGGCTCCACCCGGGAGAAGGTGTTCGATCCCGCCGGGCTCGTCGTCCGCAACAACAAGCGCTACCCGCTCTTCCACGCCAAGGACGGCGTCGTCAACGCGACGAACGGCATGGGCTACGACATGGTGCCCTTCGGTACCGGCGTCATCGACTACACCACGTTCTTCTCGCGCGTCGGTGACCGGAACTACCACAACCCGATGGTCGAGCAGGACAACGCCCCGAGCGCCACGGATCCCGGACAGTCACTCACGCACGCGAAGATCGGCTACGACAACCTCGCGGCCCTCCGCAAGCGGCGCCACTAGCTCCGCGGCAGTGCACCGGGCGGCCCTCCCCACAACGCGCCACGTGGGGAGGGCCGCCCGATCCGTGCTCCGTGCCGGCAGGAGAACCTCTCAATCCGTCGGCAGAGGACCTCTCAGCTCGCGGGCTGCGGCTGCGGAGCGCGCACCTCGCTGTCGCGCCCCGGCTGCTTCAGCAGCAACGCGATCGCCGCCGCCAGCATCGAGATACCGCCGGCCAGTGCGTACGCGCCGTTGTAGCCCCAGGCCGCGACCACCATCGAGCCGAGGCCGCCGCCGAACAGACCGCTGATCAGCTTGCCGCTGTACACCAGGCCGTAGTTGGTGGCGTTGTAGTTCTCGCCGAAGTAGTCCGGGGTCAGGGCCGCGAACATCGGGTAGAACGCGCCGCCGCCGAACCCGGAGAGGAAGGCGAAGAACAGGAACAGCCACTCGCTCTTGATGTCACCGGCCCAGATCACGCCGAACTGCGCGAGACCCAGCACGACGATGACGAACACCAGGGTCAGCTTGCGGCCCCAGGTGTCGGACAGCCAGCCCACCACGGCCCGCCCGATGCCGTTGATGACGGCCATGATGCCCATGGAGGACGCCGCCACCAGCGGCCCGAAGCCCACCTCCTTGGCGAAGTCGACCTGGAAGGAGATCCCGAAGATCGACACGCCCGCGGTCATGACGAGTGTGATCCACATCAGGGGCAGCACACCCGTCCTGATGGCCTCCTTGGGTGTGTACTGCTTCACCGCGGGAGGGTTCTTGGCGAGGGCGGCGGAGGTCTTGCTGTTGCCGCCGTACGTCAGCGGGTCGATGTCCGAGGGCCACCAGTTCTTCGGCGGGTCCTTGAAGAAGAACGCGCAGGACAGCACGACGATCATCACGTAACAGCCGATGAGGTCCAGGACACGGTGGTAGTTCCCGGTGTCGAACGCGTAGTTGAAGATGAAGATGAACGGCAGGGAGCCGTACGCGAATCCGCCGTTGACGAATCCGGTCCGCGCGCCACGGCGCTCGGGGAACCACTTGCCGACCATGTTGATGCAGGTCGCGTACACCAGGCCGGAGCCGAGGCCGCCGATGACACCGAACCCCAGGATGGCCAGCAGCACGTTGCTCAGGTGCGAGAGGGCCAGGAAGCCGATCACACACATGATCGCGCCGATGTACATGGCCCTGCGGGCGGTGAGGATGCCCCGCTCCCGCAGCCAGCCCGCCGGGAAGGCTATGCCGGCCTGGAAGAAGACCCAGACGCTCAATATCCAGAAGGTGTTGCTCTGCGTCCAGCCGTGGGCGTGGGACAGAGTGTCCTCGGCCGAGCCGTACGCGTATTCGAAGACGCTGATGGCCATCATCGCGATCCACGGCAGATACACCATGAACTTGCGGGAGTGGCCGAGGATGTCGCGGTCCGTCTCACCGATCCGGTAGACACGGCCCCGGGCGTCGGTGACTTCGCGGTACGAGCGGTTCGAGGCGCCGGTGGTGGCCGACGCGCCCTGGGTGGCGATGGGTTCTGTCGTCATGTCACGCCATCTCCTCGCCGAGCGGTTGCGGGTTGGGGACGATGCCCCGGGCCTTCGGGCGGCCCGGTGATTTGAGGAACAGCGCCAGCACGGCGGAGGCGAGGCCGATGGAGCCCGCGAGCACGAAGGCCCCGTGGTAGTCCCACGCGCCGACGACGACCGCGCCCATGCCCGAGCCCACGAGGCCCGAGATCAGCTTCGAGCTGTAGACCATTCCGTAGTTGGACGCGTTGTTGTTCTCGCCGAAGTAGTCCGCCGTCATGGCCGCGAACAGCGGGAAGATCGCCCCGCCGCCGAATCCGGAGACCATGGAGCAGAACAGGAAGAACGGCATGCTGCCCATCTGGCCGGAGACCAGCACCCCGAACTGGGCGGAGCCCAGCACCAGACAGACGATGATCAGTGTGTTGCGGCGTCCGAAGCGGTCGGAGATCCAGCCGATCACGCCGCGGCCCGTGCCGTTGACGATCGCCTTCAGGGACATCGCGGTGGCCACGATCCCGCCCGCGAACCCCATGTCCTTGCCGAACGGCACCTGGAAGGCGATGCCGAAGATGTTGATCCCGGCGGTGCACAGCAGACAGAACCACATCATCCAGAGAACGGGCGTACGGGCGGCCTCCTTGGGGGTGTACTGCTTCACCGCCGGCGGGTTCTTCTCCAGCGCCCGGCGGATCCTCGGGTCGTCGGACACCTTCAGCGGGTCCACGTGCGGGGGCCACCAGCCCTTGGGCGGGTCCTTGAAGAACCAGCCCGCGAAGGCGACCACGGCACAGCAGACCAGGCCCACCGTCACCAGGACGCCCTGGTAGTTGCCGAGGTCCATGTACGAGGTGAACAGGAAGACGAAGGGCACGGAGCCGTAGGCGAAACCGCCGTTGACCAGGCCCGTCTTGCCGCCCTTGCGTTCCGGATACCACTTGCCGACCATGTTCACGCAGGTCGCGTAGACCAGGCCGGCGCCGATACCGCTGAACATGCCGAAGCCGATGTACGCGACGGTCACATGCGGCGCGAACGCGAGCGAGAGGTACCCCAGGACCGTGCCCAGCGCGCCGAGCATCATGGCGTACCGCGCGGGCAGCCGTCCGCTCTCGCGCAGTTGCCCGGCCGGGAAGGCGACGGCGGCCTGGAAGAATATCCAGACGCCCATCAGCCAGAAGATGTGCCCACTGCCCCAGAGATGGGCGTCGTGCAGGGTGTCCTCGGCGGAGGTGAACGCGTACTCCGAGGAGCTGATGCCCAGCATCCCCATCCAGGGGAAGAGCACCATGGTCCAGCGTGGTCGCCCCATGATGTCCCGATCGGTCTCACCGATGCGGTACAGGCGGCCGTTGCGATCCGTCACCTCCCTGTAGGGGACGGATGTCGATAGGTCGGTGGTTGTCATGTCGGTTCAGCACCCCTCGCGTCGAAAGATCTGGCCAGCGCCCCCTGTCCAAATGCCTTTCGTGTGCGCACGGGTCCCGGGGGCGGCCGACGCGCACCGTCGGCCGCCCCCGCCCTGGTTCACCTCATGAACCGCCCCCCAACAGGCCCGCCGCCCGCGCCCAGCGGTACTTCGCGCCGAGCACGGCCACCGGCTTCTCCGTCGTGTACGGGTACGCCACGACCCCCCGCTCGTACAGGAACTGGCAGGCCTCCTCGACCTCGACGTCACCCGCGAGCGACGCCACCACGGGCTTCTCGATGCCGCGCTCACGGAATTCGGCCACCACGCGCGCGGTGAGCTCGGCGAAGACCATGGGCGGGGTCACGATGGTGTGCCAGTAGCCGAGGACGAGCGCGTGGATGCGCGGGGCCTCCAGGCCCAGCCGGATCGTCGCCTCGTACGTCGACGGCGGCTCGCCCCCGGTGATGTCCACCGGGTTGCCCGCGGCCCCGAAGGGCGGGATGAACGCCCTGAAGGACGCGTCCAGGTCCGGCGGGATCTCCATCAGGGACAGACCGTTGTCCGTCACCGCGTCGGACAGGAGCACACCGCTGCCGCCCGCACCCGTGATGATGACGACGTTGCCGCCCTTGGGGGTGGGAAGTACGGGCAACGCGCGCGCGTACTCCAGCATTTCGTTCAGCCCGGGAGCCCGGATGACGCCGGCCTGCTTCAGGATGTCCTCGTACACGGCGTCGTCGCCCGCGAGCGCGCCCGTGTGCGAGCCGGCGGCCTTCGCCCCGGCGGCCGTACGCCCCGCCTTCAGGACGACGACCGGCTTCTTCGGGACCGTCGCGCGCGCCGCCTCCACGAAGGCGCGGCCGTCCTTCAGGTCCTCCAGGTGCATCGCGATGCACTGGGTGTGCGGGTCCTCACCGAACCAGGTGAGCAGGTCGTCCTCGTCCAGGTCCGACTTGTTGCCGAGCCCGACGATCGCGGAAACACCCGTCTTCGTAGTACGCGCGAAGCCCAGGATGGCCATTCCAATGCCACCGGACTGCGAGGTCAGCGCAACGCCGCCCTTCACGTCGTACGGTGTGCAGAACGTGGCACACAGGTCCTGCCACGTCGAGTAGTAGCCGTAGATGTTCGGCCCGAGCAGCCGGATCCCGTACCGCTCGGCGATGGCCACGATCTCGTCCTGGAGCTCGTGCTCGCCGGTCTCCGCGAACCCGGAGGGGATCAGTACGGCGTTGGGGATCCCCTTGCGTCCCACCTCCTCCAGGGCCGAGGCCACGAACTTGGCGGGGATCGCGAAGACCGCCACATCCACCTCACCGGGAACGTCGGTGACACTCTTGTACGCCTTGCGGCCCTGAATGTCATCGGCCTTGGGGTTCACCGGGTGGATCTCGCCGGAGAAGCCCCCGTCGACGAGGTTGCGCATGACCGAATTGCCGATCTTGCCCTGCTCGTTCGAGGCACCGATCACGGCCACGGACGAGGGCTCCATCAGCCGCCGCATCGACGTGAGGATCTCCTCGCGCGTGTACTTGCGCCGCTCCTTGGGGACCGAGTCCGCGAGGATGACCCGGATGTCCGCGGCGACCGCGCCCTCCGCAGTGGCGATCACCGGGTTGAGGTCCACCTCGGCGATCTCGGGGAAGTCCGCGACGAGTTCGGAGACCCGGCGGATCTGCTCCGCGATCGCCCACCGGTCCACCGGCGGCGCGCCACGCACCCCGCGCAGGATCTCGGCCGCCCTGATCGAGTCCAGCATCGACAGCGCCTCGTCGGCGTCCACGGGGGCGAGCCGGAAGGTGACGTCCTTCAGGACCTCCACCAGCACCCCACCGAGCCCGAAGGCGACGACCTTCCCGAAGGTCGGGTCGGTCACCGCCCCGACGATGACCTCCTGCCCCTGGGGGAGCAGTTCCTGGACCTGGACGCCCTCGATGCGGGCCCGCGGGTCGTAGGCCCGCGCGTTCTCGACGATCTTGTGGAAGGCGGCGCGCACGTCCGCCGCACCCTCCACACCCACGATCACGCCGCCGGCGTCGGTCTTGTGCAGGATGTCCGGCGAGACGATCTTCATCACCACGGGTCCGCCGAAGCGCGCCGCGTACGCCACCGCCTCGTCGACGTCCGTCGCCAGTTCCTCGCCGGGGACGGCGATCGCGTACGCGTCGGCGATGACCTTTCCCTCGGGCGCGGTGAGCGCGCTGCGACCCTCGGCCCGCACGGCGTCGAGGAGCGTGCGCACCCTCACCATCCGGTCTTCGGCCATCACTCAGATCACTCCGTTCGACTTGAGCAGGCGAAGTTCCTCGTCGCCGAGGCCGAGCTCGCCGATGTAGACCTCTTCGTTGTGCTCGCCGAGCAGCGGCGAACTGGTCACGTCCACGGGGGAGTCGGAGAGCTTCAGCGGGCTGCCCACGGTCACGAACTCGCCCCGCTCGGGGTGCGGCACCGACACGACCATCTCGTTGGCGGCCAGCGACTCGTCCTCGATGATCTCCTTGGTGGACAGGATCGGGCCGCACGGGATGTTGTGGGCGTTGAGCTTCTCCAGCACGTCCCACTTGGGGAGGGTGGCCGACCACTCCTCGATGAGCTGGAACATCTTGGTGAGCTGCGGCAGCCGGGCCTCCGGGGTCGCCCACTCGGGATCGTCCGCCAGCTCCGGCCGTCCGATGAGCTCGGTGATCGGCTTCCAGCCGACGGGCTGCACGATGACGTACACGTAGTCGTTGGGGCCGCCCGGAGCGCACTTGACCGCCCAGCCCGGCTGGCCGCCGCCGGACGCGTTGCCGGAGCGGGGAACCTCGACGCCGAAGTCGTCGTTGGGATATTCAGCGAGCGGGCCATGTGTCAGTCGCTGCTGATCGCGCAACTTCACCCGGCAGAGGTTGAGCACGGCATGCTGCATGGCCACGTTGACCCGCTGCCCGCGCCCGGTGTTCTCCCGCTGGTACAGCGCCGCGAGAATCCCCGCCACGGCGTGCACGCCCGTGCCCGAGTCACCGATCTGGGCCCCCGTCGCCAGCGGCGGCCCGTCCTCGAAACCAGTGGTCGACATCGACCCGCCCATGGCCTGCGCGACGACCTCGTACGCCTTGAAGTTGGTGTACGGGCCCTCCCCGAACCCCTTGATGGAGGCGTAGACGATCCGCGGATTGATCTCCTGGATGCGGTCCCAGGTGAACCCCATGCGGTCGACCGCGCCCGGTCCGAAGTTCTCGACCATGACGTCGGAGCGCCGGATCAGTTCGGTGAGGATCTCCTTGCCGCGCTCGGTCTTGGTGTTGAGGGTGATGCTCCGCTTGTTGCAGTTGAGCATCGTGAAGTAGAGGGAGTCGACGTCGGGGAGGTCGCGCAGTTGCTTGCGCGTGATGTCACCGGTCGGCGCCTCCAGCTTGACGACGTCCGCACCCAGCCAGGCCAGCAGCTGCGTGGCGGACGGACCTGACTGGACGTGCGTCATGTCGAGGACACGGACGCCTTCGAGAGCCTTGGTCGACGTTCCGGTGATCGGGGTGATCGGGGTCATCGGGGGCACCTCACTTGTACATCGTCTGGTTCATGGTTCCGGGGGCGTACGCGTCCGGGTCGACCCAGACGTTGATCAGCGACGGCTTGCCCGACTCCCGGGCGCGCCGGAGCGCCGGGCCGATGTCGGCGGGGTCGCGGACCTCCTCGCCGTGACCGCCCAGCATCTGCGCGAACTTGTCGTAGTGGACGTCGCCGAGGGTGTTGCCGACCCGCTCGCGCTCCGGGCCGTACTTCTGGGCCTGGCCGTAACGGATCTGGTTCATGGAGGAGTTGTTGCCGACGATGCCGACGAAGGGGAGGTTGTAGCGGACGAGGGTCTCGAAGTCCCAGCCGGTGAGCGAGAAGGCGCCGTCCCCGAAGAGGGCGACGACCTCCTTGTCGGGCCGTGCCTGCTTGGCCGCGAGCACGAACGGGACGCCGACGCCGAGCGTCCCGAGCGGGCCCGGGTCCATCCAGTGCCCGGGTGACTTGGGCTGGACGACCTGCCCGGAGAAGGTGACGATGTCGCCGCCGTCCCCGATGTAGATCGAGTCCTCGGTGAGGAAGTCGTTGATCTCGCTGACCAGGCGGTACGGGTGGATCGGTGAGGCGTCCGACCTCAGGCTGGGCAGCCGCTTCTCGATGGCCGTCTGTTCGGCGGCCCGTAGCTCGTCCAGCCACTCCTTGCGCTTCGACGCGCCGCCGTTGAGGCGCCCGGAGGCCGCCTCGGTGACCGACTTCAGGATCAGACCCGCGTCGCCGACGATGCCGAGGTCGATGTCCCGGTTCTTGCCGACGGTCCGGTAGTCGAGGTCGATCTGCACGACGGTCGCGTCCGGGGAGAGCCGCTTGCCGTAGCCCATGCGGAAGTCGAAGGGCGTACCCACGATGACGATGACATCGGCGTTGGAGAAGGCGTACCGGCGCGAGAGCTGGAAGTGGTGCGGATCCCCGGGCGGCAGCGTGCCGCGCCCCGCGCCGTTCATGTAGGCCGGGATGTTGAGGGTGCGGACGAGTTCGATGGCGGACGCGGTGCCGCGTGTCGTCCATACCTGGCTGCCCAGCAGGATCGCCGGCTTCTCGGCGTGGACGAGGAGGTCGGCGAGCCTCTCGATGGCCTCGGGGTCACCGGCCGAGCGGGTCGAGGCCCGGTAGTGGCCGGCGGCCGGGATCCGGGCCTTCTCCACCGGCACCCTGGCGTCCAGGACATCGCGCGGGATCTCCAGGAAGGAGGGGCCGGGCGCGCCGTGGAAGCACTCCCGGAACGCCATCGACACCATGTCGGCGGCGCGCGCCGTGTCCGGCACCGTCGCCGCGAACTTGGTGATCGGCGTCATCATGTCGACGTGCGGCAGGTCCTGCAGCGACCCCATCTTGTGCTGGGTGTGCGCCCCCTGGCCGCCGATGAGCAGCATCGGGGACTCGGCACGGAAGGCGTTCGCGACGCCGGTCACGGCGTCGGTCGTACCGGGACCCGCCGTGACGACGGCGCATCCGGGCTTGCCGGTGATGCGTGCGTAGCCGTCGGCGGCGTGGGCGGCGACCTGCTCGTGACGGACGTCGACGACCTCTATGCCTTCGTCGACGCAGCCGTCGTAGATGTCGATGATGTGGCCGCCGCACAGGGTGTAGATGACCTCCACACCTTCTGCTTTGAGTGCCTTGGCGACCAGATGCCCACCGGAGATGGAGTCCTGGCTGATGTCGTCGGGCATGGCGAAGTCCTGTCCCTTCGTAGGGGGTTGGAACGCTCTCGCGGTACATTGCATACAGTCGACGAATACTGTATGAAGCTTGTTATCCCGCATCCGGTGGGTGGTGTCCAGGGGGCGTGCGGCACTTTCAGTCAGGAGCCGGTGATGGACCTGTACGAGCACCAGGCAAGGGAACTCTTCGAGGAACACGGCATCTTGGTGCCGAGGGCCGAGGTCACGGACTCGCCCAAGGAAGCACGCGCGATCGCCCGTCGGCTCGGCGGCCGAGTCGTCGTGAAAGCCCAGGTGAAGACCGGTGGACGCGGCAAGGCGGGCGGCGTCAAACTCGCAGCCGACCCGGCCGCCGCCGAGCTCACGGCACGTCAGATTCTCGGTATGGACATCAAGGGCCACACGGTCGGCAAGGTGATGCTGGCCCAACCGGTGGACATCGAGAGCGAGTTCTACGTCGGATACGTCCTCGACCGCGCCGCCGGACGCTTCCTCGCGATCGCGTCGGCCGAGGGCGGCATGGACATCGAGGAGGTGGCCGCGAGCCGCCCGGAGGCGGTGGCGCGTGTTCTCGTCGACCCGGCCGTGGGTGTCACCTCGGCGAAGGCGACCGAGATCGCCGAGGCCGCGGGGCTGCCCCCGGAGACCGTCGACGTGCTCGTACGCCTCTGGGAGGTGCTGACCCGCGAGGACGCCGTGCTCGTCGAGGTGAACCCCCTCGTACGCACCGCCCGGGGACAGATCCTCGCCCTGGACGGCAAGGTCACCCTCGACGACAACGCCCGCTTCCGCCAGACGCGTTGGGGTGAGCAGGAGGCCGCGCACGACGACCCCCTGGAGGCGGCGGCCGCGGCCAAGGGCCTCAACTACGTCAAACTGGACGGCGAGGTCGGCATCATCGGCAACGGCGCGGGCCTCGTCATGTCGACGCTCGACGTGGTCGCGGGCTGCGGTGCCCGCCCCGCGAACTTCCTCGACATCGGCGGCGGGGCCTCCGCCCAGATCATGGCCGACGGCCTCTCCGTGATCCTCTCCGACCCGGCCGTGAAATCGGTCTTCGTCAACGTCTTCGGCGGCATCACGGCCTGCGACGCGGTCGCCGACGGCATCGTGCGGGCGCTGGAGGCCGTGCGGTTGACCAAACCCCTGGTGGTCCGCCTCGACGGCAACAACGCCGTCCGTGGCCGCGCCATCCTCGAGGGCCGCGCGCACCCCCTGGTCCAGCAGGCCACCACCATGGACGACGCCGCACACCGCGCGGCCCGGCTCGCCACCACCGGCTGAAGGAGGAACAGGACATGGCCATCTTTCTCACCAAGGAGAGCAAGGTTCTCGTCCAGGGCATGACCGGCGGCGAGGGCATGAAGCACACCCGGCGGATGCTCGCCGCCGGCACGAACGTCGTCGGCGGGGTCAACCCGCGCAAGGCGGGCCGGACCGTCGACTTCGACGACCGGGCGGTGCCCGTCTTCGGCTCGGTGCGCGAGGGGATGGCGGCGACCGGCGCCGATGTCACCGTCGTGTTCGTACCGCCCGCGTTCGCCAAGGCCGCGGTGACCGAGGCCGCCGACGCGGGCATCGGGCTCGCCGTCGTCATCACCGAGGGCATCCCCGTCCACGACTCCGTCGCCTTCCACGCGTACGCCGCCACGAAGGGCACCCGCGTCATCGGCCCCAACTGCCCGGGCCTGATCACTCCGGGGCAGTCGAACGCGGGCATCATCCCCGCCGACATCACCAAGCCGGGGCGCATCGGCCTGGTGTCCAAGTCGGGCACGCTGACGTACCAACTCATGTACGAACTCCGCGACATCGGTTTCTCGACATGCGTGGGCATCGGCGGCGACCCCGTGGTCGGCACCACCCACATCGACTGCCTGGCCGCCTTCCAGGACGATCCGGACACCGAACTCGTCGTCCTCATCGGCGAGATCGGCGGCGACGCCGAGGAGCGGGCCGCCGCGTACGTCCGCGACCACGTCACCAAGCCCGTCGTCGCCTACATCGCCGGCTTCACCGCGCCCGAGGGCAGGACGATGGGCCACGCGGGCGCGATCGTCTCCGGCTCGGCAGGCACCGCACAGGCCAAGAGGGAGGCCCTCGAGGCGGCCGGAGTACGGGTGGGCGGCACACCGACCGAGACGGCCCGGCTGGTGCTGACCCGATGGGTGTCGGAGCGTGTCGCCGCACAGGGGTGAGATGAGACGTCACTCATAGTTGATGTGAGGTGACTGTCACGAGCGGAGCCTCCTCAGTACCTTCCTCCGTACGTACGCGACCACCCTGCGCGTACGAACCCTTCCCTCCGTGCGGACGCGACCACCGTCCTCCTCCGCACGGATGCGACCACTCCTCGTCCGGGCCCGTGCACCATGCAGCTCGGCAGGAGCCAGGCACCTCCCGCCCCCGACTGTGCACCGAGAGCGGAGACATCCGAATGGCATCCACCCTCAACACCCCCCTCGTCCTCAAGTCCGGTACGTCCTGGGCCGACGCCTGGCAGCGCTGCCTCGCCGTCGCCCCCGAGGCGTTCCAGGAGGACCGCGTCCTCAATCTGTGGGACGCCTCCTGGCGGGCGGACGGCCGGGCACTGCCCGCCACCAGCCCGGTCGACGGAAGCCCCATCGCGGGCCCGCCCCGGCTGAACGCCGCAACCGCCCACCAGGCCGTACGGGCCTCACTCGACCAGCACCGGGCCTGGCGCCATGTCCCTCTCGCCGAACGACGGGCGCGCGTCGCGGCCACCCTCGACGCCCTGACCGAGCACCGCGAACTGCTCGCCCTCCTCCTCGTCTGGGAGATCGGCAAGCCCTGGCGACTCGCGCAGGCCGACGTGGACCGGGCGATCGACGGCGTGCGCTGGTACGTCGACGGCATCGAGCCCATGGTGGACGGCCGGGCTCCGCTCGAGGGACCGGTGTCCAACATCGCGAGCTGGAACTACCCGATGAGCGTGCTCGTTCACGCAATGCTGGTACAGGCATTGGCAGGGAACGCGGTCATCGCCAAGACCCCGACCGACGGCGGCGTCGCCTGCCTCACCCTGGCCGGCGCGCTCGCCGCACGCGAAGGGATCCCCGTCACCCTGGTCAGCGGCAGCGGAGGCGAGCTGTCGGAGGCGCTGGTCCGCGCGCCCGAGATCGGCTGCGTCTCCTTCGTCGGCGGCCGTGACACGGGCGCCGCGGTGGCCACCGCCGTCGCCGACCTGGGCAAGCGGCATGTACTCGAACAGGAGGGACTCAACACCTGGGGCATCTGGAACCACACGGACTGGGACGCGCTGACGGCCGTCATCCCCAAGCTCTTCGACTACGGCAAGCAGCGCTGCACCGCCTACCCGCGCTTCGTCGTCCAGCGCTCGCTGTTCGACGAGTTCCTCGCCGCCTACCTCCCCGCCGTCCGCACCCTGCGGGTCGGTCACCCGCTGGCCGTCGAGCATCCCGAAGACCCCTGTCCCGCCCTGGACTTCGGGCCCGTCATCAACGCGGCCAAGGCGAAGGAGCTGCACGACCAGGTGGCCGAGGCCATCGACCGCGGCGCCGTCCCGCTGCACCGCGGCAAGTTGACCGACGCACGCTTCCTGCCCGGCCAGGACACGGCGGCGTACGTCCAGCCGGTCACGCTCCTGAACCCGCCGCCGTCCTCACCGCTGCACCACGCGGAGCCCTTCGGTCCGGTCGACACCATCGTCCTGGTCGACACCGAGGCGGAGCTGCTCGCCGCGATGAACGCGTCGAACGGCGCGCTCGTCGCCACGCTGTCCACGGACGACGAGGCGACGTACGCGCGACTGGCCCCGCAGATCCGCGCGTTCAAGGTCGGCCGCGGCAAGCCCCGCTCCCGCGGCGACCGTGACGAGCTCTTCGGCGGCCTCGGCGCGTCCTGGCGCGGCGCCTTCGTCGGCGGCGAGCTGCTCGTGCGCGCCGTCACGCAGGGGCCGGCGGGGGAGCGGCTGCCGGGCAACTTCCCGGAGTACCAGCTCGTTCCGTGAGGTGAGGGCGGGCGGTACCCGCTTCAGGGCGCCGCCTGCTCCCTCGGGCCCCTGCGGACTCCCGCGATGATCTCGTCCACCAGCCAGCGGGCGACACCTGGTGGGTAGGGCTGGGGCAGACTGAGCACGACATGGTTCACGCCGATGCCGATGAGGCCGGCGACGGTGGCGCGGGTGGCGGCGGGATCGTCGTACGAGACGACGACCTGTACGGAGCGCGTGATCGCGTGCGGATCCCGTCCGATGTCCGCACAGTGCGCGTCCAGCACCCGACCGCGCTCGGCGACGAACTCGACGGTGTTGTGCGGCGGTCCGGGGATGTTCCAGATGTCGGCATGCTCGGCGACGAGCCGCAGCAGTCGAGTTCCCCAGCCGCCGATCAGCAGGGGCGGCCCGGGCCGCTGCACCGGCTTGGGCTCGTTCCGCGTGCCCCGCAACCGGTAGTAACGCCCCTCGAAGTCGAAGGGGTCGTCCTGCGTCCACATCCGGCGCAGGATCTCGACCGTCTCGCCGAGCCGGGCGACTCCCTCGCCCGGCGGGACCAGGGAGAGCCCGTACGCCTCGTACTCGGCGATGGCCGGGTTCTCGCCGGCGATCCCGCCCGTGCCGGGTGGCTGGTGGGTGCCGCCGACACCGATGCCCATGACCAGCCGGCCGCCGGAGATCACGTCCACGGTCGAGGCCATCTTCCCGAGGACGGCGGGCGGGCGGATGCGGTTGCTGGTGACGAGGAGCCCGAGCCGCAGCCGCTCGGTCTGCGCGGCCAGGGCGCTGAGCAGCGTCCAACCCTCATGGATCTGGCCGTCCTTGGGGCCGCGGAGTGGAAGCAGATGGTCCCAGAGCCAGGCGTCCTCGATCTCGGGCAGGGCGTCGGCCTCCTGCCAGACGCGGCGGATGTCGTCGTAGGAGACGTGCATGGGGGTGGTTTTGATACCGAAGCGCACGCGTTGATCGCTCATATTGCTCAGCGTAGACAATCATCAGGAGTGCTGACAATCAGTCTTGGGTACAGTTCCCGGCATGACCGGTGAGCGCCCTCCTGTACCTCCCGTACCTCCCGTGCGTCATGTCCCTCCCGTACCCCTTGAGTCCCGGCTCGGCTATCTGCTCAAGCACGCCCAGCAGCGGCTGGCGCGGGCGTCCGCGGAGGCGCTGGCGCCGTTCGGGATCGACGGCCATGAGCTCGCGGTGCTGGCGGTGCTCGCCGCCGAGTACCCGTTGTCGCAGGTCGAGGTGGCCGGACGGCTCGGCATCGACCGCACCACGATGGTCGCGTTCATCGACGGCCTGGAGGATCAAGGGCTGGTCGAGCGGCGCCGCAGTCCTCAGGACCGGCGCAAGAACATCGTGGAGCTGACGCCCGCGGGCCGGGACTGCCTCGACCGGGCCGAGGGTGCGCGGCTGGCGATGGAGCGGCGCTTCCTCGAGCCGCTGGACGAGGAGGGGGCGGCCGCGCTCGTGCGGGCCCTGCGGATCCTGGTGGTGGAGGAGCGTCGGAACGCGGAGTGAGGGGGGTACGGGTCCGGGGTTGTTCGGCTCCCCGCTCTGCTCACCCTCGGCGATCGTCGCATCGCCCACGGCAAGTCGCCGGGTGCCCCTCGTTCGGCCTCGCGCAGGTGCTCCCGCGGCCCGGATATGCAGGTGAAAGGCGCTCCGAAACCTTGGTATTGTTGTCCATGTCGCCGCGGGGAACACCCCCGGTCAGGCGGCAGACACCTAGTCCGGGTGGCGGAATGGCAGACGCGCTAGCTTGAGGTGCTAGTGCCCTTTATCGGGCGTGGGGGTTCAAGTCCCCCCTCGGACACAACTAGGGACGTTCACGAGATCGTCCCCGATACGTTCACGAATTGCCGGTTGAGTCATATGGCTCACCGGTTTTTTGTCGTTCCTGGGGCCTTCGGGTCGCGTGATCGGCTCGGTGAGGGGCGGTGCAGTGGCAGTTCGGGTGCTGCGCCTCTCACCTGCGGAAACAGGACATGCCTGCGCGACGGTTCGTGGCCGTGACGCAGGCATATGGGGCTTTCAGGGGATGGAGTACGGCGGGGGCGCGTCACTCACGTGGCGGAGGCTCGGCCGGCCCGGTCGGAAGCGGTTGCGACCGAGATGGCTCGATGGGCTGGCCGCTTGTGGGTGCTGTATGCGGCGTGCTGTTTTTGCGCGACTGGATGCCCTGGTCACGGCGGAACCGTCGGATGGCTCTGAGGTTCGCCACGAAGATGATCACGGCGTTGAGCAGCGTCTGTGCGACGCGTCCGTGGGGCAGGCGGAACTGGGGGTTGTTGATGCTGTCGAGGGCGGACTTCTTGAGGCTTCCGTTGCCGCCCTCGCTCTGACTGCGCAGTCCGGACCATGCCTCCTGCCACAGAGGGGTGAACAGGGCGTACTTCTACCGCCACTTGGACAGCGCGGTGCCTGGGACAGTGATGCTCTTCCCGGTGCAGATGTCGGGGTAGGTGCTGGTGTCCCGCTTGGGCTTGGGGATGGTGGGCAGAGCGGCCAGGGTGCGGACAGTGGGGGCGTCGAGGTCGACGACGGTGGACGGGCGCGGTTGGGGGCGGCGGTAGCAGGTGACTGTTGCTGGTTGGATGGCCCGGAGGGCGGCCGGGCCTGGTTCGGTGCCTGGGGTGTGGAGGATCATGCCGAGGCAGACCGCAGGGTAGGCGCCGGCGAGGTCGCCGTGGCCGTGGCCGGGGAACGCGGCCATCATGGCCTAGCGGAACTCCTTCTTCTCCGGTGCCTTGGTCTTCTTCTGCGTCGGTTTTGTCGTGCGAGTCGCCGGCTTGTTGGCTGCGCCGCGTCGGGTGCCGGTGTTCGTGGGGGCCGCTGCTCCGCCGGGATACACCGGCCGCTTCGGCGCTCCTCCCTTTACGTACATCCCGGCGGTGATCTCAAGCGAGGCCCGGTCTCTGCGGTGGTCAGGCTCTTTGTCCCAGACCGGAACCGGAGTTGCGTCGACCGCGACGTGACCATGCCAGCGGGCGAAGTCGCCGCGCTGGTAGGAGGCCATGACCGGGGCGAGAACCAAGTCCTGGGCGATGGCTTCCAGGTTGCGCACGGTGTCCCTGTAGGCGCAGGCATTCCACTGCCGCCGGATCTTCTTGGCCTCGCCGAGTGTCAGTCGTTTGCGGCGGTCGTGCGGCGCCGGGTCGAGGCGCTTGGTCATCGACGTCCAGGACCGGTAGACCCGCTTCGACATCGCGTACTGCTTGTGCGCGATGTGGTCGATCTCTTCGCCGCTGGCGCCCTCAGGGATGTCCAGGTCGATGTCAGGAACGTCGAGCAGGGCTTTGGCCCCGGGAGACAGCGCGAAGAAAAGTGTTGCCCAGGCATCGTCGATGTTTGCGCTCTTGCCCATGTACTGGGACAGGATCAAGCCGATCAATACGGTGCGGAAGGGCATGCCTTTGGGCCCCGGCCTGTGGCTGTCGGAGGGGAGGCGCTCCAGTGCGCCGCTGTGCCGCACAAGATTGAAAACCTGGTTCACGACGCGATCGTTGAGGGTACGGCCGGGGGCTTGCGGTGCAGGGTGTAAAGCGAGGCCGGTACGCCGACAGGGTTTGTTCTCCGGGTTCTTCCTGCTCATGCCGCCGCTCCCCGCAACAGATCGGATGCCTCTGCTTCGGGTACGTCGTGGAGGAAGACGAGGTAGCGCGAGAGGCTGTGCAGCGTCGCGAGCCCCGATGCCTTGAGGATCACCTTCAGCGGAATGCCCGCATTCAGCAGATCGACGATCCAGGTCGTGCGCAGCCGCTGGGTCTGCAGCACCGCCCCGTCGCAACGGCCGATGATCCGTGGGTACTTGGCGAGCCAATCCGATGCGATGTGCTTGCTGGTGCGGTCCTGCCAGTCCGGCCGGAACACGTACGCGTCTGCCGGGATGTCTGCAGCCTCCGCCAGGAGCAGTTCCTCGTAGGCGTAACGGCACACGACGGTGCGCGGCCGGCGCCCGTGAACCTTGACCAGTGCTCGCCCGGTGGGGCCCGCCTGGATGTCCCGCCCCTGAACGTACACAAGATCCTCGACGGCGAGGCCGCACCCGATACCGAGGCAGAAGAGCAGACAGGCATTGCGCCGCTGGGCCGCGGTGGGCAGGCTCTGCGCCCAGATCAGCCAGTGGGCGACTTCCGCCTGTGGGTAAGGCGTCATCGGGGTCGCGGCAGCCTTCAGCCGGATCGGCGGATGCTGCCCGAGCTGATCCAGCAGGAGGGCTTCGGATGCCCGGCGCAGCTGGCTGCTGCAGGTACGCCGACTGTTGGCGGCCATGTCGCGGCAGCCGACGAGGATAAAGCGTTCGACGGTGCTCTGGTCAAGGATCACCGAGGGTTCCAGCGGGAGGCCCTGGGCCTCGGCCCAAGCGACCAGTCGCGCGAGCGGCGTCATGATCACATCCGGGCCGTAGGGCCCGGCCGCAACGGCCAGGAATCCCAGCGAGCGGACGACTGGCGCGATGCGGCGCCACTTGGCGGGCGGCACCGTCTCCGGTTTCGGCGCGTACGCCAGCAGGCGATTCGACACAGCGACCTCCAGGCGCAAGGCCCATGACATGTGGCCGGTTAACCGGCCGATGGCGTCAGTGTCGATCACGATCTGAAGGAGCGCATCTTTATGACCGGAGGCCGAGCGCGCACGGCGCCGCCACGGAGTTACGCCGTCGACCCGGACAAGTGGCCGGACGCCCGGATCGTCGGGGAGCCTGCCGCCGCAGTGGTCCAGACGATTGCTCGCCGCCTTGCCGCCGCCCTGGGTGAGCGCCCCGACCTCTCGCTACGCGCGCTGGCTACCCAGAGCGACGTCGGCAGACAGACCATCGGCGATCTGCTGGCGGGAGCTGGATGGCCGGATGTCCTGACGGTCTGCCGGCTGGAGCGCGCTCTGGGCCTTGCGCTCTGGCCCGGATCGAATACGACTCAATGTGCCCATGGCTGATCCTCAATTGCCTGTTTGAGGTCAGTCGTGCACGGTCCATCGCATGACGGCACAGATTCTCTCTAGCGCTACCGTCGGCGGCGCTAGAGTGAACGTGCACGACGGACCCACGGTTATCGTTCGGGTGATGGCCGTCAGCGCAGACAGCAGGACAAAATGACGGGGCAACGGAGCTCCTTTGGGACAAGCTGTCTTGGTCGACTGCCTGTACCAACGAGTTCCGTTCCTCTGCGTCGAGAATCCTTCAACTCACGAGCATGACCTGCGAAAACGCTAACTACCCGGCCTTGGGCGAAGCCCCCGGAACGCATATCCCTTGATCCCCTGCACCGCGACGCGGGACACGACCCTGCAACGGCGCCGCAGGGGATGGGCGCGCACCTGGAGATCGTCTCCATCTCCCGGTCGGAGACGAGTGACGCGCCTGTCGACTGAGGAGACCTCCGTGCGAGGACTCGCCGGCCACCGGCATGCCCACTGCGTAACCGTCGCTCACGGTTGACGCCGCCCGGACGCTGCCGCCTGCCCACCTGATCTGAGATTTTCCGTTCAGAGGGATGAGTGAGTGCCGGTACGGCTGCTCCGTGGCATCGAAGAATGCGGCAAGAGGTCCAACGCTTCGGAGAGCCATTGTTCGGCCGTGATACCAGGATTCGCTGCATGCATGCATGCCGACGGCCGGCCCAGTTCACCTCAGAACAGAGGCAGCTGCGTCGCTGGTTCGGCCGCTTCCTCCTGCATCGGGCAGTCGACGAGATCCGGATCGACATCTTCGTCGACGGACTCTCGGCCGCTCTCCCTCGTTCCTTGATCCCGTCGTGCGGAATCAAGGTCGGGGACCGCTTCCGCACTGTCTCCCGTAACCGTTGGCAGAACGTAAGCCTGCGCAAGCCCTGCCAAGTGCAGGGGAAGCGGCAGGGACAACGCATCCGCATAGTCCGGAGCCTGACGCAGCTGGTGCATCGCCATGGCGAGGGCCTCGGGGTCATCGCCGTGTTTCACATGACAGCCGAGAACCGAGATCTCTGTGAGAGTTGGATTCCAGGCACTCTTGCCTGCCTGAGAGACGAGGTTGCCCGAGGCGGTGGTGCGTGTGGTCAGCCGATCCAGCGCGGGCGACACGGGATGGGATTGAGGACGGCTTGTGGCGCTGTAGAAGACGCGCTCGTCCGAAGAAAGACGCGCGTCATCGGACAGAGCCCAGAATCCGGCGGGCTGCCCGTTTTTCTCGTCCCCCTTCCCCGGCGCGGCCAGACCCCACCACTGCGCTGTCTCGCGGCCGGCCCTGCCGCGGATTCGCACCAACCGAAGCTCGTCTTCGAGCCGACTTTCCGGCGCGTGCCCTGTCTTCACCAGGTCGCGGATCACGCGGCTGTCCTGTAGCCACGGCCAGTGCGTACGGCTGTTCTGGGCGTGTGTGATCAGGACGGTCGGCGAACCGTGCAAAGAGTGGAGGATCCGCTGCAGGAAGTTTGCCGTTTCCCGTCGCTGTTCCTGGAGGTTCTTGCGCCACGCGGTGGACGTGACACGAGTCCGGAGCAGCGGCTGAGCGCCGTTTCGAGGCGGAGGGACCTTGCCTGACTCGCCGTGCATTTCGGGGTCGATCTCCGCCCGCTTGACGAGGCTGAGCAGGAAGGAAGGGTACGACACCCAGTCCCGAAGGTCGTCGTCCCAGCCCTGGACACGTGCGAGGCCTTCCGCGTCAGGCAGCGGGGTGACGAGGACCGCGACAGGAAGGTGCTTCGGCAGCCTGGTCGGGCCGTCCTTACGGCGCTTGACCATCCACAGCGCGGCGTACCTCAAGTCATCGGGCAGCCGCTTCCCGAGCGTATGCTCCGGCATCACGCGTACGCCCAATTGGCGCAGCCCGTCGAGCCAGGCGTTGCGGACACGGTGGTCCAGGGTGTCCTCGTTCTGGATCCGGCGGTCGGCCGAAGGAGTCACCGCGAACTGGGTCAGGACGCCCGCGTCGGCGCAGCCGAGTCGCAGGGCGAACTTCGGGTCGGTGTCGGACGGCCGGTACGTCACCGGATGGTCGATCTCGACCAGCCCGAGGGTGGGATTACCCGTGGTCGTTCCATCAGCTTCGAGCCTTTCGCGTGCCATCTTCCGGCGAGTGACGACCGCCTCCGCCAGGCGGTGGTCGCGGCCTCGAACGGCCGGATCGAGGATCAGAGGCTCACCGAGGCCACCGTTCAGGGGCAGGCAACGCAGTCGAAGGACGAGCTCAGGGGTGCGCCACTCGAGAACCACGGGCACACCGGGCCGGGCCTCTTCGAAGGACGACTCCGCGATGTCCTCAGGGGCGGCATCAAGCCCCAGAACGCCGACGAACGCTTCGATCGCGGCACGGCGAAGCTCCGAAGTCCGCCACAGCAAACGGGCTTCGAGTACCGGGCTTTCGCCGGATCTTCCAGGGGACGACTCACTGGCAACGACGGCGAGCGTCTGCCGCCGGGCGTGCGCCGACCGAGTCTCCTCGGTTGTCTTCGTCTCCCCGCTCAGTTTGCGGCGGGGATTGGCGGGTTGTGCCGTCCGTACTCCCCTCCGCACGAGGTCGGGCACGCGGACCAGGCCTTCCGGCAGCGCCTGTTCGGCCCAGTGGGTAAGCTCCGACCGCTGATGCGGCATCAAGCCGGCACCGATCTCGTGTCCTGATGTCATGCGGGTGCTGTGGGTCACGGCCGCCTGTAGCCGGCGTCCTTCGTCGAGCCAGGCCAGGGGATCACTCAGGATCTCGTCCGGGGACGGGAAACTGCCATTGAGGCTGAGCCGGTGAAGGATCCCTGCCGGGTCGTTGTGGACCCAGTCGTAGGTGTCGGACCCACGCGCTCGGACGAGGCGGGCAATGGCGAACCGGTCGCTCATCGGGGCGCCCGACAGCCATGGGATGGCGGGGCGCAGATAGACAGATGTCGACTGTCCGAATGGCAGGGCAAGACGGCCTGTGTCGTGCCGGGGATGGGTGGCCCATCGACGCACCCCCCAATGTAGATGGAGCCGCGGACGAGGGTCGAACGGCGTTGTCTGCAGTGAGATGTTGAGGACTACGGAGAACCACCACTCCTTGCGGTTCACTGTGCGTGACAGCGGTTGGGACACCAGTTCAGCGCCTTGTTCCTTCGGGCCGCGTGGTACGGCGCGGAAGCGAAGAACGCCACCGTCGAACTCGTAGCACGGCAGGTCGAGAATGCGTCGGGCAAGCGCATCCGTAGCCAATTGGTACTGCCGTCCCGACGGGGAAGCGGTGCCACCTTCCGTTGCCGGTGTGCCGAGTAGATCAACCACCAGTTCATTGCCGTCCTGCCACTCGGGAAGGCCGGAGCGCAGTTCGGTGCTACGGCTCAACAGCAGCTTCCTGAACAGCGGATCGTTCCCGGAGTCCTTTGGACCTAGGGTGCGCAACCATGCGTCCAGTAGGCGTGCCAAGACAGGCGCGGGTAGCGGATCGGGCACGTCGTCGGGCACGTAGAGCCAGAAGTTCTCGTCCGGCGTGGGTTCTTCTCCCACGGGCGGGCGGGGGCGTGGCCTGACGATGAGATCGGGAGCCAATGTCTGCAGGACGCCGTCGAGACGCCCCGTGGGTACCGTCCACATCTGCTTGCCCTCGGGCCTACCGTGATTGCACAGGTCGAGCAGACCGGCGTGCCAGTGGTCCGGGAACGGCAACGCACGGTACCGCGAAGTCCAGGGTGCGGCGTCCGCGGCGAGGTGGTACGCGGAACGCCGGATCGATCCGTACAAGAGATTGGCCCCTTCAGAGGAGGTGACGGCCGGCTTCACGACCGGTCCTGGTCTCAGCGGTCACAAGGAACGCAGGTTGCACAGCGCGTCGTAGAGAGGGCGGTACAGGAGGCCGACCAGGGCAGGATCTGCCGGGTCGGCGAATTGGGTGTGTGGCGCGCTCGGGTCGAAGTAAGGCGCGAGGACCTCACGCAGTCGCATGAGCAGCCCGACATCCTGTCGGCGGTCGAGCCGGGGTGCGGGGGCCGTGGCTGCCGCGAGAGCCGGAGCGAAAGCGGCGTCGACGAAAACGACCCGGGCAGGCACTCCGCCGCGTACGAGGCGTCCGATGACCTGCCAGATGGTCACCAGCTGGTCCCAGGCGAAGGACTCCTTCTCACTTTTAGTCAGTGCCGAGTAGATGTAGCGGCGTGAGAGGAGACGGCGCCAGACCCCCCGGGCCGTCGTCCTGAAGGCCTGTCCCGCCTCGTCCAGATCCGAAGCCTTCCCGACAAGGTCGGCGAAGTTCTCCTGAGAGGGGTCGGAGAGTCCGCGGACGAACCGCGCTGCCCAGTCGTTGACGGCGAACACGGCCAAGGACAGATCGTCGGGGCGTGGGTGGGGCCGGGCCAGGAAGAACACTGTGCCGAATGCCGCTACACGCTCCTCGCCCGGCCGATGGGGCACCGTGAGGATGTTGTGGCCGCGCTCGATGGCCAGGAGCGGTGCCACGAGTAGCTCCGCGTCCTCGTCATCGGCGAACGAGGCGAGATCACCCCGTCGGACCGTGCCCGCCGTCGGCGCCGCGTCCCCACCGTCGGACGTGTCGAGTTGGGCATCGTCCGCGACCAGCACCCGGACCCTCCCGCGCCATCGCGGGACATCGTTGAGCACCGAGGCGGCCAGATCGGCTTCCCGGTAGCTGCCGACGAGCAGCAGCGCCCGCCGCCTGCGGTCGTCGGTGATGCGGTTGAGCTCACGCTTGAGAGGCGCGGCCGTGCCACCTCGTCCGTCCCTGGCGAGCTTCAGAACCATCGCCCGCAGTACGTCGTCACGACGGTCCAGCGGCTGGCCCGACAGGCGCAGAGGCCTGCCGGTGTCGTCGTGTACGAAGCAGACCGAAAACTCACTGTCGCCCACCGCTCGCAGCGCGCGTGCGCTCGGCTTCAGCACCGCGCGGACGGGCGCTAGGACATGGGCACGTGTAGAGGTACCGGCCCAGCTGGTTCCCGACATCAGGAGCACGTGCGGGCCAGGCGCACCGAGTTCCGGCCTGGCGCCCAACCGGGGAAGGGACAGGAGAAGCTCGCGTCCGACTCCGGCACAGCGGAAGAAGCGCAGTGTTCCGGAGCGGCGGCCGTCGGCGTCCGACGTCTGTTCCTCCTCGGGCAGGTACTGGAATCCGAGGACGTTGCCCATCGGGGCCTCGGGTACCAGAGGTGCGTAGTCGAGCGGAGGCCGACGGGTCAGGTCGTTCCCACCGGTGTCCAGCCTCAGGGCTGCTTCCACTTGGGGCCACAGGAAAGTCACGCGATCGAGTCGCTGATGCAGTGCGGCAAGAATCAGTGTGAATTCCAGACGCAGAGCTGCCCGGTCCAGCCACTGCTCAGTGAGGGGCACGTCCGTGGGGCGGACAGGGCGTCCACGATGTCGAGCAACGGAAGGCGTTCGCTCCGACGGCCCTGGTGCACCGCTGAGAAGGTCGCTCAGGACTGTTCGGGCCCGGGCCCGGGTGCCCTTCTCGTTGAGTGTGTGCAAGAGGTCGTGGGTGAGCCGGGTGAGTGCGTCCGTGACCGAGTTGTGTGGCCCCTGGTCGCCCAACGGGTCGTCCCGGTAGGTATCGAGCACTTTCGTCACTTCGGAGCGACGCGCCACGTATGTGTCCGCGAGCCGGGAAGCCCCGGGGTGCGTTGTGCCCGCACCGAGCTTCTCTTCGTCCTCGAAAAGTTCTTCCTCGCTTTCGAGCCTGTCGTCGTCCTGCGGTGCTGCGAGTGGGAACCACTCGTGCAGCAGCCTTTCCTGGAGTGTCCATGCGCTGAAGTAGTCCGTCTGGGCCCAGTCGCGCAGTTCCGGGTCGTCGATGAGTCGGGTGAGCAGGCGGTCCGCGGCTTGCCCGACGACATCCAGAGCGGATGACCAGCGCGCCACGTCCCGGTCGGACAGCGGCAATCGGCCCTGCCGTGCCAATTCCTCGATCGCATGGGTCTGCAACCGGTCCAGCCAGGACTCGTTGCCGCGCTGGATCAAGGTCGCCGATGGGGCGAACATGGTGTCAAGCTGCATCTGTACGCGGTCCGCCTCGTCAACGATCACGATGTCGCTCCGCAGGCAGGCGAGTTCGAGGTAGCGCAGCCGTTCCGAGTTCAGCTGCCGAGGCACGGCCGTCTGGACCAGGCTCGCCGGATTGGCGACCCAGATCAGCGCATCGACCAGAGAGCGGGCGGCGGAATGACGAGGGCAGGCACTCCACAAGGGACACGCATGCGGATGCTTCAGCTCGGGCGGCTCCTCGGACCGCCTTTCCTCGGACCGGTTCCCCTCACGGCGGTCCTGATCGTGCAGTTCGCGCAGTAGTGAGGCGCCATCCGGGACGGCAGCATCCGGCTGCCCACCACCGGCAGGGTGCAGCGTTCCGCACGGCGCGTCCGTGTAACGCAACGGAGTCGTTGTTTCGAGATGCCGCAGAGCGTCCAGAGGGCAGGCAGTGCTCAGATGCATGAACGATCTGTCGGTGTGGTGCAGTAGCGACTGTTCTCCGCGTCCGGCAAGACGCCGATGCAGGCGCTGCGCGTGCTGCTCGCGGGTCGTACCGCCCTGTACGAGGCCGGCGTCGAGCCCTAGCGCACGGAAACCTTCCACCAGGGTCAGCTGCTCGGCCACATCTCCCACGACCAGCGTGGTGCGCAGCCCGCGTCGGTGCGCCCAGACCGCGACCAATTGCATGAGGGTCGACTTGCCCGCTCCCACCATTCCCACGAGGTGCGTGAGTCCATCGAGCTGCAGAACCTCAGCGCTCGCGAAGGACCTGCCTTCTTGCGTCCGGGTATCGAGTTCCAGATCGCTGAGCCGGCCCTGCCAGTTGCTCGGCTTGAGTCCTCGGCTCAGCCCTTCTTCGTCCATCCACCGAGCCACGTCCGCGAGCTCCGTGAGCGGTACTTCGAGGGGCCCCTTCGGCCCTGAACGGTCCGAGACGAGGTCGTGACCATGAGCGGGAGCGCGGAGAAGGTCCGTGGTGATCGCGACGGAGGCCAGCTGGCGGTGGTCCATGAAGCGGTACGAGCCGGCTTCCGCCTGGGGCAGTGGCTTTCTGGAGAAGTCCGGCAGGGCGGCCAGCGCGGTGTCGTAGACGGTGAAGCGGTGCGACGCCACCGGCGGATCGACCCGTCGGGCGGGTGAGCCTTCCGTCAACCGGTATCCGCGCAGGCGCTCCGGCAGCTCTTCGTAGACTTCGAGGCTCTGCTGCCACATGCGGCGTCGCCGCATCGGCCAGAGCAGATGGCGGGCCGCGGCCAGAGCGAGCTGGTCGTCAGCACACGTCATCAGCCCTCCGGCGTCCGCGAACGGATAGCCTCCCAGTAGCGTCCAAACGCCGTCGGGCATGCGTGTCGGGTCGAGACGTTCCAGCAGGCGGAGACCGAGTTCGACCTGGCAGAGCAGAGCCGGCTTCGTCGCGACGCGTGTTTCGGGCCAGGGGCGCAGGGTTTGCGCGAGGTCCTGATACCAGCTGCTGCGATCACGCATGATCGTTTCCTTCCGGCATGGAGACACAGGGGGAGATGCGGGCAGAGTCCCCACGCTCACCGCGCAGGCGGGCGGCTGCCGCTCTGACCAGTTGACGGTCGGTGAGAAGCCTCAGACCTCCTGCCCGTGCGCCTCGCTCACGCGCGTACACGGCGAGGTAGTCGCGCCGCATGTCGACACGGAACTGCGGGACGACCCAACATGCCTCGTCATACGGAGGTTCGGGGCGCACGTCCTTCGCCGCGTACCCGAGCAGTCCGGGATGGGCCCAGTCCTTCACATCGAGAGCCCAGACATATGCGTCGGGGAACGTGACCCGGAGGTCGTACGCATCGAATCCCGGCCACATCTCCACGGACAACCCGAGCGTTCGCAAGGACTCCTCCAGATCGACCTCCGCGTGGCCGGGGCTCGTCACGTAGAGCCGCAGGGGCCGACGCAGGTGCCGCACCTCACCCGCACTTTCACGGTCCAGAGTCAGTCCGGGAGGAGGGGCGCCCAGCTGTCGGCAACGCGCGTGCTCGCACCACCAGCCGCCGTCGCTGAGCGGAGTCAGCAGCGTGCGGCAGCGCCCGCACGGCGTATAACCGCCCCTGCGGAGATACGAGTCCGGCACAGGTACGTAGATCTGCTCCAGCAGTTCCCTCACAGGATCGAGGTACAGGTCGGTGCTGAGCTCGAAGTGGTCGACCTGAGCCAGGACAGGGCGGGTGACCAGGGTCCGCCGAAAGGCCGAGTACGACTCCGGAGAGTTCGCGTCCCGGCACAGACGCATTGCCTCATGGACCACGAGCCGGTCGTACTGGCGGGTGGCACTGTCTCCTCTGCCCTCGACGGCGAGTTCGTGGCACAGCTGCGTGGGGACGCCCGAGTCGCGGTCGATGAGCCGGTCGGAGCGGTCGAAGGGGGCCGCGCTCAGGGCGTCGAGCGGCCAGCTGCCCAGTGGACGGGTGCGGCACCAGCTCAGCAGCTCCGGGACACCCGACGGGGCACGGGCGCCCTGTCGCAGACAGGCGAGGACGACTGCGTCGAGTGCCCTTTGGGCCTGCGGGGGGTAGGGCAGCGAGAACGACTCGAGTCGGGTCACGGCGTCGAGCCGAACCACCGCGGTGGCGACGTCGCGCAGCAGCCGTACATCGGGGTCGGCGAGAAAGCCGGGGAACGTCGGCGACTCAGACATGCATGGCCTCCTGCCGGGGAGTGTCGTCAGGGTGATCGGCCGCGAAGGCGGTGCCGGGCACACACCACGGGCGGGCCTCGCAACCGAGGCAGTGATGCCCGGTGCGCGGGGCGTATTCGGTGTCGTTCAGCAGCGGTCGGGCGAGTTCCGCGATCACCGCACGGGCTTCGTCCACCACTGAGGGGCGACCGGGATCCAGTCGCTCCAGGGTGGCATCGAACGCGTGCAGCAGCTCGAGTTCCACCCAGGAGCGTGACGGGTCGGCTCCCTTGGCGCCCGATGCGAGCAGCAGCACTCCGAGCGCGAGCTGCGGGTATCGGGTCATGAGCGGGGTACCTTCCCAGAGCGGTTTGGCCTCGGTCTTCGTCTCCCGCCAGACCCAGCCGCCCGCGCGGGTGAACAGGAGATCCGGCACTGAGATGACGACCACGTCGAGTTCCGGTACGTACGCCGTCACTCGCTCTTGACCGAGCACCTGTTCCTCGGGGCCGAGCCTGTCGAGTGGGCACAGGGCCTGGTGCTGACGCAGCATCGCCGCGCCTTGCCGGGCGAGATCACCCTCCACACGGTAACTACCGGCGCTCCAGGCCTCGGGGTTTTCCGGCCCGGGGACGTTCCGGCAACCGCGAGGGTGGCGACGTGTGTGGGCCTCGTTGAGCCACGCGTCGACGGCGCGTCCGCGACGCGCGCCGTCACCCTCCGGCTGGAGGGAGGCGACGTGCAGTCGGCGGGTGAGGTGGTACTGCGCCGGGCATTGTCCGTACAGCCTCAGATCCCATGCGGACAGTGACCGGCGCGGGCGTGGCGGCACAGTGGGACGTCCGCCCCAGAGATCCGGTGTACGCGGCAACGCGTCGCAACCCGTGATCGCTTTGCATTCCACACAAGCGCCCCCCGGTCGTGCACCGGTGGACGACGCCGCCCGGGCGAAAGCGGGTGCCGCATGCTGTCCGAAGCGCCGACGGCATTCCGCGGCGTCCCAGTCCAGAATCTTGCGGTAACTGCCGTCCGCGCAGCCGAAGTCGAAGACGCGGACACGCTCCGGGGGGTTGTCGGCGGTGGACGGCCGGGGTGATGAAGCCTTGGCGAACCTCGGCTTGGGTCCGACGCCACCCAGAGCCATGACGTGTGCGATGGCGGCCTTCTCATTGTCCGGGCGGTTCTCCCTTGCCCGTCCCATTGACGTGAGCCAGAGGTCGCGAAGACGGCCGTCCGCGGACTCATAGCGTCGGCCGGGAATCGTGTGTTCGTACTGTCGTACGCCCCGGGCGTCGACCGCCTGTGACAGTTCGGTGCGGAACACCCAGTGGCCGGCCACCGCTTCGGTGGAAGGCAACCCGCCTGCCTGGGCGGCGCACTGCTCGGCGGCCCGCGCCGCGACGTAGCGTTCCACAACCTGCTCGGTCCACTGCAGATGAGCCGGATGAGTCGGGGACCACCATCTCTGCAGCACACCCTTGCTCGCGCGCAGATGCTCGATCGTGTCGATGAGAGCACGCCCCTCGAATTCGACCAGATCAAGGCATGCCTGCAGCGGATTGGTGCCGAACTCCTGCAGCGGACCGGTAAGGAAGGGGACCGGGTCGAGCGGCCCGATCAGGGGGCGTACGGCGGCGCGCCGTTGGTCAGGACAGGTGGTGTCGTTCTCCAGCGTGTGGCGGGGGTTGACTCGGACCAGGTCCGGTCGCCCCGTGACGCCGTCAGGAACGGGTGGAAGGTTCATCGCAACCCCAGGAATATCGGTGAGCCAGGGACGGTCCCGACTCCGGCGCGAAGTTCTGCGGGACTTCAGCATGGCACACTTTGTGAACTCAGTGCACGCACATTCGGCCAATGTGCAGGTACACGGATATGCTCGGCCCGTAAGCGGCGATGGCGAGGGGAACGACGGTGGACTTCTGGGGCGAGCCGGTCAGGGCCGGTGAATTGCTGGACGGTACCTGGGAGTTGAAGAGGCTCATCGGCAAAGGGGGGATGGCGGAGGTCTGGTCCGCCGCCGATGTGCGCGGCGGCGGTGAGGCGGCCGTCAAGTTCCTGCGCCCCGACACCGAAGACCTCCGGTACCTCGATCCTCAGGAGTTGGAGGAGGAAACCGTGGCCCTGCGAGGCCGCTTCCGCCGAGAGGCACGATTTCTCGCAGAACTACGGCACCCAGGCATTCCCGAATTCTATGGACAGGGATCCCATCAGGGCCTGCCCTACCTCGTCATGCAGCTGGTCGACGGCCTGTCCCTGCATGCCTTTCTGGCGCGCTGCGCGCCCCTTCCCCTCGGTAGCGCCGCAGCCGTGGCCACGCAGGTGGCCGATGCCCTGGTCTGTGCGCACACCCGACCCCTCGTGCACCGTGATCTGAAACCCCACAACATCATGCTCTCCGCAAAGGGCGTTGCCGTATTGATCGACTTCGGCATCGCCAAACCACTGGGCGCGCACGTCACCAACTACACCCGGCAGGGCTCCACGCTGGGAAGCCGGGGATACCAGGCCCCCGAGCAGATCTTGGAGAAGGAGCCCACGACTCGCACGGACATCTATGCCTTCGGCTGTGTCTGCTACGAACTGTTCACGGGCAGTCGGCCTTTCGTGGCCGCGGACCACCACACGCTGAACGACATGCACCTGAAGTCGGAGCCGTTGCCCCCGAGCCTCCACGGTGCCGGCGTTCCGCCGGAGCTCGACGAGCTCATTCTCCGCATGCTTGCCAAGTCGCCGCAGGAGCGGCCCGACGCCGACGAGGCTTTGGCGGCCTTCCGGTCGGCGGCACCTCGCTCGGGTGACCCGGCACCGAGGCCGCGCCTTGTGCCCGATCCCACGGCCCCGTTCCGCTCTCCCCGTACATCCTTCACGAGGCCTGGTCGGCCGGCGCCTGACGCCGAGGAGTGGCTCGACCCGTCCGAGGTCGCCGGTCTCTGTGACGCTGCCTGGCTCGAGATCGAAGAGAACGCTCCGGCCGAGGCTGTCGGACGGCTGGCGGAGCTTGCGCCACGGGTGCGAGCCGAGTGGGGCGTACGCCGACCTGTCGTTGCGCGGGTCTGGCGGATCGCCGCGGAGGGGCTGCGACTGGCCGGGGAGTGCGGGGACGCGGCCAAGCTCTACGACGGGCTGGCCGGGGAACTCGAACCCGGCGACGGCGAAAACGGTGTGGTCGCACGGGCCGTGGCTCGGCTGCGTGCGGCGGAGTGTCGACTCGCCTTCGGGGAGATCGACGCAACCCTGCGTGTGATCGCGGACTGTCTTTCCCTTGCCGACGAACTGCCTGTGCAGCTGGCGGAACGGATCACCGATGTGTGTTCCGAAGTGGCCGTCGACGTCGAGGAGCGTTGCGCCGACCCGGATGCCGGGGAGTGACATCCGGCAACTCCAGCGATCTGGTGTGTGGTTCGCCTCGAAGACGGAGGAGGGTCACACCTCTGCATGCCGTCAGACGGTCAGTCCGCCCCCCGCAAGTCGATCGCTCACGTCGTTCACCAGCCCCTTGCCCAGCCCTTGAGCCTCGGTGAGCAGGGCCTCGAAGGCGCTGAGCCGACGGAAGGTTTCGGCGTAACCCGCTTGCTCCTCCAGAGGCAGCTGAAGCACCTGAAGGCGGCGGATGTCGATCCTCGACGAGCTTGATGCGTGAGTGCCTGCCTGGCGTCCGTTGGCGGGCGCGCGCAGACAGCCGGCTAGGAAGTGGGCATCCAGCTTGTCCGGGTCCACTCGCAGGGCGTAGAGCTGGGGGCCCAGAGCCACCGGGGGGCCTTCGTGCACCCACGCCTTGAACGCCCTGACCACACCGGCGACCACGACATCGCCTTCCTCGATGACGGTGTGTACCGAGTCGGCGGGGACCCGCCCCCTGGGAGTGCCGTCCATCAACAAGTCGGGGACGGTCAGGAGTGGAACGGTGGCTTCACGAGAAGGCGTAGCCGGCTCCGATGGCTGTTGCCCGGCAACGAGTGTGAGGGCGCCGGCCTTGACGAGGTCCCCGACTGTCGCTGTGGCCTGCGGTGTCTCGCTCTCAAGACCGAGTTTGGACAGATGCTGTACGTGTCCGGCCAGGTCGGTCAAGAAGCCGCCCAGCTGCCCCCATGAAGCCGCCATTTCGATGCCGGAAGGTTCTGTGCTCGACGCGGTGTAGCGCCCGGGGGTGACATCCACCTCGTCGTCCAGCAGGTCGAGCAGCGGGACGCGGACGGCGCTTTCCGGTAGACCGGCGTCCGGGTGGTCGAGGATCTCCAGGGCGGAGAGGACGAATGCGCCGAGAGCATCCCAGTCGGGTCCTGGCTCGCGCGCGCCGGGCCGTGCGAAGCCCGTGGCATCCACAAGCAGCGCGTCCTGACCGGGAGCAGCGGGAACCGGGCTGTCCGGGGCGGCTCTCAGGACCCACAACTGGAGTGACACGCTGTGCGGTTGCGCACTACCGGGTGGCAGCGCCACCACCGCTCGAAGCACCCCGGTACGCAGGAGTGAGCCCCGGATGCGGCGACCCGCCTTGCGGGACGCGACGGCGGGCGGAAGGACGACGACAGCCGCCCCGCCGGGTTTGAGGTGGGAGAGCAGGTGCTGCACCCAGGCCAGTTCCGGCTCGGTCCGTGGGGGCAATCCGTGAGTCCAACGCTGGTCGGTGGCGAGCTCCTCGTAGCCCCAATCGCGTTCGTTGAAGGGTGGATTGCACAGCGCGATGTCGGCGCGCACTCCTGCGAAGGGGTCGTCGCGCAGTGCGTCGGCCGTGGCGATCTCCGTACGGACGCTCCGGTTCTCGGTGATGAATCCGAGCCGGGCGGAGGCCAGTGCCGCGAGTGCCGGATCTCTCTCGCACCCCAGCACCACCAGACCTGAACCGGCGTATTCCTGCGCGGCCGCAGCGGACAGATGGCCAGTGCCGCAGGCTGGGTCGAAGACGGTCAGCCCTCCTTCATCCCTCCCCAGACGTACGGTGAGAGCGATCCGGGTCATCAGCGAGGCGAGCTGTGAAGGCGTGGTGCTGAGTTGTCGTACATGCGTCTCGAGCCACCGTTGCAGCAGGAACTCAAAGATCTCACGTGGCCCCTCGCTCCGCCCCAGTCGCGCTGCCTCGCCCACCAACTCTCTTGCAGCGCTGGAGAGTTCGGACTGCGCTATGCGAGCGCGAGGCGCACGCATCAGACGGGCCGACTCGGCGACGGCCAAGCCCGACTCGTCCCTGCTGCCGAGCGCCTCGAACCGCGGCCAGAGAAACTCACGGCCACCGATGTCCTTGAGCTTCCCGTTGTCCCGCAGCCACTGCTCCACCTCCGCCAGCGAGAACTGCGGACTGACGTCGGTGCCGCCGATGCGAGTCGGAAACGAGTCGTGGCGGCGGCGCCAGTTGCTCACAGCCGCGCGCCCCACACCGGCGATCCGGGCGATCTCGGCCAAGCTGACGGGTACGGCTTTGGGTGTACTCATCGAACAGTCTCCGAGGTGCTGGGCCGGCTGGGCTGGTCGGCGTCCCAGCGGCCGTGATGCGGGGAAGGCTACTACGCTCATTGACTTTGTTCACAGTGTAGAACTGCGAGGTCGCTGTGTGGGAAGTGTGGAGGGTGGGAGAAATGCAGAAATTCACGCCGGGAACAGTGCTGCGCGATCGCTACCAGCTGAAGTCGGTCCTCGGTCAGGGCGTGATGGGGCAGGTCTGGCAAGGACGCGACCTGTATCTCGAGCGGCCCGTGGCCGTGAAGACGATCGCCGCGGAATTGCTGGCCGTTCCCCGGAGCCGCGCGGAGGCGCTGGCCCGCTTCAAGCGGGAGGCGCAGGCCGCGGCGCGGCTCGACCACTCGAACATCACGACAGTCTTCGACGCCTCGATCACGGACGACACCTGCTGCCTGGTCATGGAGCTGATCGAGGGCACCACCCTCGAATACCTCTTCGATCAGCAGGACGACGAACGATTCGACGTGCCCTCGGCCTCGGCCGTCGCCGCTCAGCTGTGCGCCGGACTGTCGGCGGCCCACGCCGCCGGCCTCGTCCATCGTGACCTCAAGACGCAGAACGTCATGGTCCGGCGGGACGGCGTCGTCAAGATTCTCGACTTCGGACTGGTGAAACTGCTCACCGATGTCGACCCGCGCCTGACCATGACCGGTGAAGGCATCGGCAACATTCTCTGCGCGTCCCCCGAACTGCTCTCCGGCCAGGGTCGGCTCGACGGCCGCAGCGATCTCTACGCGGTCGGCTGCCTGCTGCACCACATGCTCACAGGTGGAGCGCCCTTCGCCACCGACCAGCCGGCGCTCCTCGCCTCCCGCCATCTGAGCTCACCCCCGCCCGTCATCTCCGATGCGGGGGTGCGGGTCCCCGACGCATTGCAGGAGCTGGTCACGGCCCTGCTCGCCAAGCGTCCGGACGACCGCCCCTCCTCCGCCACCGAGGTCTACGCGGCTCTCGCCCCCTACCTGCCGGAATCGGAGCCCGGTCTGGCCACCCGCCGCGGTCTGCCCGAGGATCCCCGCCGCCCTTTCCTGGTACCGCAAGGGCCGAGGCTCGTGTGAACAGTGAGAAGATGAACCGACTGACCGGGTGCGCCGCGTCGCCCCCGGCCACCGGGGGTGTGGCAGGCGCCGCGGGCGCCGGGACTGGGGACGGGCGCAATGCGGCGAAGCCTTGGACGGTACGAGCTCACCCACGAGCTCGGCCGGGGCGGCATGGGGGTCGTCTGGGCGGCGTACGATCATGACCACGGCCGGGAAGTGGCCGTAAAACTCCTCGCGCCCCGCAGCCGCGGCACCGAGCTCACCACGCTGGAGCGGCGGTTCCTGCGCGAAGCCCGCCTCACCAGCCGTCTGGATCACCCGGGCATCCCGGCCGTCCACGATCACGGCAGCCATGAGGGCGAGCTGTATCTCGTCATGGATCTGGTCCCGGGCCGTGCCCTCGACGCCGTTCTCGAAAGCGACGGCCCACTCTCAGTCGAGCAGGCCGCGGATGTCGCGCGCCGTGTCGCCGACGTACTCGCCTATGCCCACGGTCAGAGTGTCGTGCACCGCGACCTCAAGCCGTCGAACCTGATGATCACCCCGGACGCTGAGGTCAAGGTCCTCGACTTCGGCGTCGCGGCCGCCCTGGAACCCCAGCCCGGCGAAACCCGCTTCACCGCCGCCAACGCCACCCCCGGCACGGTCGTCTACATGGCACCCGAGCAGGCCGTGGGCAAGACCGTGCCCGCCAGTGACCTCTACTCGCTCGGCTGTGTCCTCTATGAACTGCTCACCGGGGAGCCGCCGTTCACCGACGGCAGCCCTTTCATGCTGTACCACCGGCACGCGAACGAGCCCGTGCCCCCGCTCGCCGACCGGCGCTCTGGCGTACCGACCGGTCTGCGCACGCTGGTGGCGGCCCTGCTGGAGAAGAAGCCCGAGGACCGGCCGGCCTCTGCGGCCGAGGTGGCGGCACTGCTCACCGCGTGGGTCCCGGCACAGTCCGGCCCGGCCTCCGCGACGGCGCTCGCGCACCCGCGACTCGCGGAGATCGCCGCACTGCGCCAGGCGGGCCGCCCCGCCCGCGCCCTGGAGGAGTACGAGGAACTCATGGCCGCCCCCGGCCTCGGTCGCGCGAACTTCCTCGCCGCCCGAGCCGGAGCCGCCTTGTGCGCGGGCGCGCTCGGCCGCACCCGCGAGGCGCTGGACGAGCTGAAGTCGGTCCTCGCCGAACAGCGAAGCCTCCTCGGGCCGGGCGATCCCGCGGTGCTGGACACGCGGTACGAGATCGCCGTGCTGTTGGTCCGTACGGGAGAGCGCCACGCGGCTGTGGAACTGCTGAGGCGCCTCGTGGACGACGAGGAGAGGGTCCTGCCCGCTGACGACATACGAAGCGGACGCACCGGCTCGCTCCTGGACCGGCTGCGGCGCATGGCCTGAAGAGCGCCGGACGGGCCGTTGTTTTGTAATCTCTGTTCACAGTGAATTGCTCATGTTAGTCTCCGGCTGCACCGTTCCGGTGGGGAGGCAGGACACTGTCTACGGACGGCAGCGCAAGCACCGAGGGGAAAAACGCCGATGACGCCAGCAGCTCAGCGCGAGACCGAGCGGACGGGGGCGGAGCAGGCGCTCCCCGAAGAAGGGAACCTGGTCGAGGTACGCGGCCAGTCCTGGGTGGTCGCCCGCGTCGAGCCGTCCCCGGCCGCCTCCGACGGCGAGGAGGACCGGCGTCCCGCGACGCTGCTCCACCTCCAGTCCGTCGCCGACGGCCGCTTCGGCGACACCCTCTCCGTCATCTGGGAGGTCGAGCCCGGCCGCCGCGTCCTGCCCGCCGGCTCCCTCCCCGACGCCTCCACGGGCTCCTACGACTCCCCGAACCGCCTCGCCGCCTTCCTCGACGCCGTGCGCTGGTCGGCCGTCGCCTCCGCCGACGCCAAGACCCTCCAGGCCCCGTTCCGCTCCGGCGTCGCCGTCGAGCCGTACCAGCTGGAGCCCGTCTCCCGCGCCGTCGGCGCGCCCCGCGTCAACCTGCTCCTCGCCGACGACGTGGGCCTCGGCAAGACCATCGAGGCCGGCCTCGTCGTCCAGGAACTGATGCTGCGCGGCCGGGCCCGCCGCACCATGGTCGTCTGCCCGGCCGGCCTCACCCTCAAGTGGCGCGACGAGATGGCGGAGAAGTTCGGCCTGGAGTTCACGATCGTCGACTCCGAGCACTGCGCCCGCCTGCGCCGCACCCACGGCACGGCCGCCAACCCCTTCCGCGTCCACCCGCTCACCATCGTCTCCCTTCCCTGGCTGCGCGGGCAGAAGGCCCAGCGCCTCCTCGACGAGGTCATCGGCGCCCCCGAGGAGGGCTCCGACGGCGAGCACAAGCGCTTCTTCGACCTGCTCGTCCTCGACGAGGCCCACCATGTGGCGCCCGCGGCGCCCAAGCAGGTGTACGCGGTCGACTCCCAGCAGACCAAGCTGATCCGGCGCCTCGTCCCGCACTTCGAGCACCGCCTCTTCCTCTCCGCCACCCCGCACAACGGCTACCCCGAGTCCTACACCGCGCTCCTGGAGCTGATCGACGACCAGCGCTTCGCCCGCGGCGTCGACCCCGACAAGGAAGCGCTCAAGGACACGGTCGTACGACGCCTGAAGTCGACCATCACGGAGCGGGACGGCGTGACGCAGCGCTTCCGTGGCCGCCGGATGCACGACCTCTCCGTCGACTACACCCAGCAGGAACGCACGATCCACCAACTGCTCGGCTCGTTCGCCGAGTTGCGCCGCAAGAAGCTGACCCCGACGGCCCGGGGCGGCCGCCGCGCCGCCGACCTGGTGACCCTGCTGCTGAAGAAGCGGCTGTTCTCCTCCCCGGCCGCCTTCCTCCACACCGTCCAGGTCTACCTCTCCCACCTGGAGGACACCGGCCCCGCGCGCGGCCGTACGGCGGCGGCCGAAGTCCCCGAGTGGCTGGAGGAGTTCGCGGACCTCGTCGCCGATCTCGACGACACGGGCCTGGTCGACGCCGAGGACGACGCCCTGACCCGCTCCACCTCGCTCACCCCCGCGGAGGACGGTCAGGAACTCGACCTGCTCCAGGAGATGGAGCGCTGGGCCCTCACCCACGAGGCGGCGCCCGACTCCAAGGCGGACGCGCTCATCCGTGAACTCAAGGCGATCTGCCGGACGTCCGACGGCAAGCACTGGACCAACGAACGGGTCGTCGTCTTCACCGAGTACCGCGACACCCAGAAGTGGCTCCACGACCTCCTCCAGCAGGAGCGACTCACCGACGGGGGCCGCGTCGAGCGGCTGCACGGCGGCCTGCCGGCCGAGGAGCGCGAGCGCATCCGCCTCGGCTTCCAGGCCGAGCCGTCCCGCGCGGAGGGCAAGGTCCGCATCCTCCTGGCCACCGACGCCGCTGGCGAGGGCATCGACCTCCAGAATCACTGCCACCGCCTGATCAACTACGACATCCCCTTCAACCCCAACAAGCTCGAACAGCGCATCGGCCGCATCGACCGCTGGGGCCAGAAGAAGGACCCGGAGATCACCCACTTCATCGGCTCCGGCTGGCAGCAGGCCCAGGCCGGCTCCTACGAGGCCGACCTGGAGTTCCTCTCCCGCGTCGCCAAGAAGGTCGCGCGCATGGAGCACGACCTCGGCTCTGTCAACGCCGTCCTCGCCGACGCCGTGCAGCGCCGGATGACCGGCGACACCGCACCGGTCGACATCGAGAACGCCAAGCCCAAGCCGATCAAGGGCCGCCGCACGGGCGGCGAGGTCGCGCCGGAGCAGAACGTCACCGCGCAGACGAAGCGGCTCGCCGACCAGTACGACGACACGGTCACCGCGCTCGGCCTCACCCCGACCAACGTCAAGCGGGTCGTGGACACCGCCCTGGCTCTGGACAACCAGCCGCCGCTGCTGCCGTCCACGCTCCGCGCGGAGGACTTCGAGCCCGGTGATCTCTTCGACGTACAGCACCTGTCCGGCAGCTGGGAGCGGGCCACCCGCGGCCTCGCGCACAAACTCCGCGAGGGCGAACAGCGGCCTCTCACCTTCTCCCCGGCGGTGGCCGCGCAGGGCAGGGACGACGTGGTCCTCGCCCACCTCAAACACCCGCTCGTGGCTCTCTCCACCCGCCTGCTGACGGCTGCCGTCTGGAACGCCGACCTGATCGACCTCAACCGCGTCACCGCCGTCGTCTCCGACGACCCTGCGGTGACCACGACCCTGGTCTCCGCGTACGCGCGGTACGTCCTCGTCGGCGCCGACGGCACCCGCCTGCACGAGGAAGTGCTGTACGCGGGCGGCTGGTTCGGCGACACCGGCCGCTTCCGCCGCTGGGAGTCGGTGAACGAACAGGGCAGGGTCCTCTCCCAGGCACTCACCGACGGCATCGAGGCCGCCCCGCACCTCCGTAAGGAACTCACTGAGGCCTGGTCGAAGCTTCGCGACCCCCTTTATCAGTCTCTGAGAGCCCGCAAGGAGGAACTCGGCCGCCAGTTGGAGGGCAGGCTCACGGACCGTCGGGCGGAGGAGGAACGCCGTATCACGGGGACCCTCGACCGTTTCGAGGCCACCCTGCGTGCCAAGCTCAAGGAAGAAGGCGACGGCGAGGGTGAACAGCTCGCCCTCCTCTCCACCCACGAACTTTCCGGCCACGAGCGCCGCCAGTTCGAGGACGACCGCCGCCGCTGGCAGGAGCGACTCGAAGGCCTGCCCGCCGAACGCGAACGCGAACTCGCCGCGATCGCCGCCCGCTACCGCGAGCCCCGCTCCCACCTCTTCCCCGCCGCCGTCGTCTTCGTGATCCCCGCAAAGGAAGCCCGCCGATGAGCCCCCGCCAGATGAGCGCCGGAGTCGCCGCCGCCAAGGCCAAAGCCGCCGACGGCCGCCGCCAGCACCAGGAGTGGCTCGACCTCACCGAGGTGTCCGGCCCCTTCCTGACCATGCCCGTCCTGCTGCGCGCCTGGCCCCAGCTGGACACCCTGGAGAAGGACGAACGCGCCAGGCTGCGCGCCCGCCACGCCGACTGGCAGACCGACACGACGGCCGGCCGCGACGAATGGGTGGCGTACGTACTGCGCCGCCTGCTCGGCTGGGACGACGCCCTCACGTTCCGCCAGGGAGACTCAGAGCACGACGGCCTGGACCGTCTGACCCTGCGGGTGGCGGAGCACAACACCGAGGTGCGCCCGGACTTCGCCCTGGTCGAACCGGGCACGGACCTCGCGGTCGAGCCGGACGTGGAGTCGGCCGCCAAGCGCGTACGCCTGCTCGGCATGACGGTCCCGTCGGGTACGGCACCCACCGCCCGCGTGGGCGGTGGCGGCGACTGGTCCGCGGCCCCCGCCGACCGTCTCGCCCGCCTCCTGCGCCATCACGGCGTACCGCTCGGCCTGGTCACCGACGGCCGCTGGTGGTGCCTGGTCTGGGCCCCGCTGGGCGGCGTCACGACCACGGCGGTCTACGACTCCATCGGCTGGAACGAGGCCGCCGAGCGCAACGTCGTCCGCGCGTTCGTCTCGCTGTTGCGCCGCCGCCGGTTCTTCGAGTACGACGACGCCGAGACGCTGGTGGGCCTGCTGAAGGCGAGCCTCGCGGCGGGCGAGGACGTCACCGAGGCGCTGGGCGTCCAGGTTCGCCAGGCGGTCGAACTCCTCGTGGACGCCATAGGGCGGGCCGATGCGCGGGCGGTGGAGCACGGGGCGCCGGGACTGCACGCCTCCGGAGCGAGCGCGAGTGAGGTCTACCGCGGCGCGGTGGCCGTCATGATGCGCATCGTCTTCCTGCTGTTCGCGGAGGAGCGGGGCCTGCTCCCGGCGGACAACGAGGTGTACGCCCGTTCCTACTCCGCCCGCTTCCTGCGCGACGAGCTCAAGGCACGGGCGGACGAGGAGGGCGAGACCTCCCTGGAACACACGACGTCGGCATGGCACCGCCTCATCGCCCTCTTCCACGCGGTGCACGGGGGAGTGGACCACCCCGGCTCCGGCTTCCACCTGCCGGCGTACGACGGCTCGATCTTCGACCCGGAGAAGTACCCGTGGCTGGAGCGCACCACCCCACTCCTCCCCATCGACGACCGCACGGTCCTGCACATGCTCCAGGCCGTGCAGGAGGTCCGCGTCGGCAAGGGCAGGGACCGCGAGGTCCGCACCCTCAGCTTCCGCGCCCTGGACGTCGAGCAGATCGGTTACGTGTATGAGGGCCTGCTGTCGTTCGACGGGCGCCGGGCAACTGAGCACATGGTGGGCCTGATCGGCCCGGAGGGCCTGGAACACGAGGTCCCGCTGCGGGAGTTGGAGTCGCTGGCGGCGAAGGCGGGCGGTTCCCTGAAGACGCTCGCGACGTCCATCCACGAGAAGTGGAAGGACCCGAAGCCTCCGGCGACGGTCGGCCAGTTGGAGAAGAAGCTGGCTCCGCTCGGCGCGGAGGACGCGACGGACGCGCGGCGCCGGCTGAACGCGGTCACGAAGGACGTGGCGCTCACGGAGCGGCTGCTGCCGTTCGTCGGCACCCTCCGGGACGACCTGCGGGGCCTGCCGACGGTCATCCCGAACGGCGCGCTGTACGTCACGGAGTCCTCTCTGAGGAAGAACACGGGCACGCACTACACGCCCCGCTTCCTGGCGGAGGACGTTGTGCTGCACGCGCTGGAGCCGCTGGTGTACGAGCCCGGCCCGCTCCAGACGGCGGACACGGGCGAGTGGCGCCTGAAGTCCGCCGAGCAGATCCTGGACCTCAAGGTCGCGGACATCGCGATGGGCTCGGCGGCGTTCCTGGTGGCGGCCTGCCGTTACTTGGGTGACCGCCTGATCGAGGCGTGGGAGTCCGAGGGCCGCGCCGACGCGATGGCGTACCGGGCGGGCCGGGCCGTGGACGCGGTGACCGCGGTGGACGCGGAGCAGGACCCGGTCGTGGTCGAGGCGCGCCGCCAGATCATCGAACACTGCCTGTACGGCGTCGACATCAACCCGATGGCCGTGGAGATGGCCAAGCTGTCGCTGTGGCTGGTGTCGATGGACCCGGGGCGGCCGTTCACGTTTCTGGACGACCGGTTGGTGGCGGGGGACTCGCTGCTGGGCGTGCACAACATGGAGCAGATCCAGTCCGTGCACATGAAGCCGAGCGGGCAGACCGACGTCCTGGCCGAGCAGGCCCGTCAGCTGGTGGACCAGCTGACCCGGGAGCGGTTGGCGATCACGGCTATCAAGGGCGTGGACCTGCCTGCGCTTCAGGAGAAGCGGGAGCGCCTGGAAGAGGTCAACCGGCATTCGCGGCGGCTGCGGTTGGTGGGGGATCTAATCGCGGGGGCGGCGATCGCTACTTGTGCTTCGGGGCGGATGCCTTGGTACGAGGAGGAGGGTGGGGATCGGGTCAGGGATCTGTTCCCTCGGGCTGCGTGGATCGTGCAGCGGATCATGGAGGACGGGGTCGAGGACGACTCCGAGGTGGTGCGAGCGGCTCGGGCTACGGCGGAGGAGTGGCTGGGGGCTGAGCTGCCGGAGGGGGCGTTGGAGCGGCGGCCGGTGCATTGGACCCTGGTGTTTCCGGAAGTGTTTACTTCGAGATGCGGGTTCGATGCGATTGTGGGGAACCCGCCGTTCCTAGGCGGACAGAAGCTCACGAGTGCGATGGGTGAGGCCTACCGGGAGTACATGATCGACTACCTCGCGAGCGGCAAGCGCGGCAGTGCTGACCTGGTCGCGTACTTTGAGCTACGAGTGCATCAATTGTTGAACGTCGGTGGGCAGACGGGCCTGATCGCTACGAATACCTTGGCGCAGGGCGACTCGCGCGAGGTCGGTCTCGACCAGCTAAGGTCGGCGGGGATCACGATTCGCCGCGCTATCAAGAGTAGGCGATGGCCGTCTAATTCAGCGGTCCTTGAGTACTGTGCGGTGTGGACCAGTAGGGCGCCAGTGGCGGAGGAAGCTGGTTACGTCCTGGGTGATGCCGTGGTGCCAAAAGGCATTTCCACGTCGCTGAACCCGGCAACCAGGGAGCCATCGTGGGTAGAGCCCTTGGAAAGCAACGACGGAGTATCCTTTATCGGTTCGTATGTCCTGGGTATGGGTTTTACACTGGATGAGTCAGAGGCACGCGCGTGGATTGTGGAGGACAATCGATACGCAGAGATCCTCTTTCCCTATCTCAATGGGCAGGATGTCAATCAGCATCCTAGGCATGCTACCGACCGTTGGATTATTGACTTCCAGATGCGTTCCCTTGAAGAGGCGAAGTGCTACGACAGGGCTATTGCGAAAGTCATTCGAGAGGTGAAGCCGGAGAGAGAGAAGAGCAAGGATAAGAGTCGACGTGAGATTTGGTGGCGATTCACTCGTCCCGCTCCGGAGATGCGTAAATCTATCGAACGACTTGATCGCTGCATGGTTATCACTCGACATACGCATGTCGTGATGCCAGCAATGGTTACGACTGCTCAGGTGTTTAGCGACGCCACGGTCGTGATCGCGTCTGACGACCCTGCACTGCTGGCTGTTCTGTCGAGCGCTCCACATTATTGGTGGGCCCTTGACCGTGCATCTACTATGAAGGGTGACCTTCGGTACACCCCCACGGATGTATTCGAAACGCTCCTGCGGCCTCCGCTTACGGACCGCCTTCGAGTTGCTGGAACCTGCCTCGACGGTTACCGTCGTGACCTCATGCTCACCCGTGGTATCGGCCTCACTGCCGTATACAACCTGGTCCACGAGCCCGATTGCCAGGACGAGAGCATTGTTGAACTCCGCCGCATCCACGAGGAGATCGACAAGGCGACTGTCGAGGCGTACGGCTGGTTCGACCTGCTGGACGAATCCAGGCAGACCCTGCCGACCGATCCGACGCACGAGACGTTCCCGCTCGATCATGGATTCCATGAAACCGATCAAGGTACTCGCCGTACCATCGGTCTGCTCGCCCGAACCGAGATCATCGATCGTCTGCGCCAATTGAATCACCAGGCCTACGCCGACGAGGTTCACCTCGGCCTGCACAAGGGAGTGACGGAGAAGACGGCGAGGGAGAAGCACCCCGACCTGCCCTCGCTGTCTCCCGAAGCCATCCGCGAGCGCAAGGAGCAGCTTGCCGCGCGAGGTGGGTCGGATTTCGGTGAAGGTGACGAGGGCGCCCTGTTCTGAGCCGACAGCATGGCAACGGGCTTGCTCACGTCACCCAAGTGAAGTGAGCAAGCCCGTTGTTCCGCTCAGAAGCTGTACCTGGCCCTACTTCACCGCAAGCGCCACGAACGCCGCCCACTCGCCCCGGCCGACCCGTAGCACCGGCCCGCCACCCACGGCCTTCGAGTCACGCACGTACACGGCGTCCAGGCTGGCGGCCACCTCTACGCAGTCGCCGCCGTCCGATCCGCTGTAGCTGCTCTTGAACCAGCGCAGCCCCTCCACGTTCTCGGCCACCTGCTCCACGCTCATGTCTCTCCAACCATCCGTTCGATGAGTCGCGCAGACTCCTCGACGTTCAAGGCCTGCGATCGCAGCTTGCCATACCGCAAGGCAAAGGCACTGACCTCGGCGGGCTCTGAGACGATGCACCCAACGCCCTGGGACTCGAAGTACCCAAGTTGCTTGTGCTCGTGCGTCTCCACCACCACGAACGGACCGTTCTTGCCCGGGTGGAAGCCCCGCCGAGCGGACAAGATCTGAACCTCCACGTTCCGCAACGTGCTTACTTTCAGCAGTTGTTGCCACTGGCCGCGCATCACCTCTGGGCTGCCCACCGGATCGAGCAACGCCTCCTCACTGATGATGAAGGACAACTCGGCGAGTGGCACCCGCATGAGCAGCTTCTGCCGACTCAGCCGCGCTTCCGCGTGCTGGTCAATGATTTCCTCGCTCAGCGGCGGACAGTGCCCGGCGAACACCGCCCGCGCATACCCCTCCGTCTGCAACAGGCCCGGCACGAGCAGCGGATCGTAGGAGAACCGGCTCACCACCTCCGCCTCGATCAGCGCGAAGTTTCTGAAGAACTGCGGCAACTTCGCCCGATCCACCCCCTCCTGGAGTACCTCCAGCACCCCACCCGCCTCCAGCACCCGCTCCGCCGCCACGGTGAACGCCGCCTTCGCCGGCCGTCGCCCCTGCTCCACCGAGGCGACCTGCTCCAGCGAGTAGCCGATCGCGTCCCCGAGTTGCTGCTGGTTCAACCCGGCCCGCTTGCGCAGGTACTGCAACAGCACCCCGTACGCCGACCACACGCCGGGCACATCGGGCCCCTCGTCCTTCGTCTTCGTGCCCCGTCCCGTCCGCGTCTCCCGTGCGTCCCGTACCGTCCTCACAGTTCCACGCCCTTCCCATCCCGCTCCGCGCCCCGCCACGGCCGCGCTCGCCACCGGTCCATGTCCAACGCGACGCGCGGGAACCGGGACACGCGTCGGACCCGTACAACGCCCGTACAAGCCCCGTACAACCAAGCCCACAGCCGCCCGCCCGCTCCGTACGACGAAGACGACGTACGGCCGTCGCACCTGGTCAGCGGGCCATGCGCCCCGCCATGCTGACACCGTGACCCACCAGCACCTCACCGACGAGACGAAGCCGCCTGTCACTCCCGTCCGCCAACTGTCCCTGCCTTTCAGCAGCACGAGACGCGGCGCCCGCCTCGCCCGCCAACTCGCCGTGCAGCAGTTCACCGAGTGGACCGGCCTCCCGTACGACTCCGACCCGGCACGCACCGTCGCCCTCGTCACCGCCGAGTTGGCGTCGAACGCGGTCCGCCACGGCAGCCTCCCCGGCCGGGACTTCCGCCTCGCGCTACTCCTCCTGCCCGACCGCTTCCGCGTCGAGGTGACCGACACCCGCCCCGAGCACCTCCCCCCGCCCGTGACGGCGCGGCCCGCCGACGAGACGTCGGGCCGCGGTCTGCTCCTGGTCGAGGCCTACGCCGACCATTGGGGACGCACGGTCCGCGACGCGTACACGAAGACGGTCTGGGCGGAGGTACTGCTCCCCGCCGCGGGCTCTTGAGACCGGCCGGCACACTCCTCGTCCGGGTCAGGCCCGGCGGAAGCCCCCGCCGAGGCCGACCAACGAGACCGTCACCGACCGGAGTAGTGCTCCGCCAGCTTCTCGATCTCCCGCGTCCACAGCAGCAAGTTGTCTCCCGGCCGCTTGTACGGCTCGCGCCGGGCCAGCTTGAAGAAGCCGCCGGACGGCCAGCCGGTGTCCTTCAGCACCACGAGGGCCGACAGCAGGGGCAGTGATCCATCGGGGCTCTCTCGGACCGAGGCGTCCTCCAACAGGTAAGGCATGGGGCCCTCGTGGGCGGGGACATGATGTCCGAGGCGTACCAGTTCGCTGCTCAGATCACCGTACGGAATGGGCGTCGCGTCCTGACGTGCCCGCGAACGCAGGATCTCGATCACGGCGTCCAGAGCCTGCTCGTACTCATGCGTGCCCTTCTGCATGTGCCCTCCCCGCCCCGGAATCCCGACGACTGCCGAACCTATGCCACCGACGGCACGAGCACTGTCCGAATGCGCGAAGAGATCATGCACCCCTTGTGAACTGAGTGCATGGGTTCCATACTGATGGCGATCGAACGCCGCCCGCCCTCTCTGCGGGCGGGCGTGCGCGGCCGGGGGGAAATGCGTGAACGGGTGGGCGCGGTCAGGCAGCGTGTGCGCTTCCGGTTCCGCAGCGACGGCACCGGTCGTCGAGTGCCACGACGCGGCAGGCCGGGAAGGCGCGGTCGGGCGTGGGTCGCCGCCGGTCCGACGACTCGCAGGCCCGCGCACCAGACCATCAGGAACCGCTGTCCGCACGGACGTCGACTCCACGTCGGCGCAAGGGAAGCGCGCCCTGGCTCCGCCCGGACGGCAGGCACCCCGCTCTCCCGTCATCTGAAGAGCTCGGCTGACCCGGTAATCGCCGCGCGCACCCTGACCACCCCACCAGCCACTGCGAGAAGCGACTTCAGGAGCGGGCGATGGACAGCGAGATCCAGCTGATCAGTGACGATGACGGGCTGATGGTCATAGGGAACGCGGCGGACGTCGACCGCTTCCTCGTCTCGGAGGGGCTGTCGTCGTCGAAGGATCTCGGACCGCGGTGGCTCAAGTCCGTCTTCGGCGCCGGAGCCGCGGTCGCTCAGGCGGGTTCGGAGATTGCCGAGAACTCCGGTCGCTGGGTGAAGCTGACGCCGAAGTCGGCACAGCTCGTCAAGAAGTGGGGGCTGAGGGAAAGCTCGAAGACCGGTCTCGGCACGGGTGTGTTGAAGGGGCAGAAGGGCCAGATCAGGGGATTCGTGGAGTTCGTGAAGGGGCCCCGAACGTTCCTGACCAACCCGGCGGCCCTCGCCAATGCCGCGAAGCTCATGTCGCAGGTCGCGATGCAGCAGAGCATGGACGAGATCACCGACTACCTCGCCACGATCGGCGCGAAGGTCGACGACGTGCTGCGCGCCCAGAAGGACACGGTGCTGTCCCGCATGATCGGAGTGGGCTTCGTTGTCGACGAGACCATGACCATCCGCGAGAAGAGGGGCAGGGTCGACGAGACCATGTGGTCGAAGGTGCAGGACGCGCCGACGGCGATCGCGGAGACTCAGGTGTATGCCTTGCGTCAACTCGACGCTGTCGCGGAGAAGATGGAGCGGCAGTCCAAGATCGGTGATCTCGCCGCGACGGTCAGGGAAGCCGAGTCCCCGGTTCGGGAGTGGCTCGCCGTTCTGGCTCGCTGCTTCCAGCTTCAGGACGCGGTCGCCGTGCTCGAACTCGACCGGGTGCTGGACGCCTCCCCGGAGGAGGTGGACGCTCACCGCCTCGGACTGAGGGCCGCCCGCCAGGACCGGCGGGAACTCATCTCGCGAAGCACCGGGCGGCTGGTGGCGCGGATGGACGCCGTCGCCGGCACGGCCAATGCGAGGGTGCTGCTGCACCCGGGCAAGTCCCCGGCCGTGGTGCGGTCGAGCAACCACGTCGCGATCGGCGTCCATGACTTCCACGAACTGCTCGGGATCGAGTCCGGCCGCGGGTCGTCGGAGGCGAAACGATGGGCGGAAGCGGCTGCCGAGGTGAGGGACAGGGCGCTCGAGACGGGAGCGAAGGGCGTCGGTGCCGCAAGAAGCCGCGGCAAGGTGACCCTCGACCGGGCCGGTTCGGTCAAGGGCAAGATCGCCGGGGAGATCGCCGAGCGGGTGCGCCGTCTACGCGCGGACGAGGCGGAAGGGGACGGCGCGGCTGAGTGAGCGCCGGGTGTGTCGAGTCGGCGGCACGTCCGTCCTCGGCGGTCCATGAGTGCCGGACCGGGGTCGGTGCCGGCGGCTGAAGGCAGCGGCGCCGAATCCGGCGACGTTCGTGTGAGACATGGGGGTGCGTGGAGATGGCCTCGGCTGTGACCGAAGAGGACAACCGCAAGGTGCAGACCGCCGTCCTGGGCGGATCCCAGGGGCATCGGCCCGTCTTCCTTCCCTTCGAGAAGGAGGATGCCGATAGTCTCCGGCGGCTCCATGGCGCCGATGCGTTCAGCTGCGGCGTCCTCCTGGGAGGCTGCGGCCAGGTGCTGACCCTGCGCGCCTGCGGTGACCGGAAGTCCCATTTCGCCCACCGCCCGCCCGTACGGTGCCGCCGTACCGCCGTGGGGGAGAACAGCGCGGACCACCTGTACATCGGAGAGGCGCTCGTCCGCTGGCTGCGCGGGCGGGGACAGGGGAAAGTCGCGGTCGCGTACGTCCGGCAGGCTCATGCCCGCAGCGACTCGATCGAGATCCGGTTCGGCCCAAAGGGGCGACGCCGCCTCCTGCACGTACAGATGGCCCGCCGCTCCTTCTCCGAGTGGAAGGACGACGGAAGGAGGCTCGAAGCCGCGCCCGGCAAGAGCCCGACGATTCGCACGTACGGCCCCGAGAGCGAACTCTCCCTGTACGAGGTGCAGGCTGCGGGACACGCACTGCGTTTCCGGTGCGAGACGCGTGACGGCACGCGTGAGGTGTCGATCGGTACGCAGTCGCCTGACCATAAGGTTCAGTGGACGATTCTCGAACGGTGCCGCCTCAGCGACCTGGGAATCGTGACGCCGTCCCTCGAAGCAGTTCCCGGGAGCGATGTCCTGCGCCTCAAGAGAGCGGAGGGGAGGGGGACGTGGGTGCCTCAGCCGCGGCGACCGGCAACCGAACGGGGCGAAGAGGGAGGGCGGGCGGAGCAGCCATTGGCCGCTGTCGTCCCGTCACGCGAGACGGCCGAGTCCGCATTCGACGAACCTGTCGATCCCCGGGTGAAGGCGGCGCGGTCGGGGCTCCCGCCACTCGTCGACGATCTCCTCCTCCGCTTCACCACCGCGGGATTCGGCCTGGTGCTGGCCGGCGCCACGGTGCGCCAGGCGCTGGAGGGGCGCGTCGGGCGCGAACTCGACTTCGTCACTGACTCCGACACGCAGCAGGTGCGGCAAATAATTCGTGGCTGGGGGGACGAGGTTCGGGTCCATCGAGCCGACCCGCCCGATGTCGTGAGCCTGCGCAAGGTGGTGGGCGCCGACAGCTACACGGTACGGATCAGCTCATGCCCGGCACCGCCGCGCGACCGTGCCTCCCGATCGCCACGTGCGGCGGAACACGAAAAGGCGCTGGTGGCATACCTGCGGCGCAGTGATTTCACCATCGACGCCATGGCCCTCGGACTGTCGCACGTGACCCTGAAGGATCCCTTCGGTGGCCTTCAGGACCTGGAGCGGCGCGTACTGCGTACGCCGCGCGTGCCCATGGCGTCGGTCGCCAACGACCCGCCGCTGATGCTTCGAGTGGTTCGCTGTGCCGCCCGACTCGGCTTCGAACCGGTATCGGAGCTGAGGGACGCGATGCGGACGATGGCGCGACGGGTCACCGAGATCCCCACCGAAGATGTGCGAGAGGAACTCACCGCCACCATGCTCGCGGCCCGGCCCGGTGCCGGTCTGCGCCTGTTGGTCGACACACGAATCGCCGAGCACGTCCTGCCGGAACTGCCGGCGCTGCGGTTCGAGAGTGCCGAGCATCACCGTCACAAGGACATTTACGAGCACACGCTGAAGGTTTTGGACCAAGCTATCGCCCTCGAAACAGAGGGGCCGGACCTGACACTGCGGTGGGCGGCGTTGCTCCACGACATCGGTACGCCACGCACGCGCCGAACCGGACGGGACGGCCATGTCTCCTTTCACCACCATGAAGTGGTGGGGAGCAAGATGGCACGCAGGCGCCTGCTCGTCATGGCCTATCCAGAACAACTCGTCCAGGACGTCTCCCGGTTGGTGGAGTTGCATCTCCGGTTCCACGGCTATGCCGAGGAGAGGTGGACCGACCCCGCAGTGCGTCGCTACGTCCGCGACGCCGGCCCTGTGCTCGACCGGCTGCACAAACTCACCCGCGCCGACTGCACCACGCAGAACAAGCGGAAGGCGCATGCGCTCGCGCGCGCCTACGACTCCCTGGAAGAGCGCATCGAGCATCTGGCGGTCGAGGACGAACGGCAGGCCGCCCGCCCGGACCTCGACGGCTACCAGATCATGGAGATTCTGGACATCCGTCCCGGAGCCGAACTCGGAAGAGCCTATGAGTACATGCGGGATCTCCGTATGGAGAAGGGCCCCATGGACTTCGAGACGGCCAGGGACGCTCTGCTGGCATGGCGGGACCGGCGGGTCCGCTGACTCGAGTTCGCGGACCGATCCCAAGAGGGGGATCGAGCCGGTCGATTCGGCTCGACCGGGGCTACGACAGCAGCAAGCGTCGAGCATCAATAAGCGTCCCATTGACGATAAGTGGGTCGTCGTGCGAGGCTGACGTCGCCGTCACACCGGAGATGTCCTCCACGAGCATCTTGCTGTGTCCAGTGCCCTTCTGATCGTTCCGATCAGGACGACCGACCACTCCACACCGCCTCACGCCACCCGCCGGGCCCGGTCTACGCGGGCCATCGCACCATCTGGAGTCCGCATGGCACGCATACCCTCACCCAACCCCAAGCTGGACGCACGGACTGCCGATCGGGCCGCCGGAGTGCTGCTCGGCGCAGCGGTGGGCGACGCGCTGGGCGTGCCGTACGAGTTCAAGGCGACGCTGAGCGAGGATCAGCAGCCGATGATGATCGGTGGCGGCCTGGGGCCGTACGAGCCCGGTGAGTACTCCGACGACACCCAGATGCAGGTCTGCATCGCCCAGGTCGCGGCGACCGGAGCGGATCTGCGCGACCCGGAAGCCCTGGACGCGATCGCCGCCAACTTCCAGGACTGGCTTGGCGAAGGCGCCAGCGATGTCGGCAACCAGACCAGCCTGATCCTGAGCATCGCCGCCCGCGCACCCGGGTCGGCGGGCACGGCGATGCGGGAGGCGGCCCGCGAGTACACCGCCGGCAACGCGCGCAGCGCGGGGAACGGATCCTTGATGCGGACCGGGATCGTCGCCCTCGCCCACCTCGGTGACCCCGCCGCGATGGCCGATGCCGCCATCGCCGTCAGCGCGCTCACCCACCCGGACCCTGACTGCGCCGACGCATGCGTGTTGTGGTGCTCCGGCATCCGTACCGCCGTACTGGAGGGGACCTTCGACGGCGTACGCGCCGGTCTGGACCTCCTGCCCGCCGAACGCCGGGACCTGTGGGCCGAGCGGCTGGACGAGGCCGAGGCCCACCCACCGCGCCACTTCACCAACAACGGCTGGGTCGTCCACGCACTCCAGGCCGCCTGGTCGGCGATCACCCGTACCGCCGTCCCGGAGTTGAGTTCCACCGAGCGCAACTTCCCCGCCCGGCACCTTCAGTTGGCCCTGGAAGCGGCGGTACGCGCCGGAACGGACACCGACACCGTCGCGGCGATCGCCGGCGCCCTGCTCGGCGCGCGCTGGGGCTGCTCCGGCGTTCCGCTGGAGTGGCAGCGCGCCGTCAACGGCTGGCCGGGTCTGAACGGGGCCGATCTGGTCCGGTTGGCACTGCTCACCGCCCGCGGCGGCAGCGACGATGCGAGCGGCTGGCCCTCGACGCCGCACCTGCCCTCCTCCCACCCTGGCTTCGCCATAGCCCACCCGCACGACCCCGGGGTGGTGCTGGGCAATCTGACCACGGCCCAGGGCGCCGAGGCGGTCGACGTCGAGGCGGTGGTGTCGCTGTGCCGCATGGGCACGGGTTCGGTCCTGCCCGGTACCGACGTCGAGCACGTCCGCGTCTGGCTGGTGGACAGTCAGGGAGACAACGCCAACCTCCACTACGTGGTGGACCAGGCCGCCCGTGAAGTGCTGCGGCTGCGTCAGGAGGGCAAGCGGGTCCTGCTCCACTGCTATGCCGGACAGAGCCGCACCCCGGCCGTCGCCGCCGTCTACAGCCACCTGGCCACCGGCACCGACCCCAAGACCGCGCTGAAGGACTTGCGTACCGCGCTGGTGAACGGCTGGCATCTGTCGGCGCACCCCGAACTGCACGACGCGGTTCACGAGCTGGCCACTCCGACGGCCGCTGGAAGGAAGACGGCCGGAACCGTTTCTCGGAAGAACCAGGCGCACGACGCCACAGGGAGTGCGGGAACGACGGACGACAAGACCGGCGGCCCCTGCGACGACACCTCCGCGGAACAGGATTCGCTGTTCTCCGTGGAGCCCGACGAGCCGGATGCGGACCGGATACCGCGGGAGTTCCTGAAGGAGAAGCACGCGGTGTCCCGGGTACGCGGGCTGCTGCTCGGCCTGGCCATCGGCGACACGCTCGGCCACGCCAAGGGCAAGCTGCCGGTCGACGGCACGTTGCGGGCCGGGGTCAGCACCCAGCTGGCCTGCTTCACCACCGAGGGCATCATCCGCGCGTGGGTTCGCGGCGACTACAGGAGTCTTCCCTACGCCCCGTCAGGAGGGGTGTGGCACGCCTACTGCCGGTGGGCCGCCATGCAAGGTCTCAAGGCCCACCGCTGGGGATCGGACGGGGAGGTGTGGCCCGACGGCTGGCTCGCCCAGGTGCCCGTCCTGGCCGAACGGCGTGGTTCGGCGCCGGCGACCGTGACCGCGCTGGCCAAGAGCGTGCATGGCCAGGTGGAGAAGCCGACGACCAGCGGCGGCTGCCACGCGCTCACCCGTACCCTTCCGGTCGCCGTGCTCGGTGCCGCCTACGGCTCCGAGCCGGCAGTCGACACGGCCCGTGAGATCGCATCCCTCACCCACGGCGACCCCGCCGCGCACACCGCTACCGCCCAGGCGGTGGTACTGGCCCAGCACTGCCTGACCGACCTGACCGAGGCAAAGGCTTCGTCCGGCAGTCGGACCCAGGTACAGCACGCGCTACAGGAAGGCCTTCGTGCCCTCCGTGGTATCGACCTGGTTTCCGCTCCCAAGGAACTCGACCGGCTCGGCCAAGCACTTGAGATGGCCGTCGCTCACCCGGCCGACGCCAAGCGGCTCGCGAAGCTGGCGCCGAATGCCACCGCGCCGTCGGCCCTGCTCGGCGGCGTGTATGTCACCGCATCCTTCCCCGAACGGGACCAGGTCGCCAACGCGCTGAGTTTCGCAGCCGGGGCACCGGACGGTGACTCGGTCGCCTGCGTGGCCGGTGCGCTGCTCGGAGCGGCCCACGGTGCCGAGGCCCTGCCCGTCGGCCTGGTCAGCCGTCACGAACTGGCCTGGGTCCTCGACACCCTGGCCCGCGACCTCGTAGCCCAAATCGCCGACCGCCCCAGCGGCACCGAGTACACCTTGGGCTGGGATCCGAACTGGCGGGACCGCTACCCCGGCTGGTGATCCGCTGCCGGTCGGTCTCAGTCCTCCAGGCGGACCGGCATCAGGATCGAGAAGGTGCCCTCGGTGTCGGTCCGGCGGATCGCCAGGGGAGCCGTGGGTGCGCCGAACTCCAGAACCAGTTCGTCCCGGGCCCCGGCGGCGAGCGCGTGGAGCAGGAACTCGCGGTTGACGGCGACGTTGTTCTGGTCGTCGTCACCGTCGTCGCACACGATCACTGTCCCGTTCTCCGTCACCCTGAGCACACTGAGGTCGAAGGCTTCGCCCTTGGTCTTCGCGCTCAGTCCCGTCCGCGTCTCCCGTGCGTCCCGTACCGTCCTCACAGTCCCACGCCCTTCCATCCCGCTCGGCGCCCCGCCCACGGCCGCGCTCGCCGCAGGTCCATGTCCAACGCGACGCGCGGGAACCGGGACACGCGCCGGACCCGTACAACGCCCGTACAAGCCCCGTACAACCAAGCCCACGGCCACCCGCCCACTCCGTACGACGAAGACGACGTACGGCCGTCGCACCTGGTCAGCGGGCCATGCACACCACCACGCTGACACCGTGACCCACCAGCACCTCACCGACGAGACGAAGCCGCCTGTCACTCCCGTCCGCCAACTGTCCCTGCGTTTCAGCAGTACGAGACGCGGCGCCCGCCTCGCCCGCCAGCTCGCCGTGCAGCAGTTCACCGAGTGGACCGGCCTCCCGTACGACTCCGACCCGGCCCGTGCCGTCGCCCTCGTCACTGCCGAGTTGGCGTCGAACGCGGTCCGCCACGGCAGCCTCCCCGGCCGGGACTTCCGCCTCGCGTTACTCCTCCTGCCCGACCGCTTCCGCGTCGAGGTGACCGACACCCGCCCCGAGCGCCGTCCTCCTCGTCCCGCGGACCTTGTAGCTTCGGCCGTCGACGCCCCGTCGGGCCGTGGCCTGCTTCTCGTGGAGGCGCACGCAGACCAGTGGGGATGCGACATCGGCGACGCCTACACCAAGACCGTCTGGGCTGAGGTGCGACATAAGCAGCCGCCCCTCTCTCCGCATCCCCGGCCGCACGGTGCCCGGACCAAGGTCGTCGGCCGGGTGCGCGAGACGTAGGGACTCACGACGCGGGCGGCGCCCCGCCACACGACCGCAGTGTTCGAGGGTAAGCCCGGGCCCTTGTCACGAGCTGAAAGGAAGCCCCGGTCCGCTGTGGTGGGCACGGTGGTAAGCCAGGTACTGGCGGTCGATTCTGTGTTCCGGTATCTCTCTGAGTCGGTATGCCGAAGATCCAAAAGAGCGATCGGTGACGACCAAATCATCACCTATGGTCAACATGCCGAAGTCGAAGAGAACGTGATGGTTGGGGCACAGGCACAGTACGTTGGCCGTGATGTCGGGCCCATCGTGAGGGCGTCCCAAGGCTCGGATGTGCGCTGCTTCCGCGTACGCTCCTGTTGAGGTTGCGAGTCGAGTCCCGCAAACCTGACAGCTGTAGTCGTGTATTCGTTTCACGTAGTCGGCAACGGCTGTACTCCGGATTATGCGTTGAGTTGTCTCTACGGCGCGAGAGGGCCTACCGTTCCCCTCCGGCGGGTGGGGGGACGGTGTGGAGGGGGAGCCCTGCATCCCCATGCTGACTTGTGATGCGGCGTTCGCGTCTCGAACGAGGCGAAACTGTTCCCAGCCGGCTTCAGTCAGTGTCCAGACACCGCGCGACTCCCGGGCCGGGACCAGGAGACCCGATCGTTCCATTCTCTTTCGTTCGAACCTGGTTCTGTTGTGCCACTTGGGTTCATTGTCTCGCTCCGTTCCTTCGTGGTCCTCGGCGGAGAGCAGTGTTCCGTAACGCTGTTCCATGCGCTCGAGCGCGTGAGCGGTTGGTGCGCTGCCGCCCAACTCCCCGAGCACGTTCAACAGCCAGCCGTGAAGAATGTGTTGAGGGGTCAATCCGGATGTCATGGGCAGAGCATAAGGACTTCTGTCGGTGTGGCCAGTGGTTGGTTCGGTGCTTGGTCGGAAGACTTGCCACCCCGTTCCCGCTGGGGTGACGATGCCGCTTCCGTCGCCTCCATGAGGACGTACCGTCAGTCCGTCAGGCGGACCGGCATGAGGAGCGAGAAGGCGTCTTCGTCGTCGGGCCGGCGGATCGCGAGCGGCGCCGTCGGCGCGCCCAGTTCCAGGATCAGCTCGTCCCGGGCCCCGGCAGCGAGCGCGTCCAGGAGGAACTCGCGGTTGACGGCGACGTCGTTCTGGTCGTCGTCACCGTCGTCGCACACGATCACGGTTCCGTTCTCCGCCACCCTGAGCACACTGAGGTCCTGGGACTCGCCGTCCTGCTTGCGCGTCTCGCCCGCGCGAACGGGGCCGGTCTCCAGCGCCTCCCGGAGGGCCGCCGTATCGACGTGGGCCCGATGACCGGCGGGGAGGTGGACGAGGCGACGGTAGTCGGGGAACTCGTGGCCGAGACTCTGTCCGGCTGCCTGCCGATCCCCGGTCTCCAACGTCACGCGGTCACCGTCCAGCGCGAGCTGGACGGGTTCCTCGCCGGTCAGCAGCGCCCGCATCGCGTCGGCGAGCGGCAGAGGCACGATGGCCTGCACACGAGAGCCGCTGTGCCCTGTCGTAGGGGCCTGCGCGACGGCCATTCGATACCGGTCGGTGGCCACGAGGCGGAGTCCTTCGCCCTCGATGTCGAACAGGATCCCGCCGAGCATCGGCACATCCGGGTCGGTCCGGGCCGCGAAGCGGACGGCGTCCAGCGCGGCGGCCAGCTTCGGCGCGGGGACGGACAGCCGGACGGGGGCGCTGCGGAGCGAGGTCATGGGGTTCTCCCTGTGGTCGAGTAGAGCTCGGAGCGTGGAGAACTCACTGCGGGCATCGGACAGCCCCAGTTCGAGACGGCGCAGGTGCGCCTGAAGGAGAGCGCGCACCAGATCCGTGTCCGTACCGGACCAGGCGGCCAGGACGAGCCGAATGTCGGCCAGGGGCATGCCGGCCCGACGCAACCGGGCCAGCAACCGGGCCTCCTCCAGCTGCTCGGGCTCGTACCAGCGGTAGCCGCTGACCGGGTCCACCCAGGCGGGGACCAGGACACCGGCCCGGTCGTAGAACCGAAGCGCGCTCACGCTCAGTCCGCCGTCCCGGGCCATCTCCCCAATGCTGCGCATCTCGTTCTCCACACCCGGAACTCTGAGCCCTCGACAAGGTCGAGGGTCAACCTCGGTCACGGCCCGGATCCGCGGCTCAGGCCGGGCAGTCGGCCTGAGTGGTGGCCGTGCCCCAACGGATCATCATGTAATGGGACCCGCCGATCTCCGCCACGGCATAGCGAGAGTACGGCCAGGCGATTCCCGCGCTCTCCCGTTCGCTCACGAGAGCCCGGCATGCCTCTCGGGCGGCCGCGTCTGCCCAGGACGCCACCTGTTTCTCATTCCACCGCACGTAGCCCGAGCTCCGCTGCCACCGAGGCTCGTACCGCCGTCGCAGGGGGCCTCACCGGCGGGTCGACCGTCAGCCCCGCCGCGCCAGATCCAGCGCCGCCACCTGCACGAACCAGTCCAGCACCTCGCAGATCTCATGACTGTGGCGCACGAAGACAGTCAGCGGGAAGGACGGACGCAGCTCCAGCTTCGCCTCCGGCAGGTCGATGCCGTCGATCTTGTTCAGGCGGTTCAGGAGCTCCCGGCGCTGTTCCGTGTCGTCGAAGGGACTGCGGGTCTTCAGGTACTGGAAGACCACCTCGACCGTTCCGCTGACGGGGTAGATCCCGACCGGCCACACCAGGTGCGGCCGACGGCTGGTTCCGGCGTCCAGCATCGGGAAGCAGCTTGTCTCCTCGTGCCGGCCGTAGGTCACATGGCCGCCCTGACGGCGCCAGAAGTCGAGGGCCGCCACGACTCCTTCGTACGCGTCCGGCCAGTTCCCCCGCAGCTGCGTACGGAACCGCTCGGCCGCTGCCTCGTCCTCCCCTTCGGGGAGTGGGTCGTGCGCGACCGGCGGGGCCACGTCTCTCCCCAGTAGGGTGGCCAGTTCGGCGGCGGACAGGCGCTGGGAATGATGGGCTCGCCCCAGGGAGTCGAAGCGCACCCCTTCGCTCGTCAGCAGATCCTGCGGCGGCGGACGGTCACTGCCGTCAGCCCAGCGGAAGGACGGGGAGACCTTGCCTTCCACCGTGAGCACGCGGTAGGCGCCGATCACGACCGTGTTGGCGCCCAGATAAGCCCCGACGGGAACGGGGTGACTGCCGATCAGTTCGGCGACATCGCCGTACGTCGTCCATGTACCACTGGGCATCGCCACCAACGCGGCGCGCAGTTCGGCCCAGCCCGGCGATTCCTCGGCGGCCGGCCTGACTCCGCCGATCGGTCCGGGCCACAGTTCCACCGCGCGGTCGGCCAGACGGTCGGCACGCTTCAAGATCTCGGCCTTGCCCCAGCGTTGCGCCGAGGAGATCTCCAGATTCATCCGCAGGGCGCTCGAGTCGAGGATCTGCTGCTTGCGCTCGAAAGGGTGATTCGAGAGCTTGGCATTGTCACCGGTCAGAGTGAGGTTGCCGAGCGTGTGTACCAGCAGATCATGCAGTTCCTGCGGTGTCTGGTTCGGCTCCGTCTCCTCGGCCAGCAGGTCGAACCACGCGGGAGCGGGCCGCTGCGGCAGGACGTGCTCCACGCTGAGGGACGCCTTGGCGAAGTCCACGGGCTCGGAGGCGCGGTAGCTCTCCTCCAGGCGGCGCAGGATGTAGCTGCGCTGTGGAGGGCGCCCACTCCAGTAGAACGGTTTGCTGCGGACCGCCTCGCGCAACTCCTCGTCGCTCGGCCAGCGTCGGCGTCGGCCGGACAGGAACCGCCGGACCGCCTCGGCGACCGGCCGGTCGCTCTCCAGCTCCTTCGGTGCCTCCATGAAGATCCTGTTCAGGCCGGCCGTCGACGTCTGGCAGATCAGGCGTCGTACCAGATAGGACTCGACGTAGCCCAGCGCCTGCGCCACGTCCTCGGATGTCGTCCTGCCGGCGTCGAGCAGGTCCAGCAGATGCAGCGCGAGCGGATAGTGGGTCTGGCCGCCCCAGGAGGCCAGGCGCTCCAGGACCGTACGGAGGGCGGGGGACTGCTCCCGGGTGTGGTCGACGATGCGCAGGAATCTCCTACCCCGCTCGGCCAGTTGTTCGACCTCACGTTGCAACGCGTCCTCGTCCCCGGCCAGCGGCTGGAGCCGTTTCTGCTGCTCGCGGTAGATCTCGCTCTGCTTGGTCTTGTAGTGGCCGCGCACGACGAGGTCCAGCCAGACGAGGAGTTCGAGGTTCTTCGGCCCGAGAGCCTGCTGCATGGGCAACCACAGTTCTTGGTAGACCCGCTCACCGCGCTTGGGGAGGAGCATGAACACGTAGTTGCGCAGCAGGTCGCTCTGACTGAGCCCGACGCCCGTGTTGTTGATCGATTCGAAGATGCGGTACACGTTGTCGCCCGGCTCGGCGGTGATCTCCACGATGGAGAGCAGGTCCTTGAGGACGGTCTCCACTGTTTCCACCCAGCTTTGTACATCCGCCTCGTGCCCCTCGGCGAGCGCACCGCGGAAGAAGCGGTAGGCCGCGCCGATGTTGTCACCCCCGCCCGCCTCGGCCCGGGACTGGACACATGCGGTGTACGCCTCTCGGTCCGCCTGGGTGGGCAGCAGCCGGTAGTGATCGGAACCCTCGTGGAACTCGTTGACGAGGACCTGCCGGTGCACTCTGTCGGCGGCGCGCGAGTCACCGCTCTCCTTGAGGTGGTCGCGCAAGGCGGTGAACGCCAGCATGAGCGTGGTCAGGCGCTGTTGACCGTCCACGACCAGCCATCTCTGTACGCCGCCGGCTTGGATCTGGCCCGGAGCCAGCACCACCGACCCCAGGAAATGAGGCGTCGCGGATTCGCCGGACACGTGCTGCTCGACGAGCTCGCCGACGTCCTCCCACAGGCGCTTCAGCTGGTCCCGGCCCCAGCTGTATGTCCTTTGGTAGAGCGGCACTTGGAACTGCTTGTCCCCTTGGACGAGCTTGAGAAAGGTGATCTCCTGAGCGCGCATGTGCTTCCTTTCCTGCCGGGCGCACGGGTATGTCCCATGTGCCCGATGGTGCGTGCTGGGGGGACAGCGGTTACCTGAATCTAGCGTGAACTCAGTCAATGGCAGGAGGGTTTGGCCATCCCGGCAGAGCCGATGGGGCCCTCTCTGCCACTTCCTGCGGGTCGTCAGGCTGCCCGCTAGGCAGTCCTGTCCCCCAGCGTGGCCACCGACTTGTCGGAAATCCTGGGCATCGTCTCGTTGGGGGACCGGCGGAGCAGCTTGATCGTGCGGCCCTCGGCCCAGGCGTTCCACGACTTGAGGTAGTAGAGCAGGTGCTCGCGTGAATCATCGCGGCGGCGGTGGGTCTTGCCCGCGGCCAGGCTGAGCATGGTGTTGCGCAGGGTGAGGCGAGGATCGCCGGATTCCAGCCGCGCGCCGGTGACGACTCCGTCCTTCCAGGAGGACTGGTCGATGTGGGGCCGCGCCGCGGTGGTGACGTACCAGCCGATGGTCGCCGCGGTGACAGTGATACGGCATGCGCGGTTGAGCGCGATGCCGTGAAGGAGTGCGTCGCGGATGCCGGGGTGCTTCTCCAGGACGACCAGGAGCTGATCGTTGCTGGTGACGGATGAGCCCCCGCTCCATGCGGAGTTCGGTGCGTGCAGGTACAGGTGGAGTCCGCGCAGGGCCGCGGCCAGGTGCGTCGCGTTGGCTTCACCCGCGAGTGCGAGTGCGTCCCGGCCGGTGCGCTTACGACCCGTATCCATCACCGTGAAGGCGGTGCGGGGGACGCCCTGTGTGACGGTCAGCGGCACTGTGAGCCCAGCTCTGACGATGGCTGCCAGCCGGTGCTGACCGTCGATGAGTGCGTCGTCCTCGTCGAACGCGATGCCCTGGTGCGTCAACTGCCATTCGCCGCGCTGGATCTGGTCGGCCAGCTGCTGGACGGTGTTCTTGCTGAGAGGCCGGTTGTTGGTGTTTTGGGTGAGCCACCGGGCGGCCAGCTCGGGTGACACGTGGACCACTTCCATGCGCATGGCGTGTGCGCCTTTCCCTGGAACGATTGGGAGGCTGATCGGGTGACGTGACGACCATCATGCAGATGAGTGTGAACTCAGTCAACATGTAGATGTGCGCTGGAAGTACCCGCTGTGGCATCGGTGGTGAGGATTGGTCGACCGGCTTCGGGTGCCGCTGAGGCGCTTTGTGTGTGTTGCGATATGGCGAGTGTTCCCTCGAGGGGTCGTCGGGGTGGCGTTCCTGATACTCTCGATCCGTGTGCTCAGTTCACACTAGAAGTTGACGCGGCGGGGGGCGCGTTGTGCTCGCAACTCGGGTGGCCGGGGCGGGATTTCACCAGGTGGCCACCATGTGGCCCTTGAAAACAGTGGGGTGGCGTGTGAGCCAGGGTGAGAGTGGCCTGAGTGACGGCATGAGGCCGGTCGGCTCCGTCCATCAGTGCGACGACGGGCTCTACGTCCGAGTCGACGACGTCGTGCCGTATGAGCTCGTCGATCCCGATGACTCGTACGGTTACCGACAGGGCGACGACATTGTCAGGTGCACCTTGCACCTGAGCAATGCAACCGGACAGCCGATCGACGTCCACGGAATCAGCCTGCTCGTCCGAAGCGGGCCGTACGGAAAGACGGGGCGTCAGGTCCAGGACTACCGGACCGAAGTCCTGGACGAGGCGCTCGACGGTACCTTGCGAAAGGGTCGCAGGATCTCGGCGACCTGGGCCTACAGCATTCCGGCAGGTACGGCCGCGGAGCTGGACATCGAGGTGCGTTTCCCCGATGGGCATGAACGTGAGAGTGTCACATTCACCACGGCCGTTGCCGCTTCGGCTGCTCCTGCCCCTGCACAAGGGGCTTTGGCGCGAACCACGGCGACGCCGCTCCCTGACCAGACTTTGCTCTTCGGTGACCGGCAACAGTCCCTGTTCGCGGACGAGGAGCCGGATGCCATGGTCGGCCACGGCCTTGCCGACGTCAGCGAATATCCGGGGGCTCCCGCCCGGGGGGTGTTCGGGGGCGTACCGACGCAGCCGCGTGGTACAAGCCGAAGGGCCACGCACGCCCGGACGCAGGTGCTGGCCACTGACGAGACGGACGCCACGCGGGTGCGTCAGATCTTTCGTTTCCTCGCAGAGGCCGAAGAATCGAAGGCCCGGCCTGTCCGCACGCTCGACGGCGCGGCCGGCACCGTGTGGTTCGAGGAGCTTCCGGACATGCCCGGCGTCGAGGTGATGCTCGACGGGGTGCTCATCACGGATGACCCGGCCTGGCTGACCGTGGCGCGCCCTGAACGCGAGGACGCTCCTCACCCCGCGGCGATGCTCGCGCCGTGGGTGGACGAGGCGCGGATCCGTGACTTCAAGCAGTCCCGCGCTCCGCACCTGCGTCGCCGGATCGAGCCCGAGTTCCCGGACTGGTCCCAGGGGATACCGCTCGAGAAGGCCTATCACGAGCTCGACGAACACCCGAAGCGGGAGGCGATCGAGAAGCTGTATGCCGCCTGGGAACAGGCGTGGCTCGCGTGGGCGGAGCGGCGGCGCGCGATCGACCCCCTCGTCAAACTGTACGACCGGCTTCACAAGATGCACGAGGACGCCGCCAACCTGGGCGAAGCGTACGAACTCGTACTTGGGCTCGGCCGGCTGACCTGGCAGACGACGAGCGGCCAGCGTGTGGAGCGGCACCTGGTCACCCACCGGGCCACCATTCAGCTCGACCCGTCCACCGGTACGCTCACCGCCGCACCCGACCCGACCGGCGTAGGCCTGGAGCTGGAAGAGGGCATGCTGGAAGGAGCCCAGCATGTCCCGGGGCCCGTGCGGGAGGAAATCGTCGAGGTGCTCGAAGGCGCCTCCGACGTGACCGATCCCGAACACCTCGAAGCTCTGCACACCGCCCTGCGCAGCTGGTCCAACGCCGCCCACAGCGCCGGAAGTTACCTCCCGACTGTGGAGCGCGCCAAACCGCGGACTCTCGATGTGCCGCAGGTGGGGCTCACCCCCGCACTCGTGCTGCGTGAACGCAACCGTCGTTCCACGATGGACGCTCTCAAAGCCATCGCCCGCCAGATCGACGGTGGCACCCCTCCCACCGAGTTGCTCGGCTATATCGCAGGCCGGGACGGGGCGTTGACCGCGGCTGACCTGGCGGCGGCCGAGGACGGCGGGGCAGAGGCGGAGACGGGCGAGATGTACTTCGCGCTCCCCGCCAACGAGGAGCAGCGCACGATCGCCGAACGTCTGCGCGCCAACCGCCTCGTCGTGGTCCAGGGCCCGCCCGGGACCGGCAAGACGCACACGATCGCCAACCTGGTGACCGACCTGCTCGCGCAGGGCAAGCGTGTCCTCATCACGAGCCACACTCCGCGTGCCCTGCGCGTGCTGCGCGACAAGCTGCCGGAGTCCATCCGTGACCTGTGCGTGAGCCGCACCGAGGACGGTGCCGCCGCCCAGCGTGAGCTGGAGGCGTCGGTACAGAAGATCCTCAGTGAGTACGCCGGCTACGACGAGAAGGCCTCACAGCGTGAGATCCGTGTCCTGCAGGCAAGACTCACCGCGGCACGGTCCGCCCAGCAGACCATGCTGCACGATCTTGCCGTGCTGCGTGAACAGGAGACCCATCGCTTCGAAGGGGAGATCGGCGACTACTGCGGCAGTCTCCAGACGATCGCTGAACGCCTCACCTCCGAGGCCGAGAAGTACGAGTGGCTCGGCCAGGTCCCGCAGGAGCGGCCCACGCTGAGTGCCGACGACGTGCTTGGCCTCCTCCGCACCACGCGGGCGTTCACACCGCACCACCAGGCCCTGGCGGCCGAAGTTCCCGGCCCCACGGAACTGCCCAGCCCCGGTGACTTCGAGGAAGCCGTCTCCGTTGTACGGTCCGTGGAACAGGCGCACGCGACGGTGCGGCAGGATCCGCTGAGCGAGGAGTACGACACCGCGGTGCGCGGTCTCACGGAGGCCGAACAACAGCGGCTCTCGACGGCTCTCGACGCCTTCACCGCCGCTCGTGCCCGTGCCGCGTCACTCGCCGCCGCGGCCGGAGAATGGGCCGGGGCACTTCTGAAGGAAGTGAACGCGGGTCAGGACTGGCAGGCTCGCAGCCGGCAGGTAGCCGTCACCGAGACTCTCGCGGTGGTCGATGCCTCGCTTTCCACATTGGGTACCGCGATGGTGAGCGGCCTTGAGCAGTACGACCCGGCCGTGGCCCTCGGCCAGGCGACCACCCTGCACGACGGACTCGGTCAGGGGCAGAAGCTGCGCGGCCCGCTCGGTATCCGTTCGAAACTGGCCAAAGCCGTCGGCTCGTTCGTGGAGGCGGTCCGGGTCGACGGACGTACTCCGGAGGATGTCGAAACCGCGGCTGTCGTTCTCGCCCGTGTACAGCTCGAACTGCGCCTTGCGCAGGTCGAGTCCGAGTGGGGAAGTGCTGCCGGAGCCTGGCAGGGGCACGGTCCTCGACTGGCTCGCCTGCGGCAGGACGCGGAGGCACTCGAAGCGGTTCTGGCCGTTGCCACCGCCCGCACGGATGTGCTCACCGCTGCCGCGACGTCGCCGGTACTGACCGTCGCCACCTGGCACGATCAGTCCGTCGAGAACGCGGTACGGGCCCTGCTCCGCGCGGCCACCGCGCTGCGCGCCGCCGAACGATCGCGCCGGGTCATCGCGGACGCCGAAGAACTCCTGCGCGCCTGGAACGACCGGCCGGATGTCTCGCCCGCCGTCACGCGCGCACTCGACGCCGTGCGCGCCCAGAACCCCGATGGCTACCGAGAGTTCAGCTTCGAGATCGCCGAAGTCCGTGAGGCCGCCCGGCTCCGGGCTGAACAACACGCTGCGCTCACTCGTGTGCAGGAAGCGTTCCCCTCACTCGCCGAGCGGATCACGGACGCCCCGCAGGACGCCACGTGGGACGCACGACTGCCCCTCCTCATCGAAGCCTGGGCCTGGTCCGCGTGGCGCGACCGCATGGAACGGCTCACCGATCCGCAGGCGGAGCGTGCCCTGCGCAAGCGGCTGACGGAGGCCGATGACGAGGCACGCATCATGCTCGCGAGGCTCGCCGCCGCCCGCGCTTGGCATCGCTGTCTCGGACTGCTCACCGGTGACCAGTCCCGAGCCCTCAGCGCGTACCAGCAGGCCGCCCGCCGGATCAAAGGCAAGTACCAGCACCGCTATCGCCGTGACGCACAGGCCGCACTGCGGAAAGCACAGACCGCGGTGCCGGCCTGGATCATGCCGTTGCATCAGGTCGCGGAGACCGTGCCCATGGACCGCCCCGGCATGTTCGACGTCGTCATCGTCGATGAGGCAAGCCAGTCCGGTCTTGAGGCCATGCTGCTGAGCTGGCTCGCCGACCGGATGGTCGTCGTCGGCGACAGCAAGCAGGTCAGCCCCTCCAATGTCGGCCTCAAGCAGGACGAGTACTTCCATCTGAGGGACCGACTGCTCACCGCACTCGAGCCGGATGTCCGCAGCCTCTTCGGGCCCGACTCCAGCTTCTTCGATCTCACGGAGGCGCTTTCTGCGGGCCGCGGCACACTCATGCTCAAGGAGCACTTCCGGTGCATGCCGGAGATCATCTCCTTCTCCAACGAACTGTGCTACAACGGGCGGCTGCAGCCGCTGCGGCAGTACGGTGCCGATCGGCTGGCCCCGGTCCGTACCGTGTTTGTCGAGGACGGCGAAGCCCTCGGAAGTAATACCCGACTGGCCAATACCGCCGAGGCCGAAGCGCTCGTCGACGCGATCGTGCGCTGCTGCGCGGACCCCGCATACGACGGGAAGACCATGGGCGTCATCAGCCTCCGTGCCAGCAAGGGACACTTGGCGGAACTGGAGAACCTGCTCGCCGAACGTCTCGACTACGAGCAGCGTGAGGAGCGACGCATTCGGGTCGGCGACGCGGAGGACTTCCAGGGCGACGAACGCCACGTCATGTTCGTCTCCTGCGTCAACTCAGCGACCACCGTCGCCGGATCGGTGCCGGGAGGCTTCAACGGCAAGACGTACGAGCAGCGGCTCAACGTCGCCGCCTCACGTGCCCAGGACCAGGTGTGGGTGTTCCACAGCGCGCGCACCGAACAGTTCCACGAGAACGACTTGCGCCGGCAGTGGCTCGACCACCTCACACGGCCGGCGGAGGAGGACACCGTCGCGGTCAACGGTGAGGTGCTCGCGGACGTACGGCACGAAGCGTTCGACAGCCTTTTCCAGCAGAAGGTGTATTTGGAACTGACCGCGCGCGACTATCGCGTGCGTCCCGGGTACCGGGTCGGCCGGCACTCCATCGACCTGGTCGTCGAGGGCGGAACACGCAGACTCGCCGTCGCCTGCGACGGCGACGCTTTCGCGGAGGGCGAGGACGCATCGACCGCGGCGGCCAGGCAGCGTGACCTGGAGCGTGTCGACTGGACCTTCGTGCGCATCCGCGGAAGCCGGTTCCACCTGGACCGCGAACAGGCGCTCGCGCCGCTCTGGGCAGAGTTGGAACGGCTGGGGATCGAACCGGTTCGCGAAGAAGCGGAAGAGCCCGCCCCTTCGTCACAGGTGGCGCGGACCGAGGCCTCGCCGGTCGGCGGTCCGGCTGGCGACGAACGAGCGAGCACGATTCCGGAGCACGAGGCCACTGACGGCAACAGCCCGCAGCCTGATACCCAGGCAGCCGCCGACATGCCGACCCCGTCGGTGGACCCGGTCGTTCAGTCCCGGGGGCTGCGTTCGCCGACGCCGGTCTCTGCAAGGAAGGCGGTGCCCTTTGGTCCTGCTCCGGTGCAGCGGCGAGTCCGGACTTCGGAGCCCGCGCGCGTATCGGCACCGGCGACCAGGCCTGCCGTACAGCCCGTGACATCCATGCCGCAGCAGCGGGAACAGGCCTCACTCGGAGCACCGCAGGCTTCAGTCCCCGTTCAGGAGATTCCCGCCGCCGCCTTCCAGCGGCTGGTCCGAGAGATACAGGGGCTGCAGGTCGCTGTGGACGCTGCGGACGAGGCTCCGAAGGGAATGGACGCGGCCAACCTCGTCTTTCTCAGAAAGACACAAGCCGATCAGCGCGATCGTCGAACGAAGCGCCTTGGTTTTCTGCGGGCATTCCTCGATGCCGTCCGCGTCGGACATGAGCCGGGCATTCCGCAGGTTGTCATTCCTGGTGCGTTGCTCGTCCTCGAGTTCGACGGGCAGGTCGACGACGACACCTTGTACACGGTCGCTGAACTGCCCACGGACGAGGCGGACATCGTCTCTCCGTCCTCTCCGTTGGGCCACGCGCTGATGTGGCAGCCGCCGGGACGTGAGATCTCGTACGACGCCTCTCAGGGCAAGACCCACACGATCGTCGTCCGGGAGATTCGCGTCTGAGGCACTGGGCAAGGCCGGACGACAGCTCTGAGGATCTGCCGATACCGATGAGCCCCGCTGCCCGAACCGCAAGGCGGTTCGGGCAGCGGGTATGTGCTCATCGACCAGCGACCGGGTCCAGCATGCGACTCCGTTCACCGCTCCACGAGATGGCCAGCGCGTCGCGGGCCCGTGTGCACGCCACGAACAGCAGGCAGTGCTCGGCCAGGAGATCGGACTGGTGCTGAACGGGATCCACGTCGGCCGGCGTCACGTGCGGAGCGAAAGGCAGCACGCTGGACGTCACGCCCACGACTGCCACACAACGGAACTCCAACCCCTTCATCGCGTGCATGGTGGCGACTCGCACGCCCGATGCCTCTGGCCCTGGATCGTCCTTGACCGCGACCACCGGGATGCCCTCGCGCCGCAGGCGTGCGATGACCGCGTCGACCATCGTGTTGAACCGGGCGCACACCGCCACTTCCGACGGCTTGACACCGTCCTGTTCGATCCAGGTGCGGATCTGCTCGGTCAGTGCCCGAAGCTCCTCGTCCTGACTGCCGTATCCGTGGGCCGTCGGGGTACGACCATGCAACTGGGAACGGTAGCCCCGCAGCGAATCCCGGCCACCGTCATCGTCGTCATCCTCACCGAGGCGGCCCACGGGCCGGCCGTCGAGCAAGGACGCGGACCAGCGCAGGATCTCTTCCGTGCTGCGGTAGTTGAGGCGAAGCCGGGACGTGCGTCCTCGCACATTGATCCCCAGCGAGCGGAGCGAGACGCGAGAGTCGTAGATCCGCTGATGAGGGTCACCGACGAGGAACATGTCGTCGGATTGCGGAGCCACGCAGGCGCGAAGTACCCGCCACTGGGCCGGGTGGAGGTCCTGGGCCTCGTCCACGACGACATGGCGGTATCGCGGTCCGTCGTCGGTCAGGATTCCTGCGGCTTGGTCGCACAACTGGGTGTACGTCGCCGAGTCGCGCGACGAGAGATCCGCGGTGAACCGTTCCATCACGCGCCACAGCCGGGCTCTTTGCACCCGACCTACCTGAGTACCGCGCCCCCGTCGTATGCAGCGCAGGTACTCCTCGGGCGTACGCAGGCCCTGGGCCAGGACGACGTTGCGGAACTCCTGGGACAGGAACTGCTCCGGCCAAGGGAGGTCTTCGCGAGCGGCGGCACGGGTCCAGGCGCTCTTTTCCGCGGTCATCGAAAGGGGTTTCGGTGAACTGCCCCGCGCCTCTCGTATGACCCGTGCGGCGAGGGAGTCCACCGTTGTGACGTCGACGCGAGCCAGAAGGTGGGCGTCCGCTTCGCCGAGCAGGAGCGCCAGACTGTCCCGCAGTGCGGCCGCCATGGCGTTCGTGAACGTGGCCAGCAGAATTCGGTCGCCTTCGCGGCCGGTACGGAGCAGATGCCGAACGCGGTGCAGAGCGACGACCGTCTTGCCGGTGCCAGGGCCGCCCGTGACTTGAGCGGGTCCGTTGAAGCCCGGGTGATAGGCGTACCGGCGCTGGGCAGGGTGGAGGAAGATGCGCCAGCGAGTGAGGTCCTCGGTGAGGATGCGTTCCAGCTCGCCGGGGCCCGTCACTTCCACGATGCGGTTCGGCGTGTTGAGAATTGCTTCGGTGAGGGTGACCGTCGGCCGGTCCTCCGCCGTCCGCACGGTCTGTCCGCGCGGAGCGATCAGCTGCTCCCAGACATCCTCGGGGGAGTAGTCGGCGGCCAGATACTCCAGCACTTCGTACTGATCGGCCGGCATCATGGGCGGTGCCATGACCGTCAGGTCGTCGGCCGTCACGCAGACACGCGCCAGGCGCAGGACCTGCTCGTCGATGCCGAGGTCGCGCAGCACTGTGTCGGAGTATTCCTCGAAGAGGCGGGAAGGCGTGGCGACCGCCTTCGTCTCGAAGTAGGTCTCCATCTGCTCGAGGGCTTCGACGTTGCGCACCTCGAGGCCGCCGGTGGCGCCGTTGACCGAGTAGGCGCGCTTGCAGGCCCAGTTGATCGCCTCGTCGTGAGGGGCGACCCGAAGGAGCGTGAAGAGTTCACTTCCGTCGTCGGGAGCGAGGAGAACTCCCCGGTAGAACTTGGTGATGCGTATGGTGCGAATCCGGGGATCGCGCGCCCGCTCGAGCTTCTCCAGGTGCATGCCCTTGCTCGCGTGGAGCTGTGGGACGGACATGCTCCGGAACATCTGGATGGCGTCGTTGACTTCCTTCTGGACGGGCCTCTGGAGCGAGATGAGGTCCGCGACGAAGTCGTCGGAGAGGGCGAGTCGGGGCATGGGCGTCCTCGGGTCGTGAGCGGGCGGTGGTCGAGGCCCAGCCTAGAGACTTGTCCCGCCAGGAGCGACGGTGCGCCGCATAGTCATTGTGTGAACTGAGTCAACGGTCTATATTGCTGATGCTGTCCTGCGATCGATCCACGCTCGTGACCCATCGGACCTGTCCGGAAGGACCCACCGAATGCCGGCCCAGCCTGCCCAGGCCGCTGTCCCGCACCCGCTCGACGAAGTGCCTCAGACTTTTCGTGCCGGAGACTCGTACGCTGTGCGAGACGGACTCGTCACCTATGTCCGCCGTGATCTCCAAGGGCCCTGGGACGGAGAGACCGAGACCCTGACGAGTGCTTCCTCCGGGCCGCGCGACCGTTACCTCGTCGGCATGATCGGGCCGCAGCCCCAGGCTGTCACCGGAGAGGAGATCGCCGTCGCGGCCGCCCAGAGCGCTGACGGCGAGTCGGGCGACGAACAGGAGGGCGACGACGAGGGGCCCGGGGACCGGCTGACCCCGCAGGCGGCTGGCCATATCTGGGCATCCTCGATGGGGTTGTCCTTCACGGTTCCCGCTTCCGTCGGCACGCTCAGCGCCCATGTCCGTTGGGGCCGTTACACGCAGTCCGAAGAAGTCACTGACCGGGGGACGACCCGCAGGGTCTGGTCGCGCGAGCCGATCGAGCATCCCGTGGACATCGACGTGACCAGCATGGCCGGCCGGATCGTCGAACTGGAACGCGAAGCCGTCGTTCTCGACGTACAAGTACGGCAGCATGTCGGACGCGCCGGCGCCGAAGAGCTGCGTGTCGTCGAACTGACCTTGGTGAACAGGCAGCAGGACAGTCGTGAGGCGCGCGATGCCCACTGGCTCTTCCAGACCGAGATCGACATCACTGCCTTTCCGGACGATCAGGCCGCGATCTTCCTTCCGGTGGACGACCCTCTCGATCTCGCGAACCGGGGTGATGCCCCCGAGGATTCCGAGGACCGGCGGCTCCGTCTCCTGTACCGGGACAGCCTCAGCCATGCAAAGGGCCGAAATGTCGCCGTGCACGCACATGTGCGTGACGGCGAGCGCAACGCGCATCGGCTCACCACCACCTGGCTCCCGGAATACGATGTCCGGGCCACCACCGCGCCGACTCTCGAAGAGCAGGACCTTCTTCGCGGGCTCGAGCTCGGTATGGACGAACTCGCCGCACTCGCAGTGCCGGCCCGCCGGAACGAACTCAGCGCCGCACTCGCACCGCTGGCCGACGGCTACGGCGCATGGCTCGAACAGCAGCGTCGCAAGGCCCGCTCGCTCCCGGAGGACCTGCGTGAATCGGCAGGCGTCGCCATCGAGCAGGCGTTGGAGATCTGCGACCGCATAACGCTGGGGATCGACAGACTCGTTGCCGACGACGTCGCCCTGGACGCCTTCCGGTTCGCCAACCGCGCCATGGCACTCCAGCGGCGCAACACAGCCATCGCCGCCGCGCGCGCCGGTCGTGAAGAGGACAACAGCTCCTATCAGGAGGCGTACGACGAGGTCTACGCCAAGGGCAAGGAGGCTGCCAGCTGGCGTCCGTTCCAGCTCGCCTTCGTCCTGCTGAATCTCGACTCCCTCACCCAGCCCGGACACGCCCACCGTGGAACCGGCCGTGAAGCCCTCGTCGACCTGCTGTTCTTTCCGACCGGTGGTGGCAAGACCGAGGCTTACCTCGGCCTGGCCGCCTACACGTTCGCGCTGCGACGCCTGCAAGGCATTCTCGGCTCGGGAATCGACGCACGCAGCGGCGAGGCCGGCGTCGGGGTCCTGATGCGCTACACCCTGCGTCTCCTGACCGCCCAGCAGTTCCAACGTGCCGCTGCGCTGGTGAGTGCCTGCGAGGTACTGCGGCGCGAGGAGTTCGCGCGGGACGTCCGCTGGGGCGCGACTCCATTTCGTATCGGGCTCTGGGTCGGGACATCGGTCTCGCCCAACTGGTTCGACGAGGCCAAAGAGCAGATCGCCGACGCGAGAGAGAGCGCGAGCGACAAACACGCCCGAGTTCTGCAAGTCCTCACGTGCCCCTGGTGCGGGAGCGGGCTGACGGCCCGTTCCCACATGGAGTACGACGAGGGACGGCGTCGAGTCCTGCTCTACTGTCCGCGTGCCGAAGGCAAGGACCGCTGCCCCTTCTCGCGGCGTGAATCGCCTGGTGAAGGCATTCCCGTCCTCACCGTCGACGAGGAGATCTACCGGCTCGCCCCCGCACTGTTGATCGCCACCGTGGACAAGTTCGCCCAGCTCCCCTGGAACGGTTACGCCGGGCTCCTGTTCGGCAGGGTCACCGAGCTCTGCCCCCGGCATGGCTACCGCCACGACGACCTCGACGCCAAAACAGGCTGCGGAAGCCGTCACAACGCGAAGGGCGACCTCCCCGGCGTCACCGCACAGCCCGTCAACCGTCTGCGACCCCCGGACCTGATCATCCAGGACGAGCTGCACCTGATCTCGGGTGCGCTCGGTACCATGGTCGGCCTCTTCGAGTCCGCCGTCGATCAGCTCTGTACCTGGAGCGTCACCGATGTCCACGGTCAGCGCCGCGAGGTCGGTCCCAAGATCGTCGCATCCACCGCGACCACCAAACGGGCCGCGGATCAGGTGCTCGGCGTCTTCGGCCGCAAGGTCGCCGTCTTCCCACCGCAGGTCCTCGACGTCGGCGACACCTTCTTCTCCCGACAGGTCGAACTGAGCCGTGAGAACCCCGGCCGACGCTACCTGGGCGTCTGCGCGCACGGAACCCGGCTCAAGGCGGCCGAGATCCGGGTCGCCGAGATCCTTCTCCTCGCTGGACAACAGCTCTTCGACGACTACGGCAAGCCGGCAGACCCCTACATGACTCTCGTCGGCTACTTCAACGCCACCCGCGAACTCGCCGGCATGCGCCGGTACATGGACGACGACATCACCACCCGAGTGCGCTCCAACGGCAGTCGCCGAGGCCAGGACACACTGTCCGATCGCATCGTCAGCAGAGCGGGCATGCTCAGCATCCAGGAGCTGACCTCGCGCATCTCCTCGTCCGACATCGGCGCTGCCCTCAAACGCCTGGAAGTCGGCTTCGATCCGGAGCGCGACACTTCGGACCGGCGACGCGCCTTCCTGCGCGAGTACGCGACTGCCATGAAGGAGAAACGAGAACCACGCGCCGCCATGACGCCGACCGCCAGGCAAGCAGTCGATGTCGTCCTCGCCACTTCCATGCTGCAGGTCGGTGTCGACGTCTCCCGGTTCGGCCTGATGCTCGTCGTCGGTCAGCCGAAGAACACGGCCGAATACATCCAGGCGTCCTCGCGCGTCGGCCGTGATGCCAAACGCCCAGGCCTCGTCGTGACCCTGTACAACTGGTCACGTCCCCGAGACCTCGCGCACTACGAAGACTTCGAGCATTACCACGCCACGTTCTACCGCCAGGTCGAGGCGCTCTCCGTCACGCCGTTCACCCGCCGGGCCCTGGACCGGGGCGTGGCCGCCACCTATGTGGCCGCGCTGCGCCAGGCGTCGTTCGAAACGTCACGCAACCTGGACGCTCACAGCGTCGACCTCGACGGACCCCTTGCCCAAGAGGTGGAACGTCGTCTGTTGGAACGGGCCGAACGCGTGGGGGGTGAGCGCCCTCGCCAGTATCTGAGCGAACGCCTGGATCGACTCAAGGACGAATGGCGCCGCAAGCGCGATGAGAACAGCTCAGCCCTTGGCTACCGCAAGGAGAAGCGCAAGACGACGATCGTGAGCGGGCTGCTGAGGAGGGCGGACGGCACCCAGTGGACCGAGCTCACCGTCGGAATGTCGATGCGCGAGACGGAGAACGAGATCAACCTCCTCCTTCCTGGCGGCGGAGCCTTTCTCGAAGAATCCTCCGGTGGAGGACCGGACTGGAACTTCGGGGCGTCCGACACCGACTCCGATGGAGACCAGGACGTGGCAGCCACCGTGGACAGCGACGAGTTCGGACCCGCCACTGCCGATGCGGCCAAGAAAGGACAGCGATGAGCACCAACGGCAACCGCAGGGTCGGCGCCGTCCGTCCCAGCCACCTCATGTTCACCGCCGGTATCGGCTCCCTCGTAGATCTGCCGAACTTCTCGGTTCTCGTCAAGGGGCTCGACTCCTGGAGCTACTCCGGCATCACCGACTACGACATTGACGAGCCTCGGCTGCGAGCGGCTGTCAACCGGTCCCTCCAGCGCTACGGGCGTGGACAGGTCGAGCAGTTGCGGGCCGCCCCTTGGCTGGAGGGCGGGGACACGGACCCCAAGGGATGGGCCGCACAGGGGGTGGGGGTGCCCGTCACGCCGTTTCCCCAATGGCTGCGTTGTACGGCCTGCAATGTGCTGGCCGCGATCGACTCGGCCGAGTTCACCTTCATCAACTCCAATCCGCGTACGCCGCACGAGGCGAAGTTCGTCCACGACTGCAAGCGGGGGAAGCCTCTCGCGGTGGCTGCTCGATTCACCCTGGTCTGCACCAGGGGTCATCTCGACGAGTTTCCCTACACGGCATACGTCCACCACGGGCAGTCCTGCACCAAGACCCCCCGCCCCAAGCTGCGAATGAAGGACCATGGCGGCAACCAGGCCGCCAACGTGACCATCGAATGCGTAGCCTGCGGTGCGAAGCGCAATATCCGTGAGGCGATGGGCGAGCGTGGCCGGCACAACCTGCCCCGGTGCCGAGGACGTCACCCGCACGTGGGTACGTACGCGACGAACGGTTGCGATCAGGATTCGGTCCTGATGGTCGCCGGCGCTTCCAATCAGTGGTTCCCGCTCACTCTCAGCGCCCTGGCCCTGCCCAAGGGGCAGGGCGGGGACATCGACAAGCTGCTCGACGACCACTGGCCCGACCTGCAAGTCATCGGCGATCGCAACCAGTTCGACTTCATGGCCAGTATGCCCAAATTCGGGTTTCTCAAGGAGTTCGACGCTGACGCGGTTGTCGCGGCGATCGTGTCACGCAAGCAGGGAGCCGACGCTCCGGCTCCCTCCGCGCCCGATGTCCAGGCCGACCTGTTCGGCCCTGAATGGGACGCGTTGTCCGGCCCTGTTCCGCTGCCCAGTGATGACTTCGCCTTGAGGCAGGTTTCCGTGCGGACCCCCCTGGACGACCTCTTCTCCGACATCCGCCAGGTCGAACGGTTGCGTGAGGCACGCGCCCTGATCGGATTCACCCGGCTCGATGCCCCCGACCCCGAGTCGCCGGAGATCGCCGACCGAGTGGACCTGTCACGTGGCGTGCTGAACTGGGTTCCGGCCAGCGAGGTGCGCGGTGAAGGCATCTTTGTGCGCGTGCGGGACGACCTCATGGCCGACTGGGTGGCGCGTGTGGAGAAGTCGCCGCAGATGGAGGCCCACAGGGAGGCTTTCGGCCGCTTCCGCGCCAACCGAAAGTCGGACCGCAAGACGAGCGACTTCGACCCCTACTACGGCTGGCCAGGGGCGCGGTACATCGCACTGCACACCCTTTCTCACCTGTTGATCCGTACGATCGCCCTCGAATGTGGATACAACTCCGCCTCACTCGCCGAGCGGATCTATGCGGGAGATGAACAGAACCCGAAGACGGGCCTCCTCATCTACACGGCTGTTCCGGACTCGGAAGGCACACTGGGTGGTCTTGTTTCCCTTGCCGAGGAGCGCGAGTTCGACCGGATCGTCCGACGTGCCCTTGCTGATGCCGCGCATTGCTCGGCCGACCCACTCTGCTCCGAGCGGCTGCCGCACGACCCGAGCGACTATCTTCACGGCGCCGCGTGCCATGTCTGCCTCTTCGTGTCCGAGACGACATGCGAACGCGGTAACCGGTTCCTGGACCGTCGTTTCCTGGTCCCGCTCTCCGGAGACAAGGATCAGGTACTGACACCGGTCAGCCTGCTGCCGTGAGCAGAAAGGAGTTCGAGGCCGCCGCCGAAGCTGTCGTTCTGGCCCTGGGGCTTTCCCGGGCCAAGGATCTCGCCGGACTGCTGGCCCGAGGGCGCAGCAGGGAATGGGCACTGACCGAACTGGCAACGCCGGGAATCGGTGGAGCCGTCGAGAAGCTGTACGACGTACTGCAGACGGAGTCGATTCCTGCCGCAGAGGCAGCCGCCTATGTTCGGGGCTATGCGGCAGCCATGCTTCGTGCCCGGAACGCGATTCAGGTCCGGACGGTGTGGAGCGGCCCCTCGACGCCTGCAGTGCCAGTGCGGGCGACTGCGCAGGTACTTGTCGAAGTCATCAATGAGGCTCGTGACGAACTTCTCGCCATGACGTACGCCGCCCGTCCGTATCCAGCGTTGACGCGTGCGCTGACCGAGGCTGCGGCAAGGGGGGTGAAAACCCACGTCGTGGTCGAGACCCTGGCAGGCGCCCGTGGTCTTCTCTCGGGCAGGGAGCCCGCCGATGCGTTCGCGTCTGTACCGGGGGTGCGTCTATGGCACTGGAAACGTGATTCAGCCGGGCATGCGCACTCGCGCCAGCACGCCAAACTCGCCGTAGCCGACAGGCGCATGCTCTTCCTGGGCAGCGCCAACCTGACCGAGTCGGCGGCGCGGCGCAATATCGAGGCGGGAGTACTGGTGAACGGTGGCGAAGCGCCACGGCGTGCAGCAGAGCACATTGTCGAGCTGCAACGCCTGGGTGTGCTCCGTCCCTTTCGGCCCTGAGCGGCGAACCAACTGGTTTTCGAGTGGACACCGGTCGGCCGAGACTGGGCAGAGGCGGGAGCCCCCAAACTGAGTGTCAGGCCTCTGTCAGCTCATCAGGTCTATGATCACGAGCCGTTTTCATCCTAAGTTGGTGCAGGTCAGCAAGGTGTGGACAGCTTGGACTGCCGTGCTGTCATGTGGGGGCTCGGGACCGTGGCCTGGACCCGGCGCCGCACGCCCAGCTTGGCCAGCAGCCGCGAGATATGGTTCTTGACGGTCTTCTCCGACAGGTAGGGTTCCTGGCCGATCTCGCGATTGGTGAGGTCGTCGCCTATCAGGGACAGGATCTCCCTCTCGCGCGGTGACAGGCTTGCAACCTCGGTCGGCACGGCAGGGCCGTCCGTGGGTTCTGCCCGCAGCGAGCGCATCAGGCGGGCCGTGGTCGTCGGGGCGAGCATCGACTGGCCCGAGGCCACCGTCCGTGCAGAGGGAGGCTGGTGGGCCGTCCGGCCCTCGGACTGGGGCCGGGCGGGCCCGCCTGCAGACCCTCTCCGGCACTCCCCGCTGTTCCTTCGGGCGACCAGCATGCGAAGTGCACGGCAGCTACGAACCGAGGAGAGGTACGACGATGACTGTAACCGTGACAGTCGGTGACCGAGCCACCGTGGTCGCGGTGGTCTGCACGACTGACAAGCAGAAATGCTTCGACAGGCGAGGAACCGCGATGCTCATGGGGAATGACTGCTGGGCTCGACCGACCGGGTCCATCAGGAGCCCGGAAGGCCTATGACTCCAGGGCGCATCGCGCGACGCCGGAGACGACGGGAAGGAAGGCGCGGACCGAGGGGTCACCGGCCGCGCACACGTTGCGCCGGACCATGCACGTTTTCCCCGAGTCGCCTGGCGGATTGCATGCATGCGCAACTACTCGGGGAGTGATCTTGACGCTGACGGGAAGCGCATGATCGACCGGTCGCATCGCCGCTGGTCAGCGGAACTCGTGAACGACCCACAACTACTGACGACACAGTGACGAGGGCCTCAACCTTACGGTTGCGGTCCTTGTTGCGTGTTCGTAGCTGATGGTGATGCCCAGGGCTTCGCCGGGTGGGCCTTTCTTGTGAGCGTCGGCCGGAGCGGGTCGCCCCGGCGGGTCGTGCTTTCCTTGCTGCACTTCTCCACCGACCCGCCGCGCCATCCGGGCACTTGGGCCATGTAGCCATGGAATCCGGGTGGCAGCCTGTGTGTGCCTGACAGTGACTACGGTGGCCCAGCGAGCGGGCCAACTGCTGGGCGGGTCCGGGCTGGTGGAGTGGATCCACCCAGCAGGGCACGCTCGTCAGCAGTGGCTCAGATGCCTTCCCCGCCTGGCTGTGGCCCTACCTGTCGTTGATCTTGGAGAGCCATGCTGTGTCCTCCGGGTCCGGCGCGTCGAGGCCGGGTGCGGGCAGCCAGCGGATATCGCCGGTGCGCAGGGCGACCGTGGCTCGTGGCCGCATCGGCCCGTGGCCCCTGCGTGAGAGCAGGACGAGTTCCCAGACGGTCGCCGTCATGGCGTCGAGCCGGGTGGCGCAGTCGGCGCTGACTCGCCGCGGATCCCGGGTCCGGCCCAGGGACAGATGTGGGGTGAAGTTCTCGGCGGGCCCGCGACAGCGCGGGAACCGCTGCCGCAGTACGTGGTGCAGGTCCGCCCACGGCGCCTCGCCGGCTGCTGTCGGGTCGAGCCACACGGTGAAGTACGCCCTGTGCCGGAAGGTGCTTACACCGTCCAGCCGAGCGGTGAAGACCGGCGTCTGGGCCGTCGCCGCGGCGAGCAGCGGGGCGGCCCGCTCGAAGTCGGGCTCCGGCACGAAGCCGAAGAGCACATTGACGTGCGGCGGCCAGCGGTGGATCTGCGGATCGTAATCCCGGCGGATGTCCTGGATCGGCGGCCACAGCTCCGCAGGCGGGATCCAGGCCACCGCCGTGTCGGCCGTCGGGGACACGGCGAGGACGCCGACGGGTTCGCCCCCGCCGAAGCCCAGGTCCGCTTGCGGGTCCCGCACCCGGCCGGCGCCCGACGCGTCGATGCGGTCCACCCCCGTGGACCGGTCCCAGACCACCTCGCCGTCCGCCTCGATGAACACCACCCGGTGCCATGGGATGTCGCCCCCGGGCACGAAGGAAGGCAGCGGGATGCGTTTGGTGACATCCCCGCGCTGGCTGATCCCCAGCACGAACCGGGCCGGGGCGAACCGCGGGTCCCAGCGGACCCGGTGATAGATCTCGTCACTGGTTCGCATCACGCCTCCTCTCCCGCCTTCACACCTTCTCCTCCAGGGTGCCGCCCACCCTGTCCTGGACGGTTGTCCCGCTCGTACCGTGATGGATCAGGTGCGGTGCGTGACAAAGGCGGTGTATGCCGAGGCGGGGAAGGGATCCAGGTTCATGTGCGTGGAGGGACGTGGTGTCAGTGGGTCGCGCTTCCCGCGACCCACTCGCTCCACGGCATGTTCCAGTCGCTGAGACCGTTGTCCGGGGCCAACTTGGTGTTGTCCGCGGAGTTCTTGATGATCACGACGTCACCGATCATCGAGTGGTCGAAGAACCATGCGGCGGGCTGCCTGCCGTCGCCGCCGCCCCTGACGTCCTTCAGGCCCACGCAGCCGTGGCTGGTGTTGACCTTGCCGAAGACCGAGTCGGCACCCCAGTAGTTGCCGTGGATGAACGTGCCCGAGTCGGTCAGGCGCATGGCGTGCGGTACGGCCTTGAGGTCGTACGAGGGCTTGCCGTCCTTCTCCGTGAGGCCGACGGTCGCACCGTTCATGTGGACCTGCCCGAACTTCTCGGAGATGACCATCTGACCGTTGTACGTCGGGTGCTCGGGGCTGCCGGACGAGATCGGGATGGTTTTGATCGTCTTGCCGTCCCGTACGACGGTCATCTGCTTCGTCTTGGCGTCGACGGTGCTGATCTGGCCCCGGCCGATCTTGAAGGTGACCGTCTTCTGGATGCCGTAGCGGTTGAGCTTGACGGTGACGGTGGAGCCGGACTTCCAGTAGGTCTCGGGGCGGAAGTCCAGGCGGTTGTCGTTGAGCCAGTGACCGACGACCTGCTGGCCGCTGCTGGAGCTGACCTGGATCTCCGACTGCACGGCGGCCTTGTTGCTGATCGCCTTGTCGAAGTTGACCGTCACCGGCATGCCCACGCCGACGGTCGAGCCGTCCTCGGGGGAGAGGTGCCCGATGAAGTTGTTGGCCGGGGAGACCGTGGTGATCGTGGCGTTCCCGGTGACGGAGCGGCTCTGGGCGTCCTCGGCCTCCGCGGTGACCTGATACTTGGTGGCCCGCTCCAGCTGGCCGTTCGGCTGCCAGGACGTGCCGTCCGCGGACACGGTGCCCGGAATCTCGGCACCGGTCGCGACGGCGGTCATGGTCACCTTGGTGAGCTTGCCGTTGCTGACGGTGACTTTGACGGGGGTGTTGATCCCGACGTTGTGGACACCTTGCCCGGTCGTGATCTTTATTCGGGCATCGGAAGTGTCCTGGGTGCCCGTCTGATCTGCCTGCGCCTGCGATTTCGGGTCATTCCCGGGGCCGTTGTCGCTGGTGGCAGCGTTGCTGGTGCCGCCTAGGGCCGTGAGTGCGAGTACGCCGCCGAGTACGCCGGCCGTAGCCATCAGCCCGGTGCGTCGCTTACGTGCCGTGATCAAACGCTTCTCCCATGCCACTGGTCGTTGAATCCCTGAAGCCGGTCACCCGATGAGTGCAACCAGATCTAAAGAAGCACATTTATGCATTCGTCCGTACTTGAGGGAGTAAATTGTGGCGAATTCCACGTGCCGCGAGAACGCTGCCGAGGCTCTGTTCGGCGGCTGGGCGGCCCGTAGCCGGTCTGCTCTCGCCGATCGGTGCGGGCCAGGGCAGTGACGCTGCGACGGGGCGTGGTGCCGGTCAGGGGCGACAGCCCGCAGATCTGGAGGCCGGCGTCGAGGCCGGTGGCGGCGCGCGTGTCGTCCGGGAGGGGTGCGCGCACGTCATCGGTGATATGCGCAAAACCGGAGATTTCGGCGGCGTCATGGTCGGCAACTGCAACTTTGGCCGGCGTGCGCTGAGGTCTGCCGGCGGACGGCCTGTCGGCGTGTTCGAACTGTCACAGCTGCCGTCCCGTCCGTGGGTGGGGATCCGGCTCACGGACAGCGGGTACGCGGGGAGTCCGGTGGACGTATCCCTCGATGCGCTGATCGAGCGTGCCGGTGAGGTACAGGCAATCGCGGTGGACATGCCGCTGGGTGTTGTCGAGAAGGGCCGGCGTGCCGCTGATCTCGCGGCCAAGGCGCTGCTCGGGATACGACCGCAGCAGCGCTTTCCTCATCGCACCATGGTCGGCATGGCAGGAGCCTGATGACGTGGCGGCCGTAAACCGGTGCCAGGAGCGCATCCACGAGGTGCACCCCGAGGTGTCGTTCCATGCCATGGCCGGCGGGGTGCCACTGGCATACGCCAAGAAGACCTGGCGCGGCCGGAACCTGCGCCGCGCACTGCCGGCCGAGGCCGGACTCGTGCTCCCGGACGAGCTCGGAGAGGCTGATCGGATCGCCGTGGACGATGTACTCGACGCCGCTGCCGCCGCCTGGTCGGCGCACCGGATCGGACTCGGGATCGCAGTGCGGATTCCCATGGTGCCCGAGCTGGACGCGGTGGGCCGCCGCATGGCCCACCTGTACCGCGTGGCCACCCCGACCGCCCGCCGTACGCGCCGTGCCCCCCCCGCGTCGAACGCGGTGCTCCGCACCTGCGGCGACTCCTCGGCACCTGGAGCGACACGCCCGCCTTCGTCCTGGGCCACGCCCTGGACGTCCTGGCCCGCAACCGGCTCGCAGGCGGCCCTGTAAGCCGGCTTCACCCGCTCCGACAACCTGCTGCGCATGACGTTCCTGGATCCCGCCGCGCACCACTCCTACCGTGACTGGGACCGGGCCGCCGAATCGAGTGTGGCCACCCTGCGCCGGGCCGTCGGCATCGACTCCGAGGACCCGCGGTCGACCGGGCAGCACGTCCGCCGACGCCCTCACCCTGCTCGGCTCGACTCGGCTCGGCTCGGCTCGCTGAGCGTCGCCCCCGTGCCCGCCCAGGACACCACGATGGGCACCGACTGAGACCGCGTACGAGCCGGCCCGGTGTTTCCTGGGTGTGCCAGGGCCAGGATCACGACTCCCCACCCACGCGGACGCGAAGGAGAATGACGCCATGACCCGGATCACGATGAGGTGGGGTTCATGAGCGACGGCACTCCTTTGGGAGAGTTCCTCAGGGCCCGGCGTGAAGCGCTCAAGCCGCGGGACGTAGGGCTGCCGGAGCACGGCCGCAGGCGGGTACCGGGGTTGCGCCGCGAGGAGGTCGCCGTGCTCGCGGGTGTGAGCTCCGACTACTACATGCGCCTGGAACAGGGCCGTGAGACCAGTCCGTCGCCGCAGGTGATCGACGCGGTCGCCGCCGCCCTCCACCTCGACGACGAGGCACTCGACCACCTGCGCAGACTCACCAGGGCACCTCAGCAGCGCCGTAGCACCTCCGTCGGTCACGACAGGATCAGCCCGCAGCTCCTCCGACTGCTCGACAACTGGCCCGACACCCCGGCCTTCGTTCTGGGACCCGCCCTGGACGTCCTGGCGCACAACGCGCTCGCCGCGGCCCTGCACAGCGGATTCCAGCGGTTCGACAACCTGGCCCGCATGGTCTTCCTCGACCCGGCCGGGCGCAGCTTCTACCGGGACTGGGAGCGGGCCGCGAACTCCTGCGTCGCAGAAATCCGGGCGGCCTACGGATACGACCCCGATGCTCCGCGGATCGCCGAGGTCGTCGACACGCTCTGCTCGAAGAGCCCGGCATTCGCCGAGCTGTGGGCGCGGCACGAGGTGAAGGGCAAGACCCAGCAGGCGAAGAACCTCACGCATTCCGAGGTCCGGGCTCTGGAGATCCAGTTCTCGGCATTCACGGTCAATGGTGCTCCGCACCAGCAACTGGTCGTCTACCAGGCCGAGCCCGCCTCTTCCACCGCGGCTGCCTTCGCGGAACTCCGTTCCCGGGCCGCCCGTGGGGACGCGATCGCCGCCGCGGCGGACCAGGCCGGGGTGACGACGCTGCGGTAGGTACACATCCTCTCGCCGCCCTCCGGGGCGGAGACGGACCCGGTGAGTTCGGACTCGGTCACGCCCGGGGAGACGGTGGCCGACACGGCGTGCTTGGTGGCGTCGTGGACGGCCGAGGTCGGGGAGACCTGGTGGGCGCCGATCGAGGCGACGTTGACGAAGTGCCCCTGGTGCCGGGTCTCACGATGACGTCGACGCGGCCCTGCGGCGGTGGGCGGCGTCGATGAACGCCCGTACCTGTTCGGGATCGCACCGCGTCGGCCGCCGATCAAGGGGTGAACAAGGTGCGGAGGGTGCGGAGGCTCAACGGTGGATCTTGGTCGTGCTCAGGCTCGCCGCCGGTCGCGCTCGTCGCCCTCGCGGCAGAGCACCAGGTGTTCGTGGAAGAGAACGCCGTCGCGCACGTCGCCGGTCGCGGTGAAGCCGGTGTCGTCGACGTAGTCGAGGTGGTTGCCAGTGACGGTGTAGCTGCCGGTGTAGGCGCTCCGGCGGTTGCCGCGGGCCTCGTCGTAGCGGCCGTTCGGCAGCAGTTCCTGGCGGATGAAGCCGTCCGCGGTCACCCACATCCCGACGTACGGGTGTGGGTCGCGGGGCGTGTCGTTGCTGGTCATGGCTCTACGGTCAGCCCGACGGCCGGTGACAACCAGGCCGCCGTCTCCCCAGGTGAGGGCTTTCCGGGTGCCGTGCACCCAGCATCGTCGGCCGGCCGGATCGTGGGTGCCCGACACCTGGGGACAGAGCGGCCTGGTTCCGGTTCCGCCGCGCGACGAACCTGGTGGTCGAGCGGCTGCCGTAGCCGCCGGACACTCGCCTCGCACCCGCGTCGACACTCACCGCCGCAGCGGACACACCGATGAGGCGACTCCATCGAGGAGCACGCAATGACCAGCACCGCCACCATCACCGCTGCCGTGAGCTGGAACCCCGAGGCCCTCGACGAGATCCTCTCGAACGACGAGGGACGTCCCGTCCTGTTCACCAACGCCCGCATCCTGACGATGGACCCGCTGATCGGAGCCGTAGTCGGCGCCGACATCCTGTTCGTCGGCTCGCTGATCGTGGGGGTCGGCCCTGGCATCGTCACCGCGGCCGGGGACGACAACGCCATCGTCGTCGACGGCACCGGCACGACCGTCGTCCCCGCCGTCATGGACGCCATCGCGCTGGCCGGCGGCCGCAGCAGCCGCTCGGAGTACGTCGCGACACTGACCCCGGGCAACACCACCGACTTCCTGGTGGTGCCCGACGAACTCGCCGACGACGTGCCCAGCGCCCTGGCCGCACTCTTCACCCGGCCGGAGCAGGTCCGCGCACTGATCGCGGCCGGCCGCCCCGTCCTGTGGGCCGGGCTGCCCGTCCCCGGCCGGGCCACCGCCCCCAAGTCGGGCATCCCTGCCGCCGCAGACCTGACCGGCAGCCCCCGCGTCGGCGTCTGGATCGACGTCAAGGACTTCCTCCACCAGGAGCTCACCGCCGACGGCCGCTACGACGAGACCCGCGGTGGACGCCCCCACGCCTACCAGGGCAGCTACTGGATCGACGGCGACCGCATCGACTACCTCGACGACCTCGGCTTCTGGGCCTACGGAGAGTTCCGGGGCGACGAACTCCGCCACGCGGGCTACGTCATGAAGCTCGGCTGACCCTCCCCGCCCCCACCTTCACCCTCCACCCTCGACCTCCACCCTCTTCCCCCGCCCTCTCCGACGTACCGGAAGAAGACCCCTCATGAACCTCAGCGACACCACCAGCCCCGCCGTGCTCGAAGAGCTCCGGCGTCGGCCCGCCGACCGGCGGCGCATCCTGTTCACCGGCGCGACCATCGTCACCATGGACCCCGGCCTCGGTGTCATCGACCGCGGCGACCTCCTCGTCGAGGGTGACGCCATCGCCGCGATCGGGGCGAACCTGACCGCTGACGATGCGGTGGTCGTCGACGCCACCGGCACGATCCTCACCCCCGGCTTCGTGGACACCCACCGGCACGCCTGGGAGGCCCAGCTGCGGCGGATCATGCCGGACGTCGACGACCTCGGCGGCTACGTCATGGCCACCCTGGCCGGCTACGCCACGGTCTACCGGCCCGAGGACATGTACATCGGCACCCGGCTGGCCGCCCTGACCGCGATCGACAGCGGCGTCACGACCATGCTCGACTTCTCCCACAACTCCCGCACCCGCGAGCACTCCGACGCCGCGATCAAGGCCCTCGTCGACACCGGCATCCGAGGCGTGCACGCCTCCATGGGCCCGCACTTCGGCGAGTGGGACCGGCAGTGGCCGGGCGACCTGACCCGTATCAAGGACCAGTACTTCAGCAGCGACGACCAGTTGCTCACGCTGCGTCTGGCGACCCTGGCCACCGACGAGATCGCCGGACCTGCTCTCGCCTACGGTCCCGAACTCGCCCGCGTGGCAAAGGACTTGGGTGTCGGAGTGAGCGTGGACGCCGTCTTCGGCACGTCCTCCTCCGAAGCGGTCCTGCGCTGGGCCGAGGACGGCGTTCTCGGCCCCGACGTCACCCTCATCCACGCCACCGGACTGACCTCCGAGGCGTGGAAGGCGGTGGGGGAGACCGGCACCACGGTCGCCCTTGCCCCCACGTCCGACGCACAGATCGGCCTGGAGACGGCGATCCCCGCCGTCGACGAGGCGCTGTCCGTCGGCATCCGCCCCGGCCTGAGCATCGACGTCGAAGTCGCCCTCGCCAGCGACATGTTCTCGCAGATGCGGGCCCTGCACGCCATCCAGCGGATGCGCGCGGTCAACGCCGTGTACGGCATCGACCAGCAGCCCTCCCGGATCACCACCCACGACGTCCTCGACTTCGCCACCCTCCAGGGCGCCCGCACCAACGGCCTGGCCGGCGTCACCGGTTCACTCACCCCGGGCAAGAAGGCCGACCTGTTGGTCGTCCAGGCCGAGGCTCTCAACAACATGCCCCTCAACGACCCCGTCGGGACTCTCGTGCTGGGCTCCGACGCCCGCAACATCACCGCCGTCCTCATCAACGGCGTGCCCCGCAAGTGGGACGGGCAGGTCCTCGACGTCAACCTGGCCGCCCTGCGCAGCGAGGTGCACGCCTCGCGCGAGTATGTGCTGAACACTCCGGCCGCCTGAGCATCGCCGCCCCCGTGCCCCCTCCGCATGGAACAGGGCTTCCACCAACTCCTTCCTGCCCTCCAGGAGATGGCCCCGCGTGACGAGCTAATGTCCTCGCTTGTGACTGAACCCTCCTCGTATCTCGGTGCGACAGCGGATGCCTACGACGCCGTCGCAGTCCGTTACGCCGAACTCTTCCGTAATGACCTCGACGCTCTTCCGCTGGATCGCGCGATGCTCGCCGCGTTCGCCGATCTCGTACGGACCACCGGCGTCGGGCCCGTCGCGGAGCTGGGATGCGGCCCGGGGCGCATCACCGCGCACCTGCGGGACCTGGGGCTGGATGTCTTCGGCGTCGACCTGTCGCCGGTGATGATCGATCTCGCCCGCGAGGCATACCCGGACCTGCGGTTCGAGGTCGGTTCCATGGCTGCCCTGGACCTGGCCGACGGCAAGCTGAACGGCGTCGTGTCCTACTACTCGGTCATCCACACCCCACCGCAGGAGGTGCCTTCGTACTTCGCCGAGTTCCGCCGGATACTCGCGCCTGACGGCCACCTCTCGCTCGCGTTCTTCGAGTCGGAGGGTGAGCCGGTCACAGCGTTCGACCACAAAGTGGTGACGGCGTACCGATGGCCGATCGACGACCTCGCGAGGCTCGCGGGCGAAGCCGGGTTCGTCGAGGTCGGCCGGATGCTGCGTGCGCCGCGCGAGCAGGAACGCCAGTTCCGCCATGGTCATCTGCTGATGCGCGCAGCCAAGTAACTCAGCTGTCGGCACGGGCGGCCATGGCCATGGCCATGGGGCGAGGCGTCAGGGGCCAGACGTCAGGGGAGATGGGACGGAATGATCGGGACCGTGTTCCGAAGCGAGGACGTGCCTGCGGAGGACAGATTCGAGTACTGGCGGGAACTGGTCGGCCGGACGCGCTCGAGCGACCTGATCAGTGCCCACACCGCCGACTACTGGGCGGAGTACCGGCTGATGGAGCTGGGGCCGGTGACCGTATGGCCGTCGTCGTTCCTGCCGACCCGCTACCGGCGGAGCGGAAAAATGGTGCGCCGGTCCGACCCCGAGTCGTACCACCTGACGCTGCTGCTCGACGGAGGTCTGGCGCTCGAGCACGCCGGACGGACCGACACGTTCGGCCCACGTGACCTGCACATGGTCGACGGCTCGCGGCCGTACGATCTCCGGCCGGCGGACGAGCGGGATCGCCGTGCCGTCAAGGGGGTCGGCGTGGACTTCCCCAAGGCGTTGCTGCCCCTGCCGCCGTACCGCGTCCGGGAGTTGCTGGGCCGGGGGCTGTCGGGACGGGAGGGTATCGGCGCTCTGCTGACCGAATTCCTCGTCGGCCTGGACCGGCAGGCCGAAACCCTTCAGCCGTCCCACGCGCCACGCCTGGGTACGGTCGTACTCGACCTGGTGTCGGCCTGGTTCGCCCAAGCGCTGGACGCAGAGGCCGCCCTTCCGCAGGAGACCCGCCAGCGGGTCACAGCACAACGCGTCCAGGCCTTCATCCGGCAGAATCTCCACGACCCGGAGCTGACACCGGCCGCGATCGCCGCCGCGCACCACATCTCCCGAAGCTACCTGTACCGGGTCTTTCAGCAGCAGTCGCACGGCGAAACGGTCGCGGCCTGGATCCGCGGCCGACGACTGGAGAACGCCCGCCGCGACCTGGCCGACTCCTCGCTGCGCACCACGCCGATCCACGCCGTCGCCGCCCGCTGGGGCTTCCCCCGCGCCTCCGAATTCACCCGCGCCTTTCGCACCGCGTACGGGCTCTCTCCGAGGGAGTACCGGATCCAGGCATCGTCCGACCGGGAGCAGACCCTCAGCCGGTCCCCGATGGACTGACCACCTCCCTGCTCAGCCGACGGGCAAGCCGGGGCCGTCGTCGTGGTGGATGGCGATCGAGATCGCCGGTTGGCCCGTCACGTCGAACACCGACGTGAACACCCCCGTCGGAGAGCTGTTCAGCAGTGGCATCAGGCGATCGTGTCAGCGCCTGCCCGCCAGGCACGTCATCGTGTGCGTGACCAGGAGGTCGAAGCCGGCGCGGAAGCGTCGCGGGTGCGCTGTGACTCACGGTCGACGACGTGACGTCGGCCGCCCCTGAATACCTGTCCAAGTCCGGACCCGGGTCTGTACCCGACATCCGACGGTCTGCACTCGACGGTCTGCACACCCGACGGTCTGCAGCGGCAAGCCGCGCATCTGAAGGCGGGAGCTGGACCAGGCCGGCTTGACGGGTGACGAGCGGCTGCTGGACCTGGGGTGCGGTCGCGGCGCGGTGCTGATCGAGGCGGCCAGGAGGCTGCCGACGGGACACCGGAAGTGCATACGGCCGACATGACCGCGCCGCCGTTCGCGGACGACTCCTTCGACGTCGGCCCATGGCCAGGAAGTACGCGGCGCACATCGGCCAGGGCACGCTGCGCGGACTCGGCCCGGGGTACTGGTACGGCGGTCCATGGTTCGGCGTCACACTGCTGCATGCCGTCAAGGTCCGCTGAGCATGTTGTCCCCGGAAATGCGACAGGTCAGCCGTCTACTATGGCCCTACGTATTCGGAGGCGTGAGGGAGCCGGGCCATGCGGCGGCTGGGGGATCTCGAGGCGGAGATCATGGATCGCCTCTGGACGTGGGACCGTCCGGCGACCGTGCGTGAGGTCGTCGACGACATCAACAAGACCCGCCCCGTCGCGTACACCACGGTGATGACCGTCACCAACATCCTGTACACGAAGGGCTGGCTGCTGCGGGGCAAGCAGGGCCGTGCCTGGCTGTACGCGCCGGTCCGCAGCCGTGAGGCCTACGCCGCCGCACTCATGGAGGACGGCCTGGGGGAGAGCAAGGACCGCTCGGCCGCGCTGCGCCACTTCGTGGAGAACATGTCGCAGGAAGAAGTGGCCGCACTGCGCAGGGCTCTGCGAAGCATGGGCCGACAGGTGTAGCCGTGAACGCGGCCCCCGTCCTGGTCGGCTGCACGGCGGCCGTGGTCCGCCCCGGCCGGCCGCCAACTGAGCCTCCTGAGTTCTCCGTCGCAGTCGGTCAAGGCTTCGCCATGTGCCACTGATGGCTGAGCGGGCGGGAGTTACCCAACGTACTAAGGGAGTAAGGAGAACGACCGGCGAAGGGAAACTCCGTGATCCAGCGACGCATCGTCGTCCTCTCGGCCGCAGGGCTCGCCTCGGCGTTCCTTCTGGCGGCGTGCGGCAGCTCGACGGAAAAGGCGTCCACCGGTGCGGGCCCCGGCAACGCCGTTCCGGTCGCCACGGCCGCCTCGGAGTCCGCGACCTCTGCTCCGACCGCCTCGGAATCCACGCCCTCCGCACCGGCCGCCGGCGGTGACTCCGGCAGCGGCAACACGGCCACCACCACCATGGTGATGGCCAAGACGGTCAACGACATCGGCAGCGTGGTGGCCGACGGCAAGGGGATGACCCTCTACCGCTACGACAAGGACGAGGCGAATCCGTCCAAGTGGACGTGCGCCGGCGCGTGTACGAAGACGTGGATCCCCGTCATCGTGCAGGACTCCGTACAGACCATGGGGGTCGAGAAGAGCCTTCTCGGAACGGTCCATCGGAACGGCATGAAACAGCTCACCATCGGCGGCTGGCCGCTGTACCGATATGTGGGTGACACACAGGCCGGACAGACGAACGGCCAGGCCAAGGACAAGACGTGGTACGCCGTCACCCCGTCCGGCACGAAGTCCACCAGCGTGGGCTGAGCCCAGATACGCGACCGTGGGCTCGCCGCGGGGAGGGCACGGTTCGACATCCCGGCGGGAGGCGAGTTCGGGCGCGGCCGGAACGGTGGAGGTCGAGATGTCGTGGCGTACGTGGTCCGCCGTGCGCCGCGCCGCCTGGAGCCGAGTCGCTGCGTGAACGTACGTACAGCGCAGGCTGGTTGGGCGCCCTGCTCGTTCACGGCGACCGTGCTGTCCATCGCGTCCGCGGACACCGCGTCCGCGGACGCGATCGCGTACCCCGGGACCGCCGGCATCGACGGGTCGGCGGAGAGTCCTTCGCGCCGTCGCCGCGGGGAGCGGCATCGACGGCCTAGGCTTCGGCCCGGCACCCACCGGACCCGATCCCAGGAGCGCGCACCGTGTTCGACCCCGCACCGGAGTATCCGTACCCTGACGTCCACCGATCGGATGAGGCGCCCACTCCGCACGCGCTTCTCGCGCCGGTGATCGGACTCCTGGGTGCCTGGCACGGGCGGGGTCACGGCGGGTATCCCACGCTCCCCGGGGAGTTCGCGTACGCGCAGGAAGTCACCTTCAGCCACGACGGCCGCCCCTTCCTCCGGTACGAGGCCCGGGCCTGGTTGCTGGACGTCGACGGCACACCGCTGCGCCCGTCGGCTCGGGAGAGCGGCTGGTGGCGGCTCCAGCCCGACGGCCGGGTGGAGGCACTGATCACCCAGCCCACCGGCATCGCCGAGATCGCCGTCGGCCGGGCGGCCGACAACACGGTCGACCTCTCCAGCCACGAGGTGGCCCTCACGCCCACGGCCAAGGAGGTCGACGCAACCCGCCGGACCTATGCCCTGACCGACGACGACACGCTCACGTTCGTCCATGAGCTCGCGGCAATGGGGCAGCCGTTGCAGCACCACCTCTCGGCGACGCTGCGGCGCAAGGCATAGGCGCGCGGCTGCCAGGCCCAGTCCTGCGCCGGTCGCACCCGCCCGCGGCGTCGCCGTCAGTGGTCGGGCGCCTGTGGCGGCACCGGCCGCAGGCCGTCCAGGGCGAGGTCGAGGAGGCGTTCCGCATCGCGATCCCGCCGGCCGCGGTGGCCCGCGCCGTCGCCTTCGCCGTCGAGCAGCTGGACGGTGTCGACGTGGGTGACATCGTGGTGCGTCCCACCGCGCAGGACTGAGGTCCGTTCGCCGCCACGCCATGCCGCGTCATGGGCTGCCGACGCCGAGTTGTGGGGGGCGTACGCGTGATCCGAGTCACGTCAGGTTCCCGTCAGTGAAGTGGCCCGTAGCCGTCAGTCTGCTCCGGTCTCATGGGCCCCAGAGCCCCTCTGAGACCCCCGCTCCCCGCCCTGAGGGGAGCCCCCCACCGAGGAGTGACATGGCTGAGACACTGACCGGAACCGCGAGCGGCGCCGCCGAGGAGATCCCCGAGTTCGTACCGCCCAGGGCGGCCGCCTGCCCGTTCGCGCCGCCGCCGGTCCTCGCGGACATCCGCGAGGAGAAGCCGATCAGCAAGGTGCGGATCTGGGACGGCAGCACCCCCTGGCTCATCACCCGCCACGAGGACCTGCGGGCCGTCCTCGGCGACCCCCGCGTTAGCGTCGACGACAAGCGGCCCGGCTTTCCGTTCCCGAAGAAGGCCATGGCGGAGAACGCGCACCACCACCCCGACACGCTCTTCAACACGGACGCCCCCGTCCACACCCGGCTCCGCCGGATGCTGACCTCCTCCTTCACCGCGAAGCGGATGGCGGCCCTGCGCCCCGCCATCCAGAGGGTCACCGACGAGCACATCGACGCGATGCTGGCCGGGCCGAAGCCGGCCGACCTGGTCCAGGCGCTGGGTCTGCCCATTCCGACACTGATGATCTGCGAACTGCTCGGAGTCCCTTACGAGGACCACGAGTTCTTCCAGCACCACGCCACCGTCGCGGTCAGCCAGACGTCATCGGCCGAGCAGGACCGCGAGTCGAGCGTCGCGCTCGGCGAGTACCTGGCCCAGCAGATCCATGCCAAGACGGAGAACCCCGCCGAAGACGCCCTGTCCGACCTGGCGGCCCTCGTCAAGGCCGGTGAACTGACCATGGGTGAGGCGTCCCTCATGGCCGTCATCCTGCTCATCGCCGGGCACGAGACCAGCGCGAACATGATCGCGCTCGGCACCCTCGCGCTGCTGGAACACCCGGAGCAGCTCGCCCTGCTGCGCGAGACGGACGATCCCAAGGTCGTGGCCGGAGCGGTCGAGGAACTGCTGCGCTACCTGACCATCGCCCACACCGGCCAGCGCCGGATCGCCCTGGAGGACATCGAGATCGGCGGCGAGGTCATCCGCGGCGGGGACGGAATCATCGTCTCCCTCCCCGCCGCGAACTGGGACCCCGAGGCCTTCCCGGAGCCCGACCGCCTCGATCTGCTCCGCGACGCCCGCCAGCACAACGCGTTCGCCTTCGGCGTCCACCAGTGCCTGGGCCAGCAACTCGCCCGCGTGGAACTCCAGGTCGTCTACGGCACGCTCTACCGGCGCGTGCCCACGCTGGGACTGGCCACCACGCTGGAGGAGATCGACTTCAAGGAAGACGCGATGGCGTACGGCGTCGTCGCGCTGCCGGTCACTTGGTAGCCCGTAGTCCGTAGCCCGTAGCCCGTAGCCCTTTGACACCAGCAGGACGCGGGAAGGGACAAGCCAAGGGAGATACCAAGCGAGATACGGGGCTTCAGCCGGTGCCCTCCTTCCAGCGCGACGCCTCCCGGTAGGCCTCGAAGACACGGTGGTGATCGGGGCCGAGCAGGCGCGCGCAGTCCTGCCCCAGGCGCTGGCAGAGCGCGGCGGCGCCTCGGGAGTCGCCCGACTCGCCGGTGAGCCTGGCGTGCCGGGCGCGTGCGTCGAGGACGTCCGTGTCCATGGCCCGGGGGCCGTCGGCGTGCAGCTGGATGAACCGTTCCAAGGTCTGGATCTCGGCGATATGGCGCGTGTCGACGTGTGGATCCGCGGAGTCGTCCGAGACGTACTCGATCTGCTGGACCGCCCGGGCCACGGCTCGGGCGTCGGGTGGCCGGTTCCCGGGTGACTTCTCCAGCAGTCTCAGCACGAGGGAGTCGAGAGGCCGGGGGATCCCGGGACGCAGCGCGCCCGGCGGGGCGGGCACTTTCTCCACGTGGTGCCACATGACGGCATAGGGATCCGAGATGTGGCCGAAGGGAGACCAGCCGGTGAGCATCTCGTACACGACGCAGCCGAGTGAGTAGAGGTCGCTGAGAGCGCTGCCGGACTCCTCACGGAGCCGCTCGGGGGAAGCGTAGTGAACGGTGCCCCACCCCGGACCGTGCGTGGAGGACGCGTCGATGAAGCGGGCGAGGCCGAAGTCGACGACCTTGGCGGATCCGGTGGTGTCGATGACGATGTTGCCGGGTTTGACGTCCCTGTGCACCACGCCCGCCTCGTGGGCGTCGGCGAGGCCGTCGCAGATGTGCCTCGTCCAGCGCACGGTCTGTTCCAGGGTGAGGTGCCGACCCTGCCCGGTGTGGGCGGAGAGCGGCCTGCCCTCGATGTACTCCATGACGGAGTACAGGATGTCGCCGTCCTCGCCGTGGTCGTAGATGACGGCGACATGGGGCCGGTTACGGATGCGCGCCATCGCCTGAGCCTCCTTGCGGAATCGCTCGACGCGCCGGTTCAGTTCCTCGGAGTGCTCGCCCTGTCCGGGGTGACGGTGCAGTGTGGCCACCTTCACCGCGACCGGCCGGTTCAGGCGGAGGTCGAGTCCGAGCCAGACGGAGCCCTGGGCGCCGCGGCCGAGGGGCGACTCCAGCTTGTATCGCCGGTCGAGGACACGTCCTGATTCCATGATTGCGTCACTTGCCCGTCGGGTCCCAGGCGCACAGCTCGGGCAGCCGCGCGACATGCTCGTTCCATTCGGCGAAGAACTCGATGCGCCGGCTCAGCACATCCTGCAACCGGCGCTGCGCACTGCGCCGCCGCACCACGCCGGCCTCGCGGATCCTGCCGCGCTCGGTCGGTACGCGCGTCATGTCCAACACCCCCCACACCCCGGCGAAGGCGCCGACCAGCAACACGAGTGCCAGGAAGAAGCCGCCGAGGAGGAAGGGGGCCAGGACGACGGCCGACAGTCCACCGGCGGTGCCCCCTACGCGCCGCGGCAGGTTGCGGTCGACCGCCGCGGCCTCGGCCTCCGTGCGTTCGAGCAGTTCGCTCTCCAGCTCGTCGGCCAGGGATTTCCCGTCGACGGACGCGGCGGGGTCGGTCGGCAGCAGAGCGTGCCAGCCGTCGATCGCGATACGGATGTTCGCAGGCCGGTGGCTCAGCGAGGCCACCACCAGCTCCTCGGCGGCGGTGCACAGGTTGGGCAGCATCTGCATGAGGGCGAGGCGGCGCGCGTCGTCTCCGAGTGCGATCTGACTCGGTTTGAAAACGGCGTTGTCGAGGAGCGTCGTGAAGTCCATGACCTCGGCGTCCGCCTCCTGGCGCAGCGCGTGCTCCTCCTGTGCCGCCTTCTCGTCGCCCCGGTGCTCGATGAACCGGAGCAGCGCCTCCTTCTTGGTGTGCAGGGCGGCCTCATCGGGTTCGAGATGGCGGATGAGGCGGTCGATGGCCGTCTCGGCGTAGCGGACACGTCCGGGGGCGGACGCCGTGCGGTTCGGGGGTGGGAACTCCTTGCGGAGGTGGGCGAGGGTGCCCGTGGTGACGGTGGCGAGCCGCCAGTGTTCGAGGAGCGCCGGCCAGTCCCCGTCGTACGCCTGGCCCAGGGACTCGAACCGGTCGCCGGGTGAGGCGAGGAGTTTGCGCAGCTGGGGTGTCCACCGCCGCACACTCGCCCTGGCCGCCGTGCCGCCCGCCGCCGCCTCGGTGCCCCAGCGCACCATCACCTGCCGGGCGTAGCTGTGAGCGAGGTCGCCGAGTTCGCGGCTGGCGACGGCGTCGAGGACCACGAGGAAGTCCCTGCCGAGCCGATCCGGGTCGACGGCGTGCTGAAGGTAGCCGTCCATCCAGTTCCCGGCCCGCTCGTGTTCGCCCAGCCTGGCCGCGGCGAGTGAGAAGAACAGGTTGGCCTTGCCGAGGTCGAGCCCCTGCGCCTGCCCCATCGCGGTGAGCCGGACTTCGTCGTCCCCGTCCAGTCGGGCGGCGACCGCCAGCGTTGCGTGGGCGAGCCAGAAGTCGGGGTCGTGGACCAGGTGTTGCTCCACGAAGAGCCGGAGGTTGTCGGTCCTCAGCACCCCGCTCTTCACGAGCTGCGGGGTCAGCTGTTTGACCAGGCCACGAGCGAGAGAGCGCACCTTTTCCCGGTTGCCGAACCTGCGCTGCCAGTCCTCGGTGATCCGGTCGAGCTCGAACCGCGCGGCGAGGACGGCCTGGTCGCGTTCGTACTGGGACCGGAAGTCCGTGAGTTCGGCCTTGACCTGGCCGATCTCGGACCGGGTCCGGGACAGCCCCTCCCGCAGCTCTTCGGTGGCGGAACCCACCGATTCGATCTGAAGGGCGAGTTCGTTGGCTCTGCCGCGCAGGGCCTCCAGGCCCCCGGACAGCGTGCCGAACCGGTCGTGCAGGGTCTTCAGGTCGCCTTCGCGGCGCTGCTGTGCCTCGCGTATCTCCTTGAGGCCGTCCCTCAACTCGTTGAGACTGGCCTCGGCCTCGGGCTGCTCACTCACACCGCTCCCCGTTCGTCCCGCCGTGCGGTTTCGGTCTTCGGAACAGGTACCTTCTGGCGACGCACCGGAGGAGCGCAAGGGCGCGTAGCGGCGCGCGCGGCGCATGTGGGGCTTCGGACGGGCGCCGGTGCGCGGAGACAGCTGCATCGGCTCACTCGACTTCGTGAGTGCCGTTCACTCGACTTCGGGCTTCCCCGGCGCGCGGACGAGGCGCGTGAGCGCCGTCGAAATCCTCGTGGGCTGCCGGGGGCAACCACGTCCGGGAGCCGGCCGGACACGGCTCGGTCCGGGAGGACTCACTCACCGAGCCCGCCGAACCACTCCACACCGCCGAGGCGCCTGCATGCGCGCCGCGTCGGCGCAAGGGGCGCCGGTCGGACTTCCTGCTCCCGCCCGGGTGCCGGGCCTGGCGGTGTCATGCACCGCTCCGGCTGCGCTATGATTGATCTTGAGCAGCCCGCCGGAGGACTTCGGCGGACGGCCTCGCGTTGGTGGTCCAAGGAAAGATGCCCCGCTTCCTGCGGGGAGATGCAGGTGCAAGGCCTGCCCGGCGCTCCACAGCCCCGCCTCCTGTGTTCCGGAGGCGGGGCTTGTTTCGTTTCGCCCCCAGCCTCTCAGCCTCCCTGCCGCCCGGGAATGCGCCGACCAGGTCCGCTGTTAAACCCCACGTAGCTGACATGCGCGAGTCAAGATCGCGGATGTGGGCGGAAGGAGGACCTCATGGCACGCAACAGCGCGCGACCCGTCGTCACGCTGAGGTCGACAGCCGGGACCGGCGTCACCTACGTGACGCGGAAGAACCGCGGGAACGACCCCGACCGGCTCGTCCTGCGTAAGTACGACCCGGTGGTCGGTGAGCACGTCCCGTTCCGCGAGGAGCGCTGAGCCGAGCCCGGCGACACCGGGCGGAGCGTCACAGGACGGTCGACCGTCACCAGACCGTCGACCGTCACGGAACCGGGACCGGGACCGGGACCAGAAGCAGAACCGGAACCGGAACCGTCGACCGTCACCAAGGGAGGCAACCTCATGAAGCCCCGCATCCACCCCGAATCCCGCCCCGTCGTCTTCCGTGACCGGGCCGCGGACATGGCGTTCGTGACCCGTTCGACCGCGCACTCGTCGAAGACGATCGAGTGGGAGGACGGGGTCACCTATCCGCTGATCGACGTCGAGATCTCGTCGGCGAGCCATCCGTTCTACACCGGGACCTCGCGGGTCCTGGACACCGCAGGCCGCGTGGAGCGCTTCGAGCGGCGTTACGGCCGTACGGCGTCGCCGCGGCACTGACGGCGGGTTCGACAGTTCACAGCACGAGGAGGACAGATCCATGAAGGTGCGCAAGTCCTTGCGTTCGATGAAGTCCAAGCCGGGGGCTCAGGTGGTCCGTCGACGGGGCGTGGTCTTCGTCGTCAACAAGAAGAACCCGCGTTTCAAGGCCCGCCAGGGCTGACGTCGCCCCGGGGGGAACGAGCGTCGCACACCACGCCCGTACCGCATGCCCAAAGCCGGCGTGCGGTACGGGAGTGAGCCTTTGCCCGAGGTGTACGGGCCACGGCGTCGCGGCTCAGTCCGTGTCCGTCGGGATGCGGAGCGTCACGCGGTAGCCGCCGTCGAGGGTGGGGCCGGACTCGAACGCCCCGCCCAGGAGTTCGGCGCGCTCCCGGAGACCGACGAGGCCCTGCTGTGAGCCGGGCAGGGGCAGGGAGGGGCGGGTGGGGGCGTTGTTGGTCACCGTGACGCCGAAGCGGTCGTCGGAGTGCCACAGGCGGACGGTGGCGGCGGCGCCGGGCGCGTGTTTGCGTACGTTGGTCAGGGACTCCTGCACGGTGCGGTAGAGGGCGCGTTGCGCGGGGGTGGCGATGGCGGAGGGGAGTTCACCCGTCAGGGTCGTCTCGATGCCGCTGGTCGACACGAGCTTGTGCAGGTCGGCGAGTGTGGGCTGCGGGGTGAGTTCGCCGACGCGGCCCCCGGAGGCCCGCAACAACGCGACCATGTGGCGCAGTTCGTCGAGCGTGTCGACGCTGAGCGAACGGATGGTGCGGGCGCCCTCCTTGAAGTGCGGATCCTTGGTGGCGACCTGAAGGGCACCCGCCTGTACGGCGATCAGGCTCACCTGGTGGGAGACGACGTCGTGCATCTCGCGGGCGAGCTGGGCACGTTCCCGGGCCAGGACGGCCTGGGAGTGCAGCAGCCGCTCGTGTTCGCGGGCCTTCTCGATCTCCGCGAGCCGGTCGGCCAGGTCCCGCCGGGCCTGGACGAGTTGGCCGAGCAGCACGGGGGCGGCGGCCGTGGCCAGGGTGTAGAAGAAGTAGATCAGCGTCCAGGCGCGTTCGTGTGAGCCGACGTTGCCCAGGGGCCAGGGCACGGCGGAGGCGCCGGCGAACAGAAAGGCGGCCGCGACCAGCAGCCGACGGTCGCGGGAGCGCTCTGCGAGGGTGAACAGCGCGGCGAACGGGGCGAAGACGATGTCCACCATCAGGCTGGCCGGCAGCGTCAGCAGGAACACCGTGAGCGGAAAACGGCGACGCAGGGTGAGCGCGGCACAGGCGACGGCTGTCGCCGCCGTCGCGAGGCGGCTCGAGTCTTCGAGGTTGATCAGGACGTCCACGGCGGCCACGGCGACGACCAGGGCATCGACGCCCGGATCCGGGATCCGCGTCCACCACGGCCTGCCTCCGTTCATCGCGGGTCCTCCGACTCGTTCCGCCCGTCCAGCAGGCCCGCCCGCTGGGCGAGCAGCGCGGCCCGCACCCGGCTGTTCACGCGCAGCTTGGTCAGGATCGCACTGACATGGTCCTTGACGGTGCCGGCGCTGAGGTGGACGCGGCTGCCGATGTCGGCGTTGGACAGCCCCTCCGCGATGAGCACCAGCACTTCGCGCTCCCGATCGGTGAGCCGTCCGACGCGGGCGGCCTCCTCGTCGTCCGCGGCGGTCGCGCCCGGGTGGCTCTGCCACACGGCACGGGACGCCTTCGGTGACATCACGACACCGCCCGCGCACAAGGTCCGCACCAGTTGCGCGAGTTGGTCCGGCTCGGTGTCCTTGAGCAGAAAACCGGCCGCCCCCGAGCGCAGCGCGGTGAGGATGTACTCGTCGGCGTCGAACGTCGTCAGCATCGCCACCACGGGCGCGTCCGGCAGAGCCCGCAGGTGCCGCAGCACGGTCAGACCGTCGACGTCCGGCATCCGGATGTCCAGCAGTACGACGTCCGGTCCCTCCCGCCGTACCGCCTCCACGGCCTCCGCGCCCGTCGTGGTCGCGACGACCTCGATGTCGTCGGCCGCGCCGAGGATGAGCTCGAAGCCGGACCGCACCAGGGCCTCGTCGTCCACCACCACTACCCGGATCACGTACGTTCCGCCTCGTCCTCGATGCCATCGATGTTCTCGATGTCGATTGTCGTCACTGTGACCGTAGAACGGGAAAAGCCCGGTGCGGCGCTCCGGCGGAACGGCCCGGCCACCCGGCGGGTCGGTTCCAGTCGTCCGGGGGGTGTGGACCGGACGCCTGCCGGATACTGCGCGAGCGGTGATGCTCAGAAGCCTGTGACCCATGACGCAGAACGCGCACGACACGGCGCTCCTGGCACCGCCCCGACCGGAGGCGCCCGCATCCACGCAACTCCCCGGCATCCGGCCCTCGGTGGGGCGCCTGATCGGAGTGGACCTCGCCCGGGGGCTCGCGGTCTTCGGGATGTACGCGGCCCACGTCGGCCCCGATCCCTCCGAGGGCGGAGCGACCGGCTTCTTCATGGAACTGGCTCACGGCCGGGCCTCCGCGCTCTTCGCCTTCCTGGCCGGCTTCTCGATCGTGCTGATCACCGGCCGCCGTACCCCCAAGACCGGCCGCGCGGGCCGCCAGGCGGTCGCCAAGGTGGTGATCCGAGCCCTCATCCTGCTGGTCCTGGGCACCGCGCTCACCCTGACCGGCACCCCGGTCGAGGTGATCCTCGCCTTCTACGGCGTGTACTTCCTGCTGGTCCTGCCGCTGTACCGGCTCGGCGCCCGACCGCTGGCGGTCATCGCCGTGAGCGGTGCGCTGATCCTGCCTCAGGTCCTCTACGTGGTGCAGCAGGCCCTCAACCCCGGTGGCGGCGACGGCGGCCGCCCGGGCGGGATCTGGGCCTGGCCCGCCGACGCGGACGGCATCGTCTCGTTGCTCTTCACCGGCGGTTACCCGGCCCTGGCCTGGATCCCGTTCGTCGTCGCCGGCATGGCCGTGGCCCGGCTGGACCTGGCCTCCACCGTCGTCCGCGCACGCCTCGCGATCACCGGTGTCTCGCTGGCCGTCCTCGGCTACGGCGGCTCCTTCCTGGCCCTGCGTCTCGTCCCCGGCGCCGCCTCCGCGCTCCGCGCCTCCGGCGGGGGCGAGGGAGGTTCGGTCATGTCGGCCTGGTGGTCCGACGCCGCGGGCTACCCGACCGGCACCACCCCGGCCTGGCTGCTGGCGGCCTCGCCGCACAGCGAGACGACCCTCTCGGTCGTGGCCAACACCGGCGTGGCCATCGCGGTTCTGGCCGCCTGCCTAGCCGCCACCGACACTCTCCCGCGCTTTCGCCGACTGGCCGCTCCGGTCATCGCGGTGGGCACGATGTCCCTGACCGCGTACGTCTTCCACATCGTCGCCATCCGCGCCCTGGGCATAGAGGAACTGCCGGGTTTCCCGCTGCACGTGCTGCTCGGCTTCCTCGTGGCCGTGACCGTGTTCGCGACCCTCTGGTCCCGCCACTTCGCGCGCGGCCCGCTGGAGTGGCTGCTCGGCCGGGCCACCAGGATCGCGGAGCGCGTCCGATGAGGGGCCCGTCGAGCGGCCGCTGGGAGCCCTGGTTCCTGACGGCGGCCGCGGCGGCGGCCGTCCTGGGCGTCCTGCGCCCGGACCTGTACGCCGACGCCGTCGACCACGTCGTCACCACGCTGGTCGGACACCCCTGACGGAAGGCCGGCGACTCGGGACCGCCGCCCTGGGCGGGGCTTTCGGCCCGTCGACGTCGGCGCTCGTGCCGCACGGTTCCCGGGAGGCGGGCATGCTGGTGCTCGTCGGGGAACGGGCCGGACGGGCGGAGGCGCGCGATGCGGTGGTGGGCCGGTTGGTCGGTGGTCGTCGGAGTGGTGTTGCTCGCGGCGTGCGGTGGACCGGGAGGCGCAGGACGGGGACCGTCGTCCGGACCCACGAGTGCCTCTGCGAGCGCCTCCACGACCGCCTCCGCGAGTGCGTCTACGAGTGGGACGGCGGAGCCGGGGCGAGGGGCACCGTCCGCGTCCGGCCCCGGATCCGCCGCCCCGGTGGCCAGTTGCTTCGCCGGGCGGGTGGAGGTCACCGTCAGGCCGGGGGACGCGGTCGAACGGCGGTTGTGCGTGCGGGCCGGGGCGGTGGTCGCGCTCACCCTGCGGCCGCGTGTCGACGACCGGCGATGGACGGCCGTCCGGAGTGCGGCGCCCGCAGTGGTGCTGGTCTCCGGATGGCGTGTCGACGCCGACGGGACCGGCCGTGCCGACTTGCGGTGCGCGAGCGTACGGGGCGGGGCGGCCGGGATCACGGTGACGGCGAAGGCTCCGGACGTGGCGGGCGCGGCGCGCACCGCGTTCACGCTCCGGGTGAGTGTGGTCCCGTACGCGAAGGAGGGGTGAACCCGCCGTGTGCGGCGGGTTCACCCCTCCTTCGTGCGTGCGGGTCAGCCGCAGTCGCGCACCTTGATCGTGTAGATGCCGCGGCCGTGGGTGGCCGCGTACAGAGTGCCGCCGTCCGGGCTCAGCTTCAGCTGGAGCACGGCGACCGCCGGGAGCCGGCCGACGCGCTGCCATGCCGTACGGCCCGGGGCGCGGTAGACCACGCCGAGGTCGGTGGCGACGGCGAGGCCCCCGTCGGCCGTGACGACCGCGGAGTTGGTCGGCACGTCGGGGAGATCCGCGGAGATGTCGGTCCAGGTGGTGCCGCCGTCCTTCGACTCGAAGACATGGCCCACGCCCGCGCCGGGGCCCTCGGTCCAGTGCCGGGAGAAACCGTTGACCTCCAGGTACACATGGTCGGCGTTCTTCGGGTCGACGGCGAAGCCGCTGAGGTAGCGGTTGGGCACGGTCGCGTCCACCGGCAGGGTCACGTCGTGCCAGCCCGTGCCGTCCTCGTTGCCGACGGAGATGCCGCGCGCGAAGCCCTGGTTGTTGCAGGGGCCGCACCAGGCCGCGTACACCTTGCCGCCCGACGCGGCGACGGCGGTCGCGGTGCGGCCCGCGCCGAGGTCGTACAGGCTGGTCCACTCGGAGCCGCTGCGGATGGCGTAGCCGTGGGTCTGCACCCACACGTGCCGGCCGCCCGCGATCCAGGTCGAGCTGTTCTTCATGTCGGCGGCGAGCGGGGCGATGAAGCGGGCCTCGCTGGTGGCGTTGTCGGCCGGTGCGACGTTGTACGAGGTGACCTTGCTCGCGTCGCTGACCCAGGAACCGTCGTTGGCGGCGCAGTTCTGCGTGATCTGGACGGCGAGGTAGACGTACTCCTCCGCGATGTCGCAGCCGTTGGCCGGGTCGGTGAGCGTGTCGCCGCCGTCACCGCCGAAGTCGGAGCCCATCACCTTGTCGTCGCTGCGCAGGATGGACTGGCCGTTGTCCTGGAGGCCACCGGTGACCGAGACGCCGCCGTGGGCGAGGTCCTTGCCGATACCCACCGAGTAGTACTGGAGCGTGTCGATCGTGCCGTCGTTCAGGGACGTCCAGTCGGTGGCGTGGCCGGAGGAGTCCTGGGCGCCGTCGAGCGGCCGCCGGTAGGCTCCGCCGTCGTTGCCGACGTACACGTAACTCCTGCCGTGGAAGCGGCCGATGGCGACCCCGTGCTGGTCGGAGTGGGTCGTCGCGTTGCAGTCGCCGGTCTGCTCGGCGGGGTCGATGCTCCAGCAGGGGAAGCCGAAGTTCCAGTACGGGCCGACGGTGGACCAGGTGCCGCCGCCGTCCTTGGTCTCGTAGACCTCCTCCAGACCCGCGTACACGTGCTGCGCGTCGGCCGGGTCGACGGTCAGGAACTGGTTGTACCAGGCCTGTACGCCGGGCATGTAGCCGCTGGAGGTGAGGGCCGAGCCGTCGGCGGCGAGCTGCTTGTAGTCGGCGATCTTCGTCCACGGACCGAAGGGAGAGCCTGACTTGGCGACGTAGATACCTTCGAGGCCGCTGTCCGGGTTGGTGTTCAGCTGTTCCGGCGACTGGTCGATGGCGTAGTACCGCGAGCCGTCGGCGGACCGGGCGAAGGTGACGTTGCCGACGTTGTCCGCGTCGGACGGCAGATCGCCCAGACCACTGGTGATCCGCGTCCAGGTGCCCCGCACCTTGGTGTAGAAGCCGTTGTAGTCGTCACCGCTGCGCCAGCCGACCGCGAGGACCACCTTGGAGGGGTCTTTCGGGTCGATCGCGATGTCACCCGCGAGGTTCTTGTACGGGGCGGAGGGGTCGCTCGCCAGTGAACCACCGGGGAGGTAGTCGGGGTTGGGGGCGAACTCCAGCTTCCAGGCGCCGACGAGTGTCTTGGTGGAGTGGCTCCACACGCCCTCGCTGGTCGCCGCCCACACCTTCCCGCCGCCGAAGCGCAGCTGGTGGATGGTGGTGCTCTCCAGCTCGTCGCCGCCGACCCGGCTGCGCGCGGAGAACGTGCCGTGGTGTGCGTCGGTCAGCACGTACACCCCGCTGCCGAGGTAGGCGTCCGCGTTGGTGTTCGCCTCACCGGTGCCCAGCCACAGCCGCCCGGACCCGTCCAGGGCCAGCGCGCCGGTGGACTGCGAGGACAGCCGGTCGCTGATGGGCTCCCAGTGTCCGCCGCCGGACCGGGAGCGCCAGGCGCCGCCGCCCGCGCTGCCCGCGTAGACGTACCCGTCGTCGTCGGCGGCCATCGCCGCGAGGCGGCCGGTGACGTTGCCCGAACCGCCGCTGGAGTTGGAGTCGAAGTCGCGGTAGCGCGGGTCGTCGGAGTTGTACGGCAGATCGGTGACGTTCCGCCAACTCCCACCGGTGGAAGGCAAGTTGTTCAGAGTGCTCCAGGCGGCGCCGTAGGCTCCCGGCGCGACGACGCCCGGTGAGGTGCGGGCCTCGGCGTACTGGTCGGCCCCCTCGGCTATCTCGCCGGACTCGTTGCCGCCGTCGGAGTCCTGCGCCGTCACCTTCGGGGTGATGCCGCCCGTCGACTGCGTGCGGCCTGCGGCGAGTCGGGCGAGCGTGCGGGCCCCGAAGGGGTGGCCCCCGTCCGGGCCGGGCGCGGCGCCGGCGGGCAGCGCGACGAGCGCGGCCGACGCGGTGACGGCACAGATCGTGAGCCATCGTCTCTTGCGGGTGGTTCCTGACACGTGGTCCTCCCTAACGGCGTTGACACAGCCTTGGGGCAGACAGGACCACGAGGGACGGGCGGGAGTCCCGGGGCTTGCCCAATTCTTGTCCAGAACCTGCCATGAACGGGGTGTTGTGCAACGAGGCGGCGCGCAGCCGGGCACCGGCGCGCGGGCGCGCGTCGGGCTCCGGCGGGCCGGGTCGGTCCGCGCCGTTCGCTCCCTTTGCCCAAGGGCGCCGCGCCCTGGGCCTGTCGGCCGCCGAGGGCCGGGTGGGATCGTGACCCTGATCAGGCGGTGCCGCCGGAGAAGGAGTCACGCGTGTTCGACAACCTGAAGAACCTCAAGGACAAGGCCGAGGAACTTGCCGAGGCCCACGGCGACACGATCTCCGACGGTCTGGAGAAGGCCGGCGACATCGTCGACGACAAGACGGACGGCAAGTACACCGACAAGATCGAGACCGGTGTGGACAAGGCGCAGGAGTACGTCGAGAAACTGGGCGAGAAGGAGGCCTGACCCCGTGCGGCGTGCGCAGCCCCCAGGGCGCCCCGGGGGCGCCCCTTCCCGGCGGGCTCTCTCAGAAGGGTTCCGGGAGAGGCACCCGGCCCGACCTGCTGCGCACCTGTTCGATGAGCGCGGCGTACGCGGCGATCATCCGGGTGCGGCTGAAGCGTTCGCGGCTGAGGGCCAGGGCCGGTGCGAACTCGGCGCCCCGCGCCACCGCCTCGGACCAGGCCAGGGCGATCGCCTCGGGGTCGGGCGGGGTGAGGAAGCCGTGCCCGGTCACGATCGAGGCGCTGTCACCGACATCGGTGGCGACCGGTACGGCCCCGCACATCATGCCCTCGATCAGGCACAGCGGTGCCGCCTCGCCGCTGGAGGAGGTCAGCGACACCACGTCGGCGGCCGCGTAGACGGTCTCCATGTCGTGCCGTACGCCGAGCAGGGAGAGGCGTTCGGCGAGCGGGGCGTCCTCGCCGAAGGCGGTGGCGATGTCCTCACGCAGCCAGCCGTTGTCCCGCGTCATGCCCGCGCCGCACATCAGGACGTGGCCGTCGGGCTGTCGGCGCAGCCAGGCGCGGGCCGCCCGGAGGAACAGCGGAACGTTCTTCATCGTGGCGTAGCGCGCCGCGAAGACGATCACGGGCGCACGCTCCGGGATGCCCAGGGACGTCCGCAGCAGCGCGCGTCTGAACGGGTCGGGGCGGAATCGCAGCAGATCCACGCCGTTCGGGATGACGTGGAGCAGTCCGGCCGGGATCCCGGCCGCGGCGTACGCGGCGCGCGTCGACTCGGCACAGCAGATCCCGGCGGCGATCCGGCCGTCGGCGACCGCCGTCCGCAGTTCGTCCAGGGCCGCCCCCTGGTTCTCGGGGTCGGAGCGGTGCAGACAGACCACGACGGGCCGCCGGGGCAGGCCTGCCTGGTTGAGCAGGCCGAGCGGCTGCTCCTTGAGGGACAGGATGACGTCCGCGGCGGCCACCGCCCGCGTGGTGGCGGCCAGCTCCGGCCCGGTGAAGGTCTCGGGGCCGCCGGGTGCCGCGGGGGTGCGGCCCAGCGAGGTGACCGGCACGCCCGCCGCGGTCAGTGACCGGTAGCAGACGTCGTCCTCCATCCGCTGCCGGGTCTCCTCCCGATACATTTCGCCATTCACGCTCAGCACCGCATGCCGCTGGCCACCCTCATGGAGCCCCAGCACCACATCACTGTGCACGATCCGGGCCCCGCCCGAGAAGAATCCTTCATAGATCGACAGCACACGCAGTTCGTCCATCACGCGCACCTCTTGGCCCGTCTCGCAGAAAGGGAGGAAACCTTTTCAACCCCTGTGATCTGCGGGTTCTCCGCTATGGACACAGGAGAAACTTGCGAGCCCGTGAACTCGTCGTTTCAAATTCGGACACGATTGGTTACGGCGTACTGTTCGGTTGATCAGTCGGATGAAGACGCAGAGGTCGCGGGCCGGGCGGCCCTTGTCACACCAATCGGATGGTAAAAAACAGGCCAGAAATTTCCTGGTCCGGGGACGCGCGACACGTACAATCCGCGCCGCGGCCGAGAGGGGGCGCCGCCCTCGCTCGACCGAAGCGGAAGGGTGAATGCCTGGGGGGAGCGGCACCGGCGACGCGGGGCCACGCGTCTGATTCCCGCAGCGCCGCGCTGTTCGTCGTAGGGGAACCGGGCCTGGGACGGACCACCCTGCTCCGCAGGATCCTCACCCTCGACGACACCGTCCGGGCGGTGTATCTCTCGGGCGCCGCGGCCCCCTCGTACAGGAAGAGTTCGAGGCCGAGCGCTCCATGGCCGCCGCCGCGCTGCTGCCCGACGCGTTCGACGAGCCGCACCCGGGCGTGGGCGTCGGATTCGCGTACCGCCGTGGTCAGGACGTGCGCCAGGATGTCGGACACATCGGCGATCACATCGGCACTGCCCACCGCGGCCACCCCCCTGTGTCTGCCCGGGGGTTCGTACACGACCCCGGCCGATCACCAGTGAGGTCAGGACGGAGGCGCCCCCGGCTCTTCCGGGAAATCCCTGGGTCCCTCCCTGGGAGGAACTGGGCACGCGGAGGAACTGCTCGGTCAGGGCGTCCCGTTCGGGGGTCAGGAAGCGCGGTCGTCCTCGCCGACGAACAGGCGCGAGAGCAGGCCTTCGAGGGTGGACCGCTCGGCGTCGCTGAGTGAGTCGAGGGCCTGGTGGGTGCCGTGCATACCGTCCCGGATGCTCGACACGGCGGCCGCCCCGTCCTCCGAGAGGACGACGTTCTTGACCCGCCGGTCGGTGGGGCTGGGCTCGCGGTAGACGAGGCCGCGGGCCTCCAGCCGGTCGATGATCCCGGTCATGTTCGAGGCGTCGCAGCGCAGTGTGCCCGCCAGGGCCCGCATCGGAGCCGGGCCCTGGCGCAGGACGTTGAGCGCCTTGGCCTGGCTGTAGGTGAGGCCGTGCGCGGCGGCGGCACTGGTGAGATCCGCGTAGAGGCTGACCATCGATGCCCACAGGGTGTCGAGAAGCTGGACGTTGGAGACGGTGAGGGGTCCGCTGTCGGACGCCTCGGTGGAGCGGTTCGTTCCAGATGTCGCGGACATGGATCCAGCGTAACCCGAAACTTGACTACCTCAACCTTCGATGCTTACCTCTATCAAGTTACTTGAGGACCTCAAACTTATAGGCTCTACAGCTTTGCGGTCTTCAAGCTTCGCGGCATCACTCTCCGTGATTGCTTGACGTCCTGACCAAACGGAAGAACATCGTGACACCCACAGATCGCGTGGCGCCCGGGCGCCCCACCGGCGACCTCTCACTCGTCCTGGTCCTCGGCCTCGCGGCCATGATCGTCTCGATGATGCAGACCCTCGTCGTACCGATCCTGAGCATCATCCAGAGCGACCTCGGTACCACCACCGCCAACGTCAGCTGGGTCACCACCGCGACCCTGCTGTCCGCCGCGGTCTTCACCCCGCTGCTCGGCCGGTTCGGCGACATGCACGGCAAGAAGCCCACGCTGATCGGGGTTCTGCTGCTGATGATCGCCGGTTCGGTGCTGGCGGCGACCACCACCTCGCTGCTGTGGCTGATCGTCGGCCGAGTGCTCCAGGGTGCGGCCACCGCGATCTTCCCGCTCGCCCTCTCGGTCCTGCGCGAGGAGATACCCCCGGCGAAGCTGCATGGCGCGATGGCGCTGGTGAGCGGCACGCTCGCGGTCGGCAGCGGACTCGCCCTGGTCGCGGCAGGCCTGCTCACGCGGGGCTCGGACCCCGACTATCACCGGGTGTTCTGGCTCGCCGTGGGGCTCGCGGCCCTCGCCCTGGTCGGTGTCGTCCTGCGCGTGCCCTCCGCACGCTCGACGACCGGCGGCCGTACCGACTGGCTCGGCGCGGGAACGCTCGCCGCGCTGCTCGTCCTGCTCCTGCTGCCGATCTCGCAGGGACACGAGTGGGGCTGGTCCTCCGCCCGCACCATCGGCCTGTTCGTCGCCGCGGTCGTCATGGCGGGCGTCTGGGTCCTGGTCGAGCGCAAGGTCCGCGAGCCGATGGTGGACATGAGGATGTTCGCCCACCGCCCGGTGCTCTTCACGAACCTCGCCGGCCTCTTCCTCGGCTTCGCGATGTTCTCCCAGTTCATCGGCGTCGCGTACCTGGCGCAGATGCCGAAGGAACTCACCGGGTACGGATTCGGCGCCTCGGTGCTGCGCGCCTCGGTCGAGTACCTGCTGCCGACCACGCTGATCTCGCTGCTCGCCGCACAGTTCGGCGGGATCCTCGTCGGGCGGATCGGGGCGCGGTTCACCCTCGCCGTGGGCGCGGTGTTCGGAGTCGCCGGCTTCGCGTGGCTCACCCTGGCGCACGACACCTCCGCGTCGGTCATCCTGGCGGGCCTGCTGATCGGTGTCGCGATCAGCTTCGGCTACGCGGCCATGCCCGCGCTCATCGTGGCGAGCGTGCCGCACCACCAGACCGGCATCGCCAACGGCCTCAACTCCATCTCCCGTTCCGTCGGCAGCGCGATCGCCAGCGCCGTGATCACCTCGCTGCTGGCGTCCAAGACCATCCAGCATCTGCCGGCCGGTGTGCCCGCGCTGCCCGCCGAGAGCCAGTTCACGCTGAGCTTCGCGATCGCAGGGGTCGCGTTCGTGCTGATCGTGGCCGTGGCGCTGGTCGGTCTGACCAGGGGCGCGGCCCAGGAGTACACGGTCGAGAAGAAGGCAGCCGCCACCGACGACGCCGGGGCGGACGAGGCTGTCGTGGAGACGGCGGGCGTCACGTCCTGACCCGTACACGGTCAACGGCTCGCCCCGTCCATCGGGGCGAGCCGTTTTCGTGTCCGCGCCTTGCCCTTGGAAACCGATCGGTTTACTCTTCCGGTGAACGGAAACCGATCGGTTTCCTCATGGCTCCGGGAGTTCTCATGACATCCATCGAAGGTTCGGTCGTCCTGGTCACCGGCGGCAGCCGCGGCATCGGCCGCGCGCTCGTGCAGGCCCTCTACGAGCGCGGCGCGTCGAAGGTGTACGCCACCGCACGCGACCCGCGGACCGTCACGCACCCCGACGCGGTGCCGCTGGCGCTGGAAGTGAGCGACCCCGCGTCCGTCGCCGCGGCCGCCGAGCGCGCGCAGGACGTCACCGTCCTGATCAACAACGCGGGCGCGTCCGTGAACGCGAACTTCCTGGACTCGCCCGTCGAGGACGTCCGCCGCGAGTTCGAGACGAACTTCTTCGGCCCCCTCCTCGTCACGCGCGCCTTCGTGCCGATCATCGAGCGCAACGGCGGCGGCCACCTCCTCAACGTCCACTCGGTGCTGTCGTGGGTAGGGCTCCTGGGCTCCTACAGCGCCTCCAAGGCGGCCTTCTGGTCGCAGACCAACTCCCTGCGCCTCGACCTGAAGCCGCGCGGCATCGACGTCACGGGACTGCATGTCGGTTACGTCGACACCGACATGGCCGCGAAGGTGGACGCGCCGAAGTCCTCGCCCGAGAGCGTCGCGGCCCAGGCCCTCGACGGCATCGAGTCCGGTGCCTTCGAGGTGCTGGCGGACGACCTCACCCGGCAGGTCAAGGCCCAGCTGTCCGAGGATCTGGGCGTGATGTACCCGCAGCTGGTCGCGTAACGGAGGCGCGGAGGCACAGGGGCAGGGAGGCCGGTCCCGTTCCGCCCCCCGGCGGTCAGACCGGCAGCAGTCGGCCGATCAGCCCGCTGAGCTGCCCTACGTTGCGGCACTCGTGCATCTCGACGAGCTCGGCGTACTCGGGCGCCGCCGAGTCGCCCGTACCCCACTGGGAGAGCGGCTCGGGGTTCAACCAGTAGACACGGCGGGCCCGTTCGGAGAACCGCCGGACGGCCGGCAGATTCGGGTCGCCCATGTTCGTCCGGGCGTCGCCGAGGACGAACACGGTCGTGCGCGGTCCCACCGCGTCGACGTACCGTTCGGCGAACTCGCCGAACGCGACGCCGTAGTCGCTGCTGCCGTGCCAGCCCGTCAGCGTCGCCTCGGAGCGGATGCGGGCACCCAGCCCCTCCGGATCGGCCCTGCCGTGCACGAGCAGGCCGGTCACCTCGTCGATCCGGTTGACGAAGGCGAACACCCGCACCTTGCTGAACTGGTCGTGCAGCGCCTGCACCAACAGCATCGTGAAGTCCGAGAAGCCCGCCACCGAGCCCGACACATCGCACAGCAGCACCAGTTCGGGCCGGACGGGGCGGCGCCTGCGCAGCACCGGCTTCATGGGCACCCCGCCGGTGGACAGGGAACCGCGCAGGGTCCGCCGCAGGTCGATGGTGCCGCGCGCGGCCCGGCGGCGGCGTGCGGCGAGCCGGGTGGCCAGCTTGCGCGCCAGCGGCTGCACCGTTCTGCGCAGCTCGGCGAGCCGGTCCCGCCCCGCGAACAGGAAGTCGACCCGGTCGGCGGTCGGGGCCACCGCCCGCCGCGCCAACTCGTCCCGGCCGCGCCGCTCGGCGACCCGGCGCCGCGCCTCCGTGGCGACCAGCGCGCGGAACACCTCGATACGCCGCCGGATCTCGTCCTCCAGCAGCCGGTCGGCGAACCCCGCCGCTCCCTCCTGCCGTGCCCGGACGCTGTCACGGACGCGCGCCATCAGCGTCTGCGGGCGGAGCCGGTCGAGCGTCTGGTGCGACGACCAGCCGTCCGACCCCGGCGAGGAACCGTAGCCACCGAAGCCGTCCACCGCCTCGATCGCGAGCCGCTCCAGCAGCTCCCGGTCGCCCGCGGCGAACGCCGCCGCGAGCCGCTCGCGCAGCTCCTCCCGGTCGGCGGCGGGAGCGTCGCTCTCCCGCCCCTCGGAGGTCGGCGCCCCGACGAGACGCGGGAAGTACAGGTCGAAGACGGGGTCGAACACCCGGCGCTGCCCGGTGCTGTGCAACAGGGTGGCGGCGAGGCCCTCACGCAGCAGTTCCCGGTCGGTCAGGCCGAGCGCCGCCACCGCCTGCGCGGCGTCCACCGTCTCGCCGGTACCGATCCGCACGCCGTGCGCGCGCAACGCGCCGACCAGTCCCGTCAGCCGCTCGGCGACGCCCGTCGGCGCGTTCACATGGCGTCCAGGTCGAGCTTGGCGGCCGCCTTGAGGATGTCGTCCTGGTGCTTGAGGAGCACGCCGAGACTGTCACGTACGACGGTCCCGTCGAGGGTGTCGGCGCCCAGCGCGAGCAGGGTGCGCGCCCAGTCGATCGTCTCGGCGACCGAGGGAACCTTCCGCAGGTCCATCTCGCGCAGTGCGCCGACCACCCGCACCACCGACTCCGTCAGCGCCGCGTCCAGACCCGGCACCTTCAGCCGTACGATGCGACGCTCCAGCTCCTCCTCCGGGAAGCCGATGTGGAGGAAGAGGCAACGGCGGCGCAGCGCCTCCGACAGCTCGCGGCTCGCGTTCGAGGTGAGGACCACGAAGGGCCGGCTGGTCGCGCTGATCGTGCCGAGCTCCGGGACGGTGACCTGGAAGTCGCTGAGCACTTCCAGCAACAGCCCCTCCACCTCGACGTCGGCCTTGTCGGTCTCGTCGATCAGCAGCACCTTGGGATCGTCGCCGCGGATGGCGGTCAACAGGGGGCGCGCCAGCAGGAACTCCTCGCTGAAGATGTCCGTGCGCGCCTCGTCCCACGTCTCGTCGCGGCCCGCGCTGATGCGCAGCAGCTGCTTGGCGTGGTTCCACTCGTACAGCGCCCGGGACTCGTCGACGCCCTCGTAGCACTGAAGCCGGACCAGTCGCGCCCCGGCCACCTGGGCGACGGCCTTGGCGAGTTCGGTCTTGCCGACCCCGGCGGGGCCCTCCACCAGGAGCGGCTTGCCCAGGCGGTCGGCCAGGAAGACCGTGGTCGCGACCGCGGGCGAGGCCAGATAGCCGGTCTCGGCGAGACGCGTGGAGACATCGTCGACGGATGTGAACAGCAACGGGGCCTCCAGCGCGGCACGGCGGGGTGGGACACACGGTCCGAACGTCACTATCCAAGCGCTTGTTCAGTCGCCGTGTCACGTGTGATTGCGCCCACGCGGCCTGGGGAGACCGATCGGTTTCCTTGTCTCGTCCCGCGCGGTAACCTGCCTTTATGGCCACTACAGACAAGGCATCCACAAGGGACCGGTTGCTGGACGCGGCGGCCGACCTCGTCTACCGCGAGGGCGTATCCGTCGGCATCGAGGCGCTGTGCCGGTCGGCCGGCGTCTCGAAGCGGTCGATGTACCAGCTCTTCGACAGCAAGGACGACGTCCTCGCGGCGAGCCTGGAACGGCGGATTCCGCTGTACGAGAAGCAGCTCGCGCCGGATCCGGAGGCTGCCGGGACGCCGCGCGAGCGCATCCTGGGCATCTTCGAGCGGGCGGAGGCGGCCTCGGCGCGGCCCGAGTACCGCGGCTGCCCGTTCCTCGCCGCGCTCGTCGAACTCAAGGACCCCGAGCACCCGGCGTCGGTGGTCGCGGGCGGTGCGAAGGGGCGCATGAAAGAGGTGTTCCGTGCGCAGGCCGAGCAGGGTGGTGCGCGTGATCCCGAGCTTCTCGCCCGTCAGTTGATGCTGGTGTTCGACGGCGCGAGCGCCCGTGCCGGTGCCGGGATCGAGACGCTGGCAGGGCTGACCACGACGACGGTGACGGTGCTGCTGGATGCGGGCGGGGTGAAGTAGGCGGGACCTTCAGGCGCTGGGCGCCGTGCCGGGGAACGGCTGGCGGAGCCTGCGCGGGGGGCATACGGGTGTCACGGCTGCGGTCCGTTCCGACAGAGCACCGGCGCCGGAGCCGGGACCATGGCCGGCCGGCGCTCGGCGGGGACCGGCAGGTGCCGGTGGACCGGCACCGCGGCCGGCCATGACAGGGCGATGGAACCCCAGGTCAGGCCCCCGCCGAAGGCGGTGAGCAGGCTGCGCTCGCCGGGCCGCCAGGTCGTCATTGCTGACGACACGCTCCGGCAGGCACGTGCCGATCCCACAGATCACAGCAGCTGACATCACGACCGCCCTTCCCCCCGTCAGCTGCCGGTCAGCAGCATGGTGCTCACCTGACCCGTTGTGGATCAACAGGGACAAGCGCGCTCAGGGGGCGCGCACTTCGGCAAAGAAGCACTCCGCCGTCGTGCCGCGCATCCGATGGACGGAATACGGAACGCCTGACTCCGGGCGCCCGGCGACCGCCGGGCGATGTCAGTGCCCCGGTCCATACTCGGTCCCGCGGAGTCACCCGGGCTGCGCGCCGAAGGAGGGGGCCGACATGGCTGAAGTACTGCTGTTCCACCACGCGCACGGACTGACGTCCGGCGTGCACGCGTTCGCCGAATCGCTCAGGGGAGCCGGACACGCCGTCCACGTGCCGGATCTGTACGAAGGGCTGGTCTTCGAGAACCTGGAGGAGGGCGTCGCGCACGCCCAGGCCATCGGGTTCGGCACCCTTGTCGAGCGCGGCAGGGCCGCCGCGGCCGAGCTGCCCGCCGAGCTGGTGTACGCCGGTTTCTCGCTGGGCGTCCTGCCGGCGCAGTACCTCGCCCAGACCCGGACCGGTGCGAAGGGCGCGCTGCTGTTCCACTCCTGCGTCCCGGCCTCGGAGTTCGGCGGCGACTGGCCGCGGCAGGTCCCGGTCCAGATCCACGGCATGGAGGCGGACGAGTACTTCGTCGACGAGGGCGACCTCGACGCGGCCCGCGCCCTCGTCGAATCGGCCCCCGACGCCGCCGAGTTGTTCCTCTACCCCGGCAAGCAGCACCTGTTCGCCGACAACAGCCTGCCGTCGTACGACGAGCACGCCGCCACCCTGCTCACCCGGCGCGTGCTCGCCCTCCTCGACGGCATCGAGTAGGGGCCCGACGACGTTCGTCGACTGCGACCCGAGCCGGGTCAGGATCGGGAGGGGGCGGGGCGGGACGGGCTCACGCGTCCAGCCGACCCCGCTCGACGAGCTGGCGCACGATCACGTTCCGCTGGATCTCGTTGGTGCCCTCGCCGACGATCATCAGCGGGGCGTCCCGGAAGTAGCGCTCCACGTCGAACTCGGTCGAGTAGCCGTAACCCCCATGGATGCGCACGGCGTTGAGGGCGATCTGCATGGCGGTCTCGGAGGCGAACAGCTTGGCCATGCCCGCCTCCATGTCCACGCGCCGGCCGGCGTCGGCCTCGCGTGCGGCATGCAGGGTGAGGTGGCGCGCGGCGGAGAGGGACGTGGCCATGTCCGCGAGGTAGTTGCCGATCGACTGGTGCTGCCAGATGGGCTTGCCGAAGGACTCCCGTTCCTGTGCGTACGCGAGCGAGTCCTCCAGGGCCGCCCGGCCGACGCCGAGGGCGCGGGCGGCGACCTGGAGCCGCCCGGTCTCCAGCCCCTTCATCATCTGGGCGAACCCCCGGCCCTCGACTCCGCCCAGGACGGCGTCGGCCGGCGCGCGGTGGTCCTCGAAGGTCAACTCGCAGCTCTCCACGCCCTTGTAGCCGAGCTTCGGAAGATCGCGGGAGACGGTGAGACCGGGACCGTGCTCGACCAGGAGGACGGAGATGCCCCGGTGGGCGGGGGTGGCGTCCGGATCGGTCTTGCACAGCAGGGCGATCAGCCCGGACCGCCGCGAGTTGGTGATCCATGTCTTCGAGCCGTTGACCACATAGCCGTCCGCGGTCCTGCGGGCGAGTGTGCGTATCGCCTGGAGGTCGGACCCGCCGCCGGGTTCGGTCAGCGCCATCGTCGCCCGGACCTCGCCGGTGGCCAGCCGAGGCAGCCAGCGGCGCTTCTGCTCCTCGGTGCCGAAGCGCAGCAGCAGCTTGGCCACCACGGTGTGGCCGCCCATCGCGCCCGCCAGGCTCATCCAGCCGCGGGCGAGTTCCTCCGTGACGAGCACATAACAGGAGGTGGAGACAGGGGTGCCGCCGTACTCCTCGGGGACGGCGAGCCCGAAGATCCCGAGCTTCTTCATCCGCTCGATCAGGGCTTCGGGATAGGTGTTGGCGTGTTCGAGTTCCCGGACGACCGGCTTGACGTCCTTGTCGACGAACTCGCGCACGGTGGCGACGACGAGCCGCTCGTCCTCCGACAGGACGTCGAGAGTGCTCATGCTGTGCGGCTCCTTGGGGGACGGGCGCGGAAGAGGAAAGGGGAGAAGCGCAGGGCCGGGGATTCAGACGACGCCGTCGGCCCGGAGGGCGGCGATGTCGGCCGCGCTGTGTCCCAACGCGGCCAGGATCGTGTCGGTGTGCTCGCCGACGGCGGGAACGGCGTCCATACGGGGAGTGACCCCGGCCAGGTCGACGGGCGGCAGCAGCGCGGGCACGGGCCCCGCGCCCCCGGGCAGTCGGACGCCCTGCCAGCGGTGGCGCTCCTCGAGTACGGGGTGGGTGAGGAACTCCTCGACCGTGTTCACACCGGAGTTGGCGATCCCCGCCGCGTCCAGCAGCTTCATCGCCTCCTGACTGTCCAGCGCGCGGAACCGCGCGGCCACGATCGCGTTCAGCTCCTCACGGTGGGACACACGGTCCGAGCCGGTGACGAAACGCGGGTCGTCGACGAGGTCCGGACGCCTGAGGAACCGCTCGCACAGCGCGGCCCATTCGCGCTCGTTCTGGATCGAGAAGAGCACGTCCTTGCCGTCGGCCGCGGGGTAGGCGCCGTACGGGGCGATGGTGGCGTGCTGGGTGCCGAGCCGTGGCGGCTGGGTGCCGCCGTGGCGCGTGTAGTACGCCGGCTGCCCCATCCACTCCGCCAGCGCCTCGAACAGCGAGACCTCCACCGCGCGGGCGACTCCCGTGGTGGCGCGCGTGAACAGGGCGGTGAGGACGCCCGAGTAGGCGTACATCCCGGCCGCGATGTCGGCGATCGACACCCCGGTCCTGGCGGACCCGTGCTCGTTCCCCGTCAGGGAGACCAGCCCGGTCTGGCACTGCACGAGCAGGTCGTACGCCTTGCGATCGGCCCAGGGCCCGCTGGTCCCGTATCCGGAGATGGTGCACGGGATCAAGGACGGATACCGCTCCCGCAACGCCGGGCCGTCCAGCCCGAGCCGGGTGGCCGCGCCCGGCGCCAGGTTCTGCACGAAGACGTCGGCACCGGCGAGCAGCCGCTCCAGGACGTCCCGGCCCCGGGCCGACTTCAGGTCCAGGGTCAGGGACTCCTTGGAGCGGTTGAGCCATACGAAGTAGCTGGACTCGCCGTGCACGGTGGTGTCGTAGCGACGGGCGAAGTCGCCGCCTCCCGGGCGTTCCACCTTGATCACCCGGGCGCCGAGATCCGCCAGCTGACGGGTGGCGTAGGGCGCCGCCACGGCCTGCTCGACGCTGACGACGGTGATGCCGGAGAGCGGAAGCGCTTCGGAGAGCTCGGTCATGGGGCGACCTCCAGAGGCTGGCCGGGAGTCCGCGGCGACGCGGCCGTGATGCCATCATGGTCGCTCATGGAGGCCTCGGTGAAATAGCAAACCCTGATGGCCCCATAGCGGATACGAATGCGGACACGGACGCACGGGAGGCAGCGGTGGACGTGAAGCAGCTCAAGGCGCTCGTGACCGTCGCCGAGGCCGGCAGCGTCACGCGGGCGGCGGAACTGCTGCACCTGGTCGAGCCCGTGGTCACCCGGCAGATCCGCACGCCGGAGGAGGAACTCGGCGTCGCCCGAGGGCAGCCGGCCCGCCGCGAAGCTGCACGGGCAGGGCGCGGCGACCGAGGGGGAGTGAGGCGAGTGAGGCGAGTGAGCCGGGGGAACCGCCTGCGCCGAGCGGGCCGACAGGGCCGAACGGGCTCTCATACCGCCGGGCTATAGAGGCATCAGAACCTTCTATTGTCCAACTTCGCTCATCAGCGCACATGATGGAGAGATGCAGCGCACCTCGGGCCCGCTCTGGTCCTCCGTGGAGTCGTGGGCCCCCGAGGCGGTGACCGACGTGGACGACCTGCACGCCGCCCCCGTCGCCGCGCTGTCGGCCCTCCTGGACGAGCCCGCACCCGTCGTCGCCGCCGGCGACCCCCTGCCGCCCCTGTGGCACTGGCTCTACTTCCTGCGCTGGCCGGCCCAGCGAGACCTCGGAGCCGACGGCCACCCCCGGCACGGGCACTTCCTCCCGCCGGTCCCCGACCGGCAGCGGATGGTCGCCGGAGGGCGGTGCACGGTCGACGAGCCGCTGCGCCTCGGCGAGCGAGCCGAGCGTGTCAGCAGCCTGGGGGCCGTGACCACCAAGCGGGGCAGGAGCGGAGAACTCCTCTTCGTGACCCAGCGCCACGAACTCCGCCAGCGCGGCCGTACCTGTCTCGTCGAGGAACAGGACATCGTCTACCGTTCCGGCCGCACCTCGACCCCCCACACCCGGGCGGCGCTCGACCCCTCGGCGACTCCCCGGCCGGACGGCCACTGGCACCTTCCCCTGCACCCCGACCCGCCCCTGCTGTTCCGGTTCAGCGCGCTCACCGCCAACGCCCACCGCATCCACTACGACACGCCGTACACCCGGGACGTCGAGGGCTATCCCGGGCTCGTCGTGCACGGCCCGCTCCTGGCCCTCCTGATGCTGGAACTGGTCCGCCGCGACGCCCCCTCCCGACAGGTCCTCTCCCTGTCCTACCGGCTGCGCAGCCCCGTCTTCGCGGGCGAACACCTGCTGGCCCGCGGGACGCCCCGCGACGACCGCGCCGACCTGTCCGTCGCCACCCACCGGGACCCCGCGCACGCCACGGCCGAGGTCACCTTCACGGGGCGCTGAGCCCTCGGGTATCCCGATCAGGGTGTGGTTGGCCCTCGTGGGCGAGCCCAATACTCGGCGCATGGACGGAAAACGACAGCTGGGTGAGTTCCTGCGGGCGCGCCGCTCGCAGCTGCGGCCCGAGGACCTCGGTGTGGTGGCGTACGGCGAACGCCGTCGCGTGCCGGGGCTGCGACGCGAGGAACTGGCCCGGCTCGCCGGGGTGAGCGAGTCGTACTACGCGCGGCTGGAGCAGGGGCAGTCCCAGGCCTCCCCGGACGTCCTGGACGCGATCGCCCGGGCACTGCGGCTGAGCGAGGCCGAACGACGGCACCTGCGGGAGCTGTCGGCCGCCGCCCGGCGCCGGCCCCGGACGCGCCGCCCGGCGCCGGAACGGGTCTCACCCGCGGTCGCCCAACTCCTGGGCGTGCTCTCGGAGGTGCCCGCGGTGGTGACGGGCCGGTACAGCGACGTACTGGCGTGGAACCGCGCCGGGCACGCGCTGTACGCCGGACACCTCGACCCGGACGGCCCGAACCGGCCGGGTGACCGTCCCAACATGGCCCGGCTGGTGTTCCTCGACGCCCACACCCGCGATCTGTACGCGGACTGGCCGGCCAAGGCCAGAGCCGTCGTGGGCACGTTGCGCCTGGCGTCGGGGCAGTACCCCGACGACCCGGCACTCGCCGCGCTTGTCGGTGAACTGACCCTCAACAGCGCCGAGTTCGCGGCGATGTGGGCCGACCACCGGATCAAGACCAGCGATGTCGCGGTCTACGCGATGCGGCATCCGCTGGTCGGCGCCATGGACGTCACCCAGCAGACGCTGCACACCGAACAGGGACAGTACGTCGTCGTCGCGACCACCGAGCCCGACTCGCCGTCCCGGGCCGCCATGACCCTCCTCATCCACAGCACGGCGGCGGCCGGTCCGTCCGCCGTGCGCCCGAAAACCATCGCGAAGGAATCAGCGAAAGAAGCATGAGAAACAAACTGACCGCACGGAAACTGACCGCACTCGCCTACACGGTCACTGCCGCCGGAATGGCCGCCGTGACCGCCCTCACCTCGTCCCCCGCGGCGGCCTCCACCGGGTCGCTCGCGAAACCCCGTATCGCCGCGCACTTCGACCTGGCACGGGGGCAGATGCCCGAGAACATCGCGCTGGAGCCCGACGGTACGGCCGACGTCACCTTCGCGGCCGCCCGGCAGGTGGCCGCCGTCAGCACGGCGGGCGCGACCCGCGTCCTGGCCACCCTGCCGGCCCCGGCCGACGGCGGAGTGCACACCCCGGTCCTCGGCTTCGCCCTGACCACCGGCATCGCCCGGGCCCACGACGGCACGCTGTACTTCCTCTACGCCACCGGCACTTCGGACCTGACCGGCCTGTGGCGACTGCGTCCGGGCGGCACCCCGCAGCGCATCGCCGCCCTCCCCGCGGACGGCCTGCCCAACGGACTGGTGCTGGACGAACACCGTGGCAGGCTCTACGTCGCCGACTCCGTACTGGGGAAGATCTACACCGTCCCCACGAAGGGCTCGACCGGCAGCGAACCGGCCACCTGGTCCGCCGCCCCCGAACTCGCCGCGGCCGGCTTCCTCGGCGTCAACGGTCTGAAGATCCACGACAACGCGCTGTGGGCGACCAACCTCGACCGGGGCACCGTGCTGCGCATCCCGTTCGGCCCGGGCGGCGGCCCCGGCCCCGTCCGGATCCGGGCGACGGATCTCACCGGCATCGACGACTTCGCCTTCACCGGCCGCGGCGACGAGATCCTGGCCGCGCTCAACGGCCCCAACACGGTCGTACGCATACGCCGCGACGGCGCCTCGTCGACCGTACTCACCGCCGCCGACGGCCTGCAGAACCCGACCTCCGTCGCGCTGCGGAACGGCACGCTCTACGTGCTCAGCGCCGCCTACACCACGGCCACCGACCCCAACCTCCTGCTGGGCCCCGCGTCGATCGGAAGGATCCGGAAGTAGTTCGTCCCACCCGACAAGCTCCCCGGGACTACCGCTCGTCGTCGAAGGTCACGACGACCTTCTCCGCCGCACCCGGCGTCAGCGCGAGCTCGAACGCGTGCTTGGCGTCGCCGAAGGGAACGCGGTGGCTGATGAGCCTGGCGAAGCGTTCGTGGTGCTCGACGAGTTCGGGGGTGACCTCGAAGATCTCGGTGGGGTAGCCCTGCGAGGCGATGAGCGTCAGCTCACTGCGGAGCATCCCGCCGAGATCGACCGCGTCGGACTTCTTCTGCACGGCCACCATGACCAGCCTGGCGCCCCACTTCGCCGATTCGACCGTGGTGTTGATGACGGCGGCGACACCGGCCGCGTCGATGTAGATGTCGGTGTCGGGACGGGGCTGCCCGAGTGCGTTCGCGGCCTGGCCGTGCAGTTCGGTCAGCCGCTCGGTCACGTTCTCCTCGGCGGAGTTGATGACGGCGTCGGCACCCACGGCGAGCGCGGTCTCCAGGCGCTCGGGGATGACGTCGGCGACCGTGACGTGCCGGACGCCCCGCAGCTTCAGCCAGATCGCCGCGCCGAGACCGATCGGCCCGGCACCGAAGATCACGACCTTGTCGGCCGGCTCGGCCCCGGACCGGTTGACGCAGTGGCGTGCGACGGCCATGGGCTCGTTGAGGGCCGCGACGTCGAAGGGAACGCTCCCGGGGAAGACGGCGACGCTCTTGCCGATCTCGGCGTTCTCGATGAGGAGGTACTCGGCGAGGGCGCCGTACCTGCCGCCGCAGCCGATGATGCCGGAGGGGGCGGCCTGGGGGTTGACCACCACACGGTCGCCCACCTTCAGGTCCTCGACCTCGGCGCCGACCTCGACGATCTCACCCGCGGGCTCGTGACCGAGGGGGATGGAGACCATGGAGCCGTCGGGGCCGAAGGGCGCGCCGCCGATGTGCAGGAAGAAGGTGTCGGTTCCACAGATGCCACAGGCGCGGATGCGCATGAGGACGTCCTTGGGGCCGGGTACCGGGCGCTCGACCTCGACGATGTCGATGGCGTCGACGGGGCCGGTCTGTACGGACTTCATGGTGGCCATGGAGGGATTCGCTTTCTGAAGACGCTGCGGCGGTTGCTTGCTGCTGGCTCGGACGACCCGTGACCGGTGCGCGCCGTTCGCGACCCGATCGGATCGGGGGCCGTCGTCGGACGGCGCACCAGCCGTGGTCGACGGGCAGGAGCGGCGACGCGGGTCGGTGCCCTCGGGCCCGGCGGCGGACGGGTGGAGTGAACCGGCCGCCGGGCCCGGGACTGCGCCGTTCCCCGTCCCCACGGGTTCGGCGCGGCGAGGCCGCCTCCGCCGGAGGCGGCCTCGGCCTGTGGGTCGGTCACCGGCTTACTTGAGTCAGGCAAGCATATGTAAAGTACTTGAGTCAAGCAAATGGTCCACTAAATTACTTGACTCAGGCAATCAGGCGCTAGACTGGCCCCATGCCCACACCGCCGCCCGCAGACGCTCCCGTCTCGACCGCCATGCAGGAGATCGAGCGCGCCCTGAGCCGCATCACCTACCTGGCCAGAGGGATCCGCCAGCACGACCGGCTGATGGCGCTGGCCGGAGTGGCGCTGGACCGTGCCGCGACGGCGCTGCTGCGGCAGATCGCCGACTCCGAGCCCATGCGCCCCGGCGAGCTGGCGGCCCGGCTGGCCGTGGAGGCGTCCCACATCACCCGGCAGGTGCAGCAGTTGCAGAAGGCCGGTCTCGTGACCCGGGTTGCGGACCCCGACGACCGCCGTGCGCAGCGCATTCAGATCACCCCGGCGGGCGAGGAGGCGGTCCACCGCATCCGCGAGGTGAGTACGCGGGGTATGCAGATGGCTCTGGCGGACTGGTCGCCGCGGGAGTTGCAGCAGCTCGCCACCCTGTTCCACCGGATGGTGGACGACTTCCTCTCCTACGCCATCGAGGACGAGGAGACCTCCCGGGAGCCGGCCGGGGCAGCCCGCCCGGCCTGATCCGACGGCCCGCTCGGCTCGGCCGGGCCGAAGGCCGCCGGGCCGGAGGCGGGGAGGGACGCGACAGGTCCGGCCGAACGTACCGAAGGGCAGCGCCCAGGGACACCCCCGGGCCGACCGTTCCCCAGCTCGATCGCTCGCCGCACTGCCCCTGATGCACCCCAGCTCGACCGCACCGCCCCCGATGCGATGCCGGCTTGACCGTTTGACCGCACTGCCTTCGATGCGATGCCGGCTTGACCGTTTGACCGCACTGCTTTCGATGCGATGCCGGCTTGACCGTTTGACCGCACTGCCTTCGATGCGATGCCAGCTCGACCGTTTGACCGTACCGCCACCGACGCGACGCCAGCTCGACGGCTCGACCGCATCGCCCCCGACGCGACCAGCAGCCCAGCCGCACGACACCCCGTCCGCGACCACCGCCTGGCAGCACCCCGCCCCCGACGACCGCCCCCGCACACCCCGCCCGGTTCGACCGCTCGGCACCACGCACGGCCAACCCGCTCAGTACCAACCCGCACAGCCCGCCGCACCGTTCAGCAGCGACCCACGCACCCCGCCGAACCGCCCGCGGCAACCCGCACCACCCCCGGCCCGACCACGCAGAAGTGCCGCCCCTGGAGCCCGCTCGGAAGCGCCGCAGCGCACTCCACGGTGGTGGACGTCCCTTCGGAGACCCGCGGAGGAGTCCCGTGAGTGCACCGTTCCCCTCACCTGCACGCGTTCGAATTACAGCCCCCGCCGCACGGCGGACCCGGCGGACCCGGCGGAGACCTCCGACCGCACCCCTCTCGTCGCGCGGTGCCGCTCCCGCGTGAAGTCCGGCCCTACACGAATGGTCTTTCCATGTACGGATACGTGAGTGAGCGGCGGTCGCCGGTGCGTGGGCAGGGTCAGCATGTCCTCGTAGTCGCCGACAGCCCCGAAATCACCGAACTGCTCTCGACCACCCTGGAGTTGGCGGGCTATCACGTCACCATCGCGGCCGACGGCGCCGAGCTGACGGCCCAACTCACCGAGCACCGCTTCGACCTGGTGGTCCTCGACGCGATGATGACGGACCTGGGCGGTGTCCGGCGCAGACACCGGCTCACGCCCGCCGGGCGACCGCCCGTGCTGTTCCTGACCGAGTGCGACTCCCTGGGCAGTCTCATCCCCGATCTGGGCCTGGGCGAGGTGGACTACGTCACCAAGCCCTTCCGGATCGCCGAGGTGCTGGCCCGGGCGCAGGTACTGCTGCGCGGCAGGGGCGCGGGTCGCGGGGACGGCTCGCCGCGCTACGGCGACCTGGTTCTCGACGACGCGGCCTGTCAGGCGCGGCGCGGACAGCGGGCGCTCGATCTGACGCCCGCCGAGTACCGGCTGTTGCGGCATCTGCTGGTCAACGCGGAACAGGTGTTCTCGAAGAACCAGATCAGCCGGCACGTCTGGGGTGAGGTCCGTGCCGAGAACGCGATCGAGAAGCTCGTGTCCCGCCTTCGACGCAAGGTGAACCAGGAGGAACCGGCCCTCATCCACACCCGCCGGGGCTTCGGCTACTGGTTGGGCCGCGCCACCCTGTGAGGGACCACGACCGTGTGACCTCGATCACGTCAGCTTGAAGTCAGAGAAAAGGCCGGAGGGCGTCAGCCCGGTTCGGTTGCCTGGGCTCGACCAGGTCCACAACCAGGTCCACAACCAGGTCCACAACCAGGTCCACAACCAGGTCTTCAACCACGTTGTTCCGAACCGCGGTTGAGGTCGGACCGCACGACCGAGGAGTGACATGGCCGACACACAAGGACGTGGTGATCCGGCTGATGGACGGGCGAGGCGGATTCTGGTCGTCGGCGCCTCGGCCGCCGGGCTCGCGGCGGTGGAGACCCTGCGCGGGGAAGGGTACGACGGCACGCTCACCCTGGTCGGTGAGGAGGCGCACGCGCCGTACGACCGGCCGCCGCTGTCGAAGCAGGTCCTCGGCGCGCGGTGGGAGCCTGAGCGGCTGGCGCTGCGCGGGCAGGCGGAGTTGGACGGGCTCGGTCTCGATCTGCGGCTGGGCGTCGCCGCGACGGCTCTCGACGCGGCCGCTCGTACGGTCCTGCTGGCCGACGGCACACGACTTTCGTACGACGGTCTGATCGTGGCCACCGGGGTGCGCCCGCGCAGGCTCCCCGGCGAGGGCGCGCACGTACTGCGCACGGTGGACGACGCGCTCACCCTGCGGGAACGGCTGGGGCACGGGCGCCGACTCGTGGTCGTCGGTGCCGGGTTCCTCGGTGCGGAGGCCGCCGCCGTGGCGCGCGGCATGGGCACGGAGGTCACGCTCCTCGAACCGGCTCCGGTTCCGCTGGCGCACGCGGTGGGCGCGGAGGTCGGGCGGGTGTTCTCGGCGGTCCACCTGGAGCGCGGCGTCGATCTGCGGACCGGTGTGACCGTCACCGACGTGACGGAGGGCGGGGTGCGGCTCGCGGGCGGCGAACTCCTGGACGCCGACGAGGTGTTGGTCACGATCGGGTGTGTGCCGAACACCGGGTGGCTCGAGGGCAGCGGCCTGAAAGTGGCTGATGGCCTGGTGTGCGACCAGTTCTGCGCGGCCGGGCCGGGGGTGTACGGGGCGGGAGACGTCGCCCGTTGGTACAACCCGCTGTTCGGTACGTCGATGCGGATCGAGCATCGGACCAATGCCGCCGAGCAGGGCGTCACCGCCGCCTACAACCTGCTCCACCCCGACGCCCCCAGGCCCTTCGCCCCGGTGCCGTACTTCTGGTCGGACCAGTACGACATGAAGGTGCAGGCGTTCGGCCATCTGCGCGGGCACGACGAGATCGTCGTGGTGGAGGGCGAGATGAGTGAGCGTCGGTTCCTGGCCATCTACCGCACCGGTGACCGGCTGGCCGGAGCCCTCGCGGTCGGGATGCCGCCGAAGGTCATGCGTCCCTGGCGGCAGGCCATCGCCACCGGCACCAGCTGGCACGAGGCGATACGGGCGTGGGCCTGGGCGACGGACGCCGATGCCAAGGAGATCGTCCACGGCGAACCGTCGTTCTGAGCACCGCCCGGTGTCCTACGGCCTCGTCTCCGCCGCCGTACCCGCCGTACCCGCCGAGGCGTCCGTGGCCGTGGAGGGCTCCCCCGTCACCGGCGTCGAGGGGGTGCCGGCGAGCGGGCTTCGGCGGGGCAGGCAGGCGGCGAATCCGAACGCGACCAGGGCGGCGCCGGAACCGATGGCCATGACCACCCGGAAGGCGTTCTCGGAAGGCAGGGCCACGGAGCCGAACGTGGTGGTCATCTGTGCCAGGGTGACACCCGCGACCGCGCTGGAGACCGACGTGCCGATGGACCGCATGAGTGTGTTGAGGCTGTTGGCCGCGGCGGTCTCGGAGACGGGTACGGCCCCCATGACGAGCGAGGGCATCGCGCCGTAGGCGAGCCCGACGCCGGCCCCGATGATGCTGGAGACGAGGACGAGCTGCCAGAGGGCGGACATCATCGTGACGCCGACGCCGTAGCCGGCGGCGACCACGAGGGCGCCGAGCATCAGCGTGACCTTGGGCCCCTTGGTCCTGGAGATCCGCGCCGACAGCGGTGCCGTGGCCATCATCACCAGGCCGTTGGGCGCCATGACGAGGCCGACGACCATCATCGACCGCCCGAGGCCGTAGCCGGTGGCCTTCGGCAGTTGCAGGAGCTGCGGCAGCACCAGGGCCATCGCGAACATCGAGAAGCCGAACACGGCGGAGGCGAGATTGGTGAACAGCACCTGACGCCGCGCGGTGGTCCGCAGGTCCACCAGCGGCTGTGCCGCACGCAGTTCCCAGCGGCCCCACACCAGCAGCACGGCGACGGCCACCGTGAACAGGACGAGGGTCGTGGCGCTCGCCCAGCCCCAGTCGGCTCCCTTGGAGATCGCCAGCAGCAGGCACAGCAGCGCGGCCGACAGCCCGGCCGCGCCCACCAGGTCGAAGCGCCCGCCGGTGCGCAGGGAGGACTCCGGTACGAGCGTCACGACGAGTACGGCCGCCACCACGCCGAAGCCCGCCGCGGTCCAGAACAGCAGGTGCCAGTCCGCGTGGTCGGCGAGGAACGCGGCCGCGGGCAGACCGAGCGCGGCACCGATGCCCAGCGAGGCGCTCATCATCGCGGTCGCCCCGCCGAGCCGCTCGGGCGGCAGTTCGTCGCGCATGATGCTGATCCCGAGCGCGATCACACCGGCCGACAGGCCCTGCAGGGTCCGTCCGACCACCATCGGGGCCAGGCTGTCGCTGAGCGCGCACACGGCGGATCCGGCCACCAGCATGGCGAGGCTCGCCAGGAGCATCCGCCGCTTGCCGTACATGTCACCGAGACGCCCCACCACCGGGGTCGCGACGGCGCCCGCGAGCAGGGTGGCCGTGATCGCCCACGTGGTGTCCGAGGCCGAGGCGCCCAGGTACCCGGGAAGTTCCGGGACCAGGGGGATCACCAGGGTCTGCATCAGCGAGACGACGATCCCGGCGAAGGCCAGTACCGCCACGACGGTGTCCGGCCGTGGCGGACCGCTCGTCCCGGAGTCGGAGGGGTGAGCAAGGGCCTCGGGCATGGCGGAGCCTCCGTCGGGGTGCTGCGATGGCCAGATTTTAAGGCAGCTGCTTGACTTAGATTACTGAGCGGGTTGCCTGATCGTGTGGAGACGGCCGAATCGGAGGGGACCGCTGAAACTGAGGACACGGAGGAGACGGAGGAGACCGCGATGGACGTACATGACGACGAGCCGGCGTTGACCTACCCGATCCCCGGCGCGACACCGCTGGGACCCCCCGAGGAATGGGCGGGACTGAGACAGCGGTGCCCGGTGGCGCGCGTGACCCTGCCCAGCGGCGACGAGGCATCCCTGCTGACCCGCTACGCGGACGTCAGACAGGTGCTGTCCGATCCCCGCTTCAGCCGCCTGCTGAACGCCGACGACGCCGCCCGGATCTCCGCCACCGAATCGGGCGGGGCCTTCAACGACGAGATGTCCAACGCCATGCCGCAGACCGGCGATGCCCACCGGCGCTGGCGGCGGATGGTGAGCAAGTGGTTCACCGCCAAGCGGATGGCCGCGCTGCGCCCGAGGATGGAGGCGATGGCCGACCGGCTCCTCGACACCATGGTGGAGCACGGCCAACCCGCCGACCTGAAGGCCCACTTGGCCTTTCCGCTGCCGGTATGGGTGATCTGCGACCTGCTCGGCGTCCCCGACGAGGACCGGGACCGGTTCTCCTACTGGTCGGACACCCTGCTCAACCTCACCAGGTACGGGCAGACGGAGATCGACGCGGCACAGGCCGAGTTCGTCGCCTGCATGACCGCCCATGTCACCGCCAAGCGGGCGCACCCGGGCGACGACCTGCTCAGCGACCTCCTCACCGCCACCGACCCGACCGGATACCGGCTCACCGAGCACGAGTTGGTGTACACCGGGCAGGGCCTGCTGGTCGCCGGACACGAGACCACGGCGAACATGATCGGGAAGATGGTCGCCATGCTGCTGGCCGACCGGCGGCACTGGGAGCGGCTGCTCGCGGACCCCTCGTTGGTGCGGCCCGCGGTCGAGGAGGCGCTGCGCATGGACGCCAACCCGGGACTCGGCATGCCGCGTTACATCGGCGAGGAAACCGAGGTCGGCGAAACGGTCCTGCCCAAGGGCACCACCGTGCTGTGCAGCATGGCCGCCGCGAACCGGGACGAGACCGCCTTCGAGGACGCCGGGGAGATGATCCTCGACCGCACCCCGAACACCCATCTGGCGTTCGGCGTCGGCCCGCACTCCTGCCTGGGACAGGCGCTCGCCCGAACCGAGCTGGGGACCGTCCTCGACGTGCTGCTGCGTAGGCTTCCCTCGCTCGACCTGGCCGTTCCGGTCGAGGAACTGCGACGGCTCGAGGGACTGGTCGTCGGAGGGCTGCGCGAAGTCCCGGTGAGGTGGTGACCGGCCATGGCGGCCAGAACTGTACGGGCCGAACAGGTCAGTGCGACGCGGGAGTCGATCCTGACCGCGGCGGAGCGGCTGTACGCCGAGCAAGGGGTGTACGCGGTCTCCAACCGCCAGGTCAGCGAGGCCGCGGGGCAGGGCAACAACGCCGCGGTCGGCTATCACTTCGGCACCAAGGCCGATCTGGTGCGGGCGATCGTACGCAAGCACTTCGTACGGATCGAGCAGGTGCGCCTGCGGCTGCTCGCCGAGATCGACGAGGAGAGCGCCGACATCCGCGACTGGGTGGCCTGCCTGGTGCGCCCCCTCACCGAACATCTGGCCGAGCTCGGCCGGCCCTCCTGGTACGCCCGCTTCACCGCGCAGGTGATGACCGACCCGGCGCTGCGCCGGATCGTGATCGACGAGACCCTCAGCTCCCCGTCGATGCGGATGGTCCTCGAACGGCTGCACCGGTGCCTTTCCGGCCTGCCGGTCGAGGTGCACGCCGAGCGCAGTGACATGGCGCGGGAGCTGATGGTGCACATGTGCGCCGAGCGTGAGCGCGCCCTCGCCGACAACACCCCCACACCACGGTCCAGTTGGCACGACACCGCACTCGGCCTGACCGATGCCGTCGTCGCGCTGTGGCTGGCACCGATCACGCCCTGCCCGCGCCGGCAGCGGGGTGAGATCTGCCGCGACTGATCCCGAAGCAGCGCGAGGCTCGGTGAAGGAGGCGCCGCCGGCGCACACGTTCTGGCGACCCGTCGTGAACAGGGCCCGGCGCCCCTTCGTATCCCTGGTCGAGTACGCGTGAACCGCACCGGAGAAGGAAAGAGACGACGTGCCTCAGCAGCGACGGCAAGGACGCCTCGGCCGAACGCCTTCCCCCACCCGTCTCGCGCACCGGGCCGCGGTCGCCGGGAGCATGGCCCTGCTGCCCCTGGCCGTGGGCTGCGACGCCGGAGGTGAGGAGGCGGCGGCCGAGCGCAAGGCGTCGAAGAGGACCGCCGCCGTCGAGGTGGCGGCGCCCGCGGACGTCGAGGTGATCGCGAACCTCACCGGATGCTAGGTCACGATCCGCATCGAGGCGGCGGAACTCCGCGAGGGTGCCTGCCACACCGGGACCGGCGACTACCTCATCACGACGTTCCCCGAAGAGCGCTACAAGGTGACCTGGCTGGACAGCGCCGCGATCTACGGCGGCACCTGTCTCGTCGGCCCGCGCTGGGCGATCAGCGCGGAGCCGAAGGTCCTCGAACCGCTGCGCGCGAAGGTGGGCGGAACCGTCCGGCGACTGCGGGACTCCAGCGCCACGACCGGGCCTTGACGAGGACCAGCCCCCCAGGGCGCGGACTCCCCTCTCGCGTGACGTCTCCCGCGCGATCAGCCGGAGGGCTGGGGCGTGAGGCGGTGCAGGCCCTTGCGGTCGTAGTAGCGGGTCATGGCGAGGCCGAAGAGGAGGGCGACGGCGGCGCCGACGGCGATCATGATCCAGGAGCGGGTGAGACCGGCGTCGGCGCGGGCGTCGAAGAAGAGGATGGCGCGGACGCCGACGCTGAGTTGCCGCATGGGTTCGAAGAGGCTCAGGAAACGGTAGAAGCCCGGGACGGCTTCGAGGGGGACGGTGGAACCGGAGGAGGGCAGGCCCAGAACGATGAACACGAACATGGAGACGAGCTGGCCGATGCCCCCGAAGGCCGCGTTGATGGCCTGCACGCCCAGACCGACGGCCAGTGACGCGCAGTAGGAGTAGATCCACAGCAGCGGCAGGTGCGAGGCGTCCATGCCGAGGATCCCGACGGTGGCGATCAGGACCAGTGTGGTGGTCAGAACGGTGATCCCCGCGGTCATGACCATCTTCAGCAGCAGGGTCTGGGTGCGGCTGATGGGCACGGTGGGACGGCGGGCGTGCCAGGGGCCGATCTCGTTGTCGGCGTAGCCGAGGGCGGTGTCGACGCCGTTGCTGATGACGTTGCCGCCGAGGAACCCGGCGAGGACGAGGAGCAGGGTGTAGTAGAACGCGCTCAGTCCCAGACCGCTGTGGTCGCCGATCGGGTGGCCGACCTGGGTGGTGACGGCGACGGGGTCGGCGAGCACGAGGCGGGTGGTGGCGTCGGCCCTCGCGGTGGCGGGGGAGTCCATCAGCTGCATGCCGACGGCCAGGGAGGCCTGCCGCGCCGCCTGTTGGGTGATCCGGCTCGCGAGGGAGGAGCCGAGACTGCCCATGCCGGGGTTGGTGAGCACCGTCAGGGTGGGCCGGGTGGTGGCGTTCGCGGTGGTGAGTGCGACGGTGGTGGTCGTGAAGTCGGCGGGGACGACCAGGGCGCCGTAGATCCTGCCGGAGGCCAGCTTGTCCCGGGCCTCGGCGCGGGTGAGGGGTTGCCAGTCGGCCTTGCCGGAGGTGTCGGCGGTGATGGAGCGGGTGACCTGTGTGCCGAGGTTCGTGGTCTGCCCGGTCAGCGGTCTGCCCTGGTCGGCGTTGACGATACCGATGGGCAGGTGGTGCAGTTCCCCGTTCGGGTTCAGGATGCCGCCCATGTAGAGCAGGGACAGCAGGAACGCCAGCAGCCCGCACAGCACGGTCGGCACCAGCCACAGCTTCGGCCGGCGCAGAAGCACGGCGGCGCTTGCCCGGACGCGGGTGTCGTCGGCGGGGGGCGTGCTGTCGGCGGCCATGGCTCTCCGTGGGTGGGTGCGGCGCGGGACCTGCGTGGGCGGGTACGGGCGCCCGCACCAGGCCAGGATGGAGGCTGCGGCGGCGCGGCGGTCAGCGACGCGCCGCGCACGGAACGCCACGGAGCACCGCGCCTCTTGCTCAGCGCCGCGGACCGGCGTCTACTCCCCGGCCCCCTTTGCTCGCGGCCCGCGCGGGATGCCCAGCGCGCACACCGCGCCCACGAGGACGACCGCGACGCCGACCCACACCGCCGGGTGCAGACCGTCGATGAACCGCTGGGGCGTGCCCATGCCGCCGCGGGCGACGAACACCGAGCTGAGGACCGCGATACCGAGGGCGCCGCCGATCTCGCGGACGGTGGTGTTGGCGCCGGAGGCCTTGCCCGCGTGCTCCTTGCTGACCGAGCCGAGGACGACCGCGGCCGTCGGGGCGAACACGAGGCCCATACCGACACCGGCGACGATCATCGGGGTGACGAGGGAGGAGTACGGGGTGTCGATGTCCGCGACCACGTTGATCCAGCCGAGACCCACGCCCTGGAGGAAGAGCCCGAGGGCCATCAGCCTGCCGCCGCCCACCCGGTCGGAGAGCAGTCCGGCGACGGGGGCGACGAACATGGGCATCAGGGTCCAGGCCAGGGTGCGCACTCCGGCCTCGAACGGCGTGCGCTGCGGCACGAGCTGGAGGTACTGGGCGAGCAGGAACAGCGAACCGAAGACGCCGAAGTACATCGCCGCGGAGACGACGTTGGTCAGGGTGAAGGCCCGTACCCGGTAGAACGAGAGCGGCAGCATCGGCTCGGGAGCCCGCGCCTCCCAGGCCACGAAGACGGCGAGCAGCACCGCGCCCCCCAGGAACGCCCCCAGCACCTTCGCCGACGTCCAGCCGTCCGTGTCGCCGTGCACGATGCCCCACACCACGGCGCACAGTCCGGCGGCGGCCAGCACCATCCCGACCAGGTCGAGGCGGACGCCCGGAAGCGAGCTCTCGCGCAGGGTGAGCAGGATGAGGGGTACGGCCACGACACCCACCGGCACGTTGATCCAGAAGATCCATCGCCAGTCCAGTCCGTCGACCACCGCGCCGCCGACCACCGGGCCCATCGCCACCGCCAGCCCGCTGATGCCCGACCACAGACCGAGGGCGAGGCCGCGCAGCCGCTCCGGCACGGCCTGGGAGAGCAGGGTCAGCGACAGCGGCATCACGGCCGCGGCGCCGAAGCCCTGGACGGCGCGACAGCCGATCAACTGGGCGCTGCTGTCGGCCAGTCCGCAGCCGGCGGAGGCCACGGTGAAGACGACGATGCCGACCACGAAGACCCGTCGGCGCCCGAACCGGTCGCCCAGGGCGGCGCCCGTCATCAGCAGACAGGCGAAGCTGAGCACGTACGCGTTGACGAACCACTGGAGCTGCTGGGTGGACGCCTCCAGGTCCACGGCCAGGGTGCGCAGCGCCGTGGAGACGACGAGGTTGTCCAGCGCGACCATGAACATGGGCACGCTGCACGCGACGATCGCGAGCCACAGCGGCACCCTTCGTCGCTCGCGCGCCGGGGCGACCGAACGGTCGTCCAGGGCCGGGCTCTGCTCGGACAGCGTCATGACGGTATGTCTCCTTGGGCGATGAGGAGTTGGTCCGGGGGAGGGGGCGGGAATGGAGGGGCGGGGAGCTGCGGGGAGGGGCGGGGAGTGTCAGGCGGTACCGGGTCCGGTGCCGGGTCCGGCGCCGGAGGGTCCGTGCGCGCCGGTGGCATCGGCGCGCTCCTGCTCGGCGAGCCGTCGCCGGGCGTCCGCCCAGTCGAGGGGCAGTTCCGAGGCCGGAAGCTCCCAGAACGTGAAGACCGAGCCGCTCGTCGTGGACCGCAGGCCGGTCATGATCGAGCGGTGCGGTTCGGTCTTCGCGTAGGTGTAGAGGGCCCGCTTGTCCTCCCAGGCCGACAGCGTCCAGAAGGTGCGCTTGAGCGGCTGGGCGACGAGCGTGGCGCCGTACGCGCCGGGCGCGCCCTTCACCTGCTTCCACGCCGCCAGGGACCGCAGGAAGAAACGCGGTACGTCACGGAAGGAACGGACCTCGAAGCGCGAGGCCATGACGAACGCCCGGGAGTCCGGTGCGGGCACGTCGACGGTGGTCCAGGGGAGCGTGGGCACGGTGGCGCCTTCTTCCACAGAGGCAGGACGGCGGACGGAGGCCCAGGGGCGCGCTCAACGGACGGAGACCCGGGGAGCGCTCATTGGATACCTCCGCTATCCATGTTAGACAGTAGAGGTATCCAATGACCAGAGCGGAGCCGTCCCGATGCGCATGTCCGACCTGAGCCGCCTCAGTGGCGTCTCCGTCACGACGATCAAGTACTACCTCCGCGAGGGGCTGCTCCCGGCCGGCCGGCAACTGTCGGCGACCCAGGCCGAGTACGACGGGAACCATCTGCGCAGGCTGCGCCTGATCCGCGCGCTGACCGGTGTCCGGGGGCTGTCCGTCGGCACCGCCCGGGAGGTTCTGGGGGCTCTGGCGGAGCACACCGGCGACACCCATCGCCTGCTCGGTCTCACCCTCGGTTCGATCGGGCCCGCCGAGGATTCCGCGGAGGACTCCACTGCGCGGGTCGAAGTCGACGCGCTCGTAGAGGAGTTGGGCTGGGACATCCACAAGTCGGCGCCCGCGCGGGCGGCTCTGGCCGAGACCCTGGGCTCGCTGCGCGGCCTGGGCGTCCCGCTCGACCGGGGCACGCTCGTGCCGTACGCCCGGCTGGCGGAACGCACCGCGACGCTCGATCTCGACCAACTGGACGGAATCGACGACCCGCTGGAAGTGGCCGAGCGTGCGCTGCTGCTCACGGTCCTGCTCGAACCCGCGCTGATGGCGCTGCGGCGCATGGCCCAGGAGAACGAGTCGGCGCGGCGCCACGGGGGTGGTCACCGTTGAGCGGACGGTCGCCGTGGGGCGGACCGTGTGGTTCGGGTGGCGCCGACCGGGGGCGCCGGTCAGGCGGTGGTCGCGATCAGCGCGGGTCTTCCGGGAGGCAGTTGAGCAGGGCGTTCAGGCCGTCGTGGTCGAGGACGGAGATGCCCAGGGCCACGGTCATCACGGCCAGCAGATGTACGGCCCCCGGGAGGTCCGCGTCGGCGGCGCGGGTCAGGGCCTGCGTGTCGCCCGCCGTCCAGGCCCGGACCGCCTGCCCGAAGGCGAACTCGTAGTGCGGGGGAGCTGCCGTGGCCGCCTGTTCGGCGGCCCGGCCCACATCACGGGCCGCGGGCCGGGCGGTCAGGGTGAGGCGCAGGGTGACGTCCATGACGGCACAGAGATAGGTGTACGTATCGTGGAGGGCGGAATCGTCCAGGGTGTCCAGGGCCGAGGCGATCGTCCGCGCGTCGCCGTCGGTGTACCCGCGCAGCAGGAGCAGGGCGGGGTGGGGGCCGGTGATCCGGTCGTGCGGCGAGGGAACGGAGGGATGGTGCGACACGCGGTGGACTCCTTCGGCGGGCAGCCCGAACTCCGGACGGTCCACCGCTGAGCTGCACCTGACCGTGGACTCCGGCCGAATCTAGTGAAGCCCGTCGGCCATCGCGTCCGACCAGCGTCCGATCCCGCATACGGAGATCGGACTAGTTCCGATCGCGTACGGCGTTCTTCTTCGGACCTCCGGCGCCTGTGTCCGCGGCCGTTTGGTTGACGTCTCCGAGGGGGTGACCTACAGTCAAACTTGAATGTTCAAGTTAATAACCTGAACCCGCAGGCCGGGGCGCCCTCACTCACGTAAGGACCGGCATGAACTCCCTCCTTGATCCCGAGGTGCCCGCCGGAGCGTACGACCGGTTCCTGGTCGACGCGCTGCCGCGAGCCCGGTCCCAGCGCGCGTGGACGCCCGCCGACGGACCGCTTCCCGCTCTGTACCTGAGTCACGGCGCGCCCCCGCTGTTCGACGACGGACCATGGCTGCGGGAACTGTTCGAGTGGGCCCAGTCCCTGCCGAAGCCGAAGAGCGTCCTGATCGTCTCCGCACACTGGGAGGCGGCACCGCTGTGCCTGTCCGCCCCGGCGGCGCACACCCCGCTCGTCTACGACTTCGGTGGCTTCCATCCGCGGTACTACACGATGACGTACGACACCCCCGACGCGACCGCCCTCGCGCACCGCGTGGCCGGGACCATGCCGGACGGCGAGTCGCTGCACCAGCACCCCTCCCGCGGCCTCGATCACGGAGCCTGGGTGCCGCTGATGGCCATGTACCCCTTGGGCGACATCCCGGTGCTCCAGCTCAGCCTGCCCACCCACGACCCCGGCCGGCTTCTGGAACTCGGCGCCCGGCTCGGCCCGTTGCGGGAAGAGGGCGTCCTCGTGATCGGCTCGGGCTTCATGACGCACGGGCTGCCCTTCCTCACCCGCGAGATGCTGACGAAGGGCGAAGTGCCGGGCTGGTCCTCGGACTTCGACACCTGGGTCGCCGACGCGCTCGCCCGCGGCGACGTAGACGAACTCGCGGCCTTCCGGACCAGGGCGCCCGGAATGCCGTACGCCCATCCGACGGTCGACCACTACATTCCGCTGTTCGTCACGCTGGGCGCCGCCCCGAGTGCCGACCGGGCGGTGCGCACCACTGTCGAGGGTTTCATGATGGGCTTCTCCAAGCGGTCCTTCCAGACCGCGGTGTGAACCCTTGAACCCTCCGTACCGACACAAACCGCTGCCACTTCGACGGAGTTGAGACATGAACGACCGTGCCGACCGGACCATCGACGCCCTGCGCGGCGGACACGACTACCTGACCGCCGTGGTGCACGGGCTCGCCACCGCCGACCTCACCCGGCCGTCCGGGGCGTCGGAGTGGGACGTGTCCCAGGTCCTCAGCCACCTGGGCAGCGGCGCGGAGATCGGCCTTGCCTCCCTGGAGGGCGCGCTGAACGGCACCGGGCCCAGGGACGGCGACTTCAACAAGTCGGTGTGGGCGCGCTGGGACGCGATGTCCCCGGTCGAGCGCGCCGAGAGCTTCGTGACCGCCAACGAGGCGCTGGTGCGCGGGTACGAGGCTCTCGACCCGCGGGCCCGTGCCGAACTCCGGGTCGACCTCGGCTTCCTGCCCGCGCCCGTGGACGTCGCGACGGTGGCGGGCCTGCGGCTCAGCGAGTTCACCCACCACACCTGGGACGTCGAGGTGGCCTTCGACCGTACGGCGGTTTTGGCGCCCGCCGCGGTCGAGCCTCTCCTCGACCAGGCCGGACTGCTCATCGGCTTCCTCGGCAAGGTCGAGGCTCTCGACGGGCGGCAGGTTCGGCTCGCGGTCCACACCACCGCTCCCCGGCGCGCGTTCGGGCTCGACCTGGTCGAGACGATCGCGCTCACCGACGAGCCGGCCGAGCCCGACGCCGTCCTGAGCGCACCGGCCGAGTGGTGGCTGCGGCTCGTCACCGGCCGCCACGCCGCCACCCACACCCCGGCCGAGGTGACCCTCAAGGGCGACACCCTCACCCTGGACGACCTGCGACGCGTCTTCCCCGGGTTCTGATCCGCCGGTTCATCCCCTGAGGGGCTACTTCCCCGGCCCCTCGGGGGCCGCATCACCACCCTCGACCCGCCCGGAGTCCGTACCGGGACACGGCGAGGGTGGCAGCAAGTCGTGCAGGGCCTCGTAGCGCTGTGCGCAGGCCGTCTGTGCGATGGCCTGCGAGACGGCGTCGGCCAGCGGGCCCGTGGACTCGCGCAGCAGCCGACGCGCCTTGTCCGTGAGGGCCACCTCGATACCGCGCCGGTCGCCGCACGCCGAGCGCCGTGTGATCAGTCCCGCGTGCTGCAGACACGCCACCTGATAGGTCAGCCGCGTCTTGGGGCGGCCCAGCAGTTCCGCGATCCGGGTCATCCGCAGGCTGGATCCGGGCTGGTCGGCCAGCAGGCACAGCACCAGGAACTCGTCGTGCGAGACGTCGAGGGCGTCTTTGACACGGGTGCGCAGCTGCTGCTCGATCGCCCCGGCCGCCGCCAGGAGACGCATCCAGGCCCGCAGCGGGGCGGGCAACAGCTCACCGTCGCCCGACGGCTCGCGTTCGGGCAGGTCAGCGGGGGCGGAAGGGTCGGCCATAGTGTCACAGTCTACCGGTTGTCCAAATTTGAAGAACGGGCTAGCGTGGAGTCATCCAAATTTGGATGACTGCATGGTCCCCACAGTCCCCGTGTGCCGCGCGCCCCGTGCGTCGCGCACCCCTGTGCACTGCCCGTAACCGTCTGGAGAACTCTCATGACCGTCGCTGTCGAAACCGGCCTGTGGCAGCTCGACCCCGCCCGTACCACCGTCGCCATCAAGCACAAGACGATGTGGGGCATGGTCACCGTGAAGGGCACCTTCACCGGAGTCGCCGGAGAGGGCGAGGTCCAGCCCGACGGGACCGCCCGCGGCACCATCACCCTGGATGTCGCGTCCCTGGACACGAAGAACGCCAAGCGGGACACGCACCTCCGCTCCGCCGACCTCTTCGACGCCGACCGCCACCCCACGATCACCTTCGCCGTCCGCGACGCCGTCCTCGGTCAGGACGACACCGTGGAGATCAACGGGCAGCTGACCGTGCGCGGCATCAGCCGGCCGCAGCCCGTCACCGGACGGGTGACCGGGGCGAGCGCCGACACCGTCACGCTCACCGCGGAGTTCACCGTGGACCGCGACCAGTTCGACATGGGCTGGAACCAGATGGGCATGATCCGCGGCCTGACGACCGTCACCGGCACGCTCGTCTTCACCCGCGCCAAGGGCTGAGCCGACGCGGCGCCGGGGCCCGGGCCCTGCGGCCCCAACGACCCCGGCGTACGCGCTCAGCGCACCTTGCCGTGGAAGGCCGGGTGGGCGTCGAGCCGACGTACGTAGTCCCGGAGCCGTCCATAGGGGGAGAGGGACTCCGTCGGGCGGAGTTGGGTCAGGGCCACCCAGAGGTCGACGTCCGCGGCCGTCAGCTCGTCGCCCAACGCGCATACGTGCGAGGCGAGTTGACGGTCCAGCGACTGGAGTGCCGTCGTGCGCGCAAGCGGCGGCGCGGCGGGGGTGACGTCCCGGTCGAGGAGTTCGCGCAAGGCGTCGATGTCCGCGACGAGGGCCGGTGGGTTCAGCCGGGGGAGGCGGGCGTCGCCCTGACAGACCGGCAGTCCGGCGAGGTCACGCAGGATGTCCGGCGTGTGGTTGCTCACGATCCGTCCGCTCCAACGGTCGCACAGCGCGGGCGCGGTGAGCGGACCGTCGTAGTGGTGCCAGGTGGCCTCGTACGCGCCGCGCAGTGCGGCGAACGCCTCCGGTGTCTCGGCGGGAAGCGTCAGCAGCGTGGCGGCGACCGAGTCGTGCAGACCGAGCAGCTCCAAGGTGATCGAGATGCGCAGCGAGCGCGGACAGCCCTCGGCCAGGTACAGCTGATAGCGGTGCGGCGCCGGGTAGAAACCGCCGGCCAGGCCGACGCCGATGCGGCTGCGGATGCGGTGGGGGCGAGGGGCGGCGAGCGAGACTGTCTTGGGCATGACTCTCCAGGCAACGTCGAAGCCCCCGCGACCCGTTGGGCGGCGGTGGCGGAACGGAGTGACTGCGCTGACGTACGGGCCGGTCCGGTTCGCGGGACGTGCCTGACCGGACGGACCGCGTGGACCAGTACGCGCTGGACGGACCGCGTGGACCAGTACGCGCTGGACGGACCGCCTGGACTAGTACGCGCTGGAGACCCGTTGCAGGTCGATGTGCAGGCGCCTGGTCAGACCGTTCGTGTTCCTCCTGGCCATTCCCATCGCTCCCGTGTCCGGGGCTCGCGAGAGGCGAGACCACGCTTGCCCCGCCGCACCGGCGGGACCCGGTCGTCACCCGGGGCACCCCGTCGCGGTGGAAGGGTTGCCTGTCAGCGGGCCGGGGCCGATAACCGCGTCGAACGGGAGAAACCCGCACGACGGGCGCTGACAATCGTGACCGTCCCCGCCAGTCTCGGTGCGGTCCGCGGAGCCGTCAAGAAGGCATATGCGCGGTCTCACCACGTGGTCGTTCCGGCCAGGGCGCGTTGACATTCGTTGGGGGCCGTGCCTAACTTACGCCGCATCGGACCGGATCGATTCCGGTGCGTTCGAGGCCCAGCGGGGCGGAATGGTGACGGTGAACGCGATGTACGCAGCTGACGGGACGACCGCTTCGCGGCGCCACGGCTGCCCCGCCACCGCACTGTGTTGTAGCTCCCGCGGCGCCCGCTGTCTCTGTCAGGGCTGACCGCTTCCGCCTTCCGCGGCGTTGAACGTCCGCACGGCTCGACCTCCCTCGCCCGCCGCCCTGCCGGCGCGCTGTCGGTGAGCCTCTCCTCCCTCCGTACCCCCTGACATCCGTCTGTCCCCGCGCGCACCGCCGTCGTACGGGCCGGCGGCGGTGTGTCCGCGTTCGTTGGAGCCCTCCATGAGTGAATCCCTGGGCTCCGCCGTGCCGTTGAGCACGACGGAGCCCCGCCCGGCCGCGGCACAGCGCGTGCTGCCCCTGCGCCACCCCGGCCGCTGGATCGCCTCGGCGATCGTGCTCGTCGTGGTCGCCCAGATCGTCCACGGGCTGGCGACCAACCCCTTCTTCCAGTGGGACCGGTTCGGGTACTGGTTCCTGCGTCCCACGATCCTCGACGGCCTGCTCATCACCCTCGAAGTGACGCTCTACAGCGCTGTGCTGGGCCTGATCGGCGGCATTCTGCTGGCCCTGGCCCGACTCTCCAGGAGCCCCGTGCTGCGCGCGGTGAGCTGGGTCTACATCTGGCTGTTCCGCTCGGTGCCGCTCATCGTCGTCCTGCTCTTCCTCTACAACTTCAGCGCGCTCTACAAGACGCTGAGCCTCGGCGTCCCCTTCGGCCCCGCCCTCCTCACCTTCGACGAGTCCCGGCTCGCCACCGACATGGTCGTCGCGGTCGTCGGACTGAGCCTCAACGAGGCGGCGTACGCGGCGGAAGTGGTCCGCGGCGGCATCCTCTCCGTCGACCAGGGCCAGCACGAGGCGGCCTCCGCACTCGGTCTGCCCAAGGGCTACCAGTTCACGAGGATCGTGTTCCCGCAGGCGCTGCGCTCCATCACCCCGAACTACGTCAACCAGCTGATCGGCCTGATCAAGGGCACCTCGCTGGTCTTCTATGTCTCGCTGCTCGACCTCTTCGGCTCGGTGCAGAGCATGGGCTCCACCTACCCCGGCGACATCGTGCCGCTGCTGCTGGTCGCCACCGCCTGGTACCTGATCCTCACGAGCGTCGTGTCCGTCGTCCAGTTCTACGTCGAGCGGTACTACTCGCGGGGCGCGCTGCGCTCCCTCCCGCCGACCCCGTTGCAGAAGGTCCGCACCGGTCTGCGTGATCTGCGGGCCCGGGTCCGCAAGGAGGCGGCGATATGACCGGCGAGACGCTCGAGGTCCGACCGGCCGCCGTCGAGGTACGCGATGTGCACAAGTGGTACGGAACCCAACGCGTGCTGAACGGAGTGGAGTTGACGGTACGGCCCGGAGAGGTCACCGTGATCCTCGGCCCGTCCGGCTCCGGCAAGTCCACCCTCCTCAGGGTGATCAACCACCTGGAGAAGCCCGAGATCGGCCATGTCAGCCTGAACGGCGAGCTCATCGGCGTACGCCGGCACGGCGAGCGGCTCAAGGAGCTGACCGAGCGGGCGATCCTGGCCCAGCGTGGCCGGATCGGGTTCGTCTTCCAGAACTTCAATCTGTTCCCGCATCTGACGGTGCTGGACAACGTGGCGGCCGCGCCCGTAGCGACCCGACGGCTGAAGCGGCCCGGGGCCAGGGAGCTCGCGCGCACCCTCCTCGACCGTGTCGGCCTGGGCGACAAGGCCGACGCCTATCCACGCCAGTTGTCGGGCGGCCAGCAGCAGCGGGTCGCCATCGCCCGTGCTCTCGCGCTGCGGCCCGGAGTCATCCTCTTCGACGAGCCGACCTCCGCCCTCGACCCCGAGCTGGTCGGCGAGGTACTCGCCGTCATCAAGGACCTGGCCACCAGCGGCACCACGCTCGTCATCGTGACCCACGAGATCGGCTTCGCCCGCGAGGTGGCCGACCGGATCGTCTTCCTCGACGAGGGCCGCGTCGTCGAACAGGGCTCACCCACCGCGGTGTTGGACCACCCGACGCACGCGCGGACCAGGGACTTCCTGAGCAAGGTCCTCTGAACTTCCCGCCCTCACCAGCCCTTCACCCACCAGCACCACCCCTTCACCCATCACGCCTTCCCCCACCGCGCCTTCCCCACCTCACGGTTCACTCAAGAGCATCGGACAAGGACAGCCATGCGCACCCTCACCCTCCGCAGCAGACTCCTCCGCGGCCTCACCGCCTCCACCGCCGTCACCGCCCTCGCCGCCGGACTCGCCGCCTGCGGAGGCGAGAGCGACGCGGCCACCACCTCCGACAGGGCGGCCGCCGGCACCGTCACCGTGGGCGCGCTGTCCAACGGCGCCGCGCGGCAGACCGACCTCAAGGTGTCCGAGGTCAAGTCCATCAGCGCCGAGCTGCCCAAGTCCGTCGCCAAGAGCGGCAAGCTGGTCATCGGCGTCGGCGCGCTGCCCGCCGGGTTCCCGCCGCTGGCGTACGTCGGCCAGGACCAGAAGACCCTCACCGGTGCCGAACCCGACCTCGGCCGACTGGTCGCCGCGGTCCTCGGACTGAAGGCGGAGGTGAAGAACTCGACCTGGGAGAACCTGTTCGTCGGCATCGACAGCGGCAAGGTCGACGTCGCCTTCACGAACGTCACGGACACCGAGGAACGCAAGAAGAAGTACGAGTTCGCCTCCTACCGGCAGGACAACCTCGCCTTCGAGGTGCTGAAGAAGAGCACCTGGAACTTTGCCGGCGACTACGAGAACCTGGCCGGCAAGGCCGTCTCCGTGGGCGCCGGAACCAACCAGGAGAAGCTCCTGCTGGAGTGGCGGGCGAAGCTCGCGAAGGAGGGCAAGAAGCTCACCGTCAAGTACTTCCAGGACAACAACAGCGTCTATCTGGCGCTGTCCAGCGGGAAGATCGACGCCTACTTCGGACCCAACCCCGGTATCTCGTACCACGTCACCCAGACAGCGAAGACGCCCAGCCCGACCCGCAACGCGGGCACGTTCTCCGGCGCGGGCGCGACCCTCCAGGGCCTGATCGCGGCCACCGCGAAGAAGGACAGCGGACTGGCCAAGCCGGTCGCCGACGCGATCAACCACCTCATCAAGGACGGTCAGTACGCCAAGTGGCTCGCCGCCTGGAACCTCTCCAACGAGGCCGTCAGCACCTCGCGGATCAACCCGCCCGGCCTGCCGCTCGACAACTCCTGACCGCTTCCCGGAGGCCCGACGCCCTCCGGGCGCCCAGCAGGAACAGACGGCGTAGGCGGACCGTTGTGTTGAAGGGATTCACGATGCCGGCGCGGCCACGGGCCCGCCGGAACACAGAGGCGGAGGTGAGGGACGTGCGAGTCGGGTCCGCTCACCGCGTCATGGCGCTCGTCCCGCGCCGCCGTGTGCACCTGCACTCCCGGCCGCACATCGATCTCCAGCGCGTGGCCGGCGCGCTCTGTCGTCCCTGACCTGTCACCCCGCCGCCGCGCCCTGCGCGTAGAGGGCCGCGCTCTCGTACGGTCGACCAGGAAGGCACCCCCTCCGTGTCCGCATCATCTTCGCTGCCCGTTTCCTCCCCCTCGTCCCCCCATCTGCACCTCGCCGTCGCACTCGACGGCGCCGGCTGGCACCCGGCCTCCTGGCGCGAGCCCGTGGCCCGCCCCCGTGAGCTGCTCACCGCCGGGTACTGGACGGACCTGGTCACCGAGGCCGAGCGCGGTCTCCTCGACTTCGTGACCATCGAGGACGCCCTCGGACTCCAGTCCTCGCACCTCACCGAGCCCGACAGCCGCACCGACCAGGTCCGCGGGCGCCTGGACGCCGTCCTGATCGCCGCCCGCGTCGCCCCGCTGACCAGCCACATAGGACTGGTCCCGACCGCCGTCGTCACCCACACCGAGCCCTTCCACATCTCCAAGGCGATCGCCACCCTCGACTACGTCAGCACGGGCCGTGCGGGCCTACGGGTGCAGGTGTCGGCCCGCGCGCACGAAGCCGCGCACTTCGGCCGCCGTACGCTCCCGCCGCTGCGCATCGAGGACCTCGACAGCCCGGCCCTGCGAGAGCTGACGACCGACCTCTTCGACGAGGCCGCGGAGTACGTGGAAGCGGTGCGCCGGCTCTGGGACAGCTGGGAGGACGACGCGGAGATCCGGGACGTCGCCACCGGACGCTTCGTCGACCGCGACAAACTGCACTACATCGACTTCGAGGGCAAGCACTTCAGCGTCAAGGGCCCCTCGATCACCCCCCGCCCGCCGCAGGGCCAGCCGATCGTCAGCGCCCTGGCCCACGCGACCGTCCCCTACCGGCTGGTGGCCCGGGCCGCCGACATCGGTTACGTCACCCCGCACGACGCCGTCCAGGCCCGTGCCATCGTCGACGAGATCCGCGCCGAGCGGACGGCGGCCGGCCTCGCCGACGAACCCCTGCACCTCTTCGGCGACCTCGTGGTGTTCCTGGACGACGACCCGGGCGTCGCTGCGGCCCGCCGCGAGCGTCTCGACGCCCTGGCCGGATACCCGTACACCAGCGATGCCCGGATCTTCACCGGCACGCCCGCCCAACTGGCCGATCTGCTCCAGGAGCTGGCGGAGGCGGGGCTGTCCGGCTTCCGGCTGCGGCCCGCCGTACTCGGCCACGACCTGCCCGCCGTCACCCGGGGCCTCGTGCCCGAACTCCAGCGCCGGGGCGTCTTCCGGCAGTCGTACGAGTCCGACACCCTGCGCGGGCTGCTCGGCCTCTCCCGCCCCGCCAACCGCTACGCCGCCACCGCCTGAGCCGGAGGGACCCACTCATGAGCAGCACGTCACAGGACAAGCCCCGCAAGCAGATCCACCTCGCCGCGCACTTCCCCGGCGTCAACAACACCACCGTGTGGAGCGACCCCGAGGCCGGCAGCCACATCGAGTTCAGCTCCTTCGCCCACTTCGCGCGCACCGCCGAGCGCGCCAAGTTCGACTTCCTGTTCCTCGCCGAAGGGCTGCGACTGCGCGAACAGGGCGGCAAGGTCTACGACTTGGACGTCGTCGGTCGCCCCGACACCTTCACGATCCTCGCCGCGCTCGCCGCCGTCACCGAACACCTCGGCCTGACCGGCACCATCAACTCCACCTTCAACGAGCCCTACGAGGTGGCCCGCCAGTTCGCCAGCCTCGACCACCTCTCCGACGGCCGCGCGGCCTGGAACGTGGTGACCTCCTGGGACGCCTTCACCGGCGAGAACTTCCGCCGCGGCGGCTTCCTCCCGCAGGAGGAGCGCTACTCCCGGGCCGAGGAGTTCCTGACCACGGCGAACGAGCTCTTCGACTCCTGGCACGGGGACGAGATCGTCGCCGACCGGCAGACCGGCACCTTCCTGCGCGACGCGAAGGCCGGAGCCTTTGTGCACCAGGGCCAACACTTCGACATCCAGGGACAGTTCAACGTCCCGCGCAGCCCGCAGGGACGCCCGGTGATCTTCCAGGCGGGAGACTCCGACGAGGGGCGCGAGTTCGCCGCCTCCAGCGCCGACGCGATCTTCAGCCGGTACGCCACCCTCAAGGATGGCCAGGCGTTCTACACGGACGTCAAGGGACGCCTCGCCCGCTACGGCCGTGAGCGCGACGAGCTGCTCATCCTGCCCGCCGCGACCTTCGTCCTCGGCGACACGGACGCCGAGGCGGAGGAGATCTCCCGCGAGGTGCGCCGCCAGCAGGTCAGTGGCGCCACCGCGATCAAGCACCTGGAGTTCGTCTGGAACCGCGACCTGTCCGCGTACGACCCGGAAGGACCCCTGCCCGACATCGACCCGGACCTCGGCGAACACACCATCGCACGGGGCCGCGCCCAGGTCCGGATGTACCGCGATCCGCTCGCCACCGCCCGCGAGTGGCGGGAGCTCGCGGCCGCCAACAAGTGGTCCATCCGCGATCTGGTCATCGAGACCGGCAACCGGCAGGCCTTCGTCGGCTCCCCGGCCACCGTCGCCGAGACCATCGACTCCTTCGTGCAGGCCGACGCCAGTGACGGCTTCATCCTCGTCCCGCACATCACGCCCGGCGGCCTCGACACCTTCGCCGACACCGTGGTCCCGCTGCTCCAGGAGCGCGGGGTGTACCGCACCGAGTACGAGGGCACGACCCTGCGCGACCACCTCGGCCTCGCCCACCCGGACACCGTGCGCCACGAGCGTGCGGCGTCATGAAATTCCTCGCCATCACCCTGATCGCGCACCGGCCGGACCCGGTCACCAGGGTGCGGAAGCCCACTCATGACCGGTTCCGTGAGGTCCTCGACAACGCCCTGCTCGCCGAGGAGGTCGCGTCAGTGGTGGTGACCGTGCCGGCCGAGGGTCTCCACAGCGGTCGCGCCGGGGCGGGTCCACTGCGGCACGGGCCGGCTGGTCGGGCCCCAGGTGGCGTTTCCGTCCGCGTCCGAGCGCCAGTACCAGCAGGCCTGGCGGGCCCCGGACGGGTGCCCCTCGCGGACATCGCCGATCACGGGCCGGCCCTCGGGGTGGTCCTCCCACGCCTCGCCGCGGCCGTAGGGCGTCATGTCGAACAGGGCGAGGGATCCGTTGACCGGCTCGTTGCCACGGCCCGTCGTGGAGTAGGTGAGGAACACGCGGTCGCCGTCGCGCAGGAAGCAGGTGAGGTAGCCCATGGGGGCGCCGACCGGCCCGTCCACGTCACGCACCGAGTACCAGGGCTGGGTGTAGCCCATGAACTCGACGTAGGAGGCCACCTCGTCCCACCGGCCCGTGGTCAGGACGGCGAACGAGACGCCGCGGGCGTTGAGGTAGACGGCGTCCTTCAGGTGCCAGGCAGTGGTGGTGCAGCCCTCGCACTGTCCCTGGTACGGTGCGCCGTCGTGCCACATGTGCTTGTAGACGACGAGCTCGTCGCGGCCCTGGAACAGGTCCAGGAACGGGACCGCGCCGTCGGGTCCGACGACCTCGACCTTCCCGTCGAACTCCACCATCGGCAGCCGACGGCGGGCCGCGGCGATGGCGTCGCCCTCGCGGGTATGGGCCTTCTCGCGGACCAGCAGCTCGTCACGGGCGGCCTGCCAGGTGGCCAGGTCGACGACGGGCGGGCGGCCGGGCAGCGCGGTGGTCGGGTCACTCGGCGTGGTCGTCATGGTGTCCTCCGTGGTGTCTCGTGCCGGGCAGTGTCGTAAGACGTCCTGCAACGCTCACCAGAAGAGACTCGCGCACCGGCCAGAACTCATCGCGGCGGAGCGCCTTCGGCGCCGACAAGCTCACAGACGCGCTCGGAAGCAACACCTCTGGCCCCGCCGACAGTTACACGATGCACGTTCCACGACCTCCTGCCCGACGAGCGTACGAGGCTTTCCGCAGGCGCCGGTACGCCTCCGCGCGCTCTGTCCGGCAAGGCCCGCGGGGTGGAACGATTTCAGTGCTGGTACCGGCAGCGAGTGGATGTCGGGCCGCGGACCGCGTTTGGCACTACGAGCAGCAAGGGGGCTGGGCATGGCTGTGGTGATGTCGATGCATTGGGCAGGGGTCACGCCGGAGCAGTACGACATGGTGCGGGATGTGGTCGGTTGGGAGGAGATCCCGGCGGCTGGTGGCCAGGTGCACGTGGCCTGGTTCGATGACCAGGGGTTCCACGTGACCGATGTGTGGGAATCCCAGCAGGCATTCGAGATCTTCTTCGCCGAACGGCTCGCACCCGCGATCCAGAAGGCCGGCATCGCCGGTACACCCGAGACAGGTTTCAGTCCGCTCCACCGGCGTTTCATCGCCGCCGACATCAGTGGTGCGGCATAGGGACAGGACGAACGCCGTTTCGGCTGCGAAGCCGCGCCTGCCGCGCGCCGGGCCTGGAGCTTTGGCGTGCGGCAGGCAGGAAAGCATGGGGGCGGGACGGGCCGGGGTACGAGACGGTCAGGCCGAAGTGTCGGGCTTGACGATCGTGCTGACGAAGTCGCCGATCGCTCCGAGGGTGCGTCCCAGCTGCTCGATCTGCGGGAAGTGCCCGGCGTCGGGGATCGGGGCGAAGTGCCCGTCGGGGAACGAGTCGGCGTAGCCGCGCCCGTACTTCAGGGGCGCTATGCCGTCCTCCTCGCCCCAGACGACCAGCACCGGCACGGTCACCCGGTGCAGTCGGCCCCGCAGCTTCGGGTCGTACGTGAACCCCTCGCCCCCGTACACGGCGAGGGTCTGCTGATTGGCGACCGCCGCGGCCCGCTGCGCCTCGCTGAACGAGGCGAAGTCGGGGCGGAACCGCGCGTTGGCGAAGGACAACTGGCTCACCTCGGCCGGGGCCAGGGTGCGCGGGTCGACGACCCGGTTCTCCTTCATGTGGGCGTGGATGCCCACGGCGTTCAGCAGGGTCAGCGCGCCGATCCGGCCGTGATTGTCACGCAGGGCCATCTCGGCGGCGATCCAGCCGCCGATGGAGTTGCCGACCACCATGACGCCCTTCAGGTCCAGGGCGTCGAGCAGATCCAGATACGCGACGGCCAGGTCGGCGACGGTGTCGAACCGCTCCGGGCGAGGAGTGCCGTCGAAGCCGGGGTGGGTCGGCGTGACGACGTACACGTGCTCGGACAGCGCGGACGAGATGCCGGCCACCGTGCGTGGGCCGGCACCGCCGTGCAGCATCAGCACGCCGGTGCCCTCGGTGTTCTCGCCGTACTCCTCGACATGGACGGACAGTCCGCCGGTCAGCTCGATGGTGCGGGAGGCGGGGGTGGAGGCAGGGGTGGTCATGGGGAGGTCCTTGTCATCGCGTGGTGAGAGTTGACTCTCATGAAGTTAGAGGGTTTGTTCTCTTCATGCAAGTGAACTCTCATTACGAGACTCGGCTGTCCATGGGTGTCGAAGTCCTGGCCCCGGCCGCCACCGTCTCCATGCCGCGAGGGCTCGTCGCCTGCTGCATTGGCGTCACCCGCGTCACCGGGTCGAGGGATTGCACCCCCGGCCGACAGGCCGGACATACCGGATAAATGCGACCATCACACCGCGGTGACATGGCGACTCCGAGCCGTCACCACATCTGGCAGGAGGACCAATCGATGAACCCCACTCTGAAGCGCCTGCTCGGCGTTACCGCGGCGGTGATCACGGGCGCGACGGCCCTGCTCGGCACCGGCGCCGGCACCGCCGGCGCCTACGGTCGCGCGCACTGCGACCGCGCCGAACAGGACATGTGGAGCAGCGCCGGGCCCAGCCGCAACCTGACCGGCCACCACTGCAACATCCCGAACAACAAGAGACGCTGGTACACCATCGAGATCGACACCCTCGTACGGACCCACTACAAGAGGGACACCCTGGACGGAGGGGTCGACCGGACCGAGACCCTGCACAACAGAACCATCAGCTGCATGGGCTACACCTCCGGCAACGGCAAGGTGAACTGGTTCGGATGCCCGCCCTCCTGACACACCCGCCGAAGGGTCGGCCCGGGAGGAAACCCCTCCTGAGCCGACCGTCTCTCTGCCCCCGGCAGGATTCGAACCTGCGCACCCGCTGCAGGAGCGGGGGGATCAGCTGACGTCGAGGTAGTCCCGTAGGGCCTGGGAGCGGGAGGGGTGGCGCAGTTTGGACATCGTCTTGGACTCGATCTGACGGATGCGCTCACGTGTCACCCCGTACACCTGCCCAATCTCCTCCAGGGTCCGGGCCTGCCCGTCGATGAGGCCGTAGCGCAGGGAGATGATCCCGGCCTCGCGTGCGGTCATGTTCGCGAGGACGGCCTGGATGGCGTCCTTGAGGAGGAGGAAGGTGACCATGTCCGCGGGGGAGATGGTCTCGCTGTCCTCCAGGATGTCACCGAGCTCCGTGCCGCCGTCCTCGCCGAGCGGGGTGTGGAGTGAGACGGGCTGCTTGCTGTAGCCCTCTATCTCGGTGATCTTCTCGACAGGGACGTCCAGCTTGTCGGCGAGTTGTTCCGGTGTGGGTTCGGCCCCGGTGTCCTGGAGTATTTCCCGGCGGACCTTGGCCATGCGGTTGATGACCTCGACCATGTGGACGGGAATGCGGATCGTCCGGCTCTGGTCGGCCAGGGCGCGTGAAATCGCCTGCCGGATCCACCAGGTCGCATAGGTCGAGAACTTGAACCCTTTGGTGTAGTCGAATTTCTCCACCGCGCGGATCAGTCCCGTGTTTCCCTCCTGGATGAGATCCAGGAACAGCATTCCCCGTCTGCTGTACCGCTTGGCGATGGAGACGACCAGACGCAGGTTCGCCTCGACGAGATGGGACTTCGCCACATGTCCGTCCGCGGCGAGAATCTCCAGTTCGCGTTGGAATTCCGGGCTGAGGTGCGGCTCCTCCGTCAGCCTTCGCTCGGCGAACAGACCCGCCTCGATCCGCTTCGCCAGCTCCACCTCCTTCTCGGCGTCGAGGAGGGAGACCCGGGCGATCTGCTTGAGGTAGTCGCGCACCTGATCGATCGTGGCGCCGCCGGAGGTGAGCCGGGGGCTGGGCGCGTCGTCTTCCTCGTCCGCATACGCGGTGGGATGGGGCGACTCCAGTTCCCATGCCTGAGTGTCCGTTTCCATGGCGCTCAACTCCTCTCCAGAAGCGGTCGGAGGAACTGCCCGGTGTGGGACCGAGGCTGGGCCGCCACCTGTTCGGGGGTGCCCTCGGCGATCACTGTGCCGCCGCGGTGGCCGCCTTCGGGACCCATGTCGATGATCCAGTCGGCGGTCTTGATCACGTCGAGGTCGTGCTCGATGACGACGACCGTGTTGCCTTGGTCGACGAGTCGGTGGAGCACGGCCAGCAGTTGGCGGACGTCGTCGGCATGCAGGCCGGTGGTCGGCTCGTCGAGGACGTAGAGCGTTCTTCCCTTGGTGCGTTTCTGCAGTTCGGCGGCGAGCTTGACGCGCTGTGCCTCGCCGCCGGAGAGCGTCGTGGCGGGCTGGCCGAGTTTCACATGGCCCAGACCCACGTCATGGAGCGTCCTGAGGTGCCGGGAGATGATCGCGTGTTCCGCGAAGAAATCCAGGCCGTCCTCGATCGTCATGCCCAGTACGTCGGCTATGGACCTGCCTTTGAAGTGTACGTCCAGGGTCTCCCGGTTGTACTGCGCTCCGTGACACACCTCACACGGCACGTAGACGTCAGGAAGGAAGTTCATCTCGACCCTGAGGGTGCCGTCGCCGTAGCAGTGCTCACAGCGGCCGCCCTTGAGGTTGAAGGAGAACCGGCCCGGCTGGTAGCCGTGCACCTTCGCCTCCGGGGTCTGTGCGAACAACTGCCGCAACCGGTCGAAGACTCCTGTGTACGTCGCCGGGTTCGACCGGGGGCTGCGGCCGATCGGGGACTGGTCGACCTGGACCACCTTGTCGATCTCCTCCACGCCGGTGATCGCACGATGGCGGCCGGGCACCTTGTGGGCGTGGTACAGGCGTTTGGCCAGTGCCGTGTAGAGGATGTCGTTGACCAGAGTCGACTTGCCCGAGCCGGACACACCCGTGACGGCGACGAACTGCCCGAGCGGGAAGGAGACCGACACCTCGCGCAGGTTGTGCGCGCCGGCGTCGTGCACCGTGATCGCGCGCCCCTCCGTGCGGGGCCTGCGTGCCGCGGGCAGCGGTATCCGCCGTCGGCCGGACAGATAGGCGCCGGTGAGGGAGGCCGGATGGTCGAGGAGTTCACGCGCGGTACCCGAGTGCACCACGTGTCCGCCGTGCGCGCCCGCGCCCGGCCCGATGTCCACCACCCAGTCGGCGGCCTTCACGGTCTCCTCGTCGTGCTCGACGACGATCACGGTGTTGCCGCGGTCCCGCAGCCGCAGCAGTGTCTCGATGAGCCGTCGGTTGTCGCGCTGGTGCAGCCCGATGCTCGGTTCGTCCAGCACGTACAGCACACCGACCAGACCGGCGCCGATCTGGGTGGCCAGCCGGATCCGCTGCGCCTCGCCGCCGGACAGACTGGCGGCGGGCCGGTCCAGCGACAGATAGTCCAGGCCGACGTCGAGAAGGAACCGCAATCGCTCACCGGTCTCCGCGACGACGGCGTCGGCGACTCGCCGCTCCCAGCCCTCCAGCTCCAGGCTCTCCACACATCGGGCGAGTTGACCGATGGGCAGTGCCGTCAGCTCGGCGATGGTGCGTCCGGCCACGGTGACGGCGAGCACGGCCGGTTTCAGCCGGGCGCCGCCGCAGGCCGGGCAGGGCACCTCGCGCATATAGCCCGCGAACCGCTCCCGGGAGGCGTCCTCCTGCGCGTAGCGGCGGGCGACATGGGGGAGGACGCCCTCGAACCGGGTCAGGTGGGAACGCTCGCGCCCGAACCGGTTCCGATAGGTGATGTGGACCTGCTCCCGGAACCCGTGCAGTACCACCTTCTTCGCGGCGGCGGGCAGTTGGCGCCAGGGGGCGGTGGTGCTGAACCCGGCCGCCGCGGCCACCGCTTCGAGCAGCCGGGTGAAGTACTCGGCGCCGCTGGTGTTCGTCCACGGCGCGACGGCGCCCTCGGACAGCGACTTCTCCTCGTCCGGTACGACGAGTTCGGGGTCGACCTCCATCCGTGAGCCCAGGCCGGTGCACTCGGGGCAGGCACCCCACGGCGCGTTGAAGGAGAACAGCCGCGGTTCCAGCGCCTCGAGGGCGATGTCGTGCGCCCGCGGGCAGGCCATCCGCTCCGAGAACCGCACCTCACGTTGCGGGTCGGAGGCGTCCAGATCCACGAAGTCGACGCAGACGACGCCTCCGGCGAGCCCGAGCGCGGTCTCGACGGACTCGGTCAGTCGCTGTCGCGCACGCGCCTTCACCGCGAGCCGGTCCACGACCACGTCGATCGAGTGCTTCCTGCGCCTGTCCAGCGGCGGCGGCCCGGTGAGCGGATGGACCTTCCCGTCGACCCGTACCCGGCTGAACCCGTCGGCCCGCAACTGCCTGAACACGTCCGCATGCTCGCCCTTGCGGTCCCGGACCACCGGAGCCAGCACCTGGACGCGTACCCCGTCGCCCTTCGCGAGCAGCCGGTCCACGATCTGCTGGGGCGTCTGCCGCTCGACCGGCTCCCCGCACTCGGGGCAGTGCGGGCGTCCGACGCGGGCGTACAGCAGACGCAGGTGGTCGTAGACCTCGGTGAGGGTGCCGACCGTGGAGCGCGGGTTGCGACCGGTCGTCTTCTGGTCGATCGCGATGGCCGGCGACAGGCCCTCGATCACATCGACATCGGGCTTGTCCAACTGGCCGAGAAACTGCCGGGCGTAGACGGAAAGCGATTCGACGTAACGCCGCCGGCCCTCGGCGAAAATCGTGTCGAAAGCCAGGCTGGATTTACCCGAGCCCGATACTCCGGTGAAAACGATGAGCGCATTCCTGGGCAACTCCACGGAGATGTCACGCAGGTTGTGCTGGCGGGCGCCCTTGATGACGAGTCGGTCTTTCACATGTCCGAACCCTACGACGCGGTAGAGCGTGCGGTTGCCGAATCGTTATCGACTGGTTCCGCCCTCGGTGACGGTCCGCCGACCGCCGCGGCCTCACGCTTCGACGAGCTCGCGGACGCCGTCCCGCACCAGCTGCTCCCGCTCCCGCTCCCGCTCCTGCTCCTGCACCCCTTCCTGCTCCTGCACTCGCTCCGTCTCCCGCGCCTGTGCCTGCTCCCGCTCCTCGACCGGGTGGCGGTGGCGGTACAGCCAGGTGATGTCACGGCCGAACGACCAGATGAGCGAGGCGAGCGCGAGGAGCACCGCGGCGGCGTTGCCCTCCACGGGCATGATGCCTGCGCCCGCGACCAGCAGCACGATCCCCTGAAGGGCCGCCACGGTCTTGCGCGCCATGCTGTGCGGCAGGGCCGCGTTCAGCCAGGGCAGCACCCGGGCCGCCGCCACGAACGCGTACCGCATGGTGCCGATCAGCAGCACCCACGGGCCGAGCGACATCGAGACGTACACGCTCAGCACCAGGATGAGGAACGCGTCCACCTCCATGTCGAAGCGGGCGCCGAGCGCGGTCGAGGTGCCGGTGCGACGGGCGACCTTGCCGTCCACCCCGTCGAGGATCAGGGCGACCGCCGTGAGACCGACGAGCAGACTGACCGGGGGCGAGCTCTCGAAGGAGTCCGCGACCAGGGCGGTGACCCCGCCGACCAGGATGGCCCGGCCGAGCGTCACCCGATTGGCCGGTCCGAAGGAACGGGGCCGGGAGCGACGCAGGGCACGGGTCAGAACCGCCCAGGTGGCGAGCGCGAAGGCCAGACCGGTCAGCCAGCCCGCGGGCCCCATCCCGATCGCCGTGCCCAGCAGTGCCAGCACCAGGAGCTGCAGACCCGCTCCCACCGTGGTCTCCTGCGCCAAGAGCCTCGCGTCGTACGTGTTGTTCAGGGCCACCGCACATCCTCCGGCCGTATGACAGAGTCGATCAACGCCGCGTACAGTGCGCGGCTTGTCACCGCTCCGTACGTGAAGATCTGCTGAACCGTTCAGGGGGACGCTCATGGAACTCACAGCTCGTGCCTTCTGGCTGAGCTCGCCCGGCCACGCCGAGATACGCGAGATCGCCCTGCCGGCCCCCGCCGAGGGGGAGGTGCTGGTGCGCACGCTCTACTCGGGAGTGAGCCGGGGAACCGAGACTCTCGTCTTCCGCGGCGGCGTTCCGGAAAGTCAGCATGCTTCGATGCGTGCACCGTTCCAGGAGGGGGATTTCCCCGCACCGGTGAAGTACGGCTATTTGAGCGTCGGCCAGGTGGAAGAGGGCCCGGCGGGTCTGCGGGGCCGGACCGTCTTCTGCCTGTATCCGCACCAGACGCGCTACGTCGTGCCGCTGAGCGCGGTGACCGTCGTACCGGACTCCGTCCCCGCCCCGCGCGCCGTGCTCGCCGGGACCGTGGAGACCGCGGTGAACGCCCTGTGGGACGCGGCACCACTGGTCGGCGACCGGATCGCCGTGGTGGGCGGCGGCATGGTCGGCTGCTCCATCGCCGCGCTCCTCGCCCGCTTCCCGGGCGTACGCGTCCAGCTCGTCGACGCCGACCCCGCGCGCGCCGTCATCGCCCGCGCGCTGGGCGTCGATTTCGCGCTCCCCGCGGACGCCGCCGGCGAGTGCGACCTCGTCGTGCACGCCAGCGCCACCGAGGCCGGGCTCACCCGGTCGTTGGAGCTGCTCGCCCAGGAGGGCACCGTCCTGGAGATGAGCTGGTACGGCGACCGGCGGGTCAGCCTGCCGCTGGGCGAGGCCTTCCACTCACGGCGCCTGGTCGTGCGCAGCAGCCAGGTGGGTTCCGTTTCACCGGCGCGGCGCGCCAGTCGGACGTACGCCGATCGGCTGGCACTCGCCCTGGAACTGCTCGCCGAGCCTGCCTTCGACGCGCTGGTCACCGGTGAGTGCGGCTTCGACGAACTGCCCGACGTGATGCCGAAGTTGGCCTCCGGATCGATACCCGGCCTGTGCCATCGCGTCGTCTACGAAGGCGTTTGAGCACTGAACAACCTGCCTGACCTCCAAAAACTGCAAAGAAAGGGGAACAGGAAGCTGAACAAGGAGAGCGGGGCAGCCGTACTACACGGCATGGTCCCGGCAGGGGATCAGACGTGCCGCACCTGGAGGGTCGTCCGTTGTTCAGCATCACCGTCCGCGATCACCTGATGATCGCCCACAGCTTCCGTGGCGAGGTCTTCGGGCCCGCGCAGCGCCTGCACGGGGCGACGTTCCTGGTGGACGCCACGTTTCGCCGGGCCGAGCTGGACGACGACAACATCGTCGTCGACATCGGTCTGGCCACGCAGGAACTCGGCGCCGTCGTGAGCGCGCTGAACTACCGCAACCTCGACAACGAACCGGACTTCAAGAACACCAACACCTCGACGGAGTTCCTGGCCAAGGTCATCGCCGACCGCCTCGCCGAGCGCGTGCACGCCGGGGCCCTCGGCGAGGGCGCCCAAGGCCTCGCGGGCATCACGGTCACCCTGCACGAGTCGCACATCGCCTGGGCGAGTTACGAGCGTGCGCTGTGACCGACACGACCATGGACCAGGCGTCTGTGAAGACCGGCCCGGCGGCCGTGAACGGCGACCAGGCTTCCCTGAACTACGTGCCCGTGCAGCACACGGCTCTCAAGAACGCCGAGATCATCCCCATGTCCCTGCGCTCCGTGCACTTCGTGATGCCGGGCGGTGTCGACGACGCGTCCGCGCCCAGCGGCGGCAACGCCTACGACCGGCGGCTCTGCCTCGACCTGCCCGGCTTCGGCTGGCAGGTCCACAAGCACGCCGTCGCGGGCAGCTGGCCCCGGCCGTCGGCCTCCGCCCGCACGGAGCTGGCCCGCACGCTCGGTGAGTTCCCGGACGACTCGGTCGTCCTTCTCGACGGGCTCGTCGCCTGCGGCGTCCCCGAGATCATCGTCCCCGAGGCCGAACGGCTGCGTCTCGCCGTCCTGGTGCACCTGCCGCTCGGCGACGAGACCGGGCTCGCGCCCGCCGTGGCCGCCGAGCTGGACGCGAAGGAACGGGCGACGCTGCGGGCCGTGTCCGCCGTCGTCGCCACCAGCGACTGGGCCGTCCGTCGGCTGGTCGCCCACCACGGGCTCGCCCCGGAACGGGTCCATGTCGCCGCCCCGGGCGCCGACATCGCGCCCCTCGCCTCCGGCACCGACGGCGTCTCCCGGCTGCTGTGCGTCGCCGCGGTCACCCCGCGCAAGGGTCAGCACCGGCTGATCGAGGCCCTCGCCACCGTCACCGACCTGCCCTGGAGCTGCGTCTGCGTCGGCGGACTCACCCAGGACCCGACGTACGTCGCCCAGCTGCACGGCCTGATCGAGAAGTACGGGCTCGCCGACCGGCTGCACCTCGCGGGACCGCAGGCGGGCGCGGAACTCGACGCGAGCTACGCGGCGGCCGACCTCATGGTCCTCACCTCCTACGCCGAGACGTACGGCATGGCCGTCACCGAGGCGCTCGCGCGCGGGATCCCGGTGCTGGCGACCGACGTGGGCGGTCTCCCCGAGGCGGTCGGGCGCGCGCCCGACGGCGGGGTCCCCGGCATCCTCGTACCCCCGGAGAACCCGGCGGCGCTCGCCGCGGAGCTGCGCGGCTGGTTCGGCGAGGCCGATGTGCGCCGCCGGCTGAAGGCCGCCGCGCGCAGTCGCCGGGCCGCACTGGACGGCTGGGCGACCACCGCCCGCAGCCTGGCCGGTGTGCTGGGACGTCTTCCGCAGCAGCCTCGGAGGGCGGCATGAGTAGGACTGCGACTCCGTCGGGAGTTCCGGAACAGGGCGTGTCGGAGGTGGGCGTGCAGGGTGGTGTGTCCGGGGTTCCGGGGCAGCGCGCGAGCGCGCCCGACGACGACGTGCCCCGCTACGCCCCCCAGTGGCTCCAGCTGCGGGAGCCGGCGGACGCCGCCGCACGGGCGCCCGAACTGCTCGACCCGCTGCGCATCCGGCTGGCGAACCGGCCGGGCCGCGGCGGCGACCTGGTGATCCACGACCTCGGCTGCGGCACCGGCTCCATGGGCCGCTGGCTCGCCCCCCGGCTCGACGGCGCCCAGCACTGGATCCTGCACGACCGGGACCCCTATCTGCTGCATTTCGCGACCGTGGGCGCACCTCAGGCGGCCGCCGACGGCAGCCGGGTCACGGTCACCACCCAGCGTGGTGACATCGGCCGGCTGACCGCGGACGCGCTGACCGGGGCGTCACTGGTGACGGCGTCCGCCCTGCTCGACGTGCTGACCCGCGAGGAGATCGACCGGCTCGCGGTGGCCTGCGCGGGCGCCGGGGTGCCCGCCCTGCTCACGCTCTCCGTCGTCGGGCGCGTCGAGTTCACCCCGGCCGATCCGCTGGACGCCGAGTTCGCCGAGGCGTTCAACGCCCACCAGCGGCGCGGGGAACTGCTCGGGCCCGACGCGATCACAGCGGCCTGCGAGGCCTTCGACCGGCACGGCGCGACGGTACGGGTGCACCCGAGCCCCTGGCGGCTCGGCGCCGACGAGGCCGACCTCACGGCGGAGTGGCTGCGCGGCTGGGTCGGCGCGGCCGTCGAGGAGCGGCCCGCGCTGGCCGCCCGTGCAGAGTCGTATCTGCAGTCCCGGCTCGCCGCCTGCGCCGCGGGTGAACTGCGCGTATGGGTCCACCACAGCGACGTACTGGCGCTGCCGCGGCCCACCGGGGGTGCGGCGTGAGCGCCGGGGCGGGGACGGCGGAGGCGGTCGGCGCGGACGCGGACACGTCCCGCCCGCGCGGTACGGCGACCGCTGTCCGGGTCCACGCCGGCGCGGACCTGGTTTCGGTACGCGGCGACATGAGCCCGGCGGACACGGCACCGACCGCCGGCGCCCCGGCCCCGGCCCGGCAGGAAGCCGACCCGGCCCCCGCCCGCCGCAAGGGGGGCTCCCTGCGCACGCACATCGGTTCCGTCGCCGGCGTCCTCATCCTCGGGGTGCTGCTCTGGCGGCTCGGTACCGGTGTCTTCCTGGACGGGCTGCGGCGGGTCGACGGCCCGACCCTGCTGGCGGGGCTCGGGCTCGGTCTGCTGACCACCGTGTTCAGCGCCTGGCGCTGGTGCCTGGTGGCCCGCGGACTGCGGATCCGGCTGCCGCTGGGCGGCGCCGTCGCGGACTACTACCGCGCGCTGTTCCTGAACGCGGCGCTGCCCGGCGGTGTCCTCGGCGATGTGCACCGCGCCGTACGACACGGCCAGAGCACCGGGGACGTCGGCCGCGGCGTACGCGCCGTGGTCCTCGAACGGACCGCGGGCCAGGTGGTCCTGGTGGCCGTCGGCGCGGTGGTCCTGCTCACCTTCCCGTCACCGGTCCTCGCGGACGCCCGCCAACTCGCCCTGATCCTGGCGATCGTCTCGGTGGGCGGAGCCGTCGCGGCGGCCGCGGTCCGCAGGGGCAGAGCCCAGTCCGGTCCGTCCCGGCGCTACGGCGCCGTCCGCGCCGCGCTCACCGAGGCGCGCGGCGCGCTGCTCGCCCGCGGCAACTGGCCGGGCGTGCTCATCTCCTCGGTCGTGGTGCTGGCGGGACATCTCGCGATGTTCCTGCTCGCCGCCCGCGTCGCCGGATCCCACGCCTCCGCCGCCGTACTGCTGCCGCTCGCCCTGCTGGCCCTGCTCGCCATGGGCCTGCCGCTGAACATCGGCGGCTGGGGCCCCAGGGAAGGCGTCATGGCCTGGGCCTTCGGCGCCGCCGGGCTGGGCGCCGGCATGGGCCTGAGCGTCGCGGTGATCTACGGAGTGCTCAGCTTCGCCGCCGCCCTGCCCGGCGTCGTGGTCCTGGTCGTCCGGTGGTTCGCGGCGCTGCGGCGCCCCCGGCAGCAGAACGCAGGAGGGCACGATCAATGCCGAGCGTCAGAGACCGCCGAAGTTCACGCCCCGGAAGTCCCCTTGGCCGGGGCCGCGTCGGAGGCAGTGGGCAGCGTCTTCGCCGTCACCAAGGAGAAGTACGCCCCGAAGGCCTCGGTCAGCCCCGCCAGGAGCTCCTTCCCCTTCTCGGCGGACGCCTTCGAGGGACGGCCGATGACACCGGACTCGGTATAGCCGGCCATTCCGAGGGTGAGCAGATGACGCCGGTCGTCCGCGACGAAGTCGGAGGTCTCGTAACCGGGCCGGACCAATTCAGGATGCGTGTGCAGAAGAATGGAGGTCTCGATTTCACCGGCGTGCATATCGGTGAGCAACGAGGTCTCCACACCTGCTCGTTCCAGTGCGGCTTCCCAGTCCTCCATGGCCGGGAAAAGTGCCATACGCGTACCGGTGCCGACGGATTCCTGAACGACATTGCCGAGCACGTAATTCCCGCCGTGCCCGTTCACCAGCACCAGGGTGTCGACGCCGGAATGGCGCAGCGATGCGGCTATGTCCCGCACCACCGCGTGCAGCGTGACGGCGGACATGCTGACGGTACCCGGCCAGGCCGCGTGCTCGTGCGAGCAGGAGATCGTCACCGGAGGAAGGAGATGGACCGGATGAGCGGCGGCGATCCGTTCCGCGACAGCGCACGCGACCAGGGTGTCCGTCGCCAACGGAAGGTAGGCACCGTGCTGTTCGAAACTCCCGACGGGAAGCACGGCGACCTCACGGGCGACACCGGCCCCCCGCTCCCGTACATCCTCCGTGGTGTCCGCCGGCAACAGACCGGATACCGCCGAGCGCGTTCCCGAACCACTCATGTTTCACGGCCTTTCGACGCTGCTTTCGACTCTGCTTAGGAACCAGATCATGACAGATAACCTTGGAGTACTCGCCGGGACCGCACGCCTCACAGGTGTCGAACGAGTCGTGAATGCCCCTTTGCCCACCGTGTACGGCGACTTCCAGGCGGTCGGCTTCCTGGATCACGATCGCGGAGAGGAGCAAGTGGCCCTGGTTTACGGCGAGGTCGGCGACCTCGGCAAGAGCGGGGAAGGCGCCACGAAGGAAGGCGTCCTCACCCGGCTTCATTCGGAGTGCCTCACCGGGGACGCCTTCGGCTCCACCCACTGCGAGTGCGGTGACCAGCTCGCCGCCGCGCTGCGCGCCATCGTCGCGGAGGGCCGTGGCGTCCTGGTCTACCTCCGCGGCCACGAGGGCCGCGGCATCGGCCTGCTCGCGAAGCTGCAGGCGATGAAGCTCCAGTCGGAGGGCCTCGACACCGTCGAGGCGAACGTCGCCCTCGGCCTCCCGGTCGACGCCCGTGACTACCGCGTCGCGGCGGACATCCTGCACGACCTCGGCGTCCGCTCCGTACGCCTGCTCTCGAACAACCCGCGCAAGCGGGAGTCGCTCCAGCGCAACGGCATCAAGGTCGCCGAGCAGGTCCCGCTGCTCATACCGCCGTGCCCGCAGAACATCACCTATCTGCGCACCAAGCGGGAGCGCCTCGACCACTTCCTGCCGCACCTGGACGTGGTGGTCTCCCACTCCTCCTGAGCGCGGGCGCCCGAGGGCGTCACCCGGAGGCGTCGGCTGTGGTGAGAGAGGTGCGCGCGGGGAAAGGTACAAGGAATGACCGACGACGTCCTGTACCTCTCCCGGGACCGGGTGACGGAGCTGTTGGACACCGATGCGGCGATCGCCTCGCAGCGCGCGGCGTTCACCGCGCTCGGTGACGGCACCGCCGAGCTCCCCGGCAAGATCATGCACCCCAGCCGATTCGACGACAGCGTCGTCTTCGCCTACCTCGCCCGGCTGTCCGCCGACACCGGGGCCGTCGCCAAGTTCGGCAGTGTCAACCCGGCCAACACGGCGGCCGGGCTGCCGACGGTGCACGCCGTGATCAACGCGCTCGATCCGGTGACCGGGCAACTCGCCGCCGTCATGGACGGCACGGCGGTCACGACCCTGCGCACCGCCGCGGCGAGCGCCGTCGCCCTCGACGTGCTGGCCACCGCCGACAGCGCGGAGCTGGGCCTTCTCGGCTCCGGCACCCAGGCCCTCGCCCACGCGCGGGCCGTCGCCCGGGTGCGGGACCTCAGGTCCGTGCGGGTGTGGAGCCCGGACCCGGCCCGACGGGCGCGGGCGGCGCGGCGCCTCGCGACGGAACTCGGCGTCGCGACCAAGGCCGTCGACACGGCGGAGGAAGCCGTCGCGGGCCGGCCCATGGTCGCCGCCTGCACGCTCAGCAGCACACCCGTCGTACGGGGCGAGTGGCTGACGCCCGGGTGCGCGGTCGTCAGCGTCGGCTCCTTCGAGCCCACCCGCAGCGAGGTCGACACGGAGGTCGTACGGCGGGCCGCGGCGGTCGTGGTCGACGACCCGGAGACGGCGGCGGAGCACGCGGGACCGATCGTGGACGCGCTGCGGGAGGGAGTACTCACCCGCGCCGACCTGATCCCGCTCGGCGGTGTCCTCACCGGCAGCCACCCGGCCCGCACCCACCCCGACGACATCGTCTTCTACAACAGCGTCGGGCTCGGCATCCAGGACGCCGCCGCTGCCTGGGCCGTGATCGCGGCCGCTCGTGCCCGGGAGGCACGCCGATGACCGTGAGCGCGCGGGTCGTCGTCATCGGCGGCGGGGTGATGGGCACCAGCATCGCCTACCACCTGGCCCGGGCCGGTGTACCGGACGTGGTGCTCGTCGAGCGCGACGAACTCGCCTCCGGGTCCACCTCGCGGGCCGCGGGCGGGGTCCGGGCGCAGTTCTCCGACGAGCTGAACATCCAGCTGGGTGCCCGGAGTCTGGAGGCGTTCGCCCGTTTCGGTGAGGAACCGGGCCAGGACATCGGGCTGCGCCGGGTCGGCTATCTGTTCCTGCTCTCCACGCCCGAGGAGGTCGCCGCCTTCGAGGACGGCGTACGGCGGCAGAACGCGCTCGGGGTGCCCAGCCGTCTGATCGACCCGGCCGAGGCCCAGCGGCTGTCCCCGCTGATCACCACCGACGGGTTGCTCGCGGCGGCGTTCTCCCCGGACGACGGGCACTGCACGCCCGAGTCCGTCGTGCAGGGCTACGCGGCCGGGGCCCGCCGGTACGGCGCGACCGTGCTGCGGCACCGCGAGGTCACCGGCATCGAGACCCGCGGCGACGAGATCACCGCGGTCGTCACCAGCCAGGGGCGGATCGCCACCGACACGGTCGTCTGCGCGGCCGGTGCCTGGTCGCGGTCGGTCGGCGCGATGGTGGGCGTGGACCTGCCGGTGGAACCGCTGCGCCGCCAGATCGCCGTCACCGAAGCCGTCCCGGGCCTGCCGCCCGACCTCCCCATGACCATCGACTTCACCACCAGCCTCTACTTCCACACCGAGGGCCCCGGCCTCCTCCTCGGCATGTCCGACCCCGACGAGATCCCCGGCTTCGCCACCAGCACCCACGACCGCTGGATCCCCCGCCTGTCCGAGGCGATGGAGCGCCGCGCCCCGGCCCTGCTCGACCTGCGCCGGACAGGCGGCTGGGCGGGCCTGTACGAGATCACGCCGGACCACAACGCCCTGATCGGCGAGGCGCGTTCGTGCGCGCGCTTCTTGTACGCGACGGGCTTCTCGGGCCACGGCTTCCTCCAGGGACCGGCGGTCGGCGAGGTGATCCGTGATCTGTACCTGGGCCGCGTACCCTTCGTCGACATCAGCCCCCTGAGCGTCGAGCGCTTCACCGCCGACGCCCCGCGTCCGGAGGTCAACCTCGTATGACCGAGCTCCACTTGTGGCTGCGCCACGAGACCCGTACGACCGAACGGCGTACCCCGATCGTGCCCTCGGACGCCCGACGGCTCATCGAGAGCGGCGTGACGCTCACGGTCGAGGAGTCGCCGCAGCGGGTCTTTCCCATCGAGGCGTACGAGGACGCCGGCTGCCGGGTCGCGACGGCAGGCTCCTGGGTGTCGGCGCCGCCGGACACGGTCGTCGTGGGACTGAAGGAACTCCCGGACGGGCCACCCGAACTGACCCACCGCCATGTCTTCTTCGGGCACGCCTACAAGCGGCAGCCGGGGGCGGCGGCGCTGCTCCGCAGGTTCCTCGCCGGGGGCGGGGCCCTGCTGGACATCGAGTACCTGGTGCACGACGACGGGCGCAGGCTCGCCGCGTTCGGCTACTGGGCCGGGTACCTGGGCGCCGCCCTGGCGGTGCTGCACCACCGGGGCAGCCTCAAGGCCCCGTTGCGGCCCACCTCGAAGGAGGAGCTCGACACCGAACTCGCCTCTGAGCAGGGGGAGTTGCGGGCCCTTGTCATCGGCGCGCTCGGCCGCAGCGGCCGGGGTGCCCGCGTGGCGCTGGGCGTGGCCGGGGTCGAGCCCACCTGCTGGGACCTCGCCGAGACCCGTGAGCTGGACCGACCGGCTTTGCTGGCACACGAGTTGATGGTCAACACCGTGCTCACCACCCGGCCGATCCCGCCCTTCCTCACGGACAAGGACCTCGACGAGCCCGGCCGCCGGCTGCGCACCCTGTGCGACGTCACCTGCGACGTCGGCTCTCCCCTGAACGTGCTGCCGGTCTACGACACCACGACGGACTGGACGCACCCCGCCCGCCGCATCCGCGAGCGGCCCGCTCTCGACCTGATCGCCATCGACAATCTGCCGTCGCTGCTGCCGCTGGAGGCGAGCGTCGACTTCTCGGCGGCGCTGCTGCCCCAGCTGCTGGATTTCGGGGCCGGCGGCCCGTGGGGGCGTTGCCTGGACCGCTTCCACGAGGCGTGCCGCACCCTCGAAGCCGAGGAAGCCGAGCACGTCGAGAAAGCAGAGGAAGGGGAGTCGCGTGATGTCTGAGGTGACGGCCGCGAGCGGCACCGTCCACTGGATCGGCGCGGGCCTGTCCACCGGCAGCGGTCTCGCCGCCACCTGCGACGCCGCCGACCGCGTACGCCTGTGGCACCGCACCGAGGAGCGTGCCGCGCGCAGCCTTCAGGCGCTGGGCCTGACCGGGCGGGCCGAGCCCCGTGCGTACACACAGGAGGCGCTCGCCGCCGAGCTCGCCCCCGGAGACGTCGTCGTCTCCATGCTGCCCGCGCCCGAACACGCCCCGCTGCTCGCCGTCTGCGTCGAGCGCGGCGCCCACTTCGCCTGCTCCAGCTATGTGTCGGACGCGGTCCTCGACCAGGTGCCAGCGGCCGAGGCGGCGGGAGTGGTGGTGCTGACCGAGTGCGGGCTCGACCCGGGCATCGACCACCTCTTCGCGCACAGTCTGATCGCCCGCGCCGAGGCCGAGATCGGCGCCGGGTCGGCCGCCTCGTACCGCCTCACCTCGTACTGCGGCGGCATCCCCGCCGTGCCCAACGACTTCAAGTACCGCTTCAGCTGGGCACCCGCGGGCGTCCTCAACGCTCTGCGTTCGCCCGCCCGATATGTCGAGGACGGCACCGAGACCACCGCCGACCGCCCCTGGGAGGCAACCCGCACGCACGTGATCGACGGCGAGGCCTTCGAGGTCTACCCCAACCGCGACAGTGTGCCCTTCGTCGAGCAGTACGGGCTTCCAGGCGCCTGGAAGCCGGAGACCTTCGTGCGCGGCACCCTGCGCCTCGACGGCTGGCTGCGGGCCTGGGACGAGGTCTTCGAGGAGCTGAAGGCGGGCGACGACCGGCGGATCACCGCTCTCGCCCAGGAGCTGGCGAGGACCTATCCGACCACGGACGCGGATCGTGACCGAGTCGTCCTCGCCGTCTCCCTCGACGTGCGCGGCGGCTCCGGCGCGACCTGGTCGGGGCGCTACCTCCTCGACCTCGTGGGCACGGCCGAGGAGAGCGCCATGGCCCGCTGTGTCTCCCGCACGCTCGCCCTCGGGGTCCGCCACATCCTGGACGGTTCGCTCCCGCCGGGCCTCGGCCGCGCCGCGGAGACGGCGGAGCGCTCCGAGCAGTGGCTGGCCGAACTCGCCCGGGAGGGAGTGCCGTTCACCCTGCGCGCGGGGTAGCCGGGCTCAGCCGAGCACCGCCTCGTGCACGAGCCGCTTGAGCTCGGGATAGACCGAGTGGGACGAGGTCGGGCGGACCTGGGTGTAGAACTGCACGGTCAGGTCGTGGCGCGGGTCGACCCAGAAGGTCGTACTGGCGACCCCGCTCCAGCCGAACGCGCCCTTGCTGGACGGTGACCGGGTGATCTCGGGGTCCACCACGACGGAGACCCCGAGCCCGAAGCCGAGCCCCGCGTTGCCGGGCTCGCGGTGCAGCGCGCTGCCGAAGGCGCGGCGGTCGGCGCCGCCCGGAAGGTGGTTGGCGGCCATCGTGTCCACGGTCTCCGGCTTCAGCAGCCGGGCCCCGTCGAGTTCGCCTCGACGGCGGAGCATCTCCATGAAGCGGTGGTAGTCGTACGCGGAGGCCACCATTCCGCCGCTGCCGGAGAGGAAGCGCGGGCGGCCGTGCAGCGGGAGCCCGGCGATCGGGGTGATGCGGCCCTCGGCGTCCTCCCCGTACAGCTCGGCGAGCCGTCCGGCCTGCTCGTCGGTGACGCAGAACCCGGCGTCCGTCATCCGCAGCGGCCCGAAGATCCGCTCGGCGAGGAACGCGTCGAGCTCCTGCCCCGAGACCACCTCGATCAGGCGGCCGAGCACATTGGTGGAGACCGAGTAGTTCCACTCGGTGCCCGGCTCGAACTGCAGGGGCAGGCCCGCGTACACGTCGCAGGTCCCGGCCAGGTCCGCGCCCGGCGCCACCGACGACTCCAGACCGGCGTCGCGGTAGAGCGCGTCGACGGGGTGGGAGTGGTAGAAGCCGAAGGTCAGACCCGAGGTGTGGGTCAACAGGTGCCGGATCAGGAGGGGTTGCTCGGCCGGGCGGGTCTTCATGCCGGAGCCCGACCCGCTGACGTACACCCGGGGGTCGGCGAAGGCGGGCAGGAATCGGGCGACGGGGTCGTCGAGCCGGAAGCGTCCCTCCTCCAGGAGCATCAGCGCGGCGACCGAGGTGACCGGCTTCGTCATCGAGTACATCCGCCACAAGGTGTCGGTCTCGACGGGGAGTCGGGCCTCGCGGTCGCGGTGGCCGTACGTGGTGAGGTGCGCGACCCGGCCGTGCCGGGAGACGGACACGAGGTAGCCGGGCAGCCGGAGGTCGTCGACCAGGTGGGAGAAGTGCTGGTCCAGGCGGGCCAGCGCCTTCGGGTCAAGGCCGGCCTCGCTCGGCTCGACCTCTTGTCGCAGATGTCCCATGGTTCTCCTCCGGACTGCGGCTCTCGGACTCGCTCGTCCTCATCGTCCCGCTCGTTCTCATCGTCTCGTACGGAGTTCGCGAGCGGCGTCGCTGGGTGGGTGACCGGCGGGTCGCCGCTCGGCGACCGATGCGTCGGCGCGGCCCGGGAGCCGCAGCGCCGACAGTGCGCCGACCGCCGTGAGGACCGCGAGGACGGTCAGCGCGGGGCCCAGGTCGACGACGCCGGTCAGGCCGACCAGCGTGGTCGCGACGGCCACCCCCACCGTCGGTCCGATGTTCATCGCGGTCTGCTGGAGCCCGCCCGCCACCCCGGCCGACCCGGCGGACGCGCCGCGCACGACGACGGCCGTCGCGCTCACCATCACCGCGACGAACCCCGCGCCCATGAGCAGGAATCCGGCGCCGATCGCCAGGTCCGTCGAGGCGCGGTCGAGCCTGGACAGCAGCAGGACGCCGAGGAGGAGCAGCAGCATCGCGGTCCCGGTCGTGCGGCGCGGGCCGTGGCGGCGCAGCAGTACGGCGGAGACCGGTGCGCCCAGCACCATCATCACGGCCAGCGGGAGCGCGCGCAGACTGCTCCGGAACGGGTCGAGGCCGAGCACGTCCTGAAGGTAGTAGGTGCTGACGAAGAGCGTGCCGAACAGCGCCGCGGAGGCGCACACGAGGGTGCCGAGCGCCGCGCCGACCGTGGGGGAGCCGAGCAGGCCGGGCGGTACCAGCGGGCTCGCCGCGCGCCGTTCGTGCCGTACGAACGCGGCTGCCGCGACCGTCGCCACGACCGGCCCGAGCGCGGTCTCCGTGAGCCGGCCGGTCTCCGGCAGCACGACGAGCGTGCGCACCAGGGCGACCAGGGCCACCGCGAGCAGCGCCGCGCCGGGCAGGTCGAGTCCGGCCGCCGAGCCTTTGCCCCGGGGCGCGTCCCGGACGGTCAGGGCCAGGGCGGCCATGACGAGCGCGGGGACGACGTTCAGGAAGAAGACGGCCCGCCAGCCCAGTTGGGTGACCAGCGCCCCGCCGAGGAGAGGACCCGCGGCGGCCGCGAGACCGATGGCGCTGGTGCGCAGCGCGATGGGCATGCCGAGCCGGTCGGGCGGGTAGGCCGCGCGCAGCATCCCGAGCGTGGCGGGTTGCGACAGTGCGCCGAAGACCCCCTGGGCGACCCGCAGTCCGATCACCCAGCCGATGCCGGGCGCCAGACCGATCCCCGCCGACGCCGCCCCGAACCCCACCATCCCCACGGCGAAGACCTGTTGGTGGCCGTACCGGTCCCCGAGCCGCCCCGCGAACACCAACAGGCTGGCCACCGCGATGAGATAGCCCGTACTGGTCCACTGCACCTGCGCGAACGACGCGTCCAGATCGCGCCGCAGCGTGGGCTGAGCGACGGTGAGGACGGTTCCGTCCAGCGCAACGATGACGGCCCCGACGACGCTGTTGGCCAGTGTGAGACGGCGCCGCGCCGAGGGGTTCACCGCTCCTCCGGCCCGAGGTGCGCGTCCAGCGCGGCATCCAGCAGGGGTACGAAGTCGGTGGCTCCCGTGGCGAGCTGGAGGCCGCCCCAGCCCCACAGCTGGGCGATCCCGTGCAGGTTCGCCCAGAGGGCGCCCGCGACGAGCGCGGCGTCGGCCTCGGGGCGTGCCCGGCCGACGAGGTCCACCAGGACGCCGAACAGCGGCAGGCTGGTCTCCCGGAGCCCCGACTTACCGCTCTCCAGGAGATCATGACGGAACATCAGCTCGTACATTCCGGGCTGAGCGAGGGCGAAGTCGAGATAGACCCTCCCCAGCGTCGTGAGCTGGGCGCGGGGACTCGCCCCTCCGTCGCCCAGCGCCTGGGTCGCCCGGGCCCCCAGGTCGGCGAAGCCCCGGCGTGCGATGGCGGAGAGCAGTTCCAGATGGGTCGGGAAGTAGCGGCGCGGGGCACCGTGGGAGACGCCCGCGCGACGGGCGATCTCCCGCAGGGTCAGAACCTGCGCGCCCTGCGTGGTCACCAGGTCCACGCCCACGTCGATCAACCGGGCCCGCAGCCCCGTGTCCGCTTCACTCATAGACACTGTCTACCAGCCAGCGTAGACGCTGTCTACTGCTCTGATAGACGGTGTCTACGTGACGGGAATGGCCATGCGTTCCCCGGGGTTGAGCGATACATGACTCAGGACGCGACGCAGGACACACTGCTCAAGCTGCTCTCCGAGTACGACGGGGGAGTGCTGGTCACCCTCAAGAAGGACGGCCGGCCCCAGCTGTCCAACGTGAACCACGCCTACGATCCCGACGAGCGGATCGTCCGGGTCTCGGTCACGGACGACCGCGCCAAGACCCGTAATCTGCGCCGGGACCCGCGGGCCTCCTACCACGTGACGGCCGAGGACCGTTGGGCGTACACGGTCGCCGAGGGCGCCGCCGAGCTCACTCCCGTCGCCCGCGACCCCCACGACGAGACCGTCGAGGAGCTGGTGCGGCTCTACCGGGCCGTGCGGGGCGAGCACCCCGACTGGGACGACTACCGGGCCGCCATGGTCAGTGACGGCCGGCTCGTCCTGCGGCTCCACGTGGAGCGCGCGTACGGCATTCCCCGCGGACGCTGAGCCGAGGGGTGAGGGGATCTCCGCGCACACCGGCCGCCCCTGAACCCGGCCGGGGTGCGCGGAGTGGCTCTGTGTGACCGCGCTGTTTCTTTCCGCTTGTTCCGGGCGATGTTCTTGCCGAAAACGTCAGCTGTCAACCGTGCGTCCCCGCCGGACGGTCAGGCGGTCACGGCCTCGCGCTTCGCGGCGTCCTGGGGCGCCCGCTCGCCCAGCTCCTCCGTCGGCACCGTGTGCGTCTCGCGGGCGGTGAGTGCGGCGAGCACCGGCGGGACGCACAGGGCCGCGGTGAACAGTGCCACGGACGACCAGTCGTCGCCGCCCGGGCCCGCGATCTGCGCGGCGAAGGTGACCGCGAACCCCGCGACGGCGAAGCCGATCTGCGTGCCGATCGCCATACCGGAGAGCCGGACGCGGGTGGAGAACATCTCGCCGTAGAAGGACGGCCAGACACCGTTGGCCGCGCTGTACACGGCACCGAAGGCGAGGATGCCGAAGAGGAGGACGAGGGGGTACGAGCCGGTCGAGATGGCCCACAGGTAGGCGAACATCAGTACGGCGCTGCCCGCGGCGCCGATCAGGAAGACCGGACGGCGGCCGATGCGGTCGGACAGTGTGGCCCAGGCGGGGATCGCGCCGAGGGCGACGATGTTGGCGAGCGCGCCCACCCACAGCATCTGCGTGCGCGACAGCCCGACGGAGTCGCTCGTGCCGTACGCCAGCGCCCAGACCGTGAAGATCGTGCTGACCGAGGCGATCAGGGCGCCCGCGACGACCCGCAGGACGTCCGCCCAGTGCTCGCGGAGGAGCACGAGGAGCGGCAGTCTGGGAACGCCCTCGCTCGCGGCCTGCTGGGTGAAGGCCGGCGTCTCCTGGAGGGTGCGGCGGATGACATAGCCGACCACGGCGACCGCGACGCTCGCCCAGAACGGCACGCGCCAGCCCCAGGAGAGCAGTTGGTCCTCGGGCAGTGCGGCGACCGGCAGGAACACCAGAGTCGCCAGGAGCTGGCCGCCCTGGGTGCCGCTGAGGGTGAAGCTGGTGAAGAAGCCCCGGCGATGAGGCGGCGCGTGTTCCAGCGTCATGGAGTTGGCGCTCGCCTGCTCACCGGCCGCGGAGATGCCCTGGAGGACGCGGCAGAGCACCAGCAGGACCGGGGCGAGGCCGCCGACCTGGGCGCGGGTGGGCAGACAGCCGATGAGGAACGTCGACAGGCCCATCAGGATGAGCGTGAAGACCATGATCTTCTTGCGGCCGACCCGGTCGCCGAAGTGGCCGAGGAAGAGCGCGCCGACCGGGCGGGCCGCGTACGCGACGCCGAACGTGGCCAGCGAGAGGAGGGTCGCGGTGGCCGGATCCGACTCGTCGAAGAAGACCTTCGGGAAGATCAGGGCCGCGGCGCTGCCGTAGATGAAGAAGTCGTAGTACTCCAGGGCGCTGCCGATCCAGGCGGCCATGGCGGCCTTCCGGGGCTGGCCGGGTGGCGCGTCGAGCGGGACGGCGGGGACAGACACGGCGTGCTCCTTCGAGGGAACTCCGGGGACGGGAGTGACGGAGGGGTGAGGTGCCGGGGCCCTGGGGGTGTACGGGTCGGCCGTGCCGGATGCGACGAGTCTGCTTGACGGTGGGAGGTCCGCTCAACGTTGCGCGTCCGGCTAATTAACCCACTGGATAGTTAGTAGCGGATGGCTACGGATGGTGCGCCCACGTTTCCCGGGTGTCAAGAGGTCGTACTGAAGGATCTTTCCCGGCCGTGCCCCGCTCCGGCCCCGGAGCGGGGCACGGGAGGGGGTGACGGTCCTGTCGTTCTCAGTCCTCCGTGCGGTCCGCCGTCAGATAGGCGATGACCATGTCGCCGAGCATGGTCCGGTAGTGCTCCCGCTGGTCGGGGGCGACCAGGTCACGGCCGAAGAGGGCGCCGAAGGTATGCCGGTTGGAGACCCGGAAGAAGCAGAACGAGCTGATCATCGCGTGCAGGTCCACGGCGTCGACGTCGGCTGTGAACAGCCCCGACTTCCGGCCGGTCTCCAGGATCCGGCGGATCACCTCCAGCGCGGGCGAACCGATCTTCCCGAGTTCCTCGGACGCGGCTATGTGCTCCGCCTCGTGGATGTTCTCGATGCTGACCAGCCGGATGAAGTCCGGATGCGCCTCGTGGTGGTCGAAGGTCAGCTCGGCGAGTCTGCGGATGGCCGCGACGGGGTCCAAGTGCTCGACGTCCAGCTCCTGTTCGGCCATCCGGATCACGGAGTACGCGCGCTCCAGAACGGCCGTGAACAGCTGCTCCTTGCCGCCGAAGTAGTAATAGATCATCCGCTTGGTGGTGCGGGTGCGGGCGGCGATCTCGTCGACGCGGGCACCGGCGAAGCCGGCGCGCGAGAACTCCTGGGTCGCCACGTCGAGAATCTCGGCCTTGGTCCGGGCTGCGTCGCGGATGCGCCCGACGGGCCGTGCAGGTTCTTCGACGCTGGTCATCGGCTTCCTTCGGGCGAGGGGGTCAGTGCCCGCGATTGTAGAAGCAGGGTCTGCCGCCGTGGTCCCGAGTTCCGGGGCGGGCCTTCCCGCGGGCTCGGGATGCTGATATAGCTAACGTACTAGTTCGTACATTAGTGGGCTCAGGAGGTCCGCCGTGACCATGGACACGTATCTCGTCGGCCTCATCGGTTCCGGCATCGGCCCCTCGCTCAGCCCCGCGCTGCACGAACGGGAGGCCGACCGGCAGGGGCTGCGCTATCTGTACCGGCTGATCGACATCGACGTGCTCGGCGTCGGGCCGGAGGCGGTGGGCGATCTCGTACGGGCCGCGCGGGACCTGGGCTTCGACGGGCTGAACATCACGCACCCCTGCAAGCAGCTGGTCATCGACCACCTCGACGAGCTCGCTCCGCAGGCGGCGGCCCTCGGCGCGGTCAACACCGTCGTCTTCGAGGGGGGCCGCGCGGTCGGGCACAACACCGATGTCACCGGGTTCGCGGCGTCCTTCGCGCGCGGGCTGCCCGATGTCCCGCTGGAGCGGGTCGTGCAGCTGGGTGCGGGCGGGGCGGGGGCGGCCGTCTCCCACGCCGTGCTGACGCTGGGCGCGGGGCACGTCACCGTCGTGGACGCGATGGCGGACCGGGCGGCGGATCTCGCCGCCGGGCTGAACCGGCACTTCGGTGCCGGGCGGGCGGCGGCCGCGACGCCGGACGCGCTCGGCGGGCTGCTCGGCCGGGCCGACGGGGTGGTGCACGCGACGCCCACCGGGATGGCGGCCCATCCCGGGCTGCCGTTCCCGGCCGAGCTGCTGCATCCCGGTCTGTGGGTCGCCGAGGTGGTGTACCGGCCGCTGGAGACCGAGTTGCTGCGCACGGCCCGGGCGGTGGGGTGCGCGACGCTGGACGGCGGGGGCATGGCCGTGTTCCAGGCGGCGGACGCGTTTCGGCTGTTCACGGGGCGGGAGCCGGATGCCGTTCGGATGCTGGCGGACATTTCTGAGCTGGCGGGTGTGCCAGGTGCGGGTGTCGGTGGCTGAGGGCGCCTTGTGGGTGGGGTGGTTTCGGCTGTGTGGCGGGTGCGGGGTGGTGGGGGCTGGTCGCGCAGTTCCCCGCGCCCCTTGCGGGGCGGGTGGCTCGGGTTGTGTCGCGGGTGCGGGGCCCGCCCGAGCCGGCGGCATTCACCGTGCCTCGATGTGGAGCGACAGCTAAGGAGTATCGACGTGCGTACGTCCATTGCCACTGTCTCACTCAGTGGGTCCCTGACCGAGAAGCTCACGGCCGCGGGGCGAGCGGGGTTCGACGGGGTGGAGATCTTCGAGAACGATCTGCTCGCGAGCCCCCTCACACCCGAGGAGATCCGGGCCCGCACCGCGGACCTCGGTCTGAGCATCGACCTGTACCAGCCGATGCGGGACGTCGAAGCGGTGCCCGACGAGGAGTTCGCCCGCAATCTGCGCCGCGCCCGGCACAAGTTCGAACTCATGCGCCGCCTCGGCACCGACACGGTCCTGGTCTGCTCCAGCGTCTCCCCGCTCGCTGTGGACGACGACGCGCTCGCGGCCGACCAGCTGCGCCGGCTCGCGGACCTCGCTCAGGACTTCGGGATGCGCGTCGCCTACGAGGCACTCGCGTGGGGCCGCCATGTGAGTACGTACGACCACGCCTGGAGCATCGTCGAAGCCGCGGACCACCCCGCCCTCGGCACCTGCCTGGACAGCTTCCACATCCTCGCCCGCGGCGGCGACCCCAAGGGCATCGAGGACATCCCCGGCGAGAAGATCTTCTTCCTGCAACTGGCCGACGCCCCCCTGATGGCGATGGACGTCCTGCAGTGGAGCCGCCATTACCGTTGCTTCCCGGGCCAGGGCGGCTTCGACATCGCGGGGTTCCTCGGACACGTCCTGCGGGCCGGATACCGGGGACCGCTCTCCCTCGAGGTCTTCAACGACGTCTTCCGGCAGGCCGAGGCCGGGCCGACCGCCGTGGACGCGCGTCGCTCCCTCCTCGTCCTCCAGGAGGCGACGGGACTCGCGGCGCCGCCCGTGCCCGTGGTGCCGACCGGTGTCGCCTTCGCCGAGCTCGTCACCCCCGACGCCGAACCCGTCACCGCGCTCCTCGGCGCCCTCGGCTTCACCCGCAGGGCCAGGCACCGCAGCAAGCCCGTCGATCTCTGGCAGCAGGGCGAGGCCCGTGTCCTCGTGAACACCGGACCGGCCGCCCGGCGCGACGGCACCTCCCTCGCCGCCGTCGGCCTGGAGTCCCCGGACCCGGCAGCCGCGGCCCGGCGCGCCGAATCCCTCCTCGCCCCGGTCCTGCCCCGCCGTCGCGCCCCCGAGGACGCACCGCTCGACGCGGTGGCCGCCCCCGACGGCACCGAACTCTTCTTCTGTGTCACGGATCGCTCCGGGCATCCCGAACCCGCGGGGTGGACGGGCGACTTCGTGCCGGTCCCGCACGAACGGCTTCCGCAGCGCGTGGCCCGCATCGATCACCTGGCCCTCACCCAGCCCTGGCACCAGTTCGACGAGGCGGCCCTCTTCCACCGCAGTGTGCTCGGGCTGAGCGCACAGGACAGCGTCGATGTCGCCGACCCGTACGGACTGCACCGCAGCCGCGCGGTCACCAACGCCGACGGCAGCGTCCGTATCGCCCTCGGCGTCGGGCCCGCCCCCACCGACGAGGGCGCCCGTGCCCAGCACATCGCCCTCGCCACGGACGACGTGGTCACCGCGGCCCGCCGCTTCCGCGAGGCCGGCGGCCGACTGCTGGCGATGCCCGCGAACTACTACGACGACCTCGCCGCACGGTATGAGTTCGCGGACGGCGAGCCGGAGACGTACCGCGAACTCGGCATCCTCTACGACCGTGACGCGGAGGGTGAGTTCCGGCACTGCTACACGGAGACGGTCGGCCGTGTCTTCTTCGAACTCGTCCAGCGTGACGGCGGCTACCGGGGCTACGGAGCGCAGAACGCCCCCGTACGGCTGGCGGCGCAGCACCTGCCGCGCCGACCGGGGCGCTGACGCCTCAGGCGGCGCATATTACCCGCCAGTTGACATTGAAACACCCATGACCACCGCTATCATCACACCACCCGCGGAACACCTCTGCGGAGCGACCGTCGGCCGATGACAGCGGCAGCACGGTATCGCCCCCAGTCTGCTGCCCAGGACGTGGAGCAATCGGCCTCCGGCTCCGAGGCCGGTTTCAGTGCTTCACGTTTTGAGAGGGAGCCCATGCCGGGAGACCGCTTCACCCCCGACTTCGACCCCGACTACGGGGACGCACCTCTCACCACCGCACGCAAGGACATCGCCAACGGGCGCTGGCAGGGTCTGCGGGATCTGCTGCGGGTGACCGGCCCCGCGTGGTCCGTGCGCGCCCACCGGATCCGGCTGCTCGCGCCGGCCTGCGCGGGCAACTCGGCGGTCGAGTCCTGGCTCGCCGCGGAGCCGCGCAGCGCCGACGCCCTGGTACTGCGGGCCGCGACCGAGGTGGCCAGGGCCTTCTCCCTCGCCACCGCCGTGGGCGGGCAGGTACCCGTCGAGCAGCGGCGCGTCGACCGGGCGGTGATGGCCTGTCTGCAGGGCGCCGAGGCCTGCCCCGATGACCCCACCCCCTGGATCTGCCTCATCTCTGTCGCCCGGCTCTACGCCGCCGGGGTACGCCGCCAGGAACTCGGCCGCTGGTGGGACGAGTTGCACGCCCGCGACCCCTACACGGTCGAGGGGCACCTCTATGTGCTGCGCTACTACTCGGCGCGGTGGCACGGCACCCACAGCCTGATGTACGACTTCGCCCGCGACGCGGCGGCCGTCGCACCGCCGGGCTGCGCGCTGCCGGTCCTGGTGCAGTTCGCCCGTGTGGAGGAGTACCGCTTTCTCCAGGAGGAGGCGAACGGGCGGCCGGACGTGCCCGTCGACCTCGACGGGCACTGGAACAGCGAGGGAGCCGTCGACGACGTACGGCGTACCTGGCAGCGCTGGATCGCCGCGCGCCCGGACGGCCAGCCCGCTCCGGAGGAGGTGCGCGACCTCAACTATCTGGCGCACGCCGCCAGCTACGCGGGCCTGCCGGACCTCGCGGCCCCGCTCTTCCGGACCCTGGGGGTGCGCGCCAGCCGGATGCCCTGGTCCCGCACCGGCGACCCGGAGGCGGAGTTCGTGAAGTGGCGCAGGCGCGCCACGCGCGGCGCCTGAGCCACCTCACGTGTCCCGGCCGTCGAGGTGGCACGGCCGGGACCGGTGGGGTACTACAGGTCGAACTCGTGCGGCGGCAGGTCGAGCGTGAAGCACGCCTCGCGCACGACGGCCTGCTCGGTCTTGTCGAAGTCGCCGTCGGCGCCGCCGATGACGATGCCGATCTGGATGACGGCGCGCGCCTCGGCCGGCTTCTTCTTCGCCTTGGCGATCTCCTGGAGGACGCTGACCTTGCCGAAGGCGAAGTCGGCGGTCAGCTTGTTCAGGTTGTCGTCGAAGCGGCGGCGCAGGTCGTCGGCGTCGAAGTTCTGCAACACCTCGTTCGTGGCGATGAGTTGGGCGACGCGCTGGCGCTCGGAGGGATCGACCGTCCCGTCCGCCGCGGCGACGAGCGCGCACATCGCCATGCTCGCGTCGCGGAAGGCACCGCTCTTCAGATCGTTCTTCTTCGCCACGAGCTGGGTCTGCATCGTCGACGCGGACTCCTTGATGCGGTCCCACAGGGCCATGAGAGCTCCATACGTTGGGAGAGGCCCGGCCCGCTCCGGAGGGCGGGCCGTGACCTCATCGATTTCTACAGCACTGTAGAAACTAGCGAACCGCCGCAGAAGTTCCGGTGGCGTTCCACTCTGCGATCACAGGATGCCCGTGCTCGGTGGACAGCCGGCTGACGGTGCCCGTCGCGAGCTGGAACAGCCGCCCGTCCGCGGGGGACAGCCCCAGCCGACGGGCCGTCAGCACGCGCAGGAAGTGGCCGTGTGCCACGAGGACCACGTCGCCCTCGGCGAGCGCCGGTCCGACGCGGGACAGCACGCGGTCGGCGCGCTCTCCCACCTCCGCCGGTGACTCGCCGGGATGGCCGTCGGGGCCGGGCGGCACGCCGTCGTTCCACAGGAACCAGTCGGGCCGGGTGCGATGTATCTCGACGGTCCTGATGCCTTCGTACGCGCCGTAGTCCCACTCGTGCAGATCAGGATCGGCCTCGGCACCGTACAGGCCCGCGAGTTCCGCCGTGCGTACCGCGCGGTGGAGCGGGCTGGTCAGGGCCAGGGCGAAGGTCCGGCCGGCGAGCAGCGGGGCGAGGGACTTGGCCTGTTCCTCGCCGTGCTGGGTGAGGGGCAGGTCGGTCCAGCTGGTGTGCTGGCCCGACACGCTCCACTCGGTCTCACCGTGGCGGACCAGCAGGAGGTCGCCCATGGTCGTTACTTCGCCGACTCGACGGCGTGGCCGCCGAACTGGTTGCGCAGCGCCGCGATCATCTTCATCTGCGGGGAGTCGTCCTGGCGGGAGGCGAACCGGGCGAAGAGGGAGGCGGTGATGGCGGGCAGCGGGACGGCGTTGTCGATGGCCGCCTCGACGGTCCAGCGGCCCTCGCCGGAGTCGTCCGCGTAGCCGCGCAGCTTCTCCAGGTGCTCGTCGTCGTCCAGCGCGTTGACGGCGAGGTCGAGCAGCCAGGAGCGGATCACGGTGCCTTCCTGCCAGGAGCGGAAGACCTCGCGCACGTCGGTGACGGAGTGGACCTTCTCCAGGAGCTCCCAGCCCTCGGCGTAGGCCTGCATCATGGCGTACTCGATGCCGTTGTGGACCATCTTCGAGAAGTGGCCCGCACCGACCTTGCCGGCGTGCACGAAGCCGGCGTCGCCCTCGGGCTTGAGGGCGTCGAAGACCGGCTGCACCTTGGCGATGTTCTCGGCGTCGCCGCCGACCATCAGCGCGTAGCCGTTCTTGAGACCCCAGACGCCGCCGGAGACGCCCGCGTCGACGAACCCGATGCCCTTGGCGGCCAGTTCCTCCGCGTGCTTCTCGTCGTCCGTCCAGCGGGAGTTGCCGCCGTCGACGACGGTGTCCCCGGGCTCCAGGAGCTCGCCGAGCTGGTCGATGGTGGACTGCGTGGCGGCGCCGGCGGGGACCATCACCCACACCACGCGCGGGGCTTCGAGCGCGCTCACGAGTTCGGTGAGGCTGCTCACGTCCGTGACCTCGGGGTTGCGGTCGTAGCCGACGACCGTGTGGCCCGCGCGGCGGATCCGCTCGCGCATGTTGCCGCCCATCTTGCCGAGGCCGATGAGTCCGAGCTGCATGACAGTCACTTCTTTCGGAGGGTGCGGTACGCGGCCACGAGGGCGGCGGTGGAGGGGTCGAGGCCGGGTACGTCGGCGCCTTCGGTGAGCGCGGGTTCGACGCGCTTGGCGAGGACCTTGCCGAGCTCGACGCCCCACTGGTCGAAGGAGTCGATGTTCCAGATCGCGCCCTGGACGAACACCTTGTGCTCGTAGAGGGCGATGAGCTGGCCGAGAACCGACGGCGTCAGCTCGCTCGCGAGGATCGTCGTCGTCGGGTGGTTGCCCTTGAACGTCTTGTGCGGGACCAGTTCCTCGGGCACGCCCTCGGCGCGCACCTCGTCGGGCGTCTTGCCGAAGGCGAGGGCCTGGGTCTGCGCGAAGAAGTTCGCCATCAACAGGTCGTGCTGGGCGGCGAGTTCGGGCTCCAGCTCGTCCACCGGGTTGGCGAAGCCGATGAAGTCGGCCGGGATCAGCTTCGTGCCCTGGTGGATGAGCTGGTAGTAGGCGTGCTGCCCGTTGGTGCCGGGCGTGCCCCACACCACCGGACCGGTCTGCCACTCCACCGGGTCGCCCTCGCGGTCCACCGACTTGCCGTTGGACTCCATGTCCAACTGCTGCAGGTACGCCGTGAACTTGGACAGGTAGTGCGAGTACGGCAGCACGGCGTGCGACTGGGCGTCGAAGAAGTTGCCGTACCAGACACCCAACAGGCCGAGCAGCAAAGGCGCGTTGGCCTCGGCGGGCGCGGTGCGGAAGTGCTCGTCGACGAGCCTGAACCCGTCGAGCAGCTCCCGGAACCGGTCCGGGCCGATCGCGATCATCAACGACAGGCCGATCGCCGAGTCGAAGGAGTAGCGTCCGCCGACCCAGTCCCAGAACCCGAACATGTTGGCCGTGTCGATACCGAAGTCCGACACCTTCCCGGCGTTCGTCGACAGCGCCACGAAGTGCTTGGCGACCGCCTTCTCGTCACCGTTCAGCGCGGCGAGCAGCCAGGTCCGTGCCGAGGTGGCGTTGGTGATGGTCTCGATGGTGGTGAACGTCTTCGAGGCGATGATGAACAGCGTCTCGGCCGGGTCGAGGTCGCGGACGGCCTCGTGCAGATCGGCGCCGTCCACGTTCGACACGAACCGCACGGTCAGCGAGCGGTCGGTGAAGGCCCGCAGCGCCTCGTACGCCATCGCCGGACCGAGATCGGAGCCGCCGATACCGATGTTGACGATGTTCTTGATGCGCTTGCCGGTGTGACCGGTCCACTCGCCGGCGCGGACCCGCTCGGCGAAGTCGGCCATCTTGTCGAGCACGGCGTGTACGCCAGGCACGACGTTCTCGCCGTCGACCTCGATCACCGCGTTCCGGGGGGCCCGCAGGGCGGTGTGCAGCACCGCCCTGTCCTCGGTGACGTTGATCCTCTCGCCGCGGAACATCGCGTCCCGCAGTCCGAACACGTCCGTGGCGGTGGCCAGTTCCTGGAGGAGGGCGAGGGTCTCGTCCGTGATCAGGTGCTTGGAGTAGTCGATCCGCAGATCGCCGACCCGCACGACATAGCGCTCGGCGCGGGCGGGATCGGCGGCGAACAGCTCACGCAGCCGCGGGTGGAGCAGACCGTCCGCGCGGTGGTCCTCCAGGGCCACCCACTGCGGACGCCGCGTGAGCTTGGGGGAGTCAGACATGACGGGGGGTCTCCTTGGTGCCGTTCTCGCCCCGCAGGGCGACGGCGTACATCTCGTCCGCGTCGAGGCGGCGCAGCTCCTCGGCGATCAGCTCGGAAGTGCTGCGCACCTTCAGCGCGAGGGTGCGGGAGGGCTGCCCGGGCAGCGACAGTGTGGCCAGCGGTCCTTCGGGCCGGTCGATCACGATCTCGCCGTTCTCCGTGCCGAGCCGCACCGCGGTCACCACCGGACCGGCGGTGACGACCCGCTCGACCGGCACGTCGAGCCGAGCGCCCAGCCAGCGGGCGAGCAGCTCGGCGCTCGGGTTGTCGGCCTCGCTCTCGACGGCGGCCGAGATCACCTTCGTACGGGCCTGGTCGAGCGCGGCGGCCAGCATCGAGCGCCAGGGCGTCAGTCGGGTCCACGCCAGGTCGGTGTCGCCCGGCGCGTACGAGTTGACGCGGGCCTCCAGGGCCGTGAGCGGTGCCTCGACGGCGTACATGTCGGTGATCCTGCGCTGCGCGAGGGCGCCCAGCGGGTCCTTGGCGGGTACGGCGGGGGCGTCCACCGGCCACCAGACGACGACGGGCGCGTCCGGCAGCAACAGCGGCAGGACCACGGAGTCGGCGTGGTCGGACACCTCGCCGTAGGTCCGCAGCACGACGGTCTCACCGGCACCGGAGTCGGCGCCCACCCGGACCTCGGCGTCGAGACGCGAGTTGGTGCGGTCGCGCGGGGTGCGGGCGTGTCGCTTGATGACGACCAGGGTGCGCGAGGGGTGCTCGCGCGAGGCCTCCTCGGCCGCCTTGATCGAGTCGTACGCGTTCTCCTCGTCGGTGACGATGACCATCGTCAGGACCATGCCCACGGCGGGGGTGCCGATGGCGCGGCGCCCCTGCACGAGCGCCTTGTTGATCTTGCTTGCCGTGGTGTCGGTCAGGTCGATCTTCATGGCCTGCGCCAGCTCCGTCCGTCTCGTGCGAGCATCTCGTCGGCTTCCTTCGGACCCCAGCTGCCCGAGGGGTACTGCGCGGGCCTGCCATGGGTCTCCCAGTACTCCTCGATCGGGTCGAGGACCTTCCAGGACTCTTCCACCTCCTGATGACGGGGGAAGAGATTGGCATCGCCGAGCAGGACATCCAGAATCAGCCGTTCGTACGCCTCCGGGCTGGACTCGGTGAACGACTCGCCGTAGGCGAAGTCCATCGTGACGTCCCGGATCTCCATCGACGTACCCGGGACCTTCGATCCGAAGCGCACCGTCATGCCCTCGTCGGGCTGGACGCGGATGACGATCGCGTTCTGGCCGAGCTCCTCGGTGGCGGTCGAGTCGAACGGTGAGTGCGGGGCGCGCTGGAAGACCACCGCGATCTCCGTCACCCGCCGGCCGAGGCGCTTGCCGGTGCGCAGGTAGAAGGGGACGCCCGCCCAGCGGCGGTTGTCGACCTCCAGCTTGACGGCCGCGTAGGTGTCGGTCGTCGACTTGGGGTCGATGCCCTCCTCCTGCAGATAGCCGCGCACCTTCTCGCCGCCCTGCCAGGCCGCCGCGTACTGGCCGCGCACGGTGTGCTCGCCCAGGTTCTCCGGCAGCTTCACCGACTTGAGGACCTTGAGCTTCTCGGTCAGCAGCGACTCGGCGTCGAAGGCGATCGGCTCCTCCATGGCGGTCAGCGCCATCAGCTGGAGCAGGTGGTTCTGGATCACGTCACGGGCCGAACCGATGCCGTCGTAGTAGCCGGCCCGGCCGCCGATGCCGATGTCCTCCGCCATGGTGATCTGCACGTGGTCGACGTACGACCGGTTCCAGATCGGCTCGTACATCTGGTTGGCGAAGCGGAGCGCCAGGATGTTCTGGACGGTCTCCTTGCCGAGGTAGTGGTCGATGCGGAAGACCTGCTCCGGGTCGAACACATCGTGCACGAGCGCGTTCAGCTCGCGTGCGCTCTCGAGGTCGTGGCCGAACGGCTTCTCGATGACCGCGCGCCGCCAGGAACCCTCCGGCGGGCTCGCGAGCCCGTGCTTCTTGAGCTGCTTGACGACCTTCGGGAAGAACTTCGGGGGCACGGAGAGGTAGAACGCGTAGTTGCCGCTGGTGCCCCGGGCCGCGTCCAGTTCCTCGATGGCGGAGCGCAGCTGCTTGAACGCGGTGTCGTCGTCGAAGGTGCCCGGGATGAACCGCATGCCTTCGGCGAGCTGCTGCCAGACCTCCTCGCGGAACGGGGTGCGCGCGTGTTCCTTCACCGAGTCGTGCACGATCTGCGCGAAGTCCTCGTCCTCCCAGTCGCGGCGGGCGAACCCGACGAGCGAGAAGCCCGGGGGCAGCAGACCGCGGTTGGCGAGGTCGTAGACGGCCGGCATCAGCTTCTTGCGGGACAGGTCGCCGGTGACACCGAAGATGACGAGGCCCGAGGGGCCCGCGATACGGGGGAGGCGGCGGTCACGGGGGTCACGGAGCGGGTTCTCCCATTCCGCCACCGGAACGAGGCCCAGGCTCTTGGCCTCCGCCTTCACACCGACCGCCTTCACGTCGACCGGCTTCACACCGTCCGGTTCCACGGTCGTGTCACCAGATCCCTCCGGCGTGGTGGCCGCATCCTGCGGGGTACCGTCGGGAAGCGCTTCACGCTTCGTCATTCCCCTTCAACTCCCTTGCTGCTCAGCGAGGTCGCGACCGCGTCGAGCAGATCCTCCCAGGCCGCCTCGAACTTCGAGACGCCCTCGTCCTCCAGCTGGTTGACCACGTCGTCGTAGGAGATCCCGAGCCCTTCCACGGCGGCCAGGTCGGCGCGCGCCTGGGCGTAGCCGCCGGTCACCGCGTCGCCGTGGATGTCACCGTGGTCGGCCGTGGCGTTGAGCGTCGCCTCCGGCATGGTGTTGACCGTGCCCGGCGCGACCAGCTCGTCGACGTACAGCGTGTCCTTGTACGAGGGGTCCTTGACGCCCGTCGAGGCCCACAGCGGGCGCTGCTTGTTGGCACCGGCCGGGGCGAGCGCGGTCCAGCGGGCGGAGGCGAACACCTCTTCGTACGCCTCGTAGGCGAGCCGCGCGTTGGCGAGCGCCGCCCTGCCCTTGAGGGCGAGGGCCTCGTCGGACCCGACCTTCGTCAGCCGCTTGTCGATCTCGCTGTCGACGCGGGAGACGAAGAAGGAGGCGACGGAGTGGATGGTGGCGAGGTCGATGCCCGCCGCCTTGGCCTTCTCCAGGCCAGCCAGGTAGGCGTCCATCACCTCGCGGTAGCGCTCCAGGGAGAAGATCAGCGTGACGTTGACGCTGATGCCGAGGCCGATGACCTCGGTGATCGCCGGGAGGCCGGCCTTCGTCGCCGGGATCTTGATCATCACGTTCGGGCGGTCGACGAGCCAGGAGAGCTGCTTGGCCTCGGCGACGGTCGCCCCGGTGTTGTGGGCGAGGCGCGGGTCGACCTCGATGGAGACCCGGCCGTCACGGCCGGCGGTCGCGTCGTGGACCGGGCGCAGGATGTCGGCGGCGGCGCGGACGTCGGCCGTCGTCATCATCCGGACGGCCTCGTCGACCGTCACGCCGCGCTCGGCCAGGTCGCCGAGCTGCTCCTCGTATCCCTCCCCGGAGCCGATGGCGGCCTGGAAGATGGAGGGGTTGGTGGTGACGCCCACCACGTGCCTGGTCTCAACGAGTTCGGCGAGGTTGCCGGAGGCGATACGCCTGCGGGAGAGGTCGTCCAGCCAGATGGAGACGCCTTCGTCGGAGAGGCGCTTCAGGGTTACCGCGGTCGCGGCTGCTTCGGTCACAGTGATCATCTTCCTTCGTGCGATCGGATCAACCGCGGGCGGCGGCGAGGGATTCCCGCGCGGCGGCGGCGACGTTCTCGGCGGTGAAACCGAACTCGGCGAACAGGGTCTTGGCGTCGGCGGAGGCTCCGAAGTGCTCGAGCGAGACAATGCGTCCGTGGTCACCGACGTACCGGTACCAGGTCAGCCCGATGCCCGCCTCGACCGCCACGCGGGCCTTCACGGACGGCGGAAGGACGCTCGCCCGGTACTCCGGGGACTGCTCCTCGAACCACTCCACGGACGGCATCGACACGACCCGGGTGCCGATCCCCTCGGCCTCCAGCAACTCACGCGCCTCGACGGCGAGGTGGACCTCGGAGCCGGTGGCGATCAGAACCAGCTCGGGCGTCCCGGTGGAGGAGTCACGCAGCACGTAACCACCCTTGGCGGCCTCGGAGTTGGCCTCGTAGGTGGGCACGCCCTGGCGCGTCAGGGCCAGGCCGTGCGGGGCGGGCCGGGTGGCGTGCCGCTTGAGGATCTCGGCCCAGGCGATCGCGGTCTCGTTGGCGTCGGCCGGGCGGACGATGTTCAGGCCCGGGATGGCGCGCAGCGAGGCCAGGTGTTCGACCGGCTGGTGGGTGGGGCCGTCCTCGCCCAGGCCGATCGAGTCGTGCGTCCACACGTAGGTGACGGGGAGCTGCATCAGCGCGGACAGACGTACGGCGTTGCGCATGTAGTCGGAGAAGACCAGGAAGGTGCCGCCGTAGATGCGGGTGTTGCCGTGCAGCGCGATGCCGTTCATCTCCGCGGCCATGGAGTGCTCGCGGATGCCGAAGTGGACGGTGCGGCCGTACGGGTCGGCCTCCGGCAGCGGGTTGCCCTTCGGCAGGAAGGAGGACGTCTTGTCGATGGTGGTGTTGTTCGAGCCGGCCAGGTCGGCGGAGCCGCCCCAGAGTTCGGGGATCACCGAGCCGAGCGCTTGCAGGACCTTGCCGGAGGCGGCGCGGGTGGCGACGGACGTACCCGCCTCGAACGCGGGGAGCTTGTCCTGCCAGCCCTCGGGAAGCTGACCGGCGACGATCCGGTCGAACAGCCTGGCCCGCTCGGGCTGCGCGGTGCGCCACTCGGCGATCCGCTTGTCCCAGGCGGTGTGGGCCTCGGCACCCCGGTCCAGGGCCTGGCGGGCGTGGGCGAGGACCTCGTCGGCGACCTCGAAGGACTGCTCCGGGTCGAAGCCCAGGAGACGCTTGGTGGCGGCGACCTCGTCCGCGCCCAGCGCGGAGCCGTGCGAGGCCTCGGTGTTCCGGGCGTTCGGCGCGGGCCAGGCGATGATCGTGCGCATCGCGATGATCGAGGGCCGTCCGGTCTCGGCCTGCGCCGCCGTCAGCGCCGTGTACAGCGCGCGGACGTCGATGTCGCCGTCGGCCGAGGGCTCGATGCGCTGCACATGCCAGCCGTACGCCTCGTAGCGCTTCAGCACGTCCTCGGAGAAGGCGGTGGCGGTGTCGCCCTCGATGGAGATGTGGTTGTCGTCGTAGACGAAGACCAGGTTGCCCAGCTTCTGGTGGCCCGCGAGGGAGGAGGCCTCGGCGGAGATGCCCTCCTCCAGGTCGCCGTCCGAGACGATGCCCCAGATGGTGTGGTCGAAGGGCGACTCGCCCTCCGGCGTCTCGGGGTCGAACAGACCGCGCTCGTAGCGGGCGGCCATCGCCATGCCCACCGCGTTCGCGACACCCTGTCCCAGCGGACCGGTGGTGGTCTCCACGCCCGCGGTGTGCCCGTACTCGGGGTGCCCCGGCGTCTTCGAACCGTGCGTGCGGAACGCCTTCAGGTCGTCGAGGCCGAGTTCGTACCCGGAGAGGAAGAGCTGGGTGTAAAGGGTCAGCGAGGTGTGACCGGGGGACAGGACGAACCGGTCGCGGCCGGTCCACTCAGGGTCGGCGGGGTCGTGTCGCATCACCTTCTGAAAGATCGTGTACGCGGCCGGGGCCAGGCTCATCGCTGTGCCCGGGTGACCGTTTCCGACCTTCTGAACGGCGTCAGCGGCCAGGATGCGGGCGGTGTCGACCGCCCGGCGGTCCAGCTCGGTCCATTCGAAGCCGTCGGGGCTCTGCGTACTCATCTTCAAGAAGTCCTCACTGGATCGGGAATCGCTGGTGGAACGCCTTCAAACCTAAAAGTCTGACTTTTGCCGGGGAAGGTGCCCGTGTGTCAGCCTTCGGTGAAAATGGGACACGGAGTGCCGGAGCGAGCCGACGCGAGAGGGACATGACAGACAGAACCACCCAAGGCGGTGCGGGGGGCGAAGGCGGGACCCGGGACGGGATCAGGACCTTCCCCTTCCCGGTCGATCTGAGCCTGTCCGGCGTCGGCATGCAGGTCGGCGCGATGGGGAGCGGACGCGTCTGGCACGCGGACGCCCCGCTGGAGCGCGTGCACCGCATCGACTTCCACGTCGTGATGCTCTTTCACGAGGGCCCGGTCAGACACATGATCGACTTCGCCGAGTACGAGGCGTCCCCGGGCGACATCCTGTGGATCCGCCCCGGTCAGGTGCACCGCTTCTCCCGCACCGACCGCTACCGCGGCACCGTCCTGATCATGCAGCCTGGTTTCCTGCCGCGCGCGACCGTCGAGGCGACCGGTCTCTACCGCTACGACCAGCCCCCGCTGCTGCGCCCCGGCGCCGACCAACTGGCCGCCCTGGAGCACTCGCTCACCCAGCTGGAACGCGAGTACGTCGACACCACCACGCTGCCGCTCAGCCTGCACACCTCGGTGCTGCGGCACTCCCTCACCGCGTTCCTGCTGCGCCTCGCCCATCTCGCGGCCAGCTCCGCCGAAGCGGCCCGCGAACAGAGCGACACCACCTTCACCCGCTTCCGGGACGCGGTCGAGAAGGACTTCGCCACCAACCACAGCGTCAGCGCGTACGCCGACGCCCTCGGCTACTCCCGCCGCACGCTGGTCCGCGCGGTGCGCGCGGCCACCGGTGAGACCCCGAAGGGATTCATCGACAAGCGGGTGGTCCTGGAGGCCAAGCGGCTGCTGGCCCACACGGAGATGCCCATCGGGCGCATCGGTGTCGCCGTGGGCTTCCCCGACTCGGCGAACTTCTCCAAGTTCTTCCACCAGCACACGGGCACGAGTCCCGTGGTGTTCCGGGCGGAGCTGCGCTGAGACCGCGCCCAGGAAAGCAGGAAAAGGGGCGGGCCCGCGGGCCCGCCCCGTCACTCCTCGTGCCGCTCGTCGAGGGACCGCCTCGTCAGTGGCCGAAGTCGAACCAGTTGACGTTCACGAAGTCGGCCGGCTGGCCGCTGGTGAAGGTCAGATAGACGTCATGGGTGCCGGTGACCCCGGTGATGTTGGCCGGGACCGTCCGCCAGCTCTGCCAGCCGCCGGTGTTGCCCACCGCGAAACTGCCGACGGGGGTGCTCGTACGGCTGTCGAGGCGCACCTCGACCAGACCGCTGACCCCGCTCGCCGCACCGCTCGCGACCCGCCCGTAGAACTGTGTGGCCGCCGTGGAGCCGAAGTTGACGCCCTTGTAGAGCGCCCAGTCGCCACTGGCCAGCGAGCCGATGTCCTGGCCGCCGCCGGTGTCCGTGGTGGTCTCGGTGCTGGTGCCCGACTGGCTGTCGTACGACTCGGCCTGGATGGCGCTGTAGGCGTCACGGTTGCCGGTCGGAGGCGGCGTGGTACCGCTCCCACTGGCCTGCAGCACCTGGACGTAGTCCACGACCAGCGGGTGGCCGGGCTCGGTGCCGCTGTCCGGACCGCCGCCGAACGCGCCGGGGAAGCCGCCGCCCATCGCCACGTTCAGGATGACGAAGTAGCCGTGGTTGGTGGCGTTCGCCCAGGTGGTGGCGTCGACCTGGTTCGCCTTGACCGTGTGGAAGTTGACGCCGTCGAGGTAGAAGCGGATCTCCTCGGGGCTCGTCGAGCGGTCCCACTCCATGGCGTACGTGTGGAAGCCGGCCTGACACGTGGTGCCGGCGCACGGGGTGTTGCCGCCGATGCCGCTGGTCTCGTTGCACGGGCCGCCCGGGTTGGTGCCGCAGTGCATGGTGGCCCACTCGGTGTTGAGGCCCTGGACGTTCTCCATGATGTCCAGCTCGCCTACGCTCGGCCAGTTCTGGTAGTTGCCGCGGTAGGGCGCGCCCAGCGTCCAGAAGGCCGGCCAGTAGCCCTTGGCGGCGGCGCCGGTCACGTTCGGCATCTGGAGGCGTGCCTCGACGCGGAGTTTGCCGCCCGCGGGTGGCTGGAAGTCGGTGCGGGTGGTCTCGATACGGCCCGAGGTCCAGTTGCCGGAGGCGTCCCGGCGCGGGGTGATCAGCAGGTTGCCGTTGCCGTCGAGCGCCACGTTGTTGGTGCTGGAGGTCATCGTCTCGACCTCGCCGGTGCCCCAGTTGGCGGCGCCGCCCGGGTAACTGGTGCCGGTGTCGTACTGCCAGTTGGAGGTGTTGACGCCGGAGCCGGCCGCCCCGTTGAAGTCGTCGACGAAGACCTGGGACCAGCCGGCCGGGGGAGTGGGCGCGGACGCGTTCGCGGGGAGGACCGCGGCCACGGCCAGGGTCAGGGTGCCGACCGCGGCCAGTATGACGCGCCGCAGGGGGCCGCGTCTGACAGGTGTGCCGGAGGGTTCACTCATGAATGCCTCTTCGGTACGGAGTGGGGGTGCGCGGGTGCTGCTGAGAGCGCTCTCAAGCAAGGTGCGCGGCCAATGTGCTCTCTGTCACTCCGACCGTCAAGAGGTAAAGCCGAGAAACTCCTTTCCCTGTGCGGGAGTTCAGGCATTGAAGAGTGGGATGCGGTGGGCCGCATGCCTGCCGTCGCGTTAGAGGGCGCTCCCCGCCCTCCAGTCCGACCAGGACAGGTTCCAGCCGTTGAGGCCGTTGGACGCCTCGACGGTCTTCTCGCCCGAGTTCTTGACGACGACGACATCGCCGAGCATCGAACCGGCGTAGAACTTGTAGCCCGGCACGGAGCTGTCGTTCGCGCCCTTGGCGTCGTGCAGGCCGACACAGCCGTGGCTGGTGTTGGTGGAGCCGAAGACCGAGGTCGAGGCCCAGTAGTTGCCGTGGATGAAGGTGCCGGAGGTGGTCAGGCGCTGGGCGTGCGGGACGTCCGAGATGTCGTACTCGTCGCCGAGCCCGACGGTCGAGGACTCCATCCGGGTCTGCTTGAACCGCTCGCTGATCACCATGATCCCGGACCAGGTGGTGTGGTCGGCGTCGCCGCCGCTCACCGGGTAGGTGGCGAGGGTGGAGCCGTCGCGCTCGACGGTCATGGTCTTCTTCGCCAGGTCGACCGTGCTGATCTGACGGCGGCCGATGTGGAAGGTGACGTCCTTGGACTGGGTGCCGTAGACGCCGGTCGTGCCCTCGACGTCCTTCAGACGCAGGCTCAGCGTGATCTTCGTGCCCGCGGCCCAGTACTCCTCGGGCCGGAAGTCGAGGCGAGTGTCGCTGAACCAGTGGCCGACCACCTCGACCGCGGGCTCCGCCGTCACCGTGATCGCCTTTTCCACGGCGGCCCGATCCTTCACGGCCTCGGTGAAGTTGATCGACACGGGCATGCCGACACCGGAGGTCGAATTCGCCTCGGGCGTGAAATAACCCACGAACGTTTCCGAGGGCTGCTTCGTGACGAAGCTCGCGCTCTGCGCGGCGGCGCCCTTCGGTGTGGCCGTGACCGTGTATTTGGTGCCCGAGTAGGGGTTTTTCGTGGACGTCCATTTCGTACGGGCGTCATTGAAGGATCCGGCCAGGGTGGAGCCGTCGTTTCCGCTGACCTCGACGCTCGCGAGCGTGCCGTCGCTGACGGTGACCTCGACCGGGCTCGTGAAACCGGCCTTCTTCGTGCCGTCGGCCGGGGTGACGGTCACGGTCGGGGTCTTGACCTCGGCTTTCGTGCTCGCGCCCGCCTTCGCGTCCGTTCCCTCCGAGGCGTCCGCCGAGCCGCTGCAGCCCGTGAGGATGCCCACCGCCGGCACGGCGCCGAGGGCGGCCAGCACCCCGCGCCGCGACCAGGCCTGCCGCTCGGACCGGTTCGCCGTCCACCGCTCGGACCGGTTCGAATTCTTCGCGAAGCCCACGGCACGCCTTTCCTGGATGACCACCACGACTGCTGGTGCATCCTGCGCCGCGTTCCTGGGGCGATTCTTTGAAACCCGGGGCTGCCGCCTGAGATTTACGTGAAGACGGCCTGAGAATCGTCCTGAAGGAACGGCGTACGTGCGGCGGGCCAGAAGGGAAATGCTCGCCCTCGTGATACCCCAGGGAGCCTCAGGTGCCCGGCTCGGGTCGTGTCTGCGGCTGCCACCCCAGGGCGCGCGAGATCCCCCGCGCCGCCAGCCGTACCGCCGGAATCAACGCCGGTACCTGAGCGCCGTGTTCGGGGACCACGACGGAGACCGCCGCGACCACCGCGCCGCCCGCGCCGCGCACTGGAGCGGCGACCGACAGGGCGTCGTCGGTGACCTGACGGCTGCTCACCGCCACGCCGGTGCGGCGGACTTCGGCGAGCGTGCGGCGCAGGCGGGCCCCGTCGGTGAGGGTGTGCGGGGTGAACGCGGCCAACGGCCCTGAGCAGTAGGCCTCTTGGGACGTCGAGTCGCCGTGGGCCAGCAGCGCGAGGCCCACGCCCGTCGCGTGCAGGGGCCAGCGGGCGCCCACCTGGATGCGTACACCGACCGCGGAGCGTCCGGAGATCCACTCGATGTAGACGACCTCGGCGCCGTCGCGGACCGCCATCTGCACGTTCTCGTGCGTGGCCTCGTACAGGTCCTCCAGGTACGGCAGCGCGATCTGGCGGAGGGCGAGGCCACGGGGAGCGAGGGCCGCGATCTCCCAGAGGCGCAGGCCCACGTGGTAGACGCCGTCCGCGTCCCGCTCCAGCGCGCCCCAGTCGGTGAGGGCACCGACCAGCCGGTGCGCGGTGGTGAGCGTCAGTCCGGCCCGGCGGCTGATTCCCGTCAGGGAGAGCGCCGGGTGCTGGTGGTCGAAGGCGGCGAGCACGGCGAGCAGACGGTCGGGCGCGGACAACGTGGTCATGAGTTGAGTTCGGCTTCCGCGACCCGTTGCAGGAGCGTGTGCAGGGCGTCCCGCTCGGCGGGGGCGAGCGGCTGGAGCAGGTCGTTCGTGACGCGCAGGCCCGCCTCGTCCGTGTCGCGCAGGAACGCCCGGCCGTCGTCCGTGAGCACGACGATCCGGCTGCGGCGGTCGTCCGGTGACGGACGGCGCTCGGCGAAACCGAGCTTCTCCAGGTCGTCGACGAGTCCGACGATCGCGCTCGGGTCATAGCCGAGCCGCGAGCTCAGCTCCCGCTGGAGCGCGCCCTCGGAGGTGGCCAGGAAGCGCAGCAGCGCGTAGTGGCGCAGCCGCAGCCCCGACTCCTGGAGGAAGGTGTTGAACAGCTGCCCCGAGCGAAGGCCCAGCCGGTACAGCAGATAGCCGGTGTCGGCGTGCAGTCCGCGCATCCACGGCTCCTGGGCGTCGATGGGGACGGGGCCGGTGGCCGGGCTGGTGGCGTGCTGCTGGCCTGCGATGACGGGCTCCCTGGGCCGGGCCCCGGGCGGGGCGGTTCATTCGTGCCGGGTACGGCATGCCGTACTGCGTACAGCATCGCGCCCTACTCCGCACAGCATGCCGCACGGATGAGTCGGCAACAACTATTGACGTCAACAATTATTGTCCTTAGCTTCGATCTCGTAGCCGCAGCTCGGCATCGCAACGCCGCGCTCCGGACCCTCAGCGTCGAAGGGACTCCCTCGTGCCCAGCATCGATCTCACCGGCAAGGTGGCCGTCGTCACCGGCAGCGGCCGTGGCCTGGGCCTGGCCTACGCACACGCCCTGGCGGCCGTCGGCGCCTGCGTGGTCGTCAACGACGTCGACGAGGCCGTGGCCGAGCAGGCCGTGAAGTCCATCACCGCCGCGGGCGGCAAGGCCGTGGCCGAGGTGGTCCCGGTCGGCACCACCGAGGCGGCCGACCGGCTCGTCGCCCGTGCGGTGCGGGAGTTCGGACGGCTCGACATCCTGGTCACCAACGCGGGCATCCTGCGCGACAAGGTGCTGTGGAAGATGACCGACGAGGACTTCGACGCGGTGATCACCACGCATCTGAAGGGCACCTTCACCTGCGCCCGCGCCGCCGCCGTGCGCATGCGCGAGCAGGGCGAGGGCGGCTCGCTGATCCTGGTCGGCTCGCCGGCCGGGCAGCGCGGGAACTTCGGCCAGACGAACTACGCCGCCGCGAAGGCGGGCATCGCCGCCATGGCCCGTACCTGGTCGATGGAGCTGGGCCGCGCGGGCATCACCGTCAATGCGATCGTGCCGGTCGCCGCCACCGCCATGACCGAGACCATCCCCGCGTTCGCCCCGTACGTCGAGGCCATGAGGAACGGCGAGCCACTGCCCGACTTCCTCCGCAAGGGCGAGGGCTTCGGCACCCCCGAGGACTGCGCCGCCCTCGTCCCGTTCCTCGCCTCCGACGCCGCCCGCGGTGTCACCGGCCAGGCCATCGGCATCGGCGGCGACAAGGTGGCACTCTGGTCGCACCCGCAGGAGGTCAGGGCGGCGTACGCGGACGGCGGCTGGACCCCCGACACCCTGGCCGACGCCTGGGCCACGTCGGTCGGCGCCGAGCCGCAGACCGTCGGGATCCCCGCGCCGAAGCTTCCGGAGGCGTGATGGACCTGAACGAACTCGTCGCGATCGACGTCCACACCCACGCGGAGGTGTCCTCGAAGGGCCACGCCTCGCTCGACGACGATCTGCACGAAGCCTCCAGCGCGTACTTCAAGGTCGAGGGCAAGCGGAAGCCCACCCTGGAGGAGACGGCCGCCTACTACCGCGAGCGGAAGATGGCCGCCGTGATCTTCACGGTGGACGCCGAGTCCGCCACCGGCACCGCGCCCGTCCCGAACGAGGAGGTCGCCGAGGCCGCCGCCGCGCATCCGGACGTGCTCATCCCCTTCGCCTCCATCGACCCCTTCCGCGGCAGGGCGGGCGTCAGGCAGGCCCGCCGGCTCGTCGAGGAGTACGGGGTCAAGGGCTTCAAGTTCCACCCCAGCATCCAGGGCTTCTTCCCCAACGACAGGTCGGTGGCGTACGACCTGTACGAGGTGATCGAGGAGACCGGCACCATCGCCCTCTTCCACACCGGGCAGACGGGGATCGGGGCCGGGGTTCCGGGAGGCGGCGGCATCCGGCTGAAGTATTCCAACCCCCTGCACGTGGACGACGTGGCCGCCGACTTCCCGCACCTCAAGATCATCCTGGCGCACCCCTCCTTCCCCTGGCAGGACGAGGCGCTGGCCGTCGCCACCCACAAGCCGGGTGTGCACATCGACCTGTCCGGCTGGTCGCCCAAGTACTTCCCGCCGCAGCTCGTGCAGTACGCCAACACACTGCTCAAGGACAAGGTGCTCTTCGGCTCCGACTACCCCGTCCTCACCCCCGACCGCTGGCTCGCCGACTTCGACAAGCTGACGATCAAGGACGAGGTCAAGCCGAAGATCCTCAAGGAGAACGCCGCCCGGCTGCTCGGGCTGACACCGTAAGGGGCCACAGATGCGCAACGAGGGACTGGGGTCGTGGCCCGCACGCCGGGCCCGCAAGACCCCGCACCGCACCGCCCTGATCCACGGCGGCACCACCGTCAGCTATGCCGAGCTGTACGCCCGCACCACCCGCCTCGCCCACGCACTGCGCGCGCTCGGCCTGCGCCGCGGCGACCGCATCGCCTATCTCGGCCCCAACCACCCCTCCTACCTCGAAACCCTCTTCGCGGCGGGCGCGCTCGGCGTGGTCTTCGTGCCGCTCAACCCCCGTCTCGCCGGACCCGAGATCGCCTACCAGCTCAGCGACTCGGGCGCCAAGGCCCTCGTGTACGCGCCTTCGCTGGCCGGACTCGTCGCGGGGCTGCCGGGCAACGCGGACGTCCGGACGTTCGTCGAAGTCGGCTCCTGGTACGAGGAGTTGATCGACCAAGCCGCCGAGGAGCCGATCGACCAGCCCGTCACCGCCGAGGACATGTGCATCATCATGTACACCTCGGGCACGACGGGCCGCCCCAAGGGCGCGATGCTCACCCACGGCAATCTGACCTGGAACGCGGTCAACGTCCTCGTCGACCACGACCTGATCGCCGACGAACGCGCCCTGGTCTCCGCCCCGTTGTTCCACACGGCAGGGCTGAACATGCTGACCCTGCCGGTGCTGCTCAAGGGCGGCACCTGTGTCCTGGTCGAGTCCTTCGACCCGGCGGCCACCCTCGACCTGATCGAACGCCACCGGATCACCTTCATGTTCGGGGTGCCGACGATGTTCGACCAGGTGGCCCGCCATCCCCGGTGGGCCGACGCCGACCTCTCCTCGCTGCGCATCCTCACCTGCGGCGGCTCACCCGTACCGACCCCGCTCATCGCCGCCTACCAGGAGCGCGGGCTCACCTTCCTCCAGGGCTACGGCATGACCGAGGCCTCGCCCGGCACCCTCTTCCTGGACGCGGAACACGCGGTCGGCAAGGCGGGCTCGGCGGGAGTGCCGCACTTCTTCAGCGATGTCCGGGTCGTACGGCCCGACTTCACGCCGGTCGGCATCGGGGAGACGGGCGAGGTGGTCGTCCGCGGGCCGCACGTCATGCCCGGCTACTGGGGGCTGCCCGACGAGACGGCCGCGGTGCTCGCCGACGGCTGGTTCCGCAGCGGGGACGCCGCCCGGGTCGACGAGGACGGCTATGTCTTCATCGTCGACCGCATCAAGGACATGATCATCTCGGGTGGCGAGAACATCTACCCCGCCGAGATCGAGGACCTGCTCCTCGGCCACCCCGGCATCGTCGAGTGCGCCGTCATCGGAGTCGCCGACGACAAGTGGGGCGAGGTGCCGCGCGCGGTCGTCGTCCCCCGCGAGGGCGTCGAACTCGACCCGGACGAGGTCCTCGCCTCGCTCGCCGGACACCTCGCCAAGTACAAGATCCCGAAGTCGGTGGTCGTCGTGGACGAACTCCCGCGCACCGCCTCCGGAAAGCTCCTCAAGGCCCGTGTCCGTACGCGGTACGGGACCACCGACTCGTAGGCAAGGAAGTGCACATGAGCATCACCGTGAACGGTCTCGACGAACTCAAGAAGCTCGCCGGCGCAGACCTCGGCACCAGCGAGTGGATCGAGGTCACCCAGGAGCGGATCAACACCTTCGCCGACGCCACCGGCGACCACCAGTGGATCCACGTCGACCCGCAGAAGGCGGCCGAGGGCCCCTTCGGCGCGCCCATCGCGCACGGCTATCTGACCCTCTCCCTCTTCATCCCGCTCTTCACCGGGCTGCTGGAGGTCGAGGGCGTGTCGACGAAGGTCAACTACGGTCTGAACAAGGTGCGTTTCCCCGCTCCGGTGAAGGCCGGCTCGCGCCTCCGACTGGTCGCGAGGCTCGCCTCGGTCGAGGACGTGCCGGGCGGGGTGCAGATCGCCGTCGACGGGACGATAGAGATCGACGGCGGCCAGAAGCCCGCCGCCGTCCTCCAGAGCCTGTCGCGCTTCTACGCCTGACGGTCCACGCCGGACGGCTGCTCTCCCTACCGGCCGCCCACCACGTCGACGAACACGGGGTTCGCGTAGAACCACGTGTCGACCCACGGGTCACCGTTTCCGGGCACGTGCGGAATCGGGCCGTGCGGGTCGATCGAGGCGCCCAGGTAGCCCGTACCGTTTCGGTTGCCGTCGCTGCCGCGCAGCCGGACGTAGAAGGACTCGTCGCCGGCGACCAGCGGGATGCGCAGGGTGTACGTGCCCTTGCGGCCGCTCACGTCCACCGTACGGACGACCTTGGTGTCGGGCGCGCGCCAGTCGTCGCGGTCGGCGGCCGGGCCGCGCACCGTGCCACGGATCACGTCGACGTGCGCCAACTCCGGCAGGATTCCATGGGGGTTGGCGCGCGAGGCGGTCGTCACGGTGACCGACAGGGTGAGCTTCTCGCCCTTGCGGACGCGGATCCGGCCGCCCATGGTCACACCCGGACCGTGGTCGCAGTCCCGCTTCACCCGGACGTCGAGCCCGTCGAGCAGGTGCCCGTGGTCGAGCCAGACGCGGCCCGCGCGCAGGCCCGCCATCACGGCGCGGTAGCCGTAGCGGGTCACGCCCACGTGGGTGCGGCTGAACTGGCCGGGCCAGAAGTCGCCGCCCGGCTGCTGGGAGTCGGTGTTCACCGGGTCGGGGATGTGCCCGGTGTTGTCGAAGTTCTGCCCGGGCGCCCAGTCGCCGTTCTTCCAGGTGTCGAAGACGACGCGGTGCACGTCGGAGTTGGTGGTGATGGTGAACAGCCTGCCCTCGGCGAGCATCGCGTCCCACATGCCGCCGACGGTCGCCGTCATCCAGTCGAAGCCGCCGTACAGCACGTACGCGTTCTCCGGGTAGCCGGCGAAGGAGTTCTCGGACGGCTTGTTGGTGTACTCGCCGCGCTGCTGGCCCGAGCCGACCCAGCCGGGGATGCCGCCGCCCTGGGCGCCGGGCGCTCCCTCCATGCCGATCATGATCTCGGGCGCCGCGTCCCGCCAGTTCCGCATCTCGTGCGGGGAGTCGATGCCCAGGCGCGTGGGGTGGTTGGCGAGGACGAGCACGTCGTCGACGTAACCGGTGCGGCGCTGCTCCGCGAGCCACTTGATGGCCTTGACCGCGTGGGCCTCGTTGCGGGCCGTGTCGGGACTGGTCGGCGAGCCCGCCGTGTAGCCCAGCAGCTTGCCGTCGTAGGCGAGTTCGAACTTCGTGAGCAGATCCACCTCGTGCCGGCCGGGCGCCGCGAAGACCGTGGCGTGCTCGGCGCCCGGTATGTACCACTCCAGACCCTGGAAGATCAGCTGACGCGGGTTCTCGGCGCGCGCCTTCAGGATCTCCTGGTGCTCCAGCTGGGCGCCGTAGCCGGCGTGCCCGAAGTTGGCATGTTCGTTGAAGACCATCCAGTCCAGGCCGTACTTGGCGCTCGCCTGGGCGAGCTGGGAGAACGTGTACTTCGCGTCGTGGCTGTACACGGAGTGGATGTGGTGGTCGCCGACGAGATACGCGAGGCGCGGGTCGTCGCCGCCGAGGCGCCGGGAGTCGGCCGCCGCCGGGGTGGCGAGCGAGCCCACCGCGAAGGCAGCCCCGAACAGGCCGGCGCTGCGCAGCAGCCCGCGCCGTGACACGCCCTGCGGGTCCAGCGCGGCGGGGGAGACGGATGGATCGGCCCAGGCGGGCAGTTGCTGCTCGGACATGCGGAACTTCTCCCTCGGGGAGTCGGAAGGTCTTCGGGTCACCGGTGGCCGAGACGGCTCAGTGGTTCATGAACTGCGCCACGGACAGCGCCCGTTCGACGATTCGTACGTCGCCGAGCCGTCCGTGCAGGATCTGGTCGATCTTGCCCGCGTACTCGTAGCCGCCGAGCAGCCAGGGCAGCCCGAGCGAGGTGAGACCGACCGCGACGGTGTGCGGGTTGCGGGCGACCGGACAGCCCTGGACGTACATCGTGGTGTGCGAGCCGTCGTTGACGACGGCGACGTGCCACCACTGCTCGCGGGCCGTCTCGTCGCCCCAGTTGGTGACGATGCCCTGCTGGTTGAGCGGCCGGACGGCCCACTGCGGGCCGGGCCCGTCGGACAGGGAGAGCGTGGCGAGCGGCTCGTCCGGGTCGTCGGCGGTCTTGCCCGCGCCACCGCCCGTGCCGGTACGGCTGACCAGCGAGGCCCAGGCGTGGTGCGAGGCGTCCCAGTCGGCGGGGAGCTGGTAGAAGGCCTCGATGGTGTAACCGCGCTTGAAGGTGGCCGAGTTGAGGGGCGCCCCGTCGACCGTGCGCAGATACGCGCCCTTCAGCGGGGGCTTGCCGCCCTGGAAGACGAGGCTGCCGTGACCCGGCTGGTCGGGGTGGTGGGCGGAGGACCAGGTGAGGGCGCTGTCACCGACCTTGACCACGGTCAGGTCGTTGCCGTGCCCGGACCGGTCGCGCACCGTGCCCTCGGCCGCCGTACCGTCCGCGTGCCCGTCGAAGCGCCAGTACGCGAGAGTGCCCCGGACCAGCATCTCGGAGACCGGGCGCGCCGAGCGGGCGGGCACCGGAGCGAAGCCCGCGAAGCGGTCCCCGAAGTCGACGGCGACCGAGAACCGGTCGGCGTCACCGCTGAGTTCGATCTCCTGTCGCTCCAACTCGTTGAGGCCCTTGGCCGCCCGGCCCAGGATCCACGGCGAGATGGTCTCGACGTCGATGGTGTTGCGGTCGAGGTCGAAGCGGTAGAGGCGGATCATCGCCGCGCCGCCGTAGTAGCGGTTCTGGTAGTTCGTCAGGTGGAGGTGGACGTCGTGCCCGGCCGCGTTGGTGCGGGTGGCGCGGGCGGCGGGCCAGTAGTGCCCGTTCAGGGTCAGGAAGATCTGGTCGTGGTCGTGGATCAGCTGGTCCCAGAGCTGCTGCCCGTACGAGGACAGGGTGTCGTCGTCCACGACCAGCTCGTGCGTGGTGAGGATGACCGGCGTCCTGGGGTGCTGGGCGATGACGTCCTTCGCCCACGCGTAGCCCTGCGCCGACAGCCGCCAGTCCAGGGCGAGGACGAGCCACTCCATGCCCGCCGCCCTGAACAGGTGGAAGGTGTTGTAGCCGTCCGGCGAGGCGCCGCCGAAGGTGCGCTTGCTCCGGAAGCGCTGCGGGCCGAAGACGTCCAGATAGGGGGTCGCCCCCCGCTGGTCGTCCGTGGACGACCTGATGTCGTGGTTGCCCGCGAGCACGCTGTAGCCGACGCCGCGCCGGTCCAGCAGCTCGAACGCCTCACCCGCGGCCGCGAATTCGGGCCGCGCCCCGTTCTGGGTGAGGTCGCCCAGGTGCGAGAGGAAGACGATGTTCTCGTCCTTGCCGTGCTCCAGGAGATAGCGCAGCGAGGCCTCGATCGGCGCGGGGTTGATGCTCGGCCCGTCGAAGAGGTACTGCGTGTCGGGCATGACGGCGAGCGTGAAGCGGCGGCTGTCGGCGTCGGGCCGCCAGTTCGCCTCACGCGTCGCGGCCTGTGCCGTCACCGCGGGCAGGGCGACCGAGGTGGTGGCCGCCGCGCCGATCAGGGCCGTGGCCCGCAGGAAGTTGCGTCTGCCGGCGCCGGCCTGCTCGGCCTCCGTCGCCTGGTCATGCGAAGTACACACGTCTGCTCCATGAAGGTGCGAAAAGGTCAGTGAGGAGTTCGAGTCAGGTCGGGCGTCGCGTCACGTCGAACGGGTCGAGCCGGTGGGAGGGGCGGCGCGCCGCGCGCGGGTCAGAGCACGCGCAGCGTCCAGGACCAGCGGTGGGTGCCGGCCGGGACGAGGTAGCCGGGCGAGGTGTCGGGCCCGCACGAGGCCGTGCCCACCCCCCGGTGCGCGGCGTCGAGGTGCACCACGCAGCCGGGCCGCGGCACCAGCTCGTCGTGATGGGTGGCGGCCGCCAGGTCCGCGGCCCGGTAGCGGGTCACGGTCACCTGGCGCGGTTCGTCGAGCGCGACCGCGAAGCCCGTGGCGTCCGGCGCCGAGAGCGTGAAGCGGCGTACACCGTGCCGCCCGCCGCTCTCCTGCGGACGCAGATAGGGGGTGAACAACTCGTCCACGGGGAGGGAGTGGTGGCCCACCGGCGCGCCGGTGCTCCGGTCCGGGTAGGACTCCCAGGGGCCCTGCCCGTACCACTCCAGGACGTCGAGCCCGGCGACCGTCTCGAAGACCGAGCCCACCCGCGGTACGTCGTCGAGCGCGGCCGGCAACTGCGCGGTCTCCTCGATCCGCACCCCGCCCTCGACACGGGTGAACACCTGCTCGTGACGTACGGCGCCCGCCGGGGTCGCGTACTCGGCGACCACGGTGACGCTCGCGTCCTCGCGGCGTACGTCGACGAGCTTGCGCTCCAGCGCGTCGAGTCCCCAGGTCCGCCAGCACAGCGCCATGCCGCCGAGCTCGTCGTTGTCGGTCGGTGTCCGCCACAGCGACAGCACGGGGGCCGCGGTGAGCAGCGGATGGACGAGCAGCCCGTCCTCGTCGACCTCGACGTCGACAGTGGAGTCCGCGGTGGCGGCAGAGCCCACGGGGGTGGCCGCCCTGAGCCGCACCTGAGGCACACACACCTCCGTGCCGCGCGGTGCCCACGCCTCCTCGTCCGCCGTGGTCACTCGCAGCGTCAGCCAGGCCTCGCCGCCGTCCTGCGGCAGCGTGAACGGCATCGGCACGGCCACCGATTCACCCGCCCGCACGTCGGGCAGCTCGGCCGCGGCCGCGAGCGAAGCGAGATGGGGGTGCCCCCGGCCGGAGGCTGGGGGAGTGCCGCCCTCCGCGAGGGACAGCTCCCACTCGGCGGTCAGCCACTCGAGGCCCCGGAAGTGCTGGTGGTTGGTGAGCCGCAGCTCGCCCCCGACGTACGCGAGGCGTACCGGCGCCGCGATCTCCCGGTGCTCGTACATCACCGGCTTGGGCGTGCGGTCGGGGAAGACGACCCCGTCGGCGACGAAGGCGCCGTCGTGGATCGTCTCGCCGAAGTCGCCGCCGTAGGCCCAGCGGTGGCCCGGCGCGGCGACACCGTTGTCATACAGCCCGGCGCCACCGCGCCCGGCCGGTCTTCCGTCGTTCACGCGTTGAAGAATGCCGTGGTCCCAGAACTCCCAGATGAAACCGCCCTGAAGCCCTGGGGTTGACTCGATGGCGGCCCAGTGGTCGGCCAGCGTGCCGTTGCTGTTGCCCATGGCGTGCGAGTACTCGCACTGGATGAGCGGCTTGGTCTGCTCCCCGGAGAGGGCGTGCGCGACACAGTCCTCGAGCGGCGCGTACATGGGGCAGGCGATGTCGGAGGCGACCTTCGGGTCGGCCCAGCCGAGCTTCGCCGCGCCTTCGTACTGGAGGGGCCGGGACGGGTCGTGGCGGCGCAGCCAGCCCGCGGCGGCGTCGTGGTTGGCGCCGTAGTCGGACTCGTTGCCCAGCGACCAGATGATCACCGAGGGGTGGTTCTTGTCGCGCAGGACCATGCGGGAGACGCGGTCCACGAAGGCGCCGAGGTAGCGGGGGTCGTCGGCGATCTCGTGCGCGTGGTCGTGCGCCTCGATGTTCGCCTCGTCCACGACGTAGAAGCCGAGCTCGTCCGCGAGGTCGAGCAGGGCCGGGTCGTTCGGGTAGTGGGCGGTGCGGATCGCGTTGAAGCCGAAGCGCTTCAGCGTCACCAGATCGGTGCGCATGTCGTCGTACGACACCGTCCGGCCCGTCAGCGGGTGGAAGTCGTGCCGGTTGACGCCCCGGATGTAGACCCGCTCGCCGTTGAGGAGCAGGTCCCGGCCGCGGATCTCCACCTCGCGGAAGCCCACGCGGTGGTGCGAGGTGTCGGCGACCGAGCCGTCGGCGCGGTGCAGCCGTACGGTCAGGTCGTACAGCTCGGGCGTCTCGGCGGTCCAGGCGCGGACGCCCTGGACGACCGTGGTGAGACGGGCCTCGCCGAGGAAGTCGGAGACCCGGCCGTCCTCCTCCTTGAACCGCTCGTACTCGGCGTCCTGGGTGAGCAGCTGGCCGTCCAGCTCCCCGGTGACGTACCAGCCCTCCGGCAGCGCGCCTCCGGCGTCCCGCACCTGGCAGTCGACGCGCAGCCCGCCGTCGCACCGCGTCCGTACGATCACGTCGGCCAGCCGCAGCGGATCGGTCGCGTACAGCAGCACCGAGCGGGTGATCCCGGCGTGCCACCACTGGTCCTGGTCCTCGAGGTGCGAGGCGTCCGACCACTTGACGACGGTGAGCCGCAGCGAGGCGCGCTCTCCGGGCCGTACGACGTCGGAGAGGTCGAACTCGGCCGCGAGGTGCGAGTCCTTGGACACGCCGACGGGCCGCCCGTCCACATGGACCAGCAGCACGCTCTCGGCGGCGCCGACCTGGAGCACGATCCGGCGGCCGGCCCACGCGGCGGGGACGTCCACCTCACGCTCGTACACGCCCGTCGGATTCGCGTCCGGCGAGGCGGGCGGGAACTCGCCCCAGGGCATCCGGAAGTTGGTGTACCGCGGCAGGTCGTCGGTGTCCTGGGTGGTCCAGGAGCCGGGCACCTGGAGCGAGGACCAGGCGAGACCTGGGTCCGAGGTGGGCGTGGGGAGCAGTTGGAAGCGCCAGGCGCCGTCCAGTGACAGGGCACCGGCCCGGCGGTCGACGGCGTTCATGGGCAACCGCCCCCAGGAGGTCACCTCAGGTGCCTCCCAGGGGCGGAGCGCGAGCAGCGGGTCCGTCATCAGCGGATGGCCCCCTTGCCGAGGTCCGCGATGATCTGCTTGGCGCCGATCGCGAAGACGATCAGCAGGGGGACGAGGGCGAGAAGCGCGCCGGTCATGACCATTCCGTAGTCGGTGGTGCCGTGGACACCGTTCAGCTGGGAGAGCGCGACCTGAAGGGTCACGTTGTCCGGGTTGGTGAGGGCGATCAGCGGCCAGGCGTAGTCGTTCCACTGGCCCATGAAGGTGAAGATGCCGAGGAAGGCGAGGCCCGGCCGGACCACCGGGAGCGCCACGTGCCAGTACTGGCGCAGGAAGCCCGCCCCGTCCAGCTTGGAGGCATCGATCAGCTCGTCGTGGATCGCGCTCTTCATGTACTGGCGCATCCAGAAGATACCGAACGCGTTGGCCGCCGCCGGGACGATCAGCGCGGTCATCGAGCCGATCCAGCCCAGCTTCGCCATGATCACGAACTGGGGGATCGCCTGGAGCTGCGCCGGGACCATGAAGATGACCATCATCAGCGCGAACAGCACCCGGCGGCCCGGGAACTGGAACTTGGCGAACACGAACGCGGCCAGCGAGTCGAAGAACAGGACCAGGACGGTCACCGAGCACGCGACCAACAGCGAGTTGAACATCGACCCGAAGAAGTCGACGTTGTCGAAGAGGTTGCGGACGTTCTCGAGGAAGTGCGAGCCGGGCAGCAGCTTCGGCGGATAGGAGAAGATCTCCGTCGACGAGTGCGTCGACATGATCACGGCCCAGTAGAACGGGAAGACCGAGAGCAGCAGACCGATGATCAGAGAGAGGTGGAGGCCGATGCCCCGGCGCCGTGACCCCTTGATGGTCGACGTGTGCCCCGCCCCCTTCATGGAGGCCGATGAACCCTTGAGGATTGCCATGGTGGGGCCTCCCTAGTCTTCGCCCCGGCGCTGCACCAGGCGCCAGTTGATGATCGAGAAGATGATGACGACGAGGAAGATGCCCCAGGCCACGGCGGCGCCGTAACCGAAGTCGTTGTTGTCGAAGGTCTGCTGGAAGAAGTAGAGGACCATGGTCTGGCCGGAGTGGCCGGGGCCGCCCGCGAACGACGAGTTGTTGTCCGTGGTCTGCAGCAGCACCTGCGGTTCGGAGAAGGTCTGCAGGCCCGTGACCGTCGAGATGATGAGCACGAACAGCAGCACCGGACGCATCAGCGGCAGCGTGATCCGGAAGAAGGTCTGGATGGGTCCGGCGCCGTCCACCCGCGCCGCCTCGTACAGCTCGCCCGGGATCGTCTGGAGCCCCGCGAGGAAGATGATCGCGTTGTAGCCGGTCCACTGCCAGGTCATCAGCGTGGCGATGGCGACCTTGATGCCCCACGGAGTGTTCAGCCATGCCACCTGGTCGAGGCCGACCGCCTGGAGCAGGGCGTTCGCCAGACCGAAGTTGGTGGAGAAGACCGAGCCGAAGATGATCGCGACCGCGACGATCGAGGTGACGTTCGGCAGGAAGTAGGCGAACCGGTAGAGGTTCTTGAAGCGGACGGCCGAGTTGAGCATCACAGCCGTGACCATCGACAGGAAGATCATCGGGAAGGTGGCCAGCGCCCAGATGATGATCGTGTTGCCGATCGAGGTCCAGAACTGGGTGTCCGACAGCAGATAGCGGTACTGCGAGAGCCCCGCGAACTCCATCGAGCCGAGGCCGTCCCAGCGGTGGAACGACAGATAGAGCGAGAAGCCGACCGGGATCAGACCGAAGGCGAGGAACAGCAGATAGAAGGGGGAGATCGCGGCGTACAGCCGCCAGTAGCTGAGGACGCCCTTCTTGGGGTGCATGACGGGGGTCTCGGCGAGGGCCGCGGGGGGCACGTCGACCACGGGTGCGGTAGCCATCAGTAAGTCACCCCCAGGTGGTCCGCGATGCGCCGGCACTTGCTCATGGCGTCCCTCCAGGCCTTGTCCGGGTCCTTGCCGAGGACGGAGAAGTTCCGCAGCTCGTCGTTGATCGGGGTGCTCAGCGCGACGTCGTACGGGCTGTTGAAGGCGACCGGGATGTTCTGCGCCGCCGGACCGAAGACGTCCATGGTGAGCTGGTCGCCGAAGAAGGCGTCGGGTTCGCGCAGCTTCTTCATCGCGTAGGACGCCGGGGTCGAGGGGAAGAGCACCGAGTCGACGAAGCCCTGGGCCTGGTTGCTCGCGTCGAGCATCCAGGTGATCATCTCGAAGGCCTTCTCGGGCTCCCGGCACGCCTTGGTGATCGCGAGGAACGAGCCGCCGATGTTCGAGGGACCGCCCGGACACGCGGCCACCCGCCACTTGCCCTTGGTCTTCGGTACGTTGAGCTTGATGTCGCCGGCCGCCCAGGAGGCGTTCAGCTGGCTGGGCAGCAGACCCCGCTCGGTGGCCGAGGTGTTGTCGGCCGTACCGTTGATGATCTTCGAGACCAGTCCGCGACGGGTGGCCTCGACGGAACGGTCCCAGGCGGTGCGCACATGCTCCTGATCGCCGATGAAGTGCCGGTCCTTGTCGACGAACCGCTTCGTCGTCTGGTTGACCGAGATGCCGAAGACGCTGAGCGCGTCGGTCAGGATGAACGTGCCGGGGAGGCGCTTCTTCAGCTGCTCGCCGGCCGCGAAGAACTGGTCCCAGGTGGCCAGCTCCTTGGAGACGTCCTCGGGCTCATACGCCAGTCCGGCCTTCTGGAAGACGGCGGGCTGGTAGTAGTGCGCGACCGGACCGCAGTCGATCGGGAAGCCCACCATCGAACCGTCCGGGGCGATGCCCTGATCCCACTTCCAGGGCAGGTACTGGTCCTTCAGTTTCTCGGCGCCGAGCGTGCGCAGGTCCACGAACTGGTCGGAGTTGGGCAGATACGAGGCCATGTCCTCGCCCTTGAGCCCGGCGATGTCCGGGATGTGGGCGCGTCCGGTCATCGTGGTCATCAGCTTCGAGCGGTAGTAGCCGCCGATCTGGATGGCCTGCAGATTCACCGCGCTGTCGTAGCGGGTCTTGGCGTCCTGGACGACCTTCGGGCTCAGCCCGCCGCTCCAGTACCACAGGACCATGTTGCGGCCGGTCGAGCCGGTCGGAACGCCGCAGCCGGTCGCCAGGCCGCCCAGCGCCGTGGCGGCCGTACCGGCCAGGCCGGCGCGCAGCAGGCCCCTTCGTGAGAGCCGCACAGCTCCCACCGCCTTTCGGATCTTTTCGGTCTTCGCGTACGTGGGGTCTTGCAGGGGGTCGTGCGTGGGGTGTTTCGCGTTGCGATGCGTGGGGTCATGCGCGTCGTGCGTGTCATGCGGGGGGTCTTACGGGGTGTTGCGTGTGGGGTCATCGGGGTGCGCCCGGCCGACGCGTGGCGTCGGGCGGGGTCACGGGGGCGGGACGGACGGGAGGGCCCGGGTCCGCCGGGACGCGGTCGGCCAGGAAGCCGTACGCACGCCGTAGTTCACGGTCTTCGAGCGTCTGCCACCAGCGGTGGACGCCGTACCAGCCGGGCGCGGCCAGCGCACCGCCGTGCCGCTGTACGGACAGGCCCGCGGCCAGCACCGCGAAGCGCAGCCGTTCCTCCAGCGGCCAGCCGCCGAGCGAGGCGGCGACGAAGCTCGCGCCGAAGACGTCTCCGGCACCCGTCGCGTCCAGGACGTCGACGGGGAGGGCGGGCACCTCCGCGTACTCGCCCGTCGTCTGGTCCACCGCGACCGCGCCGTCGCCGCCCCGGGTGACCACGGCGACCGGCACCAGCTCGGTCAGCGTGCCCAGGGCCGCGACCGCGCTCTCGGTGCGCGTGTACGCCATCGCCTCCATCTCGTTCGGGAGGAAGGCGTGGCACAGGGAGAGCTGGTCGAGGAGGTCCCGGGACCACTGTTGTGTGGGGTCCCAGCCGACATCCGCGTAGATCTGCGTGCCGGCCGCGGCGGCCTTGGCGAGCCAGGCGCGCGGTTCGGCCTCGATGTGCACGAGGGCGGTGCGCGCCTCGGGCGGGTCGCCCATCAGCTCGTCCTGCGAGTACGGCGGTTCCTGGCCGTGGGTCACCAGGGCCCGGTCGTTGCCGTGGGCCAGCGAGACGGTGACGGGGGTGTGCCAGCCGTCCGCGGTGCGGGACAGGGAGAGGTCGATGCCCTCCTGGTCGGCGAGGACCTCACGGCAGTACGCGCCGTAGTAGTCGTCGCCGAAGACCGTGGCCAGGGAGGTGCGCAGGCCGAACCGGGAGGCCGCGACCGCCAGGTTGGCGATGCCGCCGGGGCTCACGCCCATTCCCTCGGTCCAGATCTCCTCGCCGGCCGTCGGCGGCTTCCCCAGTCCGGTGAGAACGAGGTCGTAGAAGAGCAGCCCGGTCAGCATCACATCGGGCCGTTCGTCACCCACGAGCACATCCTCTCGTCAAAAGTCTGCAAGCGGTGCACAGGATCGTGCGCGTCTCTGGCCAATTTGGCAAGAGTCGAGCAGAACTGAGCATAGAAATGATTGGGAATGACGAGTAGTGTTCACAGGGTGCTGGCAGAGCGACGACATCAACTCATCCTGCGGGCCCTGCGCTCCGGCGGGCCCGCAGCCGTGACCGATCTCTCCGAACAGCTGGGCGTGAGCCCCGCCACGGTCCGCCGTGACCTGCTGAAACTGGAGGAGGAAGGCCTGCTCACGCGGGTGCACGGCGGGGCGGTCGTGGAGGAGGGCGACCAGCCCTTCGCCGAGGTCGCCGAGGTCCGTGTGGCCGAGAAGGACGCCATCGCGGAGCGCGCCGCCTCGATGGTCCAGGACGGTCAGTCCGTCCTGCTGGACATCGGCACCACCGCCTACCGGCTGGCCCGGCAGCTGCACGGCCGCCGGATCACCGTGATCACCAGCAACCTGGTGGTCTACGAGGAGCTGGTGGACGACGAGGGCATAGAGCTGGTGCTGCTCGGCGGCATGGTCCGCCGTGAGTACCGCTCCCTGGTCGGCTTCCTCACCGAGGACAACCTGCGACAACTGCACGCCGACTGGCTGTTCCTCGGTACCAGCGGGGTACGGCCCGGCGGGCAGGTGATGGACACCACCGTCGTCGAGGTGCCGGTCAAGCGGGCCATGATCGAGGCGGGCGACAAGGTCGTCCTGCTCGCCGACCGCGCGAAGTTCCCGGGTACGGGGATGGCGCGGGTCTGCGGCCCCGAGGAGCTGGACGTGGTGGTGACGAACGGTCCGCCGGACCCGGCGACGCGGTCGTCGTTGGAAGAGGCGGGCGTGCAAGTGGTCGTGACAGGAAAGGCGGAAACGGCGTGAAGCTGACGATTCTGGGTGGCGGCGGATTCCGGGTGCCGCTCGTGTACGGGGCACTCCTCGGGGACCGCGCCGAGGGCCGCGTCACCCATGTCGTGCTGCACGACGTGGACGCCGGACGGCTCACGGCCGTCGCCCGGGTGCTGGCCGAGCAGGCGAAGGACCTGCCGGACGCCCCCGAGGTGTCCTTCACCACCGACCTCGACGACGCCCTGCGCGGCGCCGACTTCATCTTCTCCGCGATCCGCGTCGGCGGCCTGGAGGGACGTGCCGACGACGAGCGGGTGGCACTCGCGGAGGGCGTCCTCGGCCAGGAGACGGTCGGCGCCGGCGGCATCGCGTACGGCCTGCGCACGGTCCCCGTGGCCGTGGACATCGCCCGGCGGGTGGCCCGGCTCGCCCCCGACGCCTGGGTCATCAACTTCACCAACCCGGCCGGACTGGTCACCGAGGCCATGTCCCGTCACCTCGGCGACCGCGTCATCGGCATCTGCGACTCACCGGTCGGCCTCGGCCGCCGCATCGCCACCGTCCTGGGCGCCAACCCCCGCGAGGCCTGGATCGACTATGTCGGCCTCAACCACCTCGGCTGGGTGCGCGGGCTGCGCGTCGCGGGCCGTGACGAGCTGCCGCGGCTGCTCGCCGACCCCGAGCTGCTCGGCTCCTTCGAGGAGGGCAAGCTCTTCGGCGTGGAGTGGCTGCAGTCCCTGGGCGCCGTCCCGAACGAGTACCTGCACTACTACTACTTCAACCGGGAGGCCGTCCGGGCCTACCAGCAGGCGGAGAAGACCCGCGGCGCGTTCCTGCGCGACCAGCAGGAGCAGTTCTACGCCGAGATGAAGCGCCCGGACACCGCCGCGCTGAGCGCCTGGGACCGTACGCGGGCCGAGCGCGAGGCCACCTACATGGCGGAGAACCGGGACGCGGCGGGCGCGGGCGAACGCGACGCCGACGACCTCTCCGGCGGCTACGAGAAGGTGGCGCTCGCCCTGATGAGGGCCATCGCCCGCGACGAGCGCACCACGCTCATCCTCAACGTCCGCAACCGCGGCACGCTGGGCGTGCTCGACACCGAGGCCGTCATCGAGGTGCCCTGCCTCGTCGACGCCAACGGCGCCCACCCGGTCGCCGTCGACCCGCTGCCCGACCACGCCAGCGGACTGGTCTGCGCGGTCAAGGCGGTGGAGCGCGAGGTCCTGTCCGCCGCCGAGTCCGGCTCGCGCACGACCGCCGTCAAGGCCTTCGCCCTGCACCCGCTCGTCGACTCCGTGAACGTGGCCCGCCGTCTGGTCGAGGGGTACACCTCGGTCCACCCGGGCCTGGCGTACCTTAAGTAAGCGCTTACCCCCTTCTTGGCTTCCTGGCTCCTGGAGACCTCACATGCACGACGAACGCCGCCGGATCGAGGAGCGCGTCGCACGCGTCCACGACCAGCGCATCAAGCCCGCGATCTATGCCGCCTCGGTCCCCTTCGAGGTCGAGGCCTGGCAGGCGCCCGGTGAGCCGGTCCCCTTCGAGGAGGCCGCCGCGGCGCCGTACAAGCCCTTCGCGATGGACACCCCCTGGGGTCCGCCGTGGGGCACCACCTGGTTCCGGATGCGCGGCTCGGTTCCCGCGGACTGGACGGGCAAGCGCGTCGAGGCCGTCTTCGACCTCGGCTTCGTGGGCGACTGGCCCGGCAACCAGGCCGAGGCGCTCGTCCACCTGCCGGACGGGGTCCCGCTGAAGGCGGTCAACCCGCAGAACCAGTACGTGCCGATCGCCCACCCGGCCACGGGCGGCGAGGAGATCCACTACCTGGTCGAGGCGGCCTCCAACCCCGACATCCTGGCGAACGACTTCGCGGGCCCGACCTCGCTCGGCGACCGCCTCACGGCCGGTGACAAGCCGCTCTACACCTTCAAGCGCGCCGACATCGCCGTCCTCGACGAGAACGTCTGGCACCTCGACCTCGACGTCCAGGTGCTGCGCGAACTGATGCTGGAGCTGGGCGAGCCCGATCCGCGCCGGCACGAGATCATGATCGCGCTGGACCAGGCGATGGACGCCCTCGACCTGGACGACATCTCCGGGACGGCCGCCGCCGCGCGCGCGGTGCTGGCCCCCACCCTGGCCAAGCCCGCGCACGCCAGCGCCCACACCCTCTCCGCCGCCGGTCACGCGCACATCGACTCCGCCTGGCTGTGGCCGATCCGCGAGACCAAGCGCAAGACCTCCCGCACCTTCTCGAACGTCACCGCGCTCGCCGAGGAGTACGAGGAACTGGTCTTCGCCTGCTCGCAGGCCCAGCAGTACGAGTGGGTGCGCGACAACTACCCGCACGTGTGGGAGCGCATCAAGAAGGCCGTCGCCGACGGGAACTGGGCGCCGGTCGGCGGCATGTGGGTGGAGGCCGACGGCAACCTGCCCGGCGGCGAGGCGCTGGCCCGCCAGCTCATCCACGGCAAGCGGTTCTTCATCGAGCACTTCGGCATCGAGACCAAGGGCGTCTGGCTGCCGGACTCCTTCGGCTACAACGCGGCCTACCCGCAGCTCGCCAAGCTCGCCGGCAACGACTGGTTCCTGACCCAGAAGCTCTCCTGGAACCAGACCAACAAGCTGCCCCACCACAGCTTCTGGTGGGAGGGCCTCGACGGCACCCGCATCTTCACGCACTTCCCGCCCGTCGACACCTACAACGTCGAGTTCTCCGGCAAGGAGATGGCGCACGCCGTCCGCAACTACCAGGACAAGGGCCGCGGTACGACGTCCCTGGCCCCCTTCGGCCACGGTGACGGCGGTGGCGGCCCCACCCGCGAGATGATGGAACGCGCCCGGCGGCTGGCGAGCCTGGAGGGCTCGGCGAAGGTCCGGGTCGAGCACCCGGACGCCTTCTTCGCCACCGCCCGCGAGGAGATCCCGAAGGACCAGGTCTGGTCCGGTGAGCTGTACTTGGAGCTGCACCGCGCCACCTACACCTCGCAGGCCCGCACCAAGCAGGGCAACCGGCGCAGCGAACACCGCATGCGCGAGGCCGAGTTGTGGGCGACCACCGCCGCACTGAACGCGCCGGGCTACTCCTACCCGTACGAGAAGCTCGACCGGCTCTGGAAGACGGTCCTGCTCCACCAGTTCCACGACATCCTGCCCGGCTCGTCCATCGCCTGGGTGCACCGGGAGGCCGAGGCGGAGTACGCGCGGGTGGCGAAGGAGGTCGAGGCGATCACGGCCGAGGCCGTGGCCGCGCTGGGCACCGGCGAGACCCGGGTGTTCAACACCAGCCCGGTCGACCGCGCCGAGGTGGTCCGCACCTCCGTCGGCATCCCGATGTACGCCGAAGTCCCCGCGGGCGGAAGCGCGTTGCTGGGCGCGGAGGAGCCCCCGCGACCGGTGACCGTCGACGGCCGCGTCCTCGACAACGGCCTGGTCCGCGTCGAGCTGGCCGAGGACGGCACGCTGGCCTCCGTACGCGACCTGACGGCCGACCGCGAGGTCCTCGCCGACAAGGGCAACCTGCTCCGTCTGCACAGCGACCTCCCGAACTACTGGGACGCCTGGGACATCGACAAGCACTACAAGAACCGCTACACGGACCTGCTCGACGCCGAGTCCGTCACGGTCGTCGAGGACGGCCCGCTGCTCGGCGCGCTGAAGGTGGAGCGCGCCTTCGGCAAGGGCTCCCGGATCGTCCAGACGATCACCGTGCGGGCCGGCAGCCGCCGGATCGACGTCGAGACCGAGATCGACTGGCACGAGGCGGAGAAGATCCTCAAGGCGGCCTTCCCGGTGGACATCCGGGCCCCGCACTCCTCCGCGGAGATCCAGTTCGGCCATGTCCAGCGGCCCACGCACACCAACACCAGCTGGGAGTCGGCCCGCTTCGAGGTCTACGGCCACCGCTGGGTGCACATCGCCGAGCCCGGCTACGGCGTCGCGGTCATCAACGACTCGACGTACGGCCACGACGTCTCCCGCACGGTCCGCGAGGACGGCGGTACGACCACGACCGTACGCCTGTCCCTCGTGCGCGCCCCGCGCGTGCCGGACCCCCAGGCCGACCAGGGCAAGCACCGCTTCACCTACGCGCTGCTGCCCGGCGCGAGCATCGAGGACGCGATCGCGGAGGGCTACGCGCTCAACCTGCCGCTGCGGGTGGCGGATTCGGCCGGTCCGGCCGAGCCCGTCGTCTCCGTGGACGGGGAGGGCGTGACCATCGAGGCGGTCAAGCTCGCCGACGACGCCTCGGGCGATGTCGTCGTACGCCTCTACGAGTCCCGCGGCGGTCGCGCCACCGGCACCCTGCACACCGGCTTCCCGCTGGCGGGAGCCCAGGTGACCGACCTCCTGGAGCGCCCGCTGACCACGGCCGACACGGACGGGAACGCGGTCGCGGTCGCGCTGCGCCCCTTCGAGGTGCAGACGCTGCGGCTGGCCGTGGCGAAGGCGTGAGCCTGTTGTCCCCGGGGAAGTGACGGTACTTCCCATGAAGAATTAAGGAAAGGGTAAAAGGCCAGGTCACGGCGGGCTCCGCGCCCGCCGTGACCACGGCGCTTCTTCTGTGCGACACCTGGAGTTCGCCCTTCCCCCTTGTGATGCGGGGACCAGCGAGAAAGAGGTGTCACGGTGCGAGACCCGCGTATGTCCGCGATCGGCAAGGGACTGAAGCGCCGGGGGAGGCTGATGGCGGAGGCGGTGCGCCCGCCGCGGCGGATCCTCGACGGCGTGCCGTCGCCCCGGAGCCCCGAGGGCGCCGACGGCCTGCCGTACGTCGCCCCGCCCGCCCCGCGGCTGGTGGACTCGCCCGTCTTCGTGCTCTCGTCCGTGCGCTCCGGCTCGACCCTGCTGCGGGTCCTGCTCAACAGCCACAGCCAGATCCGCGCCCCGCACGAGATGCATCTGCGCACCGTCCACGTCCACTTGTCCCGGGACTTCACCGCGGACGCCATGCGCGCCCTCGAACTCGACAAGGACGAGCTGGAGCACGCCCTGTGGGACCGGCTGCTGCACCTCGAACTCACCCGCAGCGGCAAGCGGATCATCGTCGACAAGACCCCGCCGAACACCCTCGTCTGGCCCCGTCTGCACCGATGTTGGCCCAGCGCCCGCTACATCGTGCTGCTGCGCCATCCCGGCGCGGTCATCGCCTCGCTGACCAACCGCCGCTCGGACCCCGACCACGAGGCCATCCACGAGGAGGTGCTCGGTTACAGCGAGAAGCTGGAGGAGGCCCGGCAGAACCTCGACGCCCACGTGATCACGTACGAGGAACTCACCGCCGACCCCGAGCCGACCACCCGGGGCCTGTGCGACTACCTCGGTGTCCCCTGGGAGAGCGGCATGCTCGACTACGGCAGCCAGGACCACGGTGCCTTCCGCCCCCAGCTCGGCGACTGGAGCGACACCATCAGGTCGGGCCGGATCCAGCCCGCCAAGGCAGCCGAGGCGACCGTCGAACTCCGGCCCAGGCTCGCAGAGTTGGCGCGGGCGTGGGGGTACCCGACCGCCTGACGGCCGGATACCCCCACGCCGGGGGCGTCAGCCCGTGAACCCGGCCGTGATGGAGGTGAACTGCCAGTTGTTCTGGCTGATGCCGGAGCAGTTGCTCACCACGCCGCCGCCGGGGCAGGGCCGGTCACGGTTGACCGCCCAGTAGGCGAGACGGGCGATGTGGTGCGAGTTCGCCCAGTCGCGGATCTGGGTCCAGATCGCCGGGGTGGTGTTCTCCTGCTGGTCGGACAGACCGTTCATGCCGGAGATGCCGATGTGGGAGTAGGCCGTGGCGTCGTCCCAGCCGAAGGTGGACTTCAGCTTGGCCTTCAGTCCCTCGGCGGCGCCCACGGTGTTGCCGTACATGTCGGAGCCGCCGCCGAAGTCGAACGGCATGATCGTGAAGACGTCGATGCCCGCGTTCAGCGACTGCGCCTGCTCGATGAGCCGGTTGCCGTAGTAGGTCGGTCCGGTCGTCGAGGTGCCGAAGGTGACGATCGTCCTCAGGCCCGGGTTGTTGGCCTTGACGGTCTTCAGCGCGGTCAGGATCTTGGCCTGGACGGCCTCGTTCTCGAACTCGTCCGTGTTCTCGATGTCCATGTCGATCGCCTTGAGACCGTAGGCGTCGATGACCTTCTGGAGCGCACCGGCGAGCGCGCTCGCCGAGGAGCAGTTGGCCCCGAGCTTGCTGCCCTGCCAGCCGCCGAACGACGGGACGACGTCACCGCCGGCGGAGCGGATCTGGTTGATGACGGTCTGGTCGGTGCCGCCGGTGAGCGCCCTGCTGCCGTCCCAGGCGGGGTTGCAGCCGCCCGAGTCCAGCATGAACGCCATCGTGAACCACTTGACGCCGGTCGAGCTCATCACCGAGGTCGCGCTCGGCGGGTCGCCCCAGCCGAGGTAGAGGTACGGTGCCGCCTGCTTGAAGCCGGTGCCGCCGCCACCGCCCGCGTCCGTGGTCACGGACACGGAGTTGGAGGCCCCGGAGGTGTTCCCGGCCGCGTCCCGCGCCTTCACCGTGAACGTGTAGGCGGTGCTCGACGAGAGACCGCTGACCGTCGCGCTCGTCCCCGGGACGCTCAGCACCTGGTTCGAGCCGCTGTAGATGTCGTACGCGGTGACGCCCACGTTGTCGCTCGACGCGCCCCACGACAGGGAAACGCTGGAGGAGGTCTTGCCGGTGGAGGTCAGGTTCGTCGGCGCGGTCGGCGCCTGGGTGTCGGAGCCGCCTCCGCCGCCCGGACCGTCCAGGCTGATGTCGTCGGCGTAGTAGGTGCCCTGCGCGTACCAGCCGTGGACGTAGATCTTGGCACTGGTCTGCGAGGCGCCGGTCGTGAAGGAGACGCTGAGCTGGCTGTACGCCGACGGGGACGTCGTCCACGTCGAGGCACCGCCGTCCACGCCCAGGTAGACGTAGCTGCCGCGCACCCAGCCCGAGAGGCTGTACGTGGTGTTCGGCTGGACCGAGACGGTCTGGCTGCACTGGGCGTTGTCACTCGAACTCGCCGCCCCGGCCAGGGCCTTGGAGCCACCGTGCACGGGGCTGGAGACGACCGAGCCGAGGTTCCCGGTGCACGACCAGGGGGAGAGGCTGCCCGACTCGAAGCCGGGGTTGGACAGGATGTTGGCAGCCTGGGCCGTGGTGGGCAGCGCGACCGCTCCGGCGAGCGCCAGGGCGGCGGTGCCGAGCAGCGCGAGGACGCGATGTCTGGAGCGCCTGAGGTCTGTTCTGAGGTTGATGCGCACGCGATCTCCCTTGAGGCATGGGGGTGTTCGGGAGTGCTTCGGGAGTGCTGAGAGGTGCGCAACCAAGTTGGTATGGACCAATCCCGCTGTCAAGGCGTTGCGCGGAATTGGTCCAGACCGGTGAGTGGGGTCAGCGGGCGTACGGCTCAGGCGGGGGCGATGGCTGCCGTGGTCGCGCCGGCGGCCTCGGGCGCATGGGCCGGCGCGGGCTCCGATGCCGGAGCGGCCTCCGTGGCCGGGGCCGGGGCGGGCACGGCGGGCAGGGTGGACGCGGGCGCGTCGGTGCGCTGCTGGGGCAGCGAGACCGGACGCACCGGACGGGGACCCGCGAGCACGGTGTAGTCCTGCCCGAGCAGCGGCGGCACCATCTCGCCCGGCTCCTCGCCGAGCGCCAACCGCACGGCGGCCCACGGGGCGTTGATGCCGCACTGCGAGAGCTGGTGCAGACCGCCCGCCGGGCGGGTGTTGACGTCCATGAGAACCGGGTCGTCACCGAGCATCCGGAACTGAATGTTCGTCAGATAGTGCAGTCCGAACGCCTCCGCGAGCAGCCGCGCGGGCTCGATGAACGAAGGGTGCAGCGTGAAACCGCGACGCCGTCCGTTCTTCGTGCGGCCCACCGCCATACGGACCCGGCCGTCCGGCGCCGTGAGGCAGTCCACGGACACCTCGGGCTGCCCCAGAAGCGGCATGACCAGCCAGTCGACGGGCCCGTCCGCCGACCGCACCGCCTCCACGACCAGGTCCAGCGGCACGTACGGGCTCGGAAATCCATTCAGGTGCGCAAGCGAGAAGGGGGCGCGCGTGATGACGCGGAAGCCCACTCCGCCCGCCCCCGCCGCCGGCTTGAAGCAGGCCTTGTGACCCGCGGCCTCCAGGGTCTCGACCGCGGCGACGAGCTCCTCCTCGGTACGCACCCGCCACCACGGCGGCACCGGCACGCCCACCGCCTGCACCGCCTGATACGCGGTGGCCTTGTCCAGGAAGACGGCCACGGCCTCGGAAGGCGGTGCCAGCAGGGCCGTGCCGAGCGCCGCGAACTCGGCGCGGTGCGCCACGATCGCCGCCTGGTGCAGCACGGGCACGAACACGTCGATGGAGTGGCGCGCGCACTGGTCGAGGGCGTACTCGACGTAGGCGGCGGGGGAGAGGCCCTCCGGCTCCATGGCGGCGGTGTCGGCGGCGGCGAGCACGGGGGAGTCGGGATCGCCGTGGGTGGCATGGATCTCGACCGGGCGGAGCTGCGGATTACTTCGCAGCTGGTCCATGAAGAACACGTTCTCCGCGTACGTGCGGTTGAGCCAGACGCGTACGCGAGAACCCATGCAGGCCGCCTTTCAGGGTTCCGGGCACGGCGGAGCAGGCCGTGCCCGGCCAGGGGAGAGGGAGGAACAGCAAACCGTCATACGCCGAGAAGGGTTCGTGGCGGTTGTGTTGGGGCGATCATAAGGGGCGCGAGCCCGGTGTGACGCTACGGGCGTGTTACGGATTTCCCGACACCCCGGAATCAGGCTCGACGCGCCGGGGCGCGAGGCCCGGCGCGCGGGCCGTCCTTGTCCCGCGGGGACGAATGTGTTCTTGTGTTTCCAGTCCTTTTCTCGGAGGTGGCAAGGGTGCGGTCGACGGCCGGCGGACACGGAAACCTGCTGGCCATCAGCGACCTGCACATCGGGTACGCGGAAAACCGCGCCCTGGTCGAGAAGATGCGCCCGCACACCGACGACGACTGGCTCCTCGTGGCCGGTGACGTCTCGGAGATCGTGGCCGACATCCACTGGGCCCTCGAAACCCTCAGCGGACGCTTCCGCAAGGTCGTCTGGGTGCCCGGCAACCACGAGCTGTGGACCCACCCCAAGGACGCCGTGCAACTGCGAGGCGTCGCCCGCTACGAGCATCTCGTCGCCATGTGCCGGGAGTTGGGTGTCACGACTCCCGAAGACCCCTACCCCGTCTGGGACGGGCCGGGCGGCCCCGCGGTCGTCGCACCGCTCTTCCTGCTCTACGACTACTCGTTCCTGCCGCCGGGTTGCGCGACCAAGGACGAGGGCATGGCGTACGCCGAGGGGACCGGGGTGATCTGTACCGACGAGCACGTCCTGCACCCCGACCCCTACCCGAGCCGCGAGGCCTGGTGCCGGGCCCGGGTCGCCGAGACCGAGCGCAGGCTCGCCGAGCTGCCCGAGGACCTGCCCACCGTCCTGGTCAACCACTACCCGCTGGACCGTCACCCGACCGACATCCTGCGCTACCCCGAGTTCGCCATGTGGTGCGGTACCCGCCTGACCGCCGACTGGCACCGCCGCTTCCGCGCCCAGGTCATGGTCTACGGTCATCTGCACATCCCGCGGACCACCCACCACGAGGGCGTCCGCTTCGAAGAGGTCTCGGTGGGATACCCCCGGGAGTGGCGGCCCCGCCCCGGCCCGCCGGACACCCTGCGCCACGTACTGCCGATGGAGGTCGGAACCGGTGATCGAGGAGCTGCTCCCGGAATCGGTCGTGACCGTGGAGACACACGGTGACGACCAGGACTGGGGCGCGCCGCTGTACCCCGGGGAGCAGGAGCTCGTGGCGCGGTCCGTGGAGAAGCGGCGCCGTGAGTTCGCCGCCGTGCGTGCCTGCGCCCGCCGGGCCATGGAGAAGCTCGGCGTGCCCGCGCAGGCCGTCCTGCGCGGCGAGCACGGGGCGCCCGTCTGGCCCGCCGGGCTGATCGGCAGCATGACGCACTGCGAGGGCTACTGCGCGGCCTCCCTCGTCCGCGCCACCGACCTGGCCTCGCTGGGTATCGACGCCGAACCCCACGAGGAACTCCCCGACGACGTCATCGTCTCCGTGGCCCTGCCCACGGAGAACGACCGGCTGCGTGAGCTGGCGCGGCGGGACGCCTCCGTGCACTGGGACCGGCTGCTGTTCAGCGCCAAGGAGTCCGTCTACAAGGCGTGGTACCCCCTCACCGGAAAGTGGCTGGACTTCTTCGAGGCGGACATCGAACTCTTCGCGGACGAGGGCCCTGCACGCTCCGGCGGCCTGCGCGCCGAACTCCTCGTGCCGGGACCGCTCGTGAACGGGCGACGCATACAGTCCTTCGAAGGCCGCTGGACCGTGCGCCGGGGCCTGCTGGCCACGGCCGTCACCGTCCCGCACACCAGGCCCTAGGCAAGGCGGCCTCCGGGCTCCGGGCACCAGCTGTGCAGCAGCCGGAAGAACTCCTCCTCGTTGCCCGCGAGTCCGGCCGCCTCCAGCGCCCGCTCCGCCTCGGCGAGCGCGGCGGGCGGCACCACGGGTGGTCGACACCCGTCCGGCGGACCGTCGAACGCCGCTCGTACGGTCTGGAGGAGACGCAGATAGGCCTGCACGGCGGCGCGTTCGCGGTCGGTCAGTACGGCGGTCGGCATCGGACGGCTCTCCCCGGGTCGGCTGGTCGAAGCGGTACATGGCGGTACGTGCCTCCAGCTTGCCAACCGCCACTGACAATCCGGTTTCGATGCGTGCAGGTTCGCCCGCTTAGCGGAGGTGAAACATCACGGAAATCCCTTGTGGGACAGGGGCCCTAGGGTGGTGAGAAGAGCCGGGAAGTGCCTTCTCGGCGGCGCGGAAGCCGCCTTCACGGCGGCCCGGAACAGGAGGTGAGCCCGTGGTCGACGTACCGCCTCGGCGTCCGCGGCGCAACCCGCGGCTGCGCTCCGTGGGCGACGCGGAGCTGAGTCTGCGGCACCGCGTCGTGCACGGCTACCGCCGTGCCTACCGCGTGGCCGGTGAGGGCCCCGCGCTCGTCCTGATCCACGGCATCGGCGACTCCTCGGCGACCTGGGCGGACCTGATCCCCGACCTCGCACGCTCCCACACGGTGATCGCGCCCGACCTGCTCGGCCACGGCTCCTCCGACAAGCCGCGCGCCGACTACTCGGTGGCCGCGTACGCCAACGGGGTCCGCGATCTGCTCACCACGCTCGACATCGAGTCCGCCACCCTGGTCGGGCACTCGCTGGGCGGTGGCGTCGCCATGCAGTTCGCCTACCAGTTCCCGGAGCGCACCGAACGGCTGATCCTGGTCAGCGCGGGCGGCGTCGGCGGTGAGGTCAACCCCGTGCTGCGGGCCGTCTCGCTGCCGGGCGCCCACCTCATGCTCTCCGCGCTGCGACTGCCCGGCATGCGCCTCCAAGTCGGCATCTTCCTGCGTCTGATGAGGCTCCTGGACACCGACCTGGGCCAGGACGCACCGGAGTTGCTCAACCTCGTCGACGCGCTGCCCGACGCGATCTCCCGCAGCGCGTTCATCCGCACCCTGCGCGCGGTCGTCGACTGGCGCGGGCAGGCGGTGACCATGCTCGACCGTTGCTATCTGACCGAGGGCATGCCCACGATGCTGCTCTGGGGCGACCGGGACAGCGTGGTGCCGGTGCGGCACGCGTACGGCGCGCACCAGGCCATGCCGGGCAGCCGGCTGGAGATCTTCGAGGGCGCGGGCCACTTCCCCTTCCACAGCGACCCGGCCCGTTTCCTCGACCTTGTCGAGGAGTTCACCAGCACCACCAGCCCGGCCGACTGGAGCCGCGAGCACTGGCGCGAACTGCTGCGCGCGGGCCGCCCCGGCAGCACGGCCGGCCGGCCCGACACCGCCCACAACCGGGCGGTGGAGCGCGACCTGCGCGAGGCGAGCGAACGCAGCGCGACCTGACACCCACCGCCGACGGTGCCCCACCGCCGACGCTGCCCGGCGCCGCTGGGCGCCTGCCCTCCGCTCAGCCCACCGTCGGCGTTCCCGACGGCTCCGGGACGCTCAGGACCGCTTCCCGTTCCTCGGCCGTGAGGGGCGGGGCGGTCAGGGGAGGGCGGCGCGGTCCGCGCAGCACGGCGAAGACGACCTCCGGTCTGACCAGTGCGGACAGGGGCGCGGAGAGGGTGAACACGGCCAGGAACGCCTGAGCGACCAGGGGGCGTCCCGCCGCCGTCCGCAGGAGCCGTTCGACATAGCGCCCCAGCAACTTCCGCGTGGCCCCGGGCTCCTCACCGATCGCGCCCGGGTAGCGGATGTCCGTGCCCGTGGCCAGCTCCCAGGCGATCGTCACCGGAAGGGCCACCGCCCGCTGCACCCGCCGCGCGAGCCCCGGCGCAGCGATCCCGTGCTCGGCGAGCTGACCGCGCAGCGCCAGCGCGCCCTGCGCGGCCACCGTCATGCCGTGCCCGTAGACCGGGTTGTACGTGGCGACGGCGTCGCCGAGCGCGACGAACCCCTCCGGCCAGCCCTTGACCTTCTCGAAGAAGCGCCGCCGGTTGATCGTGCTGCGGCTGACGGCGACGTCCGTCAGCGGCTGCGCGTGCGCGATCAGTTCGCCCACCAGGGGGTGCCGCAGGCCGCGCGCGAACGGCTCGAACTCCTCGACGGAGTCCGTCGGCTGTCCGTCGCGGGTGCCCGAAAGCGTCACCAGCCAGCGCCCGCCCTCGACGGGCACGATGGTCGCGGAGCGGCCCGGCACGGGCTGCGCCGGGTCGGGCTGTACACCGACCACGGGGTAGTCCTCGGTGCCCGCCGGTGCTCGGAAGATCCGGCTGGCGTAGGTGAGTCCGGAGTCGACCTCGTCCAGCGGCGCCGGAGCGACACCCAGCGCGTCGAGCCAGAGGGAGGAGCGTGAGCCGCGTCCCGAGGCGTCCACCACCAGGTCGGCCGGCAGCACCCGTTGCCCGCCGTCGCGCATCCGTACGCGCACGCCCGTCACCCGTGAGGCGTCGCCCTCCAGAGCGAGCAGCTCCGTGCCGTCCACGACGGTCACCCGGTCCTTCGTCGCGATCCGGTCGCGCAGTACCGAGTCGAGCAGATCACGGCTGCACGAGATCATGAACTCCATCTCGGGCCAGCGTCGCAGCCAGCCCTGCGCCGTCAGCGAGACGAATCCGGTGGGCATCGGGATCCTGCGGGCGCCCGCGGCGAGCCAGGCGGCGGTCACCCCCGGCAGCAGCTCCTCCATCGCGCGGGCGCCGCCCGACAGCAGCAGATGGGCGTGCCGGGCCTGCGGGAGGCCCTTGCGCGGCGCGGGCCCGTCCGGCAGGACGTCGCGCTCGACGACGGTGACCTCGGCGTACGGGTCCAGGGCGGCGGCGGCCAGCAGACCGGCCGTCCCCGCGCCGATGACGACGGCCCGACGGGGGGCCGTACCTCTGTCGCCTGCTGCCGCGCTAGCGGGATTGCTCATGGAAGTCGCTCTCTGACCTGGTAGCGGCCCGCCCTCGGACGGCCGCGACGACGGGTGACTGACGCAGGGCCATCGACATCCGTACGAGGTCGCGTGGACCCTCGGCGGAAGCGGCGGGGGCGGCCTCCGCCGCGCTGATGACCGTGCCCTCCGGGTCGGCCGCCCTGGCCCGCACCGCCGCCGTCACCATCGCCGCGTCGGCCTCGGCCTGAGCCTGGGCGGGCTCGGAGCCCGCCGTCACGGCCGCGTCGTAGGCGAGGGAGCGTACCGCGGAGTCGAAGTAGGGGTACAGGCTGAGCATGCCGTCGTGGATGTCGGACTCCCGCTGGGTGACCTGGAGTTCGGCGGAGGACCACCAGGAGATCCGCACCGCGTGGTCCGCGTGCGCCGAGACCGTCCTCAGCTCGCGCCACAGCGGCCCGAGCCTGCGGTACGTCGACCAGGTGGTCCAGCTGTCCCCGATGCGCTGGCAGGCCAGCGGGAGCAGGAAGCCGACCGCGCTGACCTGGGCCCCGACGGAGGCCAGTACAGGAGCCACGTCGGTGCTCAGACCGTCCAGGTTCGCGCCGTTCCAGCGGGCCACGACGGCGATGAACTTGGTCACCGAGTAGGGGACGTTGAAGAGGAAGCCGACCGCGATCGTCAGCAGCCCGGCGCGCAGCCAGCCGTCCACCTGAAGGGCCCAGCGCCAGCACATGACGTTCATCGCGACGCCCGCGACGGTCAGCGCCACGAGGTAGAGGACGATCATCTCGCGGATGAACGGGGTGTTCGCGTAGTAGGTGTCGAGGTCCCGCAGGCGCTCCTCGGGGCAGTCCCCGAGCAGGTAGAGCACGACCAGTGCCACGCTGACGACGCCGTACCCGGTGATCCAGCGGCGGGAGAGCCGGCGGGTGACCTCGGGGGGTCCGCCGCGCCAGTGGATGATCAGCACCAGACAGGACGCGCTGAACACGCTCAGCAGGCAGTAGACCAGGGGCGCCGAGATGTTGGGGATACCGGTGAGGTCGTTGACCTCGGCGATGGTCGGCGGGGCCGCAAAGAGGAACACCAGGCAGGCCAGGGCCAGCAGGACGCCCACCGACCGCAGCAGCGGGTCGCGCCAGCCGCGGATCAGGGTGGGTGCCTTGACGGCGAGGGCGGCGCCCATGGCGACGGCCGGGACGTAGTAGCTGGATCCGTCCATGTCCGGGAAGGCGCCTCAGCCCTGCGGTCCGCGGTACCCCAGGGACGCCTCGATGCGACCGGCCAGACCGTCCCGGCTCACAGGCCCGCGCAGTGGCGAACCGGCCAGCCACGTACGGCACTTGCTGGCGAGCAGCAGACCGAAGCTCTCGGCCTCCTTCTCGTCCGCGAGGTCGAAGCGGGTGCGCGCGGCGACCCTCAGGACGGTCGCCTGCAGATCGGCGGAGTCGCTGAGTAAGCGGGCCGCGACGGCGGCGCCCTCGACGTGGTGACTGCAGTGCCCGGCCTTCATGTGCCACAGTTCGTGGCCGAGGATCACCAACTGGTGGTCGGGGGCGGTGCGTTCCTCGATGACGACGAGGTCCTGGTCGGCCATGTCGAGCCACAGTCCGCTGGCGGTGCCGGGCGGGAACGCGGCCGTACGGAACTGGACGGGACGTCCTCGGCGTCTGCTCATGGCGTCGCACAGGGCGGCGTACAGGTCCCCGGGTTCCGCCGGGGCCGGGAGCGAGAGCTCCGCGACCAGCTCGCCGCACAGGCGGCGCATGTCCCTTCCGATGCCCACAGTTCTCCCCCGGATCACGACTCGGGCCGCTTGACGCTCTCCAAGAGCATGTCCAGCCATTCGGCGACCTTGTCGCGGTGCTGGTCGGTGGGCAACTGCGCGGCTCGCCAGGCGATTCCGCGGACGCCGTGGTCCTGGAGCAGTCGCTCCAGCGGGTCGTCGGCGGCCGCAGCCGCCTCGCGCTCACGGTTGGCGAGCTGTTGCAGCAGCTCCTGCTCCGAGCGCTGCAGGGCGCCCACGAGCGCCTCGGAGTCCTCGGCCGTCAGGAACCCCGCGTGCACCCGGAAGAAGCGCTGGATGGCGTCGCAGTGCTCCATGGTGGGGCGCCGGTCGCCGTTGATGAGGGCGCCCGCCTGTTGACGCGACATTCCGGCGCCGTCGGCGATCTCCTGTTGGGTGTATTTGCGCCCATTGGGCTTGAGCCGGGTGCGGCGCAACAGGTCCAGGCGCTGGAGGAAGCGGGCCTGGAGATCGGGTTCCCCGGCGGGGCGACCGCCCAGCAGGGCCCGCACCACGGGTTGGGGCACGCCGGACTCGGCCGACAGGCGCTGGACGTCGAAAACCTCGGAGTGCTGCACATCGAGCCGGTCGGCGAGTGCGGTGACCCGGGCCACGACGGCCGGCAGCAGAACCGTCGCCGTGGCGCCCGGAACTTCGAAGCCATCCGTCACCGACTGATCTCCTACGTCTCTCTCAGTCTCGCTCAGGTCTCTCAGGTCTCTCTCACACGGGTCAGGGACCAACGGGAGACTAGCCGTTCGCTCGAACTCACATCCAGCTGTCGCCACAACTGTGGCGCGAATCAGCCGTCAACAAGCGCTAAATGCCACGATAGTTGACATGGCTGAGCTCCGGGCAGCAGGATCGGGGCGCCGCGTGAAGGCCGCAGAGGCAAGAGGGGTGACCTCCCGATGGCGTACCAGGCAGGATGGCAGCGGTCCCAGCCGCGACCTGTCCCCGAGAGTCTCGAGGCTCAGGCGTATCTCCAGGACTACGCCGCTCTTCTGGAGGCTGTCGCGTTCCCGTCCGTCGTCTTCGACCACCGCTGGGACGTCGTGTTGTCCAACGCCGCGTTCGAGACACTTTTCGGCGGCGTGGGCCCCCATCCGACCGCCATGCCGGGTGACAACTTCCTCCGGTTCGTCCTGTTTCATCCGGACGCGGCCACGGTCCTCGGCGAGCACGAGTCGAGCTGGTGCCTGCCGATGCTGGCCCACTTCGCCGCGGCGGTGGAGCGGCACGGTCAGGACCGCGGACTCCAGTCGATCCGCCGGGACATCGCTCAGGACCCGATCATGGAGGCCGCCTACCGGCAGGGCCTGCCGCACTGGATCCGCGCCGTCGGCCCGGACGCCGTCGAGCACGACGGCGCCGTACGGCCGCTGGTGCACCCCGATCCCCGCTGGGGCCGCACGGACTGCCGGATCGTCGGCGAGACCCCCAAGGCCCTTCAGGACATGGGGTACACGCGGATGACCCTGGTCCTGCGCGAGGCGCGCCGCACTCCGGCCACGCCGGGCCGCCCCGTTCGGACGGGGCGCGGCGCGGGCCACCTCAGGGTCGTCTGAAGCGCATCGTCCACAGCATGTCGTGACGCCGTCGGACAACGATGTCCGGCGGCTTTTCGCGATGTTCCCAGCCGATGAGGTATGTGACATAGTACTGCCGTGAGCGAGCGGCTGACCTGTGATGTCGTGGTCGTCGGAGCCGGAATGGTCGGCGCGGCCTGCGCGCTGTACGCGGCCCGGGCGGGCCTCGACGTCGCTCTGGTGGACCGCGGCCCGGTGGCCGGCGGGACCACCGGCGCGGGTGAGGGCAATCTGCTCGTCTCCGACAAGGAACCCGGGCCCGAACTCGACCTCGCCCTGCTGTCGGGGCGTCTGTGGGCCGACCTCGCGCAGGAGCTGGGCGAGGCCTTCGAGTACGAGGCCAAAGGGGGCGTCGTCGTGGCCGCCACGCCCGAGGGGCTCACCGCGCTGGAGACCTTCGCGGCGGGACAACGCGCCGCCGGGGTCGAGGCGGTGCCGGTGGCCGCCGACCAACTTCCCATCCTGGAACCCCACTTGGCGCCCGGCCTCGCGGGCGCCGTGCACTACCCCCAGGACACCCAGGTGATGCCGGCGCTCGCCGCGGCACATCTCGTACGGGCCTCGGGGGCGCGGCTGCTGACGGGGCGGACCGTGACCGAGGTGCTGCGCACGGCGGACGGGGCGGTACGCGGCGTGCGGACCGACCGCGGTGACCTCCACACCCCGGTGGTCGTCAACGCGGCCGGCACCTGGGGCGCCGAAGTGGCCGCGCTCGCGGGCGTCTTTCTGCCCGTGCTGCCCCGACGCGGCTTCGTGCTGGTGACCGAACCACTGCCGCGCCGGGTGCGGCACAAGGTGTACGCCGCGGACTACGTCGCCGACGTGGCCAGCGACTCGGCCGCGCTGGGGACCTCACCCGTCGTGGAGGGCACCGCGGCGGGGCCGATCCTGATCGGCGCGAGTCGTGAACGGGTCGGCTTCGACCGGTCGTTCTCGCTGCCGGCCGTACGGGCGCTGGCGGCCGGGGCGACGAGGCTGTTCCCGTTCCTCGCCGACGTACGGGCCCTGCGGACGTACCTGGGTTTCCGGCCGTACATGCCCGACCACCTGCCCGCGATCGGCCCCGATCCAAGGGTGCCGGGGCTCTTCCACGCCTGCGGGCACGAGGGCGCGGGAATCGGCCTCGCCACCGGCACCGGGCGGCTGATCGCGCAGGCCGTCGCGGGCGGGACGCCCGACCTGGACCTCACGCCGTTCCGGCCCGATCGCTTCCCGAAGGAGCCCGGGTGAATCCTCTGGAGCTGGTCGGGGCCGAGCCGGGCCCCGCGTTCACCGTCACCCTGGACGGCCGCGCGATCACGGCCCTGCCCGGGCAGACCGTCGCCGCCGCACTGTGGGCGGCGGGCGTCACCTCCTGGCGCGCCACCCGCGGCGCGGGCCGCCCGCGCGGCGTCTTCTGCGGCATCGGCGTCTGCTTCGACTGCCTGGTGACCGTCAACGACCGCCCCAACCAGCGGGCCTGCCTGGTGCCGGTCCGGGCGGGCGACACGATCCGTACGCAGGAGGGGACCGGCCATGGCGACTGAGCGACCGCACCTCGCGGTGATCGGCGCGGGACCGGCGGGGCTGGCCGCGTCCCTGGCCGCCGCGGCGCACGGTGTCCGGGTCACGCTGATCGACTCGGCGGCCGGAGTGGGCGGCCAGTTCTACCGGCGGCCCCCGGCGGAACTCGGGGCCCGGCGCCCGGAGGCGCTGCACCACAGGTGGCGGACCTGGCGGCGCATCGAGGACGCACTGGCCGCGCGGGTCGAGGCGGGCACGATCAGGCATCTGGCGGACCATCACGTGTGGTGCGTCGAACCCGTGGACTCTGTGGACCCTGTGGAACGTGTGGAACTTGTCGTGCACGCGCTGCTCGGCCCCCTCCAGGAGGAGCCCGTCACCGTCCGCGCCGACGCCGTGCTTCTCGCCACCGGTGGGTACGAGAAGGTGCTGCCGTTCCCGGGCTGGACCCTCCCCGGGGTCGTCACCGCCGGTGGTGCGCAGGCCATGCTGAAGGGCGGGCTCGTCGTCCCCGGACAGCGGGCGGTCGTGGCGGGGACCGGGCCCCTGCTGCTGCCCGTGGCGACCGGGCTCGCCGCGGCGGGGGTCGAGGTCGCCGCCCTCGTCGAGTCCGCCGACCCGAAGGCGTTCCTGCGGCGAGGCGCGGCACTGGCCGCACAGCCCGGGAAGGTCGCCGAGGGGGTGCGGTACGGCGCCCAACTCCTGCGGCACCACGTCAAGTTGCTCCCTCGGCACACCGTCGTCGCGGCACACGGCGAGCAGCGGCTCGACGCCGTGACCGTCGCCGCGCTCGACACCCACGGACGGGTCGGGCCCGGCACCGAACGGCGCATCGCGTGCGACACGCTCGCCGTCGGTCACGGCATGCTGGCGCACCTCGACCTCGCCGAGTCGCTCGGCTGCCGTATCGACGGCCTGAACGTCGCCGTGGACGAGGAGCAGCGCACCGACGTGCCCGGCGTATGGGCCGCGGGCGAGACCACCGGCATCGGTGGCGCGGCACTGTCGCTCGCCGAGGGGCACATCGCGGGACGCTCGGCCGCGGCCCGGCTGACGGGGACGCGGCCCGACCCGCACACGTGGGCGCGCGCCGCCAGGTCCCGCAGGAGAGCGCGGGAGTTCTTCGCCGCGCTCGACACCGTCTACGCGCCGCCCGCGCACTGGACGGAACAGGTCACCGACGACACCGTCGTGTGCCGCTGCGAGGAGGTCACCGCAGGCGCGGTCAGGAACGCCGTCGACGGACTCGGCGCGGGCGACGTACGGACCGTGAAGCTGCTCACCCGCGCGGGGATGGGCTGGTGCCAGGGCCGGATGTGCGAGCCAGCCGTCGCCGGACTCGCCGGATGCGAACAGACGCCCGCGCGGCGGTTGCTGGCGCGCCCGGTACCGCTCGGGGTGCTGGCGAGGGCCGGGGATCCCGAGGACGGCTGATCACCTGCGTACACCCCGCCCCGCCCCACCGCGACCGATCGTCAGTGAAATGTCACACACCACGGATCGCACCACGGATCGCACCACGGATCGCACCACGGAACACACACCACGGATCACACACCACGGAGAGGGAACCGCTCATGACCGCCACCGAGAACCGTCCCTGGCGCGGCGTCCTCGTCGCCACCGCGCTCCCGCTGAACGACGACCTCTCCGTCGACTACGACCGCTACGCGCAGCACTGCGCCTGGCTCGTCGAGAACGGCTGCGACGGGGTCGTACCGAACGGCTCGCTCGGCGAGTACCAGGTGCTCACGCCCGAGGAGCGCGCGAAGGTCGTCGAGACGGCGGTGTCGGCGATCGGCGGCTCCCGCGTGATGCCCGGCGTCGCCGCCTACGGCTCCGCCGAGGCCCGCCGCTGGGCCGAGCAGGCCCGCGACGCCGGCTGCCGGTCCGTGATGCTGCTGCCGCCGAACGCCTACCGCGCCGACGAGCGTTCCGTCCTCGCCCACTACGAGGCGGTCGCCGAGGCGGGCGTCCCGGTCGTCGCGTACAACAACCCCATCGACACCAAGGTCGACCTGGTGCCCGAGCTGCTCGCGAAGCTGCACGCGGAGGGGTACATCCACGGCGTCAAGGAGTTCTCCGGCGATGTCCGCCGCGCCTACCGGATCGCCGAACTCGCGCCCGAGCTGGACCTGTTGATCGGCGCCGACGACGTTCTGCTGGAGCTGGCCGTCGCGGGTGCCAAGGGCTGGGTGGCCGGCTACCCGAACGCGCTGCCGGCCGCGAGCGTCGAGCTGTACCACGCGGCCGTCGGGGGCGACCTCGACACGGCACGGCTGCTCTACCGCCGGCTGCACCCGCTGCTGCGCTGGGACTCCCAGGTCGAGTTCGTCCAGGCCATCAAGCTGTCCATGGACGTCGTGGGCCGACACGGCGGGCGGGTGCGTCCACCGCGCGTCCCGCTGCTGCCCGAGCAGGAGGCCACGGTCCGCGCCGCCACCGAGAAGGCCCTCGCCGCCGGCCTCGTCTGAGCGCCGCTCCTCGATCGGGCCGCCCCCCCCCGCGAACAGCAGGAGTTACGGAGATCCCATGCGCAGCAAACTCGTCCTGCACGCCGTCGACTCGCACACCGAGGGCATGCCCACCCGGGTGATCACCGGCGGTATCGGGACCATCCCCGGCGCGACCATGAACGAGCGGCGGCTGTACTTCCGCGAGCACCGCGACGACATCAAGCAGCTTCTGATGAACGAGCCGCGCGGGCACTCCGCGATGAGCGGCGCCATCCTCCAGCCGCCGACCCGCCCGGACTGCGACTACGGCGTCCTCTACATCGAGGTGTCGGGCTACCTCCCGATGTGCGGGCACGGCACCATCGGCGTGGCGACCGTCCTGGTGGAGACGGGCATGGTCGAGGTCGTCGAGCCGGTCACCACGATCCGGCTCGACACCCCGGCGGGCCTCGTCGTCGCCGAGGTCGCGGTCGAGGACGGCGCCGCCCGCGCGGTCACGCTCCAGAACGTGCCGTCCTTCTCGGCGGGCCTCGACCGCAAGGCCACCCTGCCCGACGGCCGGACGGTGACGTACGACCTCGCGTACGGCGGCAACTTCTACGCCATCCTGCCGCTGGAGCGGTTCGGCCTGTCCTTCGACCGCTCGCGAAAGGAGGAGATCCTCGCCGCCGGACTGTCGCTGATGGCGGCCGTCAACGCCGAGGACGAGCCGGTCCACCCCGAGGACCCGTCCATTCGTGGCTGCCACCACGTCCACCTGTACGCGCCCGGCGCCACCGCCCGTCACTCGCGCCACGCCATGGCGATCCATCCCGGCTGGTTCGACCGCTCGCCCTGCGGTACGGGCACCAGCGCGCGCATGGCGCAACTGCACGCCCGCGGTGAACTCCCCCTGCACACGGAGTTCGTGAACGAGTCCTTCATCGGGACGCAGTTCACGGGACGACTGCTCGGCACGACTGAGGTCGCCGGAATCCCGGCGGTGCTGCCCAGCTTCACCGGCCGCGCCTGGATCACCGGCACCGCCCAGTACCTCCTGGACCCGACCGACCCCTTCCCGGCGGGTTTCGTGCTCTAGCGATACTGATGTCACGTGACATTGCACAAACCCGCCCTGCCGTACGAGGAGTCGACCCATGCCCGCCACGCGCAGCAGCGCACCCTCCGCCGCTCCCGCCGCCCTGCCCGTCCTCGGCGGCAAGAAGAGCAGCTACCGCGAGCGCGTCGCCGACGCCCTGCGGGCCGCGCTGATCGCGGGGGAACTGCGGGCGGGCGAGGTGTACTCCGCGCCGACGCTCGCCGCCCGCTTCGGCGTCTCGGCGACACCGGTACGCGAGGCCATGCTCGACCTCGCCAAGGAGGGCCTCGTCGACACGGTGCCCAACAAGGGTTTCCGTGTCACCGCGGTCTCCGAGAAGCAGCTCGACGAGTACACCCACATCCGCTCGCTGATCGAGATCCCCACCACCGTGCAGCTGGCCACCACCGCGGACGCGGTCTCCCTGGAGGCGCTGCGCCCGGCCGCCCGGGAGATCGTGACCGCGGCGGCGGCCGGTGACCTCATCGCCTACGTCGAGGCGGACATCCGCTTCCACCTCGGTCTGCTCGCCCTCGCGGGCAACGCGCACCTGGTCGAGGTCGTCGGCGACCTCCGCAAGCGCTCGCGCCTGTACGGCCTCAACGCCCTGGTCGAGGCGGGCCGCCTCCAGGACTCCGCCGAGGAGCACCTCGAACTCCTGGACGCCCTCGTGGACCGCGACCCCGAGGCCGTACGGAGGGTGATGAGCCGGCACCTGGGCCATGTCCGTGGCCTGTGGGCGGCCCAGGCCTGATCCAGACGACAGGCCCTGGGTCCCACCGGACCAAGTGAGGGTTACGCAAGCGGCTTGCATTTCTTGCGCTATTCTTGCGCGCATGACGCGACGACTTGCTCAGGTGGCGAAAAAGGTCGGGGTCAGCGAGGCCACGGTCAGCCGGGTGCTCAACGGGAAGCCCGGCGTCTCCGACTCCACCCGGCAGGCGGTGCTCTCGGCGCTGGACGTGCTCGGCTACGAGCGGCCCACCCAACTGCGCGGTGAACGCGCGCGGCTCGTGGGGCTCGTCCTGCCCGAGCTGCAGAACCCGATCTTCCCGGCGTTCGCCGAAGTGATCGGCGGGGCGCTCGCACAGCTCGGGCTGACGCCGGTGCTCTGCACCCAGACCAAGGGCGGCGTCTCCGAGGCGGACTATGTGGAGCTGCTGCTCCAACAGCAGGTCTCCGGCGTGGTGTTCGCGGGCGGACTGTACGCGCAGGCCGACGCGCCGCACGAGCACTACCGGCAGCTCGCGGACCGCAACATCCCGGTGGTGCTGGTCAACGCGGCCATCGAGCACCTCGGCTTCCCGGGCGTCTCCTGCGACGACGCCGTGGCGGTCGAGCAGGCCTGGCGCCACCTCGTCTCGCTCGGTCACGAGCGCATCGGTCTGGTCCTCGGGCCCGCCGACCACATGCCCTCGGCGCGGAAGCTGGCGGCGGCCCGTGCGCTCGCCCCCGAGCTGCCCGACGCGCACATCGCGCGGGCCATGTTCTCGATCGAGGGCGGCCACGCGGCGGCGGCCCGGCTCATCGACCGCGGGGTCACCGGTTTCATCTGCGCCAGCGACCCGCTCGCCCTCGGTGTCGTACGTGCCGCCCGCCGCAAGGGACTCGGCGTGCCCGCACAGGTGTCCGTCGTCGGCTACGACGACTCCGCGCTGATGAACTGCACCGAGCCGCCCCTGACCACCGTCCGCCAGCCCATCGAGTCGATGGGCCGGGCGGCCGTCGAACTGCTCAACGCCCAGATCGGCGGGAGCAGCGTCACCGCCGAAGAGCTCTTGTTCGAACCGGAGTTGGTGGTCCGGGGGTCCACCGCGCAAGCGCCCCGCCCCTGAGATCCACTCCACTGTCAAATAATTCCAGATTCTGCGCGACATCTTGCGGACCCTTGTCGCCGGTGCTTGAGTGTGCGGCGCCAGCACACGGCGGTGCGCCAGCTCAAGGTGGTGCGCCCCCGTGGGCCTTCCTCGCTCCTGCCCAAAGGGGTCCACCGATGAGAAGTACCGGGTTCCGCCGTACCTTCGTCGTGCTCACGGCGTCCGCCCTCGCGCTCACCGCCACCGCCTGCGGTGGCAGCGACGACGGCTCCGCGGGTGGCAAGACCCGCATCACGGTCAACTGCATGCCTCCGAAGAGCGCCAAGGTCGACCGCTCGTTCTTCGAGGCCGACATCAAGGCGTTCGAGAAGCAGAACCCGGACATCGACGTCGTCGCGCACGACGCGTTCCCCTGTCAGGACCCCAAGACGTTCGACGCCAAGCTCGCCGGCGGTCAGATGGAGGACGTCTTCTACACGTACTTCACCGACTCCAAGCACGTCGTCGACGTCAACCAGGCCGCCGACATCACGTCGTACGTCAAGGACCTCAAGAGCTACGGCACCATCCAGCAGCAACTGCGCGACATCTACACCGTCGACGGCAAGATCTACGGAGTGCCGCGCACCGGCTACTCGATGGGACTCATCTACAACCGCCAGCTTTTCCAGAAGGCCGGTCTCGACCCCGACAAGCCCCCGGCGACCTGGGAAGAAGTGCGCGCGGACGCCAAGAAGATAGCCGCGCTCGGCGGCGGCACCGTCGGCTACGCCGACTACAGCGCCCAGAACCAGGGCGGCTGGCACTTCACCGCCGAGATGTACTCGCAGGGCGGTGACGTCGTCACGCCGGACGGCAAGAAGGCCAGTGTCGACACCCCGGAGGGCAAGGCGGTCCTGCAGAACCTGCACGACATGCGCTGGAGCGACAACTCCATGGGCAGCAAGCAGCTCCTCGTCATCAACGACGTCCAGCAGCTGATGGGCTCCGGCAAGCTCGGCATGTACCTCTCCGCGCCCGACAACATCCCGATCCTCGTCAAGGAGAAGGGCGGCAGCTACGACGACCTCGCCCTCGCGCCCATGCCCGGCGGCAAGGGCACACTCATCGGCGGCGACGGCTACATGTTCAACAAGAAGGACAGCCCCGAGCAGATCAAGGCCGGCCTGAAGTGGCTCGACCACATGTTCCTCACCCCCGGAAAGGGCTTCCTCGGCGACTACGCCCGCGCCAAGCAGAACAACGCCCCTGTCGGCCTGCCCGAGCCGCGGCTGTTCACCGGCGCCGCCGACGCAAAGGACCAGCAGGTCAAGAAGGCCAACGCCAATGTGCCCGTGGAGAACTACCAGGCCTTCCTGGACGGCAACCAGAGCCTGCAGATGAAGATCGAGCCGCCCCAGGCCCAGCAGATCTACTCGGTCCTCGACGGAGCCGTCTCCGCGGTCCTCACCAAGAAGGACGCGAACATCGACCAGCTCCTGAAGGACGCCTCAGGGAAGATCGACTCCATCCTGGCCCGGGGCTGACCAGGCATATGAAGACCGCATCGAAGCCCGTGGTGCTCCCTCCGGCCGCCGTCGGCGCGCCGGAGGTACCGCGGTCGGCCGGGCGCCGGGCGAGGGGCCCGTGGCGCCGGCGCCTGGCCGACCAGTCCCGCGCGTACGCCTTCCTCGTCGGCGGCCTGCTCTGCTTCGCGCTGTTCTCCTGGTACCCCGCGATCCGCGCGGTCGTGATCGCCTTCCAGAAGTACACGCCGGGCTCATCGCCCCAGTGGGTCGGCACCGCCAACTTCACCCGTGTCTTCCACGACCCGGAGTTCACCGCGGCCTGGCGCAACACGTTCACCTTCACGCTCCTCGCCCTGCTCATCGGCTTCGCCGTCCCGTTCGTGATGGCCCTGGTCCTCAACGAACTCCGGCACGCGAAGGCCTTCTTCAGGGTCGTGGTGTACCTCCCGGTGATGATCCCGCCGGTGGTCAGCGCCCTGCTGTGGAAGTGGTTCTACGATCCCGGAGCGGGCCTCGCCAACGAGGCGCTGCGCTTTCTGCACCTGCCCACCTCGAACTGGTCCAACGGCGCCGACACCGCGCTCGTCTCCCTGGTCGTCGTGGCGACCTGGGCCAACATGGGCGGCACGGTCCTGATCTACCTGGCCGCGCTCCAGGGCATCCCGGGGGAGCTGTACGAGGCGGCGGAACTGGACGGCGCGAACATCCTCCAGCGCATCCGGCACGTGACGATCCCGCAGACCCGGTTCATCGTCCTCATGCTGATGCTGCTTCAGATCATCGCCACGATGCAGGTCTTCACCGAACCGTTCGTCATCACCGGCGGCGGCCCCGAGAACGCCACGGTCACCGTCCTCTACCTCATCTACAAGTACGCGTTCCTCTACAACGACTTCGGCGGCGCGTGCGCGCTGAGCGTCATGCTCCTCGTGCTGCTCGGCCTGTTCTCCGCGGTCTATCTGCGGCTGACCCGCTCGTCGGGGGAGGAGTACGCATGAGCAGCGGCACCCGCACCCTGGTCTCCCCGTTCACCCTCGCCCGCCCCCGCGGCAAGGCCCTCTACTGGACCGTCTTCACGGCCGTCGTCCTGCTCTTCGCGCTCGCCTTCCTCTTCCCGGTCTACTGGATGGTGACCGGCGCGATGAAGTCCCCGGACGAGGTGACACGGACCCCGCCGACCCTCGTGCCCAAGGCATGGCACCTCAGCGGCTACACCGACGCCTGGGACCTGATGGACCTGCCCACCCACCTGTGGAACACGGTGGTGCAGGCCGCCGGCGCCTGGCTGCTCCAGCTCGTCTTCTGCACGGCCGCCGCGTACGCCCTCTCCAAGCTGAAGCCGGCGTTCGGCAAGGTGTTTCTCGGCGGCATCCTCGCCACCCTGATGGTCCCGGCGCAGGCGCTGGTCGTGCCGAAGTACCTGACCGTCGCCGACCTCCCGCTGATCCACACCAGCCTGCTCAACGACCCGCTCGGCATCTGGCTGCCCGCCGTGGCCAACGCCTTCAACCTCTATCTCCTCAAGCGCTTCTTCGACCAGATCCCGCGCGATGCCCTGGAGGCCGCCGAGATCGACGGCGCCGGACGGCTGCGCACCCTCTGGTCCATCGTGCTCCCCATGTCCCGCCCCGTCCTGGGCGTCGTGTCGATCTTCGCCCTGGTCGCCGTCTGGCAGGACTTCCTCTGGCCGTTGATGGTCTTCTCCGACACCGACAAGCAGCCGATCAGCGTGGCCCTCGTCCAGCTGTCGCAGAACATCCAGCTGACCGTGCTCATCGCCGCGATGGTGATCGCCAGTATCCCCATGGTCCTGATGTTCCTGGTGTTCCAGCGGCACATCATCGCCGGGATCAGCGCCGGCAGCACGAAGGGCTGACACCGACCCCGCAACAGAAAGGCAGGCACCGTGGGACAGCCCACCCATGCCCAGAACTGGTGGCGCTCCGCCGTCATCTACCAGGTGTACGTCCGCAGCTTCGCGGACGGCGACGGCGACGGCACCGGCGACCTCGCGGGCGTCCGCGCCAGACTCCCGTATCTCGCCGAACTCGGTGTGGACGCCCTGTGGTTCAACCCCTGGTACCTGTCCCCGATGAAGGACGGCGGCTACGACGTCGCCGACTACCGGGTCATCGACCCGGCCTTCGGGACGCTCGCCGAGGCGGAGAAGCTCATCGCCGAGGCGAAGGAGCTGGGCATCCGCACCCTCGTCGACATCGTGCCCAACCACGTCTCCGACCAGCACCCCTGGTTCCGGGCCGCTTTGGCCGGAGGGCCCGAACGCGAACTCTTCCACTTCCGTCCCGGACGCGGCGAACACGGTGAACTCCCGCCCAACGACTGGCCGTCCCAGTTCGCAGGCTCCGCCGAGCCCGTCTGGACCCGGCTGCCCGACGGCACCTGGTACCTCCACCTGTTCACCCCCGAGCAGCCCGACCTCAACTGGGCGCACCCCGCCGTCCGCCAGGAACACGAGGAGATCCTGCGGTTCTGGTTCGAGCGCGGCGTGTCGGGCGTCCGCATCGACTCGGCCGCCCTGCTCGCCAAGGACCCGGATCTCCCCGACTTCGTCGAGGGCCGCGACCCGCATCCGTACGTCGACCGCGACGAACTCCACGACATCTACCGCTCCTGGCGCACCGTCGCCGACGCCTACGACGGCATCTTCGTCGGCGAGGTCTGGCTCCCCGACACCGAGCGCTTCGCCCGTTATCTGCGCCCCGACGAGCTGCACACCGCTTTCAACTTCTCCTTCCTGTCCTGCCCCTGGGACGCGGCACGCCTGCGGACGTCCATCGACGAGACCCTCGCCGAACACGCCCCGGTCGGCGCGCCCGCCACCTGGGTGCTGTGCAACCACGACGTGACCCGTACGGTCACCCGCTACGGCCGCGCCGACACCGGCTTCGACTTCGCCACGAAGGCCTTCGGCACCCCGACCGACCTCGCTCTCGGCACCCGCCGGGCCCGCGCCGGGGCCCTGCTCTCCCTCGCCCTGCCCGGCGCCGTCTACCTCTACCAGGGCGAGGAACTGGGCCTGCCCGAGGCCGAGATACCCCGCGACCGCATCCAGGACCCGATGCACTTCCGCTCCGGCGGCACCGACCCGGGCCGGGACGGCTGCCGGGTCCCGCTCCCGTGGGCGGCCGACGCGCCGTACGCGGGCTTCGGCGGCGAGCCCTGGCTGCCCCAGCCGAGCGGCTGGTCCGCGTACGCCGCCGACCTCCAGGCCGCCGACCCCGGCTCGATGCTCTCCCTCTACCGCGCGGCCGTGACGATCAGGCCGGAGTTCGGCGACGGCCCGCTCACCTGGCTGCCCACGCCCGAAGGCGTACTCGCCTTCGCCCGGACCGGGCAGGAGGGGCGGCTGCTGTGCGTCGTGAACCTCGCCGACGCCCCCGCCGACCTCCCCGTCCACTCCCGACTCCTGCTCGGCAGCGGTCCCCTGGACCCACAGGGGCGACTGCCGAAGGACACGGCGGTCTGGCTGCGCGGCTGAGACCGTGTCGACAGCGCCGACCGCATACCGCTATCCCCGCACCCCCACCACGAAGGGATCAGCACATGCACAACAGCTTCAGATCCTTCAGGCGCATGCCAACCTTTGCCACCGTCACCGCCACCACCGTCGCCCTGGCGGCCGGCATGCTGGTGATGACCGCACCCGCCGCACACGCGGCCGTCGGTGCCGACCTGCCCTTCACCTCGGTCGAGGCGGAGTCCGCCACGACCACCGGCGCGAAGATCGGGCCCGACTACACCCAGGGCACCCTCGCCTCGGAGGCGTCCGGACGGCAGGCGGTACGGCTGACCGGGGGCCAGCGCGTCGAGTTCACCGTGCCGCGCGCGGCCAACGCGGTGAACGTGTCCTACAACGTTCCCGACGGGCAGTCCGGCACCCTCGACGTCTACGTCAACGGCCAGAAGCTCGCCAGAACACTCGCCGTCACCTCCAAGTACTCCTACGTCGACACGAGTTGGATCGCCGGCGCGAAGACCCACCACTTCTTCGACAACGCCCGCCTGCTGCTCGGGCAGAACGTGCAGCCGGGCGACAAGGTGGCCTTGCAGGCGACGTCCACCCAGGTCACCGTGGACCTGGCCGACTTCGAGCAGGTGGCCGCCGCCGCGACGCGCCCCGCCGGATCGGTGTCCGTCACCGACAAGGGCGCGGACCCCGGCGGCCAGGGCGACTCGACCCAGGCGTTCCGGGACGCGATCTCGGCCGCGCAAGGGGGAGTGGTGTGGATCCCGCCGGGCGACTACCGCGTCACCTCCTCGCTGAACGGCGTCCAGAACGTCACCCTCCAGGGCGCCGGCAACTGGTACTCCGTCGTCCACACCTCGCGCTTCATCGACCAGACCAGCTCGTCCGGAGGCGTCCACCTCAAGGACTTCGCCGTCATCGGTGAGGTCACCGAGCGTGTCGACTCCAACCCGGACAACTTCGTCAACGGCTCCCTGGGCCCGAACTCCAGCGTCTCCGGAATGTGGCTCCAGCACCTCAAGGTCGGGCTCTGGCTGACCGGCAACAACGACAACCTCGTCGTCGAGGACAACCGCATCCTCGACACCACCGCCGACGGCCTCAACCTCAACGGCAACGCGCGCGGGGTCCGGGTGCGGGGCAACTTCCTGCGCAACAACGGTGACGACGCCCTCGCCATGTGGTCGCTGTACTCGCCCGACACCAACAGCAGCTTCGAGAACAACACCATCTCGCAGCCGAACCTCGCCAACGGCATCGCGATCTACGGCGGCACCGACCTCGCGGTGACGAACAACCTGGTCGCCGACACCAACGCCCTCGGCAGCGGCATCGCGATCTCCAACCAGAAGTTCCTCGACCCCTTCTCCCCGCTCGCGGGCACGATCACGGTCTCCGGGAACACCCTCGTGCGCGCGGGCGCGATGAACCCCAACTGGAACCACCCGATGGGTGCGCTGCGCGTCGACTCCTACGACAGCGCCATCGAGGCGACCGTCAACATCACCGGTACGACGATCACCGACAGTCCCTACAGTGCCTTCGAGTTCGTGTCGGGCGGCGGCCACGGCTACGCGACCAAGAACATCACGGTGGACGGCGCGACAGTCAGGAACACCGGCACGGTCGTCGTCCAGGCCGAGTCGCAGGGCGCGGCCAGGTTCAGCAATGTGCAGGCCACGGGAGTCGGCGCGGCGGGCATCTACAACTGCCCCTACCCGAACGGTTCCGGCGCCTTCACGCTCACCAACGGCGGCGGCAACTCCGGCTGGGACACCACCTGGGCGGACTGCTCCACCTGGCCCCAGCCCGGCGCCGGGAACCCGGACCCCGATCCGGCGCGAAACCTCGCCAAGGGCCGCCCGGCCACCGCCACCGGATCGCAGGACGTCTACACCCCCGGCAAGGCGGTCGACGGCGACGCGAACAGCTACTGGGAGTCCACCAACAACGCCTTCCCGCAGGCCTGGACGGTGGACCTCGGCTCGAACCAGCCCGCCCGCCGCCTCGTACTGAAGCTGCCGCCCGCCGCGGTCTGGCAGGCGCGCACCCAGACCCTGTCGGTCCTGGGCAGCACGGACGGCTCTGCGTACTCGACGGTCGTCGCCTCCAAGGACTACCGCTTCGACCCGGCCACCGGGAACACGGTGACGCTCCCCCTGCCCAGCGGCACGAACCTGCGCTACCTCCGGCTCAATGTCACCGCCAACACCGGCTGGCCCGCGGCCCAGTTCAGCGAGGTGGAGGCGTATCTGTCCTGAGACCGAAGGCCGCCCCGCGCTTCGCCGCCTGGATCTGCTCGTACACATGGGTCCGCAGCTCGGCGAAGCGCGGGGCGACCCGGGTGTGCAACTGGTCCCGCTCGTCCGGGAGATCGACCTTCAGCTGCTCCTGTACGACGGTGGGTGAGGCGGAGAGGATCAGGACCCGTTCGCCGAGGTAGACGGCCTCGTCGATGTCGTGCGTGACGAAGAGGATCGTGATGCCGCGTTCCCGCCACAGGCCCCGCACCAGGTCCTCCAGATCGGCCCGGGTCTGCGCGTCGACCGCCGCGAACGGCTCGTCCATCAGCAGGACGTCGGGCTCGTACGCGAGCGCGCGGGCGATCGCGACGCGCTGCTGCATCCCGCCGGACAACTGCCACGGGTAGGCCCCGGCGGCATCCGTGAGCCCGACCGACTCCAACGCGTCCGTGACCAGCTCCCGGCGCCGTGCCTTGCTCAACGGCTTCTGTCTCAGGGGCAGTTCGACGTTCTCCTGGACCCGCATCCAGGGGAACAGGCTACGTCCGTACTCCTGGAACACGAACGCCATCCCCGGCGGCGGACCGCTCACCGGGCGGTCGTTCAGCCGTACCTCGCCCGCCGTCGGCGTCAGCAGCCCGCCCATGCACTTCAGGAGCGTGGTCTTGCCGCATCCCGACGGGCCGACCAGACAGACGAGTTCGCCCGCCTCGACGGTGAAGGTGAGGTTGCGCACCGCCTCCACCTGGCGGCCGGAACCCTCGTAGACCTTGTTCAGACCGGATACGACAAGAGACGCGTGCATGGACCGCCCTTTCGCGAGCTTCACGGAGACCGCCGGGACACCGCGCGCAGACCGTGGTACCAGCCGAGCACCCGGCGCTCGACCAGATGGAAGACGACCGAGAGAAGGAAGCCGAGCAGGCCCAGAACGAGGATTCCGGTCCACATGTCGGGGATCGCGAAGCTCCGCTGGAACTGGACGATGGTGAAGCCGAGGCCGTTGCTGGCCGCGAACATCTCGCTGATGACCATCAGGATGATCCCGATGGACAGGGCCTGGCGCAGGCCCGCGAAGATCTGCGGGCTCGCCGCGCGCAGGACCACGCTGCGCAGCCGGGCCACGCCCGTGATGCCGTACGAACGCGCCGTCTCCGCCATCACCGAGTCGACCGCCCGCACGCCCTCGACCGTGTTGAGCAGGATCGGCCAGACACAGCCGCTCGCGATCACGGCGATCTTCATCGTGTCGCCGATACCGGCGAACAGCATGATGACGGGGACCAGGACGGGGGGCGGTACCGCGCGCAGAAACTCCAGGACCGGCTCGCACACGGCTCGCACACGCCGGTACGAGCCGATGACCGTGCCCAGCGCCACGCCCACGACGGCCGCCGCCGCGTACCCGGCCAGCAGTCGCAGCACGCTGGGCACGAGGTCGGAGCGCAGCCGCTCGCTCGTCCAGACGTCCGGGAAGGTCCTGAGGATCGTGCGCAGCGGTGGCCAGTACACGTTCGTACTGCCGTCGGACGCCAGCCACCAGACCGCGACGAGCAGCGCGGGCAGCGCGACGACGAAGAGCAGCCGCATCAGGAGGTGCCTCACACCGTCACCTCCCCGCGCACCGACTGGTGCCAGGCCAGCGCCCGGCGCTCCACCGTACGGGCGCCCACGTTGATGAGCAGCCCGAGCAGACCGGTGACCACAACCAGCGCGTACATGTCGGGGACCGCCTGCGAGGACTCGGCGACCGCGATGCGCGCGCCCAGCCCCGGTGCTCCGATGACGAGTTCGGCGGTCACGGCGAGGATGAGGGCCACCGCGGCGGCGAGCCGGACGCCCGTCATGACGTAGGGGAGGGCCGTGGGCCACAGGACGTGCCGGACGCGTGCCCACGGGCCGAGGCCGTACGAGCGGGCCGTCTCCTCGGCCACCGGGTCGACGTCCTGGACGCCGTACAGGACCTGGACGAGGACCTGCCAGAACGAGGCGTACACGACGAGGAGGAGGACGGAGCGCAGTTCGGTGCCGTAGAGCAGGACGGCGAGGGGGATCAGGGCGACGGAGGGGATCGGGCGCAGGAACTCGATGGTCGAGGCGGTGGCCTCGCGCAGATACGGCACGACCGAGACGAGCAGCCCCACGACGACACCCGCGCCGACCGCGATCGCCAGGCCCAGCGCCCAGCCGGTCAGGGTGTCGCCGAGCGCCGTCCAGAAGGCGTGGTCGGTGACCTCCTGGCCGAGCGCGCCGGCGATGCGGCTGGTCGGCGGGAAGTACGCCTCCTTGACGAGACCGAGCCGCGGCACCGCCTCGCCCAGCGCGAGGAAGGCCGCGAGCCCGGCAGCGCCCAGCGCGGCGTTCGCCCCCCTCACGGCAGCAGCTTGTCGAGGTCGGGCGTCGACTTGAACAGCCCGTCCTGCTCGCCCAGTTTCTCCAGCGCCTCGATCGACGCACGGTTCGGCTCGGCCGGCCACTTCGGAAGGGTGACCTGGGCCAGTGTCGCCGCCGGGATCTTCGTGTACGTGGTGACGGCCTGGCGGACCTCGTCCGGGTGGGCGTCGGCGTAGGCGAGGGACTCCGCGGTCGCCTCCTGGAACTTCTTCACCACGTCGGGGTTCTTCTGCTCGTACTGCGTCGAGGTGAAGTACATCGCCACGGTGAGGTCCTTGGCGACGTCGACCAGGGACGAGGCGATCTCCGTGGCGCCCTGGCTCTTGACGGTGGCGAGCGCCGGCTCGACCACCATCGCGGCGTCGATCTGGCCGCTGTCGAGGGCGGCGGGCATCTGGTCGAAGGCCAGCTCGACGAACTTCACCTTGGACGGGTCACCGCCCGTCTTGCGCACCGACTCGCGCACCGCCGTCTCGTTGATGTTCTTCAGCGTGTTGACCGCGACCTTCTTCCCCTCCAGTTCCTTCGCGGACTTGATCGGGCTGCCCTTCTTCACGGTGATGGCGCCGAAGTCCTTGCCCGCCACGCCCGTCGAGGCGACCCCGTTGACGACGGCCTTCACGGGCACGTTGCGGCTCTGGGCGATCATCAGCGAGGTCATGTTGCTGAACCCGAACTGGAACTGGCCGCTGACCACTCCCGGCACGATCGCCGCGCCGCCCTGCGCGGTCGTCATGGACAGCTTCAGACCGCGCTTGCTGTAGAAGCCCTTCTGCCGGCCCAGGTAGAGCGGCGCGACATCGACGATCGGGATGACCCCTACCTTGACCGTGGTGGTACCGCCGGACGACGCGTTCTTGTCCGAGGCGCCATCGCCGCCGGACGAACCGCAGGCCGACGCGGCGACCAGAAAGGATCCGACCGCGAGACCGGCGAGCAGACGACGCATGGCTCCTCCTGTGCAGACGACATTGTTCCGACAGGCTGCGCGCGCACCGCAATGGGTGCTCAGCGGGAAGGTAGAGCCCTCGTACGGCGAGGTCAATGGCTTTGGCCAACGATATTGTTGACAGTTGGTTGGGGTCGGGCCCGCCCGGGACGGGGCCGTGCCGAGGCGGGCCTCCAGGGCCCCGCGGCTCACAGATCCAGTACGAGCCGCTTCCCGAGGCACCGGGAGACACAGATCAGCATGGTCTCGCCCGCCTCCCGCTCCTCGTCCGTGAGCACCGAGTCCCGGTGGTCCGGGGTCCCTTCGAGGACATCCGTCTCACAGGTCCCGCAGGTGCCCTCGGTGCAGGAGAAGAGCACCTCGACGCCCGCGCCGCGCACGGTGTCGAGCACGGAGACATCCGCGGGGACGGTCAGCGTGCGACCGCTGCGCGCGAGCTCCACCTCGAACTCGCCGTCCCCGCCCGTCTCCTGGACCTTCGGCCGGAAACGCTCGACGCGCAGCAGCCCGGCGGGGCAGCGCGCCTCCACCGCGTCCAGCAGCGGGCCGGGACCGCAGCAGTAGACGAGCGTGCCCTCGGGGACCCCGGTCAGGACGGAGTCGAGGTCCAGCAGTCCGCACTCGTCCTGCGGAGCGACGGTCACCCGGTCCCCGTACCGCTCCAACTCCCCGGTGAACGCCATGGAGTCGCGTGTCCGCCCGCCGTACAGCAGCGTCCACTCGGCGCCCGCCGCCTGCGCCGCGGCGAGCATCGGCAGGATCGGGGTGATGCCGATGCCGCCCGCGACGAAGCGGTAGCGGGCGGCGGGCGCGAGCGCGAAGTGGTTGCGCGGGCCGCGGACCTGGACCTTGTCGCCCGGGCCCAACTGCTCGTGCACATACGAGGATCCGCCGCGCCCGTCCGGTTCCCGCAGCACCGCGATCCGCCACGCCCGACGGTCCGCGGGATCCCCGCACAGCGAGTACTGCCGTTCGAGGCCGGCCCCGAGCGCCACGTCGACGTGGGCGCCGGGCTCCCAGGCGGGGAGTTCCTCGCCGAGCGGGTGGCGCAGGGTGAGGGAGAGCACGCCATCGGCGACGAACTCCCTCTCCCGCACGACGAGTTCGACTTCGTAGGAGCTCATGATCCAAGCCCCCGTGACTCCCGCGGCCGATGTCCCTCGGGGTGGCCGAGCATCCACTCCCACATCTCGATCGGGTCCTGGGCGCTGTGCTCTGCACCGCAGTGGCAGGTCCCGTGCAGCACATCGGTGCCCGGGATCCAGTCGATGCGGTAGATCTTGCGGGTTGCGAAGCGGGGAGGCGTGGTCACAGCACCTTCTCCATCGGCTTGTCGCCCTCCTCGACCAGGCGGGCGAGGATGCGGCGGGCCGCGAGACCGCCGGTGTCGATGTTGATGCTCAGCTCCTGGTAGCCCGTCCGCTCGGTGCCGAGGGTCTTCTGCAGCAGGTTGAGCGCGTCGACGTCCTGCATGACCACGGTGTGGTTGAAGTCCCGCAGGAACGTGGTGACTTCCTCGTCGTTCCGCGCGAAGTCCCGGGAGACCGCCCAGAAGTCGTAGACATGGCCGTCGCTCGACGGAGTGATCGCGTAGGTGATCTCGGTGTGGAAGCCGTTCGGGTCGCCGCCGTCCGCCTCCGGCAGCACCCCGACCGGGGCGATCCGGCTGTGCAGCAGATACAGGCACGGCGCGTGGTACTCGATGTCCTGCCAGCGGGTGATCCGGCCCTCGATGCCGGTCGAACGGGCGTAGAACGGGGGACACTCGGCGTCGTCCATGTGCCGGCTGACCCGCACGATGCCCGCGCCCTCGTCGACCTCGGTGGTGATCGGTGTCTCGGCGACTTCGGGGGTGCCGATGTAGCCGCCGTGCAGATACGTCTCGTGCGAGAGGTCGAGCAGATTGTCGACCAGCAGCCCGTAGTCGGCGTCGATGGGCTCCATGCCGCAGACGGTGGTCCAGTCCGGCGAGTCCATGTGCCGGGCGCGGGGGATGCTGTCCGGGTCGGCGAGCGCCGGGTCGCCGATCCAGACCCAGACGAAGGAGTCCTGCTCGACGACGGGGTACGAGGCGACCCGGGCCGTGCGCGGTATGCGTTTTTGCCCCGGCACGTACACGCAGCTGCCGGTCGTGTCGTACGTGAACCCGTGGTAGCCGCACACGATCCTGTCGCCGTCGAGCCGGCTCTCCGAGAGCGGGAAGCGGCGGTGCACACACCGGTCCGCCAGCGCGACGGCCGTCCCGTCGTCCTCCGTCCGGTAGAAGACGAGCGGTTCACCGAGGATCGTCCGCCCGAGCAGCTCCCGCCCGACCTCGTGCGTGTAGGCGGCGACGTACCACTGGTTCCTGGCGAAGGCGGTGATGTGAGGCATGGCGTTCCCGTCCCTGTCGGCGGGGCGCCGTCGCCCCGCGTGCCGTGGTTGGACTCAGGGTCGTGACGCTTGCGGCAACTCGGCAAGGCCGCTTCTGCCAGGCGGAAGGGCTTCCGTGAAATGGCTGTTCAGGGGGTTGCTCTGGCTGTTGGTGCTCGCGGATGCTCCTTGGTTCCGGGCCATCCCGCGCGGTGTTGCGCTGCCACGGTCATCTGCCAGATCGCGAGGAGCAGCAGCGTGGCGGTTTCGGTGAGGAGGCTGAGGACGGCTTGTGGGGCAGGTTGCAGGCCGTGTTCGGTGAATCCGAAGACGCCCACGGTGCGTGAGGCGGTGAATCCGGCGAGGGCGCCGAGCGTGACGCCGGCCGCGGCGGCCCTCAGCAGCAGCGGTGGTGTTCCCATCGCCAGCAGGGCGGCGAGGGCGAAGGAGGCGCTGGCCTGGAGCAGGAACAGGGGGCCGATGATGTGGAGGAAGCGGTACTCGCCGACGTAGAGCTGGGCGTGTATGAATCCGCCGGCGGCGAGGGTGGCGGCGCTCGCCGATCGCAGGGCGGGGGCGAGGAGTCTGTGGGTGCTCATGCCAGCCTCCGATCCTTGATGGCCAGTTCGCGGTCCCCTTGGTCGTAGCCGACGGTGCGGATGCCGAGCGCGTCCTTGAGCTGCCGGGCGGGGACGACCTGCGGTGTGGGGGCGGGGGCGCGGCCCGGCTTGGGCAGGGGATAGGCGGTGGTGGTGGCGGAGTGGAAGGTGATGTTGCCCTCTGTCTTGGTGAACAGTTGATGGACGTGCCCGTTGAGACAGGTCACGGAGGAGAAGCGGCGCAGGAGGGCGATGACCTTGAGGGCGTCATCGGTGCTCCAGCCCCACTGCGGATACATCGCGAACAGCGGGATGTGGCTGAAGACCACGAGGGGGGTGTCCGACGACAGGCCGGCGATGTCCTTGCGGACGAAGTCGATCTGGTCGTTGCCGAGATGGCCGAGCTTCTCCAGGCTCAGCGTGTTGACCAGGGCGATGAAGTGCACGCCGTGGGTGTCGAAGCTGTACCAGCCATCGCCGAGTGTGCCCATGCCGAAGGTCTGCCGGTAGGCGCGGCCCGCGTCGCCGATGGAGTCGTGCTCGCCCGGCACGGTGAAGACACGGTCTGTCTGCATACCGGTCATCATCTGCTTGACCTGGTCGAACTGCCCGGCCGTGGACAGGTGGGTCAGGTCGCCGCTGTGCATGACGAAGTCGGGCCTGAATCCGAGCGAGTTGACCTGGTTGATCGCTTCGGTGAATGAGCCGGCCACATCCATGTTCGCCGGGCCCTGGAACCCGATGTGGCTGTCGGAGACCTGCACGAACCGCAGCGAGCCGTTCGCTGCCGCGGCGGCGCCGACGGGGGCCAGGGAGTTGCTCTCCCGGGCGTCGGCGATGTGGCTGATCACCTCTCCACTGGCCACGGTCAGCACCACGGCGCCACCGAACCACCCCGCGTGGCGGAGGAGTTGGCGCCGGGACATGCCGTGCTCCGTGGCGGGCTGCTCGGCATCGCCGGCCGGTGCGGCGTCGTGACTGTCGTAGTAACCGGTCATCAGGTCACCTCCACGGTGGCGGTCATGAACGGATGGATGGTGCAGAGGTAGGAGTAGGTGCCGGGCTTGGTGAACGTGTAGCTGTAGGTCGCGTGGGTGTTCAGGGCTGCCGAATGCAACGGGCCGCCCGATCCCGCGCTGGTGACGGTGTGGGCGTCGGTGTCCTGATTGGTCCAGGTCACCGTCGTGCCCACGTTGACCTTGAGCGTGGCCGGGGAGAACGCGAAGTTCTTGATCGCCACGGCGTCTCCGGTCACCGGCGCGGCCTGCGCGCCCGAGCTCGGGGGGCTCATGGGCATGCTCATGCTGGGCATCGGCGAGGTGCCGGGAGCGGAGCCCGCCGTGTTCCCCGGTCCGGTGGCACCGGGCATCCCGGCCATCCGGTGCTGTGCTGGACCGGGTGTGAGGGCGCCGGTTGCGGTGGACGAGGAAGGCGACGACTGGCCGCATGCGCTGAGGAGCCCCAACGCGACGGCGGCGGCGACGGCCGACCCGGCCGCGGCGCGTGATCGTCGGCCTGGTGCACGAAAGTTCAGGTACATGGTGTTCGTTCCTCACTGATCAAGGCGGGGACGGGGAATGTGCCGGCCGGTCGCCCAGCCGTGCGCCGCACTGTGCGTCCGCCCTCGCGTGCCGCGAAGTCGCGGGTGGCATGCGGCAGTTCCCCTTCCGGGGCCGCGAGTGGCGCATCGTCTGTGTCGAGCGCTCCGCAGGACCGCTGTCGTGGTGTGCGCGGGGCGAGTGTGGCCGGGCGCCATGGGCGAGTGCGCCGCGTCGTGTCTCTCGGTCACCTCTGATCCCTCCTTGTCGTGTGGGGAGTGGAGTGTCGGGAGTGGAGGAGGAGTGCCGCGTGAATCGGCTCTTGTCTGGATCCACGGGCGACGGCGGCGCTCGGTTCGGTAGATATGCACTTTTTATGACGTTTCTTGGCGATCGCCATAGACCGGCCGGCCCCTGGGTGCTCCGCTCGCGGAGTGTCACCTGCACCGCGCCGTGCGTTACACGACAAAGCGATATATGTACGCGATGATCGTCTTATGCCCTGGAGTTCCCGAAAACGTGACCAAAGGACCGATCCGGATGACTCCGCGCACCGTGTCTCTGGTAAAGGGACCCTTTCGACCGCAGACGAGGAACTGCTGCGCACTCTGTACGCGGAGCACGCAGGCCCCCTGTTCCACTACGTGCTGCGACTGACCTCAGGAGACTGGCAATGGGCGGAGGATGTCGTGCAGGAGACGCTGCTGCGAGCGTGGCAGCATCCCGCCGCGTTCGACCCGGCACGCGGCCCGGCCCGGGCATGGCTGTGCACGGTGGCCCGGCACCTGGTCATCGACGCCCACCGGGCCCGGCAGGCCAGACCGGCCGAGGTCGGCGGCGAGGCGCTGGAGCGAGCCGCCGAGCAGGCGCCGGGCGAGGACGAGATCGAGCAGGCACTGCAGAGCTGGGCGGTGGCCGACGCCATCCGGACGCTGTCCCCGGACCATCGCGCGGTCCTGCTGGAGACCTACTACCGGGGCCGGACCATGGCGGAGGCCGCCCGGGTGCTGGGCGTCCCGCTGGGCACCGTGAAGTCGCGGACGTACTACGCCCTGCACGCCCTGCGGCTGGCGCTGCTGGAACGGGGCATCGAGCCATGACCGTGGCATGCGGGAGGTGGCGACCATGAGCATGAGCGCGGAGCACGACGCCCTCCGGCTGGCGCTGGGCGGATACGTCCTGGGCACGCTGTCCCCGGCGGAGACGGAACAAGCGCGCGCCCACCTCGAGGAATGCGCCGAGTGCCGGGCCGAACACGCCCAGCTGGCGGGACTGCCCGCGCTGCTGACGACGGTGACCGCAGCCGAAGCCGCGGGCGAGACGGCGCCGGCGGCCGACGCGGACCTGGCCGACCGGCTGGTGGCGCGGGCAGCCGAGAGCGCTCAGGGTTCCTCGCCCGCACGGCCCGCCGTGCCTGCGGTGCCGCGGGCGGGTGTGCTGGAGAGGCTGCTCCAGCAGGCCGCGGCCCGGCGCCGCAGGACCTGGCGTCTGCAACTGGCCGGCGCCGCCGCCTCCCTGACGTTCATCGCGGCAGCGGCCGGCGGCACCTGGCTGGCGGCCACCGGATCGGTGGGCAGTCAGGCGACGCAGCCCGGGCCGACCGCGCCGACTGCCTGGCGCACCTTCTCCGGAAGTGATCCGGCCACCGGCGTCACCGCCTCGGTCAAGGTCTCGCCCTCTGCCTGGGGCAGTGTCCTTCAGGTCACCGCCAAGGGGGCGCCGGCCGGAATCACCTGCCGGCTGCAGGCGGTCAGGCCCGGCGGGGCCAGGGTGGACGGCGCCAGCTGGCGGGCGGGCGAGTACCTTCCCGGCACCACGATCACAGGGGCGGTCGCCCTGTCTCCGGGAGACATCGAGCACTTCGAGATCGTCGCAGGCAACGGTCAGAAGCTGGTCACGATGCAGGCGTGAGGGGGCACGGAGCCCGCCCGACGTGGCGTCGGGCGGGCTCCCTGCGTATCCGGAGCCGACTCCTGACGGTGTGCCGGGAGGTGCGGCGTTCACCTCAACCCCCGCCGGGAGGAGGTCAAAGGCGATGCCCTGGCCTCAACAGGGCCTGGCCTCGGCATGGACCTGACCCAGAAGAAATTGAGCAAAAGGCGCGAACGACTCGAACCGTTCGGCATGCGCCGCCCGTGGAACTGGATGAGCGCTCCTATGCAGGATCCGGCCTACCGACCGCCCCTCGAAGTCATTGGCGGTCCCCCATTTCCGGTCTCCGCACATCCACAGAAGAGTCAGAAGACCATGTTTGTAACCGATTCCCCCCGCCCGAGCTCGCTGCTCACCCGGAACCGCCGCCACCAGGCGCTGCTCACCCTGCCCGCGCAGGAGGCGCACGTCTCCGCCGTTCGTCACTTCGCGGCCGATCTGCTGGAGACCTGGAGCGTTCCGGCGAGCGAACGGGACTCCGCCGTTCTCATCGTCGACGAACTCGCCGCCAACGCCGCCCAGTACGGACGCGAGCGCATGACGCTACTGCTCGTCCTCGACCACGGCACGTTGCACATAGTGGTCCGTGACTCCGGAATGGCCGTGGAGCACCTTCGCCCCGACATCGCCCCGGACGAACACGGCCGCGGCACCGGCATCGTCGAGCACCTCGCACAGTCCACCGAGGTCCACCAGACGCGCGGCGGCCGCGAAGTCCGAGCCTGCCTGAGGTGCTCGGCATGACCGGCACCGGATCGCCCGATGGCCGTACCGGTTGCGCCTTCGCGACCCACAAGCCGTGCCCCGTCGATGGCTGCCTGGGCCCGGCGCAGGTGCCCGTGCCCTCCCCGGCGAACCTGTCGGCCCTCGACTACGGCGACCACGACCACGACACGGTGCTCTGCAAACGCTGCGGACTCGGTGCACCGGCGGAGGCGTGAGGATGAGGGTCACCCCGAATACCGCCGAGGTCATCGACGCGCCGCCTCCGCACGAGGCGTACGCGTACGCCCCCGGCCTGCGCCGCGAGATGCACGAGGTGCTCGCCCTCGGAGCCGAACGCGACGGCCGCCGAGTCCGGACCGTCACCGGCCCGCCGGTCGACGCGACGGCCGCCGAACGCGCCTGGCTGCTGCGCAGGGCTGCGCTCATGGACCGGATGGCCCTGGACAACCCCGGCCCCGGCCCGGTCGGCGCCGCCGCACGGACCGCCGAACAGCTCGCGCTGTACGACCGTCGCCATCCCGGCCTGGTGGCCGGCCCGCACCACCCCGACGCCCTCACTCCGGACCCCGGCCGTCGCCGCTACGTCCGCCAGGAGTACGCCGCATGGATGGCCGCCGGGCGCCCATGCGGGAGTCGCCCTGGACCGGGCTGACGTCGAGGTCGCACAGACCGCTGGCCTCGACGAGACCCTCCGATACGCCTACGGCCCCACATGGATGTACGGCGCCCACAGGCTCGGGTTCAGGCGGTAGCCCTCGTCGGCGTCGCGCAGGGCGCGTACCGCGGCGTGCAGCGCGTACGCCGTGTGCCGTGGGAAGGGATGCCGAGGGCCGAAGGCCGCGTAGAAGCGTTCGGTGAGCTCTTGGGAGGTGTCGTCGTCGACGCCCCAGAGGGTGCCGATGACGTGGGTGAAGCCGGCCATGTGGAAGGCGCCGGTGATGTGCAGCGCCTCGTCGGCGTACTCGCCGCGGCCACGGGTGGTCTCACACGCCGAGAGGTACGCCAGCTCCGCGGCCGGGAGCCGGAGCCGGGCGATGTCGGTGAGGGTGAGCGGGGCCGTGTCGTGGTCGTGCAGCAGGACCTGGCCGGTCGCGGCCCCGCCGTCGGCGGCGACGGCGTGGCAGGCGAAGTGCACCCAGGGGTGGTGGGGGAGCGCGTCGAGCACGGTCCGGCGTAGCGCCTGCTCGCCCAGGAGCAGACGGGCGCCCGGTCGCGCGGCCAGCAGGGCGGCCTCCGCCCGCGCGCCCTCCAGTGGCACGAGCCCCGTGCCCGGCGGCGCCGGCACGGCGACCACCAGGGGGGCCGTGGGGACGGTCGGCCGCCGGTCCTGTCGTGCGCTCTGGCGGCGCCGGGCGTGGACGAGGCTGTTGACGGTCGGGGCGTACGAGCTGACGGCACGGTCGAGCAGGTTGTCGCGGTCGTTCTCGTGGCGCCCGGCCGCGTGCAGGGGCAGGGCGGACAGGGGACCGGTGGGGATCCACCACATCCGTCCCGGGGACTCCCCGCCGGGCCCCTCGTCGGCGCGGCGCCCGAGCGTGTCCAGGACCGGTTCGGTCACCGCCGTCCACAGCCAGGCGAGCGTCTCCCGGATCTCGGACTGGGCGTCGCGCTGGCGGGACAAGGGCCGCCCGGCGTCGCCCGCCGTTCGGACGGCGACGAGGAAGGCGTCGGCCCGGCGGACGACCTCCGCATGGCTGAGCGCCGTCAGCGGTACGCACCGCACCCGTCCCTCGCGCAGGACGAGCGCGTCGCAGCGCAGCGGGCTGATGTTGACCATCACCACCGGGCCCTCGTCACCGAGTCCGGCGAGCATCTCGGCGGTGCGGGGGAGTCGCAGGAAGTCCCCGAAGCCCGGCTCGCGTCGGATCGCCGCCACGAGCCGGTCCCACCGTTCGGCGAGGGCGTGCCGGTCCTCGCCCGCGAGCGGGGTGCCAGGGGCCGGGTGGCCGGGGCCGGTCCCGGCCGGCCCGGAGGAGATGAAGGCGGCGGCTTCGGGGCGGTCCAGCTGGGGGATCAACCGGGCGTACTCGGCGGCGAGTTCGTCCGGCAGACGGCTCAGCAGGTCCGTGGTGTCCGTGCGGGCGCCGAGGGCCTGGGCGAGCAGCACGCCACGGCCCTGTTCCAGGAGCCGCAGCGCGAGTTCGGGGTCGGCCAGCTCCAGCGCGCAGGCCGCCGCGTCCTGCGCGAGACCCGCGAACCTGCCCAACTGGCGTGCGCGGTCCATGCGTCCGATGCGGTACGACGCCGTGCGCGGCAGCAGTTCGACCGCGAGCCGGAACGGCTCCATGGCCGCGGCGTGGCCGTCGGGCGAGCCGCTCTCGCCGCCGCCGATGAGGCTCAGCGCCCACAGGTGCGCGCAGCCCACCCGGACGCTGACGTCCATGGTCGGGTCGGACGCGGCCTTCCGGTACAGACCGATCGCCTCCGCAAGGGAGTGCGGATCGCCCTCGGTCACCGCCCGCATGCCCAGGGCGGAACCGTGGTTCAGCAGGGCGAGCCCGCGCAGCGCGTGCCCTTCGGGGGCGGTGGCGTACGCCTCGGCGGTGGCCCGGACCCATGCGCGCAGGGCCCGCCGTTCGCGGCGCGTCGAACGGCGTCCGCCGCCACCGTCGAGAACCCCGGGTGCGGGCGCGGCGACATCTGTCGCGCCGATCAGTTCCAGACGCCGTACGGTCGCCAGTACCGCGTTGCGCTGCACCAGGTTGGGATGGCCCGCCGGGGTCGCGGCGACCGCCCGGCGGGCGGCCCTGGCGGCCTCGCGCAGGTCGGCGGGGTCCGCCCGGGTCTGATGGCGCTCGGCCAGGATCGAGGCGAGGTTCGACAGGAACCGCGGATACAGCCGATGGCGCCGCGGGACCGCGGCGAGGACCGCCCGCGCCAGCAGAGCCGCCTCGTCGAGCGCTTCCGGGGCGCCGTCGGGGGACTGGTGGTGATGCAGACGCAGCGCCTCGGCGAGGTTGGAGCGGGCCCAGGTCTGCTCCTCCGTGCCCAGCTCGGCGCAGGCCACCGCCGCCCGGAAGGTCTCGACGGCCTCCGCGAGCGCGGCGGAGTCGCCGTGCAGGTGATGGAGGCTCAGCAGCGCGTCGCCCAGGCTGTTCAGACGGTTGGAGCGCCGCGCCGAGGTCGAGTCGAGGGCTGTGCGGATCGCGTCGACGGAGGCGGTCAGGTCCCGGGCGTCGTGCGTGCGCAGCCACCGCAGCCGCAGCGCGCCGGAGAGGTTCGTCCAATAGGAGGGCGTGGCGACGGTGACCTCCGCCCCGTACGGGGCCAGGGCCTCGCGGAACAGGGTGATGGCCCCGTCCAGGTCGGCCGGTTCGCCGAACCGTTCGTAGCGCGACCACAGGACCGTGCCGACCCCGTTCATGGCGGCGCCGCGGAGGTCGATGTTCTGCGTCCTGTCGAGCACGGCGTCGAAGAGGACCAGGGCCCGTTCCAGGTCCGGGAGCCGGCCGGTGCGCTCGTACCGGGTGTGCGACTCCTCGGCGGCGCCGAGCACCGCCAGCAGCTGCTCGTACCCGGGTGCGCCGAACAGGTCGTGCGGCGCGGACATCAGGAACCGTGCTGCCCGGTGGAGCCCGGAGCGTCACGCTCGTCGCGTTTTTCGCGGATGCGTCGGGCCATCGCTTCGCCCAACGGCCCGTTCCGGTCGAACCATGCGGCGGCCTCGTCGTCGCGCCCCAGCGAGAGCAGGGTCAGGGCGAGATTGGCGGTGGCGTCCTGGCTGCCCTGTTCCGCCGCCGCGGTGAGTACTTCGACGGCCTCCTCGAGGCGCCCGTCGAGCCGCAGCTTGATGCCGTACTGGTTCAGGGCCTGCGGGTCGCCCGTCTCGGCCGCCCGGCGCAGCTCGGCCTCCGAGGGCATCACTCTGAACGTGAACCGCGGTCCGTCCGATCCGTCCTGTTCCGCTCCCCGTGCCCGCGTGCGTCGACGCCAGAACATCGCCATCACCCCCCGTGACCGTCGGTGATCGCCCAGTATCCTCTCAACTCGGTTGCCATGTAAGGAGGTTGCAAGGATGGCGGAAATCCGCACCGGAGACGGCGACGGGGACGTGGAGTCGAGGGCGGTGCGGTCGGTCATCTGCGCCCGGCTGGACGAGATCAGGGGCTTTGTGCCGGCCGAGCGCCGGCCGGAGTTGGAGGAGATCCTCGGGGCGCTGCGCGGCAACGGCGACCCGGCGGGTCCACAGGCCGCCCTGCACCGACTGCTGCGCCGTTGCGGGGTGGCGGCCGGGTTGCGCGCGTTCACCCGGGGCGCGGGCATCGGCGGGCTCCCGGCGGCCGTGGAAGGGCACCCGGTGGTGGAGGCGAACGTCTGCCCGGGGGGCCGCTGCGACCGCCGGACCCCGGCCCGCAACCAGCCGGTGCCGGAGACCTGCCATCTGTACGGCGAGCCGATGCGCCGCCGCAGGCTGTCATGAACGCCGTGCTCGCCGAGTTGGGCAAGAACCTGGCCGCGCGCTGGCTCACCCACCTCGTCCCCTCGGGGCTGCTGTTCCTCGCGGTCGCCGGGGCGGGGCGGCTGCTGGGCCAGGCGCACTGGTACGACGTCGGGCGGGTCACCCGCGCGCTCGACGACCTGGCCGGGCATCCCGCGAGCCGGTCGACCGGCGGCGTGGTGCTGGCGGTCTCCGCGACGGTGATCGCCTCGGCCGGGCTCGGCCTCCTCGCCCAGGCGCTCGGCGGGGCGGTGGAGCGACTCTGGACGGGGGACTGGCCCGCACCGGTACGGCCGCTCGGCGGGCGACTGACCGAGCGTCGGCGAGGGAGGTGGCGGGCGGCCGAGGACGCCTACGCGCGAGTGGACGCGCGAGCCGTCGAGCAGGGGCCGCCCCTCGACCCCGGCACGGTCCGAGAGCTCGCGCGACTCGCCGCGGTGCGCAACCGGACATCCCTGGTGGAGCCCGCCCACCCCTGCTGGAGCGGCGATCGCGTCCGCGCCCTCGACCTGCGCGTCCACCAGGCCTACCGGCTCGACCTCGACTCCGCCTGGTCCCGGCTCTGGCTGGTCCTGTCCGCCGACACCCGCACCGAACTGCGCACCGCGCGGGAGGTCTACGACGACGCCGTCCGCCTCGCCGCATGGAGCCTGCCGTACCTGCTGGTCGCCGTCTGGTGGTGGCCGTCCGCCCTGATCGCGTTCGGCCTGGCGATGCTCGGAGCACGCCGGGGCCGGGCGGCGATGGACGCCTTCGCCGAGCTGGTCGAGTCCACGGTGGACCTCCACGGCCGTGACCTGGCCCTCGCGCTGGGCGTGGACTGCCCGGGCAGGCTGGACCGGGAAACCGGCCTGGAGATCACCGCCCTGCTCCGCAAGGGCGCCTGAATCCGGACCTGGGCCGCCCTTCTTCGCAAGGGCGCCTGGGACCGCGCATCGGCGCGGACGGCACGCGCGCTGGTGTTCGCATCGCAGACCCCTGTGCGTCACACCGGCGCCACGGGGTCTTCCCCGACATTCGTTCCTCTTGGAACACTCCCCCCGCGCAGGTCCCATCCACAGCACCACGTCAGGACAAGAGGTCACTCAGTCATGCCTCAAGTGAACCGACGCCGCTTCCTCCAACTCGCCGGTGGTACCGCGGCGTTCACCGCGCTGTCGAACAGCATCGAGCGCGCCGCCGCCCTGCCCGCGCACCACGGGTCCGGCACGATCGACGACGTCGAGCACATCGTCGTGCTGATGCAGGAGAACCGGTCCTTCGACCACTACTTCGGCTCGCTCAGAGGCGTCCGTGGTTTCGGTGACCCCCGCCCGTCCACGCTGCCCAGCGGCAAGTCGGTCTGGCACCAGTCGGACGGCACCAAGGAGGTGCTGCCCTTCCGTCCCGCCGCCGACAACCTGGGCCTGCAGTTCATCCAGGACCTCCCGCACGGCTGGAGCGACGGGCACACCGCGTTCAACGCGGGCAAGTACGACAAGTGGGTGCCCGCCAAGTCGTCGACGACGATGGCGTACCTGACGCGCGAGGACATTCCGTTCCACTACGCGCTCGCCGACGCGTTCACCATCTGCGACGCGTACCACTGCTCGTTCATCGGCTCCACGGACCCGAACCGCTACTACATGTGGACGGGTTACACGGGCAACGACGGCAAGGGCGGCGGCCCGGTCCTCGGCAACGACGAGGTGGGCTACGACTGGACGACGTACCCGGAGCGGCTGGAGGCCGCCGGGGTCTCCTGGAAGATCTACCAGGACGTCGGTGACGGCCTCGACGCGAACGGCTCCTGGGGCTGGATCCCGGACGCCTACCGCGGCAACTACGGTGACAACTCGCTGCTGTACTTCAACCGGTATCGCAACGCCAAGCCCGGTGACGCGCTCTACGACAAGGCCCGCACCGGCACCGACGCCCGCAAGGGCGAGGGCTTCTTCGACCAGCTGAAGGCCGACGTCAAGGGCAAGAAGCTGCCCGAGGTCTCGTGGATCGTCGCGCCCGAGGCCTTCACCGAGCACCCCAACTGGCCCGCGAACTACGGTGCTTGGTACATCTCCCAGGTCCTGGACGCGCTGACCTCCAACCCCGAGGTGTGGGCGAAGACGGCCCTGTTCATCACCTACGACGAGAACGACGGTTTCTTCGACCACCTCGTGCCGCCGTTCCCGCCGCAGTCGGACGCGCAGGGCAAGTCCACGGTCGACGTCGGCCCGGACCTCTACAAGGGCGACGCCGGCCGTGCCGCGGGACCGTACGGACTCGGCCAGCGGGTGCCGATGCTCGTCGTCTCGCCCTGGAGCAAGGGCGGTTTCGTCTGCTCCGAGACCCTCGACCACACCTCCATCATCCGGTTCATGGAGCGCCGCTTCGGCGTGCACGAGCCCAACATCTCGCCCTGGCGGCGCGCGATCAGCGGCGACCTCACCGCCGCCTTCGACTTCTCGTGCAAGGACACCAAGCCGGTCGTGCTGCCGGACACCGACGGCTACCAGCCGCCGGACCACGACCGGCACCCCGACTATGTGCCGACCCCGCCCGCGAACCCCGTGCTGCCCCGGCAGGAGCGCGGTTCGCGCCCGGCCCGCCCGCTCAAGTACGCGCCCCTCGTGGACGGTTCGGCGGACGCGGCGGCCGGGAAGTTCACGCTCACCTTCGGTTCGGGTGCCAAGGCCGGCGCCGCCTTCTTCGTCACCTCCGGCAACCGCGCCGACGGCCCCTGGACGTACACCACCGAGGCCGGCAAGACCGTCTCCGACACCTGGAACTCGGCGTACTCCGGCGGCTCGTACGACCTGACGGTGCACGGTCCCAACGGCTTCCTGCGCGTCTTCAAGGGCCCCGGCAAGACCGCGGGACCCGAGGTCACCGCACGCCACGTCGGCGAGAACGTGGAGCTGACCTTCACCAACAAGGGCTCCGGCACGGTCGAGCTCAAGCTCGCGGGCGGCTACGGAGGGCGGCCGATCTCGTTCAAGGTGCGGGCGGGCGCGACCGTGCGGCACACGGTGGACCTGCGGGCGAGCCGGCGCTGGTACGACCTGACCGTCGTGTCCACGGCGGACGCGGGGTTCCTGAGGCGGTTCGCCGGACATGTGGAGAACGGTCACGCGGGTGTGAGCGACCCGGCGATCGTCACCTTCTGATGGATATCTCGGCTCTGGTCAATTTCCGGCCGGCTCACGGTAGTGTGCCCCGGTGACCACGCATTCGAACACTCCTGCAGGTTGGTACCCGGATCCGCACGGTGCGCCCCAGACGTTGCGTTACTGGGACGGCTCGCAGTGGACCGAGCACACCAATGCGGACCAGGCGGCCCCGGCGGGGCCGACGATTCCGCAGCAGGCCCAGCAGCCGTACGGACAGCCGGCGGCCGCTCCCGACCCTCGCGTGCAGCAGCAGGTGCAGCGGCAGGCGGGTGTCACGGGCGGCGGCGCCGGTGGTGGCACGCTGTTCACCGAGCCGGTCCTGGTGGTGAACCAGAAGGCCAAGCTGATCGAGCTGACCAACGAGTACAAGGTCATGGACCAGCAGGGCAACCAGCTCGGCGCGGTCGTCGAGGTCGGTCAGAGCGGTCTGAAGAAGGCGATCCGCTTCGTCTCCAGCCTCGACCAGTACATGACGCACAAGCTGGAGATCCGTGACGCCTACGGGCAGCCGGTGCTGCGGCTCACGCGTCCCGCGAAGTTCATCAAGTCGCGGGTGGTCGTGGAGCGTCCGGACGGACAGCCCGTCGGCGAGATCGTGCAGCAGAACATGATCGGGAAGATCAACTTCGCGATCAACGTCAACGGCCAGCAGGTCGGCGCGATCAAGGCGGAGAACTGGCGCGCCTGGAACTTCGCCATCGTCGACCACACGGACAACGAGGTCGCCCGGATCACCAAGACCTGGGAAGGCCTCGCCAAGACGATGTTCACCACGGCGGACAACTACGTCCTCCAGATCCACTACCAGCTTCCCGAGCCCCTGCTGAGCCTCGTCATCGCGACGGCGCTCACCGTCGACACGGCGCTCAAGCAGGACGCCCGCGGGCTGGGCTGAACCTGCGCACAGCAGCTGAACCGGCGCACAACAAGAAGGGTGGCCGCGGAGAGTTCCGCGGCCACCCTTCTTGTCGTCGTGCGTGCTCCTGGAGCCGGAGCCTTCCCAGAGCCCTGCGGGAGCCCTACAGGGGCGTCAGCTGACCCGAGCCGGGCTGTTTCGGCAGCATCGAGGGTTCGTACGCCGCCGATCCGGGCTCCAGTGCCAGCACCGCGGCGACGGGGTGCTCGTCCCCGGCGTCCACCAGAGGTCCGGGCAGCGCCGGCTCCGGCACCGAGCGGGACAGCGTCACCACGCCCCACGCCGCCACGCCCGCGCCCAGGGCCGCCAGCAGCAGGCCGGCCGGGCCGCCCTGCAACTGCTCCCCGAGCAGGAAGAGGCCTATCGCCGCGGCGGCGACCGGGTTGGCGAGCGTCACGACGGCGAGCGGGGCGCCGAGACCACCCCGGTAGGCCATCTGCGACAGGAGCAGTCCGCCCGCCGCGAAGGCGGCGACGAGCAGGGCCACCACGATCACCTGGGCGCTGAGCAGCGGGCCGGAGCGGTCCGTCACGGCCACGGTCACCGTCTGCGTCAGAGCGGAGGCGACACCCGAGGCGAACCCGGAGGCGGTCGCGTGCCGCAGGCCCGGCCGGGCGCCGGGCCGCGACAGGAGGCCGATCAGGGCGGCCGTCGCGGCGGCCACGCCCAGCGCCTGCGGCACGCTCAGAACGTCGTCGGGCGCGGGCCCGGACGCCGTGACCAGCAGCGCGGACAGTCCGATCAGGGTGAGCGCGGTACCGCGCCACTCGACCGCGCTGACCCGCCGTCCGGCGACCCGTGCGCCGAGCGGTACCGCGGCCACCAGCGTGAGCGCGCCGAGCGGCTGTACGAGCGTGAGCGTGCCGTACTTCAGCGCGGCGACGTGCAACAGCGCGGCGGAGGCGTTCAGTACGACGGTCCACCACCAGGCCCCGCTGCCCAGCAGTCGCAGCATGCCCGCGTCGGTCGTCCGGGAGGCCAGCCGCTCCTGGGCCACGGCCGCGGCGGCGTACGCCACGGCCGAGAAGAGCGAGAGGGCCACGGCGGCGAGTGTGGCGTTCATCGTCTTGCCCCCACGAGCTCCGGTACGGATTCCTTTTCGCCAGCACCGTCGGCCCCGCCGGAATTCCCGGCTGCTCCGTCGGCTTCGTCGGATGCCTCGTCGGCGGCGGCGGCAAGGCCGTGCGCCTCGGTCGCCCCGGCTCCGCGCGGCAGACGGATCACGGCCAGCGCGATGCCGAGCAGCGCGGTCGCCACGATCGCGTCGAGCCAGTAGTGGTTCGCCGTACCGACGATCACCAGCAGGGTGAGCAGCGGATGCAGCAGCCACAGCCAGCGCAGACGGGAGCGGGTCGCGGCGATCAGGCCGATCGCCACCATCAGGGCCCAGCCGAAGTGCAGCGAGGGCATCGCCGCGAACTGGTTCGCCATCTCGTCGGTCGCCGGGTGCGCCCCGTAGACGGTGGGCCCGTACACCTGTCCGGTGTCCACCAGACCCGCGGCGGCCAGCAGCCGGGGCGGGGCGAGCGGGAAGGTGAGGTGCAGCGCCAGGGCGGCGGCGGTGACCACGGCCAGGACCCGGCGGGCCCACACGTAGTGGACCGGGCGCCGCAGGTACATCCAGACCAGGAAGGCCACGGTGGCCGGGAAGTGCACGGTCGCGTAGTAGGTGTTCGCGAGGTGCACCAGGGTGTCGCTGTGCAGCAGCGCGCCCTGTACGGAGCCTTCGCCCGGCAGGTGGAGCGTCCGCTCCCAGTCCCACACGCGGTTCGCGTTGCGGAAGGCCTCGGCGGTGTGGCCGTCGGCCAGCTGCCTGCCGACCTTGTAGACGAGGAAGAGCCCCACGACGAGCAGGAGCTCACGTACGAGAGGCGGCCGTGCCGCGGTGTCGTGCGGCGACGGCCGCCGTATCGCCGCGGCCGGCTCTGGTTCTGCTTCCGCAGGCTCGGTTCGGGATTCCATCCCCCGGCCCCTTTGCTGACGGTGTTGCTTGGGGTGGTGCGTGGTGAGCCCAGGACAGAATCCACTCGATCACTCGAGATTCACTCGACAGCGGAGTGGGTCCTGTCCAAGGCTCATCGATACGGAAGTGTACCGATACGAAGGTGTTCCGATACGCCACTGTACCGATACGGACGCGTACCGGTACAGTGGCGTATCGATATACACTGTGTGAAGCGGAACACCAGGCGAGCCACCCACAAGAGCGAGGAGATGAGCCATGACGTCGCAGGCCGCGGACGGACCGGAGACGGTCGTCGCCTCGCGCCGCTCCAAGATCACGCCCGAGCGTGAGCAGGAGTTCTACGACGCCGTGCTCGAGCAGATCCGCGAGTGCGGCTACGACTCGCTCACCATGGAGGGCGTGGCCGCGAGCACCCGGTGCAGCAAGTCCACGCTCTACCGCCAGTGGAAGACGAAGCCGCAGTTCGTGGCCGCAGCCCTGCGCGCCAACAGCTGTCCCCGCTTCTCGGGCATCGACACCGGCACGCTCGCCGGGGACCTGCGCGCGATGGCGCAGGCCGCGGGGAACTGGTCGGGCCGCGACAGCCAGCTGCACCAGGCGCTGGGCCACGCCGTGTTCCAGGACAAGGAACTGCAGGAGGCGTTGCGCGACGCGCTGGTCGAGCCCGAGATCGGCGCGGTCAAGGAGATCCTGGCCCGCGGGGTCGCCCGCGGCGAGGTCGCCGCGGACCACCCGGCGCTGGAGTTCATCCCGGCGCAGCTCTTCGGTGTGGTGCGGGTTCGTCCCGTGCTGGAAGGGCGGAACGCCGATGCGGCGTATCTCACACAATTCGTCGAGGCCGTCGTGATTCCGGCGCTCGGCCTGACCTGAGACCCAGGTCGCCGTCCGCGGGATGACCGGACGTCGGCCTGCACGCGCCGCACCGTGGGGACGGGGGCGGCGCGCACCCCCGGCCGGGTGGGGTTCCTCTTGAGCGGAGGGGCACCCCACCCGGCCGATCCATGTCCGGGGGACGGACTTACGGGTTACACGGTTTTACGGGCTAGACGTTCTGCCCGTTGCCGCCCGCTCCCGACGCCACCTTGATGCCCTTGGTGATGTCGTCGATCACGGACTCCTTGGGCGCCTTGGAGCTGACGTCGATGCCGAAGCGGACGACGATCAGTGACTTGGAGTCGGCGGGGGACGGGAAGACGAGCGACTCGACGTAACCGTCGTCACCCTTGCTGGTGACGACCTTCCAGCGGACGAGGTAGCCCTTCTCGCCGGCCACGGTGACCGCCTTGGAGGCGAGCTCCGTGTGCGAGGTGATCGTGCCGTAGCCCTTGCCGTACGACTCGGCGGCGTTCTTGGAGATGTCCTCCTTGGCCGCCGCCTCCGCCGTGGTGGACTTCAGTTTCTGGTCTGCGGCGGTTGCCGAGTACGCGCCGCCCCGCTGGCACTCCTGCGAGGTGTCGCCGGGGCACTTGTAGGTGTCCTTGGTCGACAGCACGGCACCCGTCGTGGTGCTGCCGCCGGTCCAGTTGTCGGGCACCGGCACGCTGATGCCGCTGATCAGGTCGGTGGCGTAGCCGTCCTCGAGCTGCGGCTGCCCGGACTGGCCCGGTGCCGGGGTCTGGCCCCCTGAGCCGCCCGAGCCCCCGGAGCCGCCGCCCGGTCCGCCCTCGAGGCCCCCGTTGCCGCCGCCCTGGCCGCCGAATCCGCCCTGGCCGCCGTTCTGTCCGCCGGAGCCCTGGGAAGTGGCGCTGTTCCCGCCGTTGCCGTCGCTCTTGGTCAGGGCGTACACCCCGCCCCCGATGCCCGCGAGGACCGCGATCGCTGCGGCGACGGCTATGCCGGTACGCAGTCCGCGCCGCGGGGCGCCCGGAGCGAGCGCCGGATACGGTCCGGCGGCCGGCGGGTGCGTCGGGGGACCCCATGCGGCGGCGGACCCGACGGGGCGGGTCTGGTCCGTCCATGTCTTGCCGTCCCACCAGCGTTCGGTGGCGGGACTGTCATTTGTCTGCCCCGGGTCGGGATACCAACCGGGAGGAGTCACCTGCGTCATGGACCCACCGTATGAGCCGTGGGTGAAAGGCGGATGAGAGGGATCCGGAAGATTCGATTCAAGAACCCCTCGGAAGTGCCGCCGGGTGCCTCGTCACGACCACCGGGCGTCAGGCCACGACCACCGGGCGTCAGGCCACGACCAGCGGGTGTCATGCCAGGACCAGCGGGTGTCATGCCAGGACCAGTCGCACCGGCGCCGCTCCCGCCCGCGGCGGCAGCCGCAGCCCGCCGCGCCCCGGCGTGATCGAGCCGAGCACACTCGGATGCCGGGCCCCGGTGCTCACCGGATCGGTGCCCGTGAGCCCGTGCAGGGTCAGGAATCCGAGCACGGCGAAGGCGTACGCCTCCTTGGCCGCCGCCGGCAGACCCAGAGCGTCGGACGTGCGTACGGGCACTCCCGGCAGCTCCGCGCCCAGCATCGCCATCAGCGCCGGATTGCGGGTGCCGCCGCCGGACGCGATCACCTCCGTGGCACCCACCGAGCGCACCGCGTCGGCGACCGTACGGGCGGTGAGCCGGGTGAGGGTCGCGATGACGTCCTCGGCGGTGAGCGTGCCGAATCCGGTCAGCGCGTCGCGCAGATGGCCGAGGTGGAAGAGCTCCTTGCCGGTGGTCTTGGGCGCGGGCAGCGCGTAGTACGGCTCCGCGAGCAGCCGGTCCAGCAACGCCTCGTCCACGGTGCCGCGGGCGGCGAGGGCGCCGTCCACGTCGTAGTGCAGACGTCCCCCGGTCAACCCCCGCACGGCCACGTCGACGAGGGCGCACCCGGGCCCGGAGTCGAAGGCGGTGCCGTCCGGCGCGGTGAGGTTGGCGATGCCGCCGAGGTTCAGCGCCACTGGAGTCCCCGCCCTGCCGCGCAGCCACAGCAGGTCGACCAGGCTCACCAGGGGCGCGCCCTGGCCGCCGGCGGCGATGTCCCTGGGGCGGAAGTCGGAGACCACCGGCAGCCCGGTCGCCTCGGCGATCCAGGCGGGCTGACCGAGCTGGAGCGTGCCGTGCGCCCGCCCGTCCTCGACCCAGTGGTAGACGGTCTGCCCGTGCGAGGCGACCAACTCGGCTCCGCCGCCGCACAGTTCGCGGTCGGCCCGGACCGCCGCCGCGGCGAACGCCTGCCCGATCAGGGTGTCCAGGCGGCACACCTCGGCCAGCGTGGTGGCCGCCGGGGGCAGCGCCGCCGCGAGCGCCTCGCGCAGGGCGCCGTCGTACGGCTCACCGACCATCCCGAGCGGCCGCAGAGTGAGGTCCTCACCCTCGAGGGTCAGCTCGGCCGCCGCCGCGTCGATCGCGTCGTACGACGTCCCGGACATCAGGCCGATCACCCGCACCTGCTCAACTCCCTCGGTTGTCGGGGAGCGTGGCCAGGGCGAGCGCACTGACGGCGCACGTCGCCGCCGCGTAGTACGCGGGGATGTCCACGCTTCCGGTCCGCTTCATCGTCTCGGTGATGATGAGGCCCGCGCAGCCCGAGAACACGGCATTGGACAGGGCGTAGGCGAGTCCCAGGCCGGTGTGGCGCACGCTCGTGGGGAACATCTCGGAGAGCATGGCGGGCCCCGGTCCCGCCAGCAACCCGACGACGGCACCCGCCCCGCACACGGCGAGACCCTTCACGGCGTTCGAAGTCCCCGTGTTCTGAAGGAGGTTGAGCAGCGGAACGGAAAGGAGCACGACCAGGCCGGCGCCGGTGAGCAGCACGGAGCGCCGCCCGATCCGGTCGCTGAGCAGACCCGCCGGGACGATCGTGGCCGCGAAGCCGAGATTGGCGAGGACCGTGGCGAGCAGCGCCTGCCGGAAGCCGGCGTGGAGGGTGTTCTGGAGGTACGAGGGGAGCACGACCAGGAAGGTGTATCCGGCCGCCGACCAGCCCATCACGCGTCCCGCTCCGAGGACGACGGTCCGCGCGACCTCGCGCCTGGGCGGGCGCTCGCGTCTCCTCTCGTGCCGGAAGGCGGGCGTCTCCTCCAGTCGCAGCCGCAGCCACAGCGCGACCAGCCCCAGCGGAAGCGTCACCAGGAACGGCACCCGCCAGCCCCAGTCGCTCAACTGCCCCTCGGTCAGCACCGTCGCCAGCACAGTCGCCACACCCGCACCACCGAGCAGCCCCAGAGCCACCGTGAACGACTGCCACGACCCGTACAGCCCCCGCCTGCCCGGCGGCGCGAACTCCGTCATGACCGAGACCGCGCCCCCGAACTCCCCGCCCGCGGACAGCCCTTGGACCACCCGGAGGACGGTCAGCAGCCACGGCGCGAGGGCACCGACCGTGGCGTAGGTCGGCAGCACGCCGATGAGCGTCGTGGCGCCCGTCATCAGCGCGATCACCAGGATCAGGACCGGGCGGCGCCCGATCCGGTCGCCGAGCCGTCCGAACAGCGCCGCGCCCACCGGCCGGAAGAAGAAAGCCAGCGCGAAGGACGCGTAGGTCCTCACCAGCCCCTCGGTCTCGCTGCCGCCCTCCGGGGTGAAGAACCGGGCCGCGATGACGGTCGCGAAGTAGCCGTAGACCCCGAACTCGTACCACTCGACGAAGTTGCCGACCGAGCCCGCCAGCAGGGCCCCGCGCCGCGCGCGCGGGGGACCGGTGGTGTGCGGGACGGAGCCGTGCACGCGGGCGCCGCTCATGGGTCCCTCCTCCTCGCTGTTCCTTGGAAAATCAGCGCCATTTTCAGGTCTTTTGACTGTCGACAACTTTCACCACGGCTGGTCGGCGCCCCGGCGCGTCGCCTGCGGACACCTCTCGTCACCCGTCTCGGCAACAGGTGAGCCGACCCACCTCCACATCGGCTTCCGGACGGCTAGGCTCGATGTCTGTACGTCGTACGGGCGACCTGGGGAGGTAGCGGCATGACGGAGGCACGGCCGGGACCGGCCGCCTCGTCCTCCCTGTGGGAGCGCGAGGCGGAGATCGCCGACGTGGTGGAGGCCGTCAAAACCCTGCGCGCGGACGCCTCGTCCTCCGGCAGTCTGCTGGTGTTCAGTGGCGAGGCGGGCATCGGCAAGACCGCGCTGCTCGCCGAGGCGCGCCGGATCGCGGAAGCCCACGGCTGCACGGTGTGGCCGGCCCGCGGCGGCGAGACCGTCACCTCCGTTCCCTTCAACGTCATACGGCAACTCCTCCAGCCCGCGATCGTCTCGCTGATGCCCGAAGAGGCCCGCGAATACCTGGGCGACTGGTACGACATCGCCGGACCCGCGCTCGGCATCGCCGAACCGGGCGACCGCCAGGCCGACCCGCAGGGCGTGTGCGACGGACTGGTCGCGGCGGTGCGGCGGCTGGCCAAGCGCGAGTGGCCCCTCGTCCTGATCCTCGACGACGCGCACTGGGCCGACCAGGAGACCCTGCAGTGGCTGGTCGCGTTCGCCGAGCGCCTCGACGACCTGCCCGTCCTCGTCGTGGTCGCCCGCAGGCCGGGTGACGTCAGCGGTGAGCGGGCCCGCCAGCTGGAGGCCGTCGCGGCCGCGGCCCGACCGATCCGCACGCTCAGCGCGCTGACACCCGACGCCACCGCCGGACTGACCCGCGCCACGCTCGGGGAGCACGCGGACGCCCCGTTCTGCCGCGAGGTGTGGGCGGTCACCGGCGGCAACCCGTACGAGACCGTCGAACTGCTCGCCAAGGTGCAGGACAGCGATCTTGAACCGGTCGAGGCCTCGGCCGCCGAACTGCGCGCCCTGAACCGCTCGGCACGCGGTCGCGGACTCGTCGCCCGCCTCGAAGGGCTCGGCATCGACGCCACCCGCTTCGCCTGGGCGGCCGCGATCCTCGGCACCGGGATCTCCCTCGACCTCGCCGCCCAGCTCGCCGGGATGCAGCGCGACGAGGCCGTGCGCTGCGCCGAACTGCTCGGCGCGGCCCGCATCCTCACCCCGGCAGAACCCGTGAGCCGCGAACTGGCTGGCGGTGACCTGGAGTTCGTACACCCCCTCATCGCCAGCGCCGTCTACCGCTCGATCCCCGACGCGCTGCGCACCGCGATGCACGGCCAGGCTGCCTGGGCGGTCACCGAATCGGGCCGCGGAGCCGCTGCCGCCTCCCGCCACCTCCTCGAAGTGCACCCGGACGACGACCCCGAACTCGTCGAGCAGATGCGCGAGGCCGCCCGCGAACACCTCGCCGTCGGCGCGCCCGACGCGGCCAGGCGCTGCCTGGAGCGCGCCCTGGCGGAACCCCCGCTTCCGGAGGTCCAGGCGCGCGTGCTCTACGAACTGGGCTGTGCCACCCTCCTGACCGCTCCCGCCACCACGATCAGCCATCTGCGCACCGCGCTCGACCAGTCCGGCCTCGACGGCGATCTGCGGGTGGACGCCGTCTTCCGCCTCTCCCAGGCCCTGGTCCACAACGACCAGCTGGACGAGGCCGTCCGCACGGTCGACGCGGAGGCCGCCCGGCTCGACGTGGGCCCCGCCCGGATGCGGCTTCAGGCCGTCCACTACATGTGGGAGGGCATCCACGCGGGCGAGGACCACGTTCCGGGACGCTCACGAAGCCTCGCCGAACTCGTCAAGACCTGCACCGGACGCGACAACTCCGAGCGCGCCCTGCTGATACTGCGCGGTTTCGACGCGATGACCCGCGGCGAGAGCGCGGAGGAGGTCGTGGAACTCTGCGACCGTGCCCTCGTCAACGGCCGCCTCGCGCCCGGACTCGGCTGGACCGACACCGAGTGGGGCATCGAACTCCTCATGATGCTGGGCAGTTCGTACGCCTATGCGGACCGGCTCGACCGGGCCGAGAGCCTCTTCTCCGAGGCGCTGCGCTCCTACACGAGTGCCGGATGGAGCGGCGGCCACCTCGCCCTGGCGCACGCCTTCCTCGGTCTCGCCTACCGCAGGCGGGGCCGGCTCAGGGACGCCGAGACCACCCTGCGCGAGTCGCTGCGCATCGCCGAGCGGGTCGGGCGCGGACTGCCCCTGTACTGGTCCGCCACCTGCGGCCTCGTCGACACCCTGCTTGCCCGCGGAGACGTCCAGGAGGCCTGGGCGATCGCCGAGCAGTACGGCTTCGCACCGCCGTACCCGTCCACCATCGTGCTGCCCGACACCCGTTCCGTACGCGGACGGCTGCTGTTGGCCGTCGGCCGCGTCAAGGACGGCATCAACGAACTCGAGGCCGCCGAGAAGGCCGCCGCCGCGCGCGGGCACCACAACACGGTGATGGCGCCCTGGTCGCTCGACCTCGCCCGCGCGCTCGCCTCGGACGACCCGGCCCGCGCCGCCGCACTGGCCACCGACGCCCGCCGCCAGGCCGAGCGCTTCGGCACGGACACCGCGATCGGTGAGGCGCTGCGCTGCGCGGCGGCCCTCGAATCGGGCCAGCGTGCGGTCCGCCTGGCCGCCCAGGCCGTCACCTACCTGGAGGCCTCGCCCTGCCAGTACGAACACGCGGCGGCCCGCGTCGAGTACGGCATCGCGGCGCGCTCGGTCTCGGAGCTCGGCAAGGGCCTGACGCTGGCGCGCTCGTGCGGGGCGGACGGGCTGGTGGCGAGGGCGGAGGAGGTCCTGGCGACAGGGAGAGGGCTGAGGTAGCCGCCGGGCCGGGTGCGAGGACGAGGTGTTTGGAGCGGACGGGCAGGGTCACCCTGTGCTGTCGTCGCCCTCCTCCTCGGCGAGCACCCGCTGAGCCGTCGCGAACGCCGAGTTCGCCGCCGGGACACCGCAGTACACGGCCGTCTGCAGCAGTACGGCGCCGATCTCCTCCGGGGTCAGCCCGTTGCGGCGCGCCGCCCGGACGTGCATGGCCAGCTCGTCGTAGTGACCGTGTGCGACCAGCGCGGTCAGGGTGATCATGCTGCGTTCGCGGCGCGAGAGCGTCGGATCGGTCCAGATCTCGCCCCAGGCATAGCGCGAGATGAAGTCCTGGAAGCGGGCGGTGAAGGGGGTCTGCCGGGCCTGCGCCCGGTCCACATGGGCGTCGCCCAGCACCTCACGCCGCACCTCCATGCCCCGCCCGGCGCCCCCGTCGAAGTGGGCCCGCAGCGCCGTCAGGACCGCCGCCGGACACTGCGCGGGCGCCAGGTGCGAGGCTCCCGGGAGCTCGACGAGCGTGGCGCTCGCCACCGCGTCGGCGATCTCCCGCAGATGGGCGGGCGGCGTCGCCGGGTCCTGGCGGCCCGCGATCAGCAGGGTGGGCAGGGAGATGTCGGAGAGCCGGTCGCGCAGGTCGAAGGCGGCCAGCGCGTCACAGCAGGCGGCGTACGCCTCCGGGTCCGCGTTCCGGTGGTCCTCGATCAACCGCGGCACGGTGAAACCGGGCGTGAACCAACGGGAGTTCGCGTTCTCGGCGAGCGCGGCCAGCCCCTCCCTGCGTACCAGCTCCGCACGCTCCTCCCACGGCTTGGCGCCGTTGAAGTGCGCCGAGGAGCAGATGACGGCGAGGGACGACACACGCTCCGGGTGGTGGACGGCGAGGTGCAGACCGACCGCGCCGCCGAGCGAGACGCCCGCGTAGGCGAAGCGTTCGATGCCGAGCGAGTCGGCGAGGGCGAGGACCAGGGCGGCGAGGTCGCCGACGGTGGCCCCCGGTCCGATCAGGTCCGGCGCCGACCCTCCGTGTCCCGGCAGATCCCAGCGAACCACCCGGTGGGTGACGGACAGCTCGGGCGCGACCTTGTCCCACAGGGCGTGGGAGGTGCCGAGCGAGGGCCCGAGGAGCAAGGGGGGAGCGGTCTGGGGGCCCTCGGCGCGGTGGTTGAGCAGGGTGCGGGTCACGTTCGCTCCAGAGCACGGTCGGTGAGGGCTCCCGCGGAGCCCGTGTAGCGGGTGGGGTCGGTGAGTTCCACGAGGTCGAGCTCCTTGAGCTCCGGCTCCTCGCCGAGTACGTCCACGAGGGGCCGCCCCTCGGCGACGGCCCGCCCGGCGGCCCGGGTCAGCAGCTCCTTGGCGCGGGCCCGCCCGAGCACCGGAGCGAGTTCGACTGCCAGGCGCTCGGAGACGATCAACCCATGGGTGAGAGCGAGGTGCTCGCGCATGGCGTCCGCGTTCACCCGAAGCCCCTCGGCCAGCTCGGCGGCGTTCCTGGCGGCGCCCGCGACCAGCCTCAGCAGTTCGCGCAACGGCTCCCACTCGGCGTGCCAGGCACCGGCCGGCCGCTCGTCCTCGGCGACCATCGACCCGTAGAGCGTGGCGGCGAGCCCCGGCGCGCGGCGCGCGGATGCGGCGATCACCGTGGCCGCCACCGGGTTGGCCTTGTGCGGCATCGCGGACGACCCGCCACCGCTCCCCTCCGCGACCTCGGCGATCTCCGTGCGGGAGAGGGTGAGCACATCGGCCGCCATCTTGCCGAGGGCCCCGGCCGTGAAGGCCAGGCCGCCGGCCAGGTCGGCGATCGGCGTCCGCAGGGTGTGCCAGGGCAACGCCGGTTCCGCGAGCCCGAGTTCACCGGCGTACGCCGCCACGAGCGCGCCCGGATCCTCGGCGCCGAAGGCCGCGAAGGCGGCCAGCGTCCCGGCGGCTGCGCCCAGTTGGGCAGGGATCCGGACACCCATGAGCCGGTCCCGCGCGTCCAGCACCAGCGACCGCCACCCCGCCGCCTTCAGCCCGAAGGTCGTCGGTACGGCGTGCTGTGTGAGGGTCCGCCCCGGCATCACCGTGTCCCGGTGGGCGGCGGCAAGGCGGGCCAGGGCGCGTGCCGTCCGCTCGAGATCCGCCAGGACCAGGTCCAGTGCGCGACAGGCGACCAGCATCAGCGCCGTGTCCAGGATGTCCTGGCTGGTCGCGCCACGGTGGACGTAGGGCCCGTACTCCTTGCCGACCGCCGCTGTCAGATCCGCGACCAGCGGAATCACCGGATTGCCGCCGCCTCGGGCGCGCAGCGCGATCGACCTCACGTCGAGGTCCGCCGAGGCCACGGCGGACACCGCCGACGCCGCCGCGTCCGGCGCGAGCCCGAGTCCCGCCTGCGCGCGGGTCAGTGCCGCCTCCGCGTCGAGAAGCGCCCGCAGAAGCGCGCCGTCCGAGGTCGCGGACGCTGCCGGGGAGCCCGCCCACCCAGGGGCGAGCAGCCCGATATCGGCATCGGACTCGGAACGGACCGGGCCGGCAACTGTCACTGGAACTCCAGGAAGACCGTTTCGCCTTCGCCCTGAAGGCGGATGTCGAAACGGTATGTCCGGTTCGCGCCCTCGGTCGCGATCAGCGTGGCGCGCCGGTCGGCAGGGAGCGAGTCGAGCAGCGGGTCGGCGCCGTCGGCGAGGTACGCCCGGGTGAAGAGGTGGTGCACCAGACCGCGCGCGAACACACACACGCTGATGTACGGAAGCCCGGCGTTGCCCGGCGGCAGGGTGTGCAGCGCGTACCGGCCGTCGGCGTCCGTGGCGACCCGGCCGAAGCCCGTGAAGTCGATGCCGCGCCGGCCGAGGAAGCCGCCCGTCGACGGGTCGCGGCGCATCGAACCGGGGGCACCCCTGAGGGAGCCGTCGGGAGCCGCCTGCCAGAAGTCCAGCAGGGCGTCCGGGATCACCTCGCCCGCGCCGTCGCGCACGTACCCGTGCAGGGTGATCGCCTCGGGGTGGCCCTGCGGCGCGACCTGACCGCCGTCGGGAAAGGGCAGCGCGTACCCGTAGAAGGGGCCGATGGTGTGGGACGGGGTGGGGAGCAACCGCTCGGTCATGGTCAACGGCCTTCCTCGATCCAGGTGGCGGAGGGACCGTCGAGGACGATGTCCCACTCGTAGCCCATGGAGAACTCGGGCTGGGAGAGATCGTGCTGGTAGGTGGCGATCAGACGGTCCCGGGCCGCCTGGTCCGTCACGGACTGCAGGATCGGGTCGTAGCGGAACAGCGGGTCGCTCGGGAAGTACATCTGGGTGATCAGCCGCTGGGTGAACGCCGTACCGAAGACCGAGAAGTGGATGTGCGCGGGCCGCCACGCGTTCGTGTGGTTGCCCCACGGGTAGGGGCCCGGCTTGATCGTGGTGAACCTGTACCGGCCCTGATCGTCCGTCAGGGTCCGCCCGACACCGGTGAAGTTGGGGTCCAGCGGCGCCGGGTGCTGCTCGCGCAGATGGGCGTAGCGACCGGCGGCGTTGGCCTGCCAGATCTCGATGAGCTGACCGCGCACGGGACGCCCCTCGCGGTCGAGCAGCCGGCCCGAGACCGTCATGCGTTCGCCGATCGGCTCGCCCCGGTGCTGGATGGTCAGGTCGCTGTCGTGCTCGGTGATGTCGGTGACGCCGAACACCGGACCCGACAGCTCGACCGTCTCCGGGTCGCCGCCGTCGACGGCGACCAGCGGCTGCTCGGGGTGGCGCAGCAGGGAGCTGCGGTACGGGGGGTAGTCGCGCGACGGGTGGTTGCGAACCGGCGCTCCGCCGGCGACCGCCTTGTCGTACGCGTCCTGGAGATCCTTGATCTCGACGTCGATGTCCGACTGAGTGAGGGCCATGGTCGACTTCCTATCGTTCGAGGACGAGGGCGAGGCCCTGGCCGACGCCGATGCAGAGGGTGGCGATGCCGGTTCCGGTGCCCTGACGGGCGAGCTGGTGGGCGACGGTGCCGGCGAGGCGGGCGCCGGAGGCGCCGAGGGGGTGGCCGAGGGCGATCGCGCCGCCCTGCGGGTTGAGGATCGCGGGGTCGAACTCGGGCCATTCGGCGAGGCAGCCGAGGACCTGGGCGGCGAAGGCCTCGTTCAGTTCGAGGACGGACAGGTCCGCGAAGGTCTTGCCGGCCTTGGCGAGGGCGCGGGTGACGGCCTCGACGGGGGCGAGGCCGAAGTACTGGGGGTCGGTCGCGGAGACGCCGGTGGCCCGGATGCGGGCGAGAGGTTCGCGGCCGGTGGCCTTGAGGCCTTCCTCGTCGGTCAGGAGGAGGGCGGCGGCGCCGTCGTTGAGGGGGGAGGCGTTGCCCGCGGTGACTGTGCCGTCGGTGGTGCGGAAGGACGGCTTGAGCCTGGCCATGGCGGTGGGTGAGGCGTCGGGGCGGACGGATTCGTCGGCGGCGAGGACGACCGGGTTGCCCTTGCGCTGCGGGATCGGCACCGGGGTGATCTCGCGGTCGAACAGGCCCTCCTGCTGGGCGCCCGCCGCCTTGCGGTGGCTGCCGAGGGCGTATGCGTCCTGCTGCTCGCGGCTGATCTTGTGTTTGTCGGCGATGAGTTCGGCGGACTCGCCGAGCGGGATGGTCCACTGGGGGTCCATCCTCGGGTTGACCATGCGCCAGCCGAGGGTGGTGGAGTACAGCTCGGTGTGCCCGGCGGGGAAGGGCCGGTCGTTCTTGGGCAGGACGTAGGGGGCGCGGGTCATGGACTCCACGCCGCCGGCCAGGGCGATGTGGGCGTCGCCGACGGCGATCGCGCGGGCGGCCTGGATGACCGCTTCGAGTCCGGAGGCGCACAGGCGGTTGACCGTCACGCCCGGCACGGAGGTGGGCAGTCCCGCGAGCAGGGCGGCCATACGGGCGACGTTGCGGTTCTCCTCACCGGCGCCGTTGGCGTTGCCGAGGTAGACGTCCTCGATCCGTGCGGGGTCCAGGTCCGGGGTGCGGGCCAGGAGTTCCCGGATGGCGTGGGCGGCGAGGTCGTCCGGGCGGACGGACGCGAGGCCTCCGTTGTACTTGCCGATGGGGGTGCGGACCGCATCGACGATGTAGACGTCCTTCACGGTTGGGTCTCCTCGGTGGGTTCGGCGGCGACGCGGATCTTCGCGGCGGTCTTGGCCACGATCTCTTCGACCGTGACGCCGGGCGCGGTCTCGATGAGCACCAGCCCCTCGTCGGTGACGTCGAGGACGCCGAGGTCGGTGATGATCCGGTTGACGCACGCCTTTCCGGTGAGCGGCAGCGCGCACTCCTGAAGGATCTTCGCGGTGCCGTCCTTGGCGGTGTGGGTCATGACGACGATGACGGTGCGGGCACCGTGGACCAGGTCCATCGCGCCGCCGATCCCGGTGATCATCTTCCCGGGGATGGCCCAGTTCGCCAGGTCACCGCCCGCGGACACCTGCATCGCGCCGAGCACGGCCACGTCGATGTGCCCGCCCCGGATCATCGAGAACGACAGCGCCGAGTCGAAGAAGGAGGCGCCCGGCAGGACCGTCACGGTCTCCTTGCCGGCGTTGATGAGGTCCGGGTCGACCTGGTCCTCGGTGGGATAGGGGCCGGTGCCGAGGATCCCGTTCTCCGACTCCAGGATCACCTCGACGCCGGCCGGGAGGTAGTTGGGGATCAGCGTCGGCAGCCCGATGCCGAGATTGACGTACTGCCCGTCCTGGAGTTCGCGTGCCGCACGGGCCGCCATCTCCTCGCGTGTCCACGCCATCAGCCGCTCACCGTCCGCTTCTCGATCATCTTCGCGGCGGCCTGCTCCGGAGTCAGCGCGACGACCCGCTGTACGAAGATCCCCGGCAGATGCACCGCGTCCGGGTCGATCCCGCCGGGCTCGACCAGTTCCTCCACCTCGGCGATCGTCACCCTGCCCGCCATCGCCGCGAGGGGGTTGAAGTTCCGGGTGGACCTGCTGAAGACGAGGTTGCCGTGCCGGTCGCCCTTCGCGGCCCGGACCAGCGCGAAGTCGGTGCGGATGCCGCGCTCCAGCACGTACTCGGTGCCGTCGAACTCGCGCACCTCCTTCGGCGGCGACGCCAGCGCCACCCCGCCGGAGCCGTCGTAGCGCCAGGGCAGGCCGCCGTCCGCGACCTGGGTGCCGACCCCGGCCGGGGTGAAGAAGGCGGGGATCCCCGCACCACCCGCACGCAACCGCTCCGCGAGCGTGCCCTGCGGGATCATCTCCACCTCCAGCTCACCCGCCAGATACTGCCGCGCGAACTCCTTGTTCGCCCCGATGTAGGAGCCGGTCACCCGTGCGATCCGCCCGGCGGACAGCAGCACCGCGAGCCCGGACTCCATCGCCCCGCAGTTGTTGGACACCACGCCCAGACCGCCGACTCCGCGCTCGTACAGCGCCTCGATCAGCACGTTCGGCACACCGCTCAGCCCGAAACCGCCGACCGCCAGGGTCGCGCCGTCCGGCACATCGGCCACCGCCTCCAGGGCCGTGGCGACCACCTTGTCCATCAGTGAAGCCCCATCTCTTCCAAGCGTCCAGACCCTCAATTACTCAGGGCACTGATTATTTCTGCGAGGTTTCACTCACGCTGCCACCAGCGGCCCGTGTCGTCAAGACTTCCATGAGATCGGCAGGTGAGCGGCCGTGAACGCGCTGGCACCCATCCCGGTGATGCGCGGTATCGTTCAGTGCACCAACGAAATGACGGACTCACCCAGGGGGAGCGCACATGGCCGCGGTGGACCTCACCACCCACCCCGGGCACCTCGCCCGGCGACTCCAGCAGGCCCACTATCTGCTGTGGAACACGATGGTCTCCGAGGAGATCACCTCACCGCAGTTCGCGGTCCTGAACGCGTTGGTCGCGGAGCCGGGACTGGATCAGCGCACGGTGGGGGAGCGAGTGGGCCTGGACCGGTCGACCATCGCCGAGGTCATCAGCCGGCTCAGTCGCCGGGGCCTGCTCGACAAGGTGCGCGATCCGCAGGACGGCCGCCGCTTCCTGCTGCGCCTCACGGACGAGGGGACGCGTACGCACCGCAAGCTGACCGTGCGCACGGCGCGTATGAACCAGGTCTTCCTGGCCCCGCTCTCCGCCGAGGAGCAGGCCGTCTTCTTCGACCTCATCCAGCGTGTCTCGGACGCCGCGGAGGGGCTGCGCAACCCGACGGAACCCCTCGCCGCGCAACGCCAGGCGGTCCTTCACCAGCCGACGCCGGGCGAAAACATCTGACAGATCACGGTCAGGAGCGCTAGGCTCCCCGCGATGATGACTCACTCTGTCGGCAGAATGGGGGTCCCGTCCGCGCAAGGTGAGTGCTGATGCTCACTCGGACCGCGAATGGGGATTCCCGCCTTTCCTTCTGGCTGCCCGTGCGAGAGTTCGCCGTGCCGCCCGCCATGATCGATACTGCGACCGCCCGCCGCCGTGCCGGGGACTGGGCGGGGGCGTGCGCCGCCGCAGGCATCGATGTCGATCTCAACCTGCGTTCCGTGGCGCGTACTTACGGCCACGACCTCGCCGCTCGGGTCCGGGCCGATCTCCGCCATCTGGCTCCCGACCTGCTGCGCTGGCACATGCCGAGGATCGCTCCGCACGGGCTGCTGCGCCCGGGTCTGACCATCGCCCTGGCTCGGTACGGCACCCAAGGGCGTGACGGCGCAGGCCCGGTGCACCTCGTCGTGCGCACTCCACCGGCCTGGGCGGACGGCGGTCAGCGGATCAGCCTCGCGGTGTGGGCCGCACCGCAGGCCGGATCCCGCGATGGATCGCACGACGGATCTCACGACCGGTCCCCCTTCGAGGCCGGTGTCCGTCGGCATCCGCACCCCCGTCCCAGTCGCCGCTTCCGCCTCGACCTGCACCGCCATCTGTGGGACGCGCGCAGGACCGATGAGCTGCGCGTGCGGTCCGGGGCCGACCTGGCGCCCGACGACGGCCGCCCCGAGAACCCGGATCCGCCGGGAATCGCGCTGCGGGGGCGCGGGTGTGCCGTGGATCGCTGGGCGGCCGAGGCGGGGATTGTGCTCCAGGCCCAGGCCCAGGCCCAGGCCCAGGCCCAGGCCGAGTCCCAGGCGCAGGTCCAGGGGCGGACGGCCGGTACCGTCGCCGTGCGGCTCGGGGCCCGGGACCGGCTGGTCCTGGAGGTGGTCGCGGACCGGGACGGCGTCGGGCCGCCGGGTGTGCGGATCGCGGCGGCGCCCCTGGACGGCAGCGTCTCCGCGCTGCCCGTCCTGCCCGACGCGGCCACCTGGCTGCTGCCCGACCTGGAACTGATCCGCACCGGTTCGATCGAGGTCGATCGGCTGCATCCGCTGGTCGCCTCGGCACTCGTACCGGATCACTCGCCGACCGCTTCCTCCCGGGCGCGGGAGGATGCCCCGGCCGGTCCCTCCCGGACACCGGGCCGGGCCGGGCAGCCACGCCTCGTGGACTGCCGGGGAGCCCAGCACCGTATCGGCCTGGTCGACGGGGTGCTGGCGCCGCTGGACCACGACCCGGCCGAGATCCGCCGGGAGGAACTGCTGGTCGCGCTGACCGGCACGCCGCTTCCCTGCCTGCGGGCCATTGACGAGGCGCACCGTCGTCCGGACTGCCTCACCGGGGTCCGCGAACGCCTGATCCATGGCGACACCGCCGGTGCGCTGAACGTCGTCGAGGGCCTGCTGGGTCCGGACGCGGTGCTGCGCAGCGGCCCGCTACGGGACGAACTCGAGGCGGCCGCGCTACGGCGGATCACGTACGGCCTGTTCAGAGCGGGCATGACCGGCCCCGGCCCCGGATCCGGCCGCCTGCTCCCCGGCCCCGACCGCCCCCGAGGGCACCGGGCGCACCCGCGCCACACGACCGCTCGCTGACCCGGGGACGCCCGCCCCCTGCGCCCACCTGGCCGCCAAGCGCACCCGCCAAGCGCATTCACCCACTAGTTCCTCCACGACCTAAAGGTGATGAAATATGTCTACATGTACACCGCTCGTCGCGACCGACACTCCTGCCGACCCGGCCCCCGCCTCTCAGATCGACGTAGCAGGCGCGTTGCTGGCCCTGCTGCGTGACGCCGGCACCGAACCGCGCCCCGACATCCAGCTGGAGGCCCTGACGCTGGCCGTGGCCGCCGACCTGCCCGTCCTCCTGTGGGGTGAGCCGGGGATCGGCAAGACCGCGGCCCTGACCCAGCTCGCCGCGGCCCTGGACCTTCCGCTGACCACCGTGATCGCCAGCGTGCACGAGCCGTCCGACTTCTCGGGACTGCCCATCGTCGGCGACGACCCCGCGCAGCAGGGTGTCCCGATGGCCCCGCCGGACTGGGCGGTGCGACTGGTACGGGCGGGCCGCGGGCTGCTGTTCCTGGACGAGCTGTCCACCGCGCCACCGGCCGTCCAGGCCGCCCTGCTCCGCCTCGTCCTGGAGCGGCGGATCGGCGCCCTTCAACTGCCGCCCGAGGTCAGGATCGTGGCTGCCGCCAATCCGCGGTCCTCGGCCGCCGACGGCTGGGAGCTGAGCCCGCCGCTGGCCAACCGGTTCGTGCATCTTCAGTGGACCCACGACCACGAGGTCGTGGTGCGCGGCCTCGGGGGGACATGGCCGCGGGCGACACTGCCCCGGCTCGACCCGGAGCGGTTGCCGGAGGCCGTGGACTTCGCCCGCCGCGCGGTGTGCGGGCTCCTCTCCGCCCGCCCCGGACTCGTGCACAGGCTGCCCAGCAATGAAACGCGCCGGGGCGGTCCCTGGCCGTCGCCCCGAAGCTGGGAGATGACCCTGGGTCTCGTCGCCTTCGCCACCGCGGCCGGCTCCTCCCGAGAAGTGCTTTCCCTGCTGGTCAGGGGCACGGTGGGGGACGGTCCTGGGCTGGAGCTGCTGGCAAGCCTGGACCGGATGGACCTCCCGGACCCCGAGACGCTGCTCGCCGACCCGGCGGGTGCCGACCTGCCCGAGCGGGGGGACCTCCGCCAAGCCGTGCTCGACGGTGTGGTGGCCGCGGTCCGCGGGCGTCCGGAGAAGTCCCGTTGGGACGCGGCATGGGCGCTCCTGGTGCGGGCGCTGGAGACCGGAGCCCCGGACCTGGTGGTCGTCCCGGCGACCACACTCGCCTCGCTGCGCCAGGAGGACTGGGACGTTCCGGCCGCGATCGAGCGGCTTGCCGGCGCGGTGTCCCTGTCCCGGCGGGCGGACCGGGCGGCGGTCAGGACCGCCGCCGCGAAGGCCGGACGATGACCGCGCCCGCACCGGGGACACTGGACCTCGACAAGCTCTTCGCCGCCCGGCTGCACGCCGCCCGGGTCCGGCCCTACCTGGCCACGGCGCTGTTCGCCCTGCACACCGTGGAGTCGCGGCGCGTGCCGACGATGGCCGTCGACCGGCACTGGCGCTGTTACGCCTCGCCGGCGTTCGTGGACCGGACCCCGGTGGAGGAACTGGCCGGGGTGTGGGTGCACGAGGTGTCGCACCTCCTGCGCGACCACCACGGGCGCGGGGACAGGGTCGCGCGGGAGCGCGGACTGACCGGCCCGGGGGAACGGCTGCGGATGAACATCGCCGCGGACTGCGAGATCAACGACGACGCGTTCGGCGACGGACTGCTCCGGCCCGAAGGCGTCGTCACGCCGGGATTCTTGAAGCTGCCCGAGGGACAGCTCATGGAGGACTACCTGAGCCAGTTCCGCCTCGGGGCGCTCACCCAGAGCCTGGCCTGGCTCGACTGCGGAAGCGGCGCCGACGGACTCGAACGGGAGTGGGACCTCGGCCCGGACGGCGCGCACGGCCTCAGCCCGCAGGAACGGGACGCGGTGCGGTTCCGGGTGGCGCAGGGCATCACCGCCCGCCCGGGGGACACCCCGAACGGGTGGCGGCGGTGGGCGGACGAAGCGTTCCACCCGCCGCAGCCCTGGCGCGAGTTGCTGGGCGCGGCGGTCCGCTCGGCGGCCTCCAGCTCCGGCGTGGGCGAGGACTACACCTACGGCCGGCCGTCGCGGCGCTCGGCCGGGGTGCCCGGCGCGGTGCTGCCGAGCCTGCGACGCAGGCCGCCACGGGTCTGCGTGGTCATCGACACCTCCGGGTCGGTCAGTGACGCCGAACTGGGCAGCGCGCTCCTCGAGGTCACCGCCATCTCCCGCGCCGTGGGCGGCCGCCGCGACCTGGTCACCGTGGTGCCCTGCGACGCCGCGGCCCCGATCGCGCACCCGCTGTGCCGTGCCGAGGGAATTCCGCTGGTGGGCGGCGGGGGTACGGACCTGCGCACGGGCTTCGCGAAGGCGCTCAGGGCGCAGCCCCGGCCGGACGTCGTCGTGGTCCTGACGGACGGGCAGACGCCGTGGCCGGACCGGCCACCGTGCCGGACGGTGGTGGGGCTGTTCCCCCGGGAGCCGGCAGCCGGGTCGGGGGGCGAGGACGATCCCGACTACGCACCGGACGCACCGCCCGCGTGGGCACGGGTGGTAGTCATCGGATAGCCCCCGCCACGGTCACGGCTTCGTCGTCACGGCTCAGTCGTCATGGTTTCGTCGTCATGCCTTGGCGAGGACCACCCACACCTGCCCCTTCGCGAAGTTCATCGGCGCGCCGTCGGTGGTCGTGAAGTCCGTGCCGTCGCCGGCGGTCGGGCGCTTCCAGTCGACGTCGAAGACCTTGCCGTCGCGCAGTACCTTCGCCGTCCCCGAGCCCACCGTCTGCGTGTACGGCGTGTTGTTGCCGAGGACGTCGTGGTACTTGGAGTTGCGCACCTTCACGTACTGCACGACCACGGTCGCGGGCGCCACCCGCTTCCCGTCCGTCGTCACCGTCGGTGTCCCGTCCATCGACACCAGCCAGCGGTGCTTGCTCGCCGACCAGGCGAAGGTGAAGCGGGCCGAGGGGAAGCGCACCGTGCGCGAGGTCTCCGGGCTGCCGCCCGCCGGGGCGGCACCGAAGTGGAACCCGGTGGTGAGGGCGGCGGCCCCCGGCGCGGAGCGCATGAGCTGTTTCGGGTGCAGAAAGAGGTTGTGGGGGGCGACCTTGGAGGCACTGCGGTAATACGCGCTGGAGCCCTGATCGGCCGACACCGCATGCACGGGTGCCTTGGCGATGACCGGCAGCAGCTTGTGCTGGGCACCCGAGAAGGCGAGCGTCGGCATGTCGAACTGGCGCAGCAGCTCCAGGTCCGACTCGCGCGCACTGCGCACCGGCCCGACGGCCTGGGGCAGCTTGCTCGCGTAGATGGCCATCAGCCGGCTCAGACCGCCCTCGACCTGCTCCGCGTAGACGACGTCCGCCACGTCGAGACCCGTCTGGGGGCGCGCCGCGCTCACATTGTCGATCTTCACGGCGAGCACGGGACCGGCGCCGGCGGTACTGGAGGGGCTCTGGGGCGGCCCCGTCTCCTGCCCTTGGCTGTGGCTCGGTGCCGGGGCGCGTCCGTCGTCGGTAGCGCTGCTGCCCGAGGAGCAGCCCGTCAGCAGAGAGCCCGCCGCGGCGACGGTCAGCAGCGCCGCCGTCATCGCGCCGCACCGCGTCCGCGCCATCTGTCGCATGCTCAACGTGCCACCCTGTCCCGTGCCATCGATTGTGCGCTCATATGTTCATCGGTGGCCATACCCGCCCACTTCTGCACGCGCGCGTCGAGTTGGGCCGATCAGCCCACTTGTTGGACCGATCGGGCCGCGGGTCGGTTGTGCGGGTGACAGCGTCAGTTCTGCGGGCCGAGGATCTCCGCGAGGTCGTACCCGACGGGCTCGTCCAACTGGCTGTACGTGCAGCTCTCCGCGGTCCGGTCCGGGCGCCAGCGGCGGAAGCGGGCGGTGTGACGGAACCGCGCGCCGTTCTCCATGTGGTCGTACGCCACCTCAGCCACGCGCTCGGGCCGCAGCGGCACCCAGGAGAAGTCCTTCTTCGTCGACCACCGGCTGGGCGCGCCCGGCAGCCGCGCGGACTCGTGCGCCGATTCCTGCGACCAGGCCGCCCAGGGATGCCGCTCGACGTCCTCCATGCGCAGCGGCTCCAGCTCCTCCACCAGCTGTGCCCGCTGTTTCATCGGGAAGGCGGCGCTCACCCCCACGTGCTGGAGAGTGCCCCGGTCGTCGTACAGACCGAGCAGCAGGGAACCGACGACGGGCCCGCTCTTGTGGAGGCGGTACCCCGCGACGACGACGTCCGCGGTGCGCTCGTGCTTGATCTTGAACATGGCCCGCTCGTCCTGCCGGTAGCGCAGGTTGAGCGGCTTGGCGATGATCCCGTCGAGGCCCGCGCCCTCGTACTGTTCGAACCACCGTTCCGCCACCTCGCGGTCCGTGGTCGCCGGTGCCACGTGAACCGGGGCCGTCACCCCCGACAGCGCCGTCGTCAGCAGGGCCCGCCGGTCGCCGAGGGCCACGTCGAGCAGCGACTCGTCGGCCAGTGCCAGCAGATCGAAGGCCACGAAGGAGGCGGGAGTCTTCTCCGCCAGCATCCGCACCCGGGAGTCCGCGGGATGGATGCGCTCGGTGAGCGCGTCGAAGTCGAGCCGTCCCTCCCTGGCGATCACGATCTCGCCGTCCATCACACAGCGCTCCGGCAGCCGCTCCCGCAACGCCGCCACCAGCTCGGGGAAGTACCTGGTCAGCGTCTTGCCGGTACGACTGCCGAGCTCGACCTCGTCGCCGTCGCGGAACACGATCGCGCGGAAGCCGTCCCACTTCGCCTCGTACTGCATGTCCGGCGGGATCTTCGCCACGGACTTGGCGAGCATCGGCTTCACGGGCGGCATCACCGGCAGATCCATGCTCCGATTCTGCGGCGACACGATGCCTTTCGCCCGGTGTGCGAGCTGTACGGGCTGGGCCTACCGTGGCTCGCATGGCCGATGCGGTGGAACTCGACGCAGCCGGGAGGACCGTACGTCTGTCCAGCCCGGGCAGGATCTTCTTTCCGGAGCGCGGCTTCACGAAGCTGGACCTCGCCCAGTACTACCTGTCCGTCGGCGAGGGCATCCTGCGTGCCCTGCGCGACCGCCCCACCACCCTGGAGCGGTACCCGGAGGGCGTCACGGGCGAGAGCTTCTTCCAGAAGCGGGCGCCCAAGAACATGCCCGACTGGATCCCGACCGCGCACATCACCTTCCCCAGCGGGCGCACCGCCGACGAGATGTGCCCCACCGAGGTCGCGGCCGTGGTGTGGGCCGCGCAGTACGGCACCCTCACCTTCCACCCGTGGCCGGTGCGCCGCGACGATGTCGACCACCCCGACGAGCTCCGCATCGACCTCGACCCACAGCCCGGCACGGACTACGAGGACGCCGTGCGCGCCGCCCATGAGCTGCGCGAGGTCCTGCACGAGTACGGCGATCTGCGCGGCTGGCCCAAGACCTCCGGCGGACGAGGGCTGCATGTCTTCGTCCCGATCGCGCCGCGCTGGACCTTCACCCAGGTCCGCCGGGCCGCGATCGCCGCCGGGCGCGAACTCGAACGCCGGATGCCCGACCAGGTGACCACCGCCTGGTGGAAGGAGGAACGCGGCGAGAAGATCTTCGTCGACTACAACCAGACCGCGCGCGACCGCACGATCGCCTCCGCCTATTCGGTACGGCCCCGCCCGCACGCCCCCGTCTCCGCGCCCCTGCGCTGGGACGAGGTGGCCGACGCGCGTCCCCGGGACTTCGACCTGGCGACCATGCCCAAGCGCTTCGCCGAACTCGGCGATGTGCACGCCGACATGGACGACCACGCCTTCTCCCTCGAAGCGCTCCTGGAGTTGGCCAGCCGCGATGAACACGACCACGGCCTCGGGGACCTGCCGTATCCCCCCGAGTACCCGAAGATGCCGGGCGAGCCCAAACGGGTGCAACCGAGCCGGGCCAAGCGCGAGGACGACAGGGCCTGAGATCCTGCCCGGCGGCTCCGGTCGGCGGTCCCGCGGGCGGAGCTGACGCGGTCGGGGAGCGCTCTCAACGCGTGCTGGCCGGGGCTATCCTTCTTGGCAACCGCCGAGGAGGAGCCCTGAGGTGACCGAGACAGCGTCGCGCCCCACGCTGGAGGCCGTGGCCGCGCGAGCCGGGGTCTCACGGGCGACCGCCTCACGCGTCGTCAACGGCGGCGACGGGGTGCGCGAACCGCTCGTCGAGCGGGTCAGACGGGCCGTCGAGGAGCTCGGTTACGTCCCCAACCAGGCCGCCCGCAGCCTGGTCACCCGGCGTCACGACGCCGTCGCCGTCGTCATCGCCGAACCGGAGACCAGGGTCTTCGCCGACCCCTTCTTCGCCCTCCAGCTCCGTGGCATCAGCAAGGAGCTGACCGCACACGACTCGCAGCTCGTCCTGCTGCTCACCGAGGGCCGCGACGACCACGCGCGCGTCGGCCGGTACCTCGCCGGCGGCCATGTCGACGGCGCGCTCGTCTTCTCGCTGCACCTCGACGACCCGCTGCCGGAGCTGATCCACGGCGCGGGCGTGCCGACCGTGTTCGGCGGGCGACCCGGCTGGGGCGACGGTGCACGGCGGGCCGTCTACGTCGACAGCGACAACCGGGGCGGCGCCCGCGAGGCCGTACGCCATCTCGTCGGACTCGGCCGCACCCGCGTCGCGCACATCACCGGCGCCCTCGACCAGACCTCCGCCGTCGACCGGCTCGACGGCTTCCGGGACGTCATGGGCGACGCCGATCCGCGGCTCGTCGTCGAGAGCGACTTCACGCCCGCGGGCGGCGAGCGTGCGATGCGGGAGCTGCTGGATCGCTGCCCGGACGTCGACGCGGTGTTCGCGGCGAACGACCTGACGGCCTCGGGAGCCCTGCGGGTGCTGCGCGAACGGGGGCGGCGGGTGCCGGACGACGTCGCCGTGATCGGGTTCGACGACATGCTGCCGGTCGCCGAACAGACGGACCCACCTCTCACGACGGTCCGTCAGGACATAGAGGAAATGGGCCGGTTGATGGCCCGGCTGCTGCTGCGCGACCTCGATCGCCGGGCGGGCAAGCAGGGGCAGGGGGCGGACGGTGGCCCGGCCGGCGTGGTGCTGCCGACGACGTTGGTGCGACGGGTTTCCGCGTAGGGCGTCGCTCCCGTGGTGCGCCCGCCCGCTCCGGTTCGCATCCCTTCGCCTACTTCAATCCCGGTGCGGGCCCAAATTGCCGAGGAAGGTGCCGAGTTGGGGCGCGGTGAGCGACGGCTCGGGCAGCGGGGCGGCGGTGGGGGAGGCGCGCAGTCCGTCGAGGAGGAGGGCGAGGGGGCGGCGCCAGGCGTCCGGGGCGGTGCTCGTGAGGGCCGGGACGGCGCGGCCGAGTACGGCGAGCGCCACGAGGAGGTCCTCGGTGGTGAGATCGTCGCGGACCGTGCCCTGTTCGCGGCCGCGGCGCAGGAGCACCTCCACCGTCTCCCGGTTGTGGGCGTGCACGGAGTCGAGGGAGTGGACGCCCTCCAGATGCGTGGTCATCAGATCGTTGGCACCGCGGTCGGTGGCGAGGCCCTCGAAGACCTCTTCGACGTATCCCAGCAGACCCGCCCAGGCGTCGTCGGCGGTCCGGGCCCGGTCTCCGGCGTCCATGGTCTGTGTGAGCGAGTCGCTGAAGACCGCGTCGACCAGCGCGGCGCGGCTGGGGAAGTGCCGGTAGAGCGTGGCGTTTCCGACACCGGCCCGGCGTGCGATCACATCGAGCGGCGCGTCCAGGCCCTGCACGGCGAACACCTCGCGAGCCGCCTCGACCAGCAGCTCGCGGTTGCGCCGCGCGTCGCGCCGCCGCACCGGACCGGGCCCGTTCACGTCGACCTTCATCATGTCGCCTCTCGGAAGTTCCGGGGAGCGCTCCCCGGAACTGATGGTAGCGTCGAACCGAGAACTGGGGAGTTTTCCCCGTTTTCCGGGCGGAGGGCAGCAGACCAGGTCAGAGCTGAAGGCAGACCAGGGCAGAACTGAAGAGGGGGCCGGTGAGGCCCCGTGCAGGAGCCCCACCGGCCTCGCCCGTACGCTCAGCTCTCTCGCGTGGCGCTCTTGATGACCGCGAAGCGCGCCCCGTACGGGTCGGCGAGCTTCGCCATGCGGCCGACGCCCTCCAGGTCCGTGGCGGGCATACGGACCGTGCCGCCCAGCTCCTGGGCCTTGCTGACGGTGGCGTCCGTGTCGGTGACCTCGAAGTACGGCAGCCAGTACGCGCCCGTCTGGGCCTCGGTCGGGTCGTCGGCCAGCGGGACGACGCCGCCGAACATGTCCGTCTCCTCCGCCCCGGCGGGGTTGATGCAGGTGTACGTGCCGCCGGGGAACGAAGCGGCCGAGGTCTCCCAGCCGAACACGGAGTTGTAGAACGCGGCGGCCGCCGGCTCGTCCGGGGTGTAGAGCTCGACCCAGCACAGCGAACCCGGGTCACCCGCCACGTCGATGCCCTTGTTCAGGCCCGGCTGCCAGATGCCGAAGGACACACCCGCCTCGTCCGCGAGAATCGCCATGTGGCCCTGGCCCATGACGTCCATGGGCTGGAAGAGCACGCTGCCGCCGGCCTGCTCGGCGGCCTTGGCCGTGGCCTGCGCGTCGGGGCTCTGGAAGTACACCGTCCAGGAGGGCGGGCCCTGCTCCTCGGTGGTCTGCATACCGCCCGCGGCGGTCTTTCCGGCGAGCTGGAAGAAACCGTAGCCGCCGGCGTCGGGGCCTGCCGACTGGAACTGCCAGCCGAAGAGGCCGCCATAGAAGGACGAGGCGCCTTCGATGTCGGGGGTGCCGACATCGAGCCAGTTCGGAGCGCCGGTGACAAAGCGGGTGGTGAGCATGTTGTGCCCTCCTCTAAGGGGTCCCGTTGCCTGTACTGCCGAGTCTGGCACCGCCCACTGACAATCGCCGCCAGGACTCCCACCGCGGGCAGGAGGGACCATTGTGATTACCCTGGGTGATCGGTTATGTTTGTTTTGTTTTCATACTCTGCGGCGAGCCGCCTGGTGCCTCGGTACATGGCGTTGATCCCGCGTTGATCGAACGTTTTTCGCGGCGCGGCACGATTCTCGTCATGCACACCGACACCATGACCCCGGCCGACTCCGCCTGGCAGGAGCAGGCGTTGTGCGCGCAGACCGGGGCCGATTTCTTCTTTCCCGAGCCGGGCAGCTCGGTGCGTGAGGCGAAGCGCATCTGCGGGATGTGCGAGATGCGCCCCGCCTGCCTCGAGTACGCGCTGAACAACGACGAACGCTTCGGCGTCTGGGGCGGCCTGTCCGAGAAGGAACGGCTCAGCCTCCGGCGCGCGGACCAGAACTGACCTCCACGACGCCGAAACGGCCCCTACGAGGCCGGGCCCCGCGCCGGTCGCCGTGAACAGCCGCGTCCGGGCGGCGCCTTGCCCCGGTCCAGGGCCCTGCCGTAATCGGTCCCGGTCCGGAGCCCTGCCGTAATTCGGTGGGGCGATCCGGCGGCGGTGGTTACGATCGCCGTGGCGCACCCGGGCGTAGAGCAGAGGCAGACTCGCCGCCTTGGCAAGGCGGATACGCCGGTTCGAATCCGGTCGTCCGGGCTGCGTCCGGCCGGGTGGACCGGGACAGCAAGGTCCTGTGGAGCAGAGGCAGACTCACCGCCCGTCCAAGGCGGATACGCCGGTTCGAATCCGGTCAGGACCACGGCGGCGCACACGCGGGGCGGGGACACATGGGTGACGGCGGCGCGATCACGCAGGACGAACTGGCGGCGTTCCACCGTACGGTCGGCAAGCTGCGGGCACTGCCCGTCGACGACCCGGTGAGGCTGCGCGCCGAGCAGGTCGCCGCGTCCTTCGCGCGGGACGGGCGGGTGCGCAGGCGCAAGGTGCGCGGCGCCGAACTCTGCGCCGCCGACGCGGCCGTGATGGCCGCGACCGCGACGGGAGCGCTCGACCGGCGGGAGGACGCACCGCTCGACCGTCCCGGGGGCGGCGGCGTCTTCGTGAGGCCCCGTTCCTGCTATGTCTGCAAGACGCCCTATCGACAGGTCGACGCCTTCTACCACCGGCTGTGCCCGGACTGCGCCTCGGACAACACCGCCCGGCGTGCGCTCACCACCGACCTGAGCGGCCGTCGCGCGCTGCTCACCGGAGGCCGGGTCAAGATCGGCTTCCAGCTGGCCCTGATGATGCTGCGCGACGGCGCAGAACTCCTGGTCACCAGCCGCTTTCCGCACGACACCATGCGTCGCTTCCGCGCCGAACCGGGCAGCGCGAAGTGGCTGGACCGGCTGACGGTGCTGGCGGTGGATCTCCGTGATCCGCGCCAGGTGCTGGGGATCTGCGAGCAGTTGAGGCAGGAGGGCGAGCCTCTCGACATCCTGGTCAACAACGCCGCGCAGACGGTACGGCGGCCCGCCGACTCCTACGCGCTGCTGGCCGCCGGGGAGCGCGCCGGACTGCCCGAAGGGGCCCGGGAGGCACCGGGGTTCACCCCGATGCGGGCGCTGGCCGGTGGTGGTCCCTCCGCGCTCCCCGCGGCGCTGCGGGAGGCCGACGAGGCAGGGCTGCTGCCCGACCCCTCCCCGGAGAACTCCTGGTCGGCCCGGCTGGGCGCACTCGACCCGGCCGAGGTCCTGGAGACCCAGTTGGTCAACGCGCTCGCCCCGGCGCTGCTCTGCGACCGGCTGCTGCCCCTGCTGCTCGCCTCGCCCCACCCGCGGCGATATGTCGTCAACGTGACCGCCGTCGAGGGCCGCTTCGCCGTACGCAACAAGATGGCCGGCCATCCGCACACCAACATGGCCAAGGCCGCCCTCAACATGCTCACGCGCACCAGCGCCGCCGAACTCGCCGAACAGGGCGTACACATGTGCGCCGTCGACACCGGCTGGATCACCGACGAGAACCCCGCTCCCAAGAAGGAGCGGATGGCGGGCGCGGGGTTCCGCACCCCCCTCGACATCGTGGACGGAGCGGCCCGGGTGTACGACCCGATCGTGCGGGGCGAGGCGGGCACACCCGTGTCCGGGGTGTTCCTCAAGGACTACCGGGAGGCGGAATGGTGACCGAGCCGCAGCGGCAGCCGGACCCGCGGTTCGCGGGCGTACCGGCGGTCGTACCGCGCCCCTTGACCGAACTCGCCCCGCTGCTCGACTGGTTGCGCGACGGCCGCCCGGCCGGCGAGCGGCTGGACTTCACGGCCGGTACGGCGCTGCCCGACGGGCGCCTCGACCTGTGCAAGCAGGGACTCGGAGCGCGGGGCGCCGCGCTGGTCGCCGAGGCCCTCTCCGAGATGTCCGGCGTCTCCGAGAGGCCCTCTCCCGTACGGCACTTGCTGCTCGGCACCGACGGGCTCGGCGACGAGGGAGCCGCCGCGGTCGCCGCGCGTGCCGAGGTCGAGACGCTCTACCTCGGCTGCAACGGGATCACCGCGGGCGGCGCCTGCCGTATCGCCGACAACCTGCGCGCCTCGCCGCGGGTCGTCACGGGCGTCTGGCTCAAACGCAACCCGCTGGGCAGCGGGGGAGGGCGGGCCGCAGCCGAACTCGTCGAAGCCGTACGATCGTTGCGCACGCTGGACCTCGTGCAGACCGGGCTCGACGCGACGGGCGCCGTCGTCCTCGCCGACGCCCTCCTCGCCGCGACGGAGAACGGCCGCCGCGTCGAGCGGCTGTTCGTGGGCGGCAATCCGCTCGGCGCGGCGGGCGCGGTGCCGCTGTCCGCGCTCATCGCCGAGGGCGCGGTCGACGAACTCTACGTATCCGCGGCAGGGTTGGGAGACGAGGGCGCGCTGCGTCTGGCCGACGCGCTGGCGCGGGCACCGCACGGACGGCTCACCCGGCTCTCCGTCGCCAGCAACGGCATCGGGCCGAGCGCCGCCGCCCGGCTGGTGGCGGCGGCGACCACGGCGGGAGTCACCCTGCTCGACCTCGGGCGGGTGCGGGCGGCCGCGGTGCTCGGTGCCGCCGACAACCGCGTCGACCTCACGGCGGCCACCGACATCGCCCACACCCTCGCGAGCGCCGGACACCGCCTCACCCACCTCGTCCTCGCCCACACCGGCATGCGCAGCCGCGAGGCCCACCGTCTCCTCGACACCGCCCCGCGCGCCGCGACCGCGACCCGGTTCGTGCTGGGGCAGTCCATCGCGACCAGTGTGAAGCGGCGCCTGGACGCGCTCAGCGCACACCTCCCGATGCCGTCGGTCCCGGCCGACGTCGCCGCCGTACGCAGCGTCCACCGCACGGCGCCGCTACGCTCGGACTCAAGGGCGGGGCCGTAGCGCAGAGGCAGGCGCACCTGGTCTCCAAAACCGGAACACGCTGGTTCGAATCCAGCCGCCCCGCCCCCTGCCCCTCAGGTTTCCCGACGATGCCCCCGGCCCGCCGGAGCACACCGGGAAACCAGTACGCCACGCGCGCTCCAGCAGGCACAATCCCCGCATGGATCGCACCCCGCAGCGGCACGCCGACAGTCTGCTCAACGCCCTCGACCCGCTGCCCTTCCCCCAGCGCATGCGCGAACTCGCCCTGCGGGTGAAGGAACAGGCCCCGCTGCGGCCCATGCTGGAGGAACTCGAATCCCGCGGACCGTACGAACGGGGGATCGCCGTCGTCGCGGCCGCCATAGGCCGCGACGCCGAGTGGATCGCGGACCGCATCGCCGACCCGGACGCCTTCGTGCGCGGACACGCCCTCCGGGTCGCGGACAGCCTCCAAGTGCCGGACTCCGCCTACGAGTCGGCACTCGACGACGTCCCGGAGGCGGTCCGCAGGGAGCTGTTGCGCGCGATCGTCGCGGGACGGCGCACGGCACTGGCCGACCGGCTGCTGCCGGGGCTGCGGCGGGACTGGGGCGACGCCGAGGCGGCCCGTCTGCTGCCGGGCTGCGCGCCGGAGACGGTCGCCCGGCTGCTGCCCGAACTCTTCCACGCCGTCACCGGCTGGAAGACCCTCGCCAGGCGGCATCCCGGCACCCTTCTCGATGTCGCGGAAGGCGAGCTGGCGGCGCTCCCCGAGGCCCTGCGGGACACCTGGTGGGGCCGGTACGTCCCGGGCGTGGCCGCCACCGTCGCGACGGAGCCCCTGCGCGTGCTCGACCTTCTCGTACGCTTCGGGCCCGCCATCCTGCCCCGCCCGCTGCACGACCACTTCCCGCGGTTCGCGGCGGCCGACCCGAGCCGGCTGCTGCGACTGCTGCTCACCCCCACCGGATTCGCCGCGCGCCGCTACCGCGCCCTGCGCCCCGCCGTGCTGCGCAGGCTGGCCCGTTCCGACGCGCCCGAACTCCCTGCATTCAGCAGGGTCTTGGCCGACTGGGGTGATCTCGCGCCGCTCGTGAAGGCACTGCCGCCGGCGCGACGCCACGCCTTCTACCAGGCCGCACAGGAAGGCCGAGGAGCCGGACACGCCACCATCGACACGATGATCCTCGCGGTGCTGCCACGCAGCAGTGTCACCGAAGAGGCCCGACGCGCGGCGGCCGTCGCACGCGAGCACGGTGCCCCGTGGAACGCCCTGCTGCTCGCCGAGTCCTTCCTGCCCGTCGAGGAAGCACGCGAACGGCTCGTCCAGGCCACCCGCCGCCCGTCCGCCGAAGACCGCGCCGAAGCCTGGACGTTGCTCATCCGCAACGCCGCCCGCTCCGGCGACCACACGGCCGTCACGTCCGTCCTGGAGGAGATGGGCCGGCTGCGCAACGAACACGACCCGGTGCGCTCGGCCGCGCTCGACGCACTGTCCAGGGTGCGGCCCGCGCTGTTCACCGAGGACGCCGAGCCGCACCTCGACCGCATCACGGCGGACGCCGTCGAGGCCCGCGACTCCTCGCCCGCCACCCGGGAGAACCTCAGCGACCTCGCCCTGTCCGTACTGCGCGAGCACGCGGCGGGCGGACAGCGTGAGCTGGTGAACTGGGCCCTGCGCACCCTGGTCCGGATCTCCGGCAACACCGGTGGCGCCGACCTCGGCCGTCTCGACACGACCCTGCGGCGCGGCCAGGAGCACCAGGTGTACGAGGCCCTGCGCCCCTGGATCGAGGCGGGTGCCGAAAAGGCCGACTACAGCCTCGCCTTCACGCTCGCCCGCGCGGTCGGGCGGCGCGCCGCCGGCATGCCCGAACTTCAGGAACTCCTCTGGCAGGCCATCCGGTACGGCAATGACGCGACCATGCGCCACGCGGTCGAACTGTGGCTCGAGCCGCCCGCGACCCGCGACGAACGGGTGGCCCGCATCCTCGCGTTCGAACCGTCCGCGGGCACGCTGTGGCCGGTCCTGGGGATCGTCACCCGGCACCGCACCGACCTGCTCGACCCGCTGCTCGCCGAGACCCCTCCGTACGGCCGCTTTCTGACCAAGGGCACCCCCTGGACCGTACCGGTGGATCGCGACGTACGGCGCTGGGCGCCACGCCAACAGCACGCGGTGGCACGACAGTTGGCGGACCGGACCGAGGACGTCGCGCTGCCGCTCTTCGAGCGGGCCGCCGCCGTCCAGCAGGGCGCCCTCGTCCCCGGCAGCGGCACCGATCTCGTACGCCACTGGACCGGGTCCCCGGACGTACTGCTCGCCGAGGCGGCGCTCGCCGCACTCGCGCGTACGGACCGGCCCGCCGACGCGCTGCCCGAGCTGCTGGCGCACGCGGGCGGCGAGCGGGCGCGGGTCGCCGTCTACGCGGCCACCCAGGCGTCCCGGTACGCGGCGCCCTCGCTCCTGGCCGCGCAGCTGCGCGCGGTGCTCTTCGCGCCGCGCGCCAAGGTGACCAGCCGCAAGGAGGCCGCCCGGCTCGCCGCCGTACGCCTCCCGATGCCACGGGCGGCGGCGCTGCTGACCGAGGCGTACGCGGCGCCGGGCACCCACGTCGACGTCCGCGCCGCCATCGTGGCCTTCGCGGGCGGCCTGCTCGCCGAGGAGCCGGTCTGGGGACTGCTGCGCGACGCCGCGGGCGCCGAGCCGGTACTGCGCACAGCGATCCTGCGCGTCACCCCGCTTGACCTGCCCGAGCCCCACCGCGAGCGGTACGCCGGACTGGTCCGCGAGGTGTCGTCCACCGACGATCCCGAGACCGCCACCCTGGCCTTCGACGCCCTGGCCCGCTGGGCGCCCTGGTCCCCCGAGTCGCCGACGGTCCTCGCCGACGCCGTCACCGATCTGACGGGGCGCGTCAGCTGGCGCGCGGCGGCCAATGGTCTGGTGACCGCGGCGATGGGCTCACCACGCGGCGGCCGGGGCCTGCAACAGGCGCTGCGCGCGTTGGCGGAGGCGGAGACGGCCGCGGCGACGGAGGAGATCGGCCGCGCCGATGCCGACGAGCGGCGCGACCGACCGGCCAGGCAGCGCGTCGACTACCTCGTCGTGCGCCTCGCCCAGCAGGCCAGAACGGCCCCGGGACCCATCCGGCCGGCGGCCCTCGCCGCAGGCGAGCTGCTCGCCGGGTACGACGCCTTCGTACCGCAGGCGGCCGCAATCACGGCGTTCCACCTGGACCTCGACGGGGAACCGGGGGACCTGGGGCGCCTGGCCGCCCTCACCGAGGGACGCCCGGCGCTGGCCGCACGGACGGCCCGGGAGCTCGGGGAGCGACTGCGACGGCAGGCACACGAGGGGGATCCCGACGTCCTGCTGGAGGTGGCGCGGCGGCTGGGCGCGCACGGCGGACACGGCGAGGGGCTGCTCGCGGCGGCCGTCACCGGGGCGATCGGCGCCCGCACGGGCTGGGCCGCGCCCTGGCGGGAGCGGCTGAGAGCACTGCGCCGCCACCCGGTGGCCGACGTGCGGGACGTGGCACTGGACCAGGTGACGGCGTACGAGTGAGGCGGCTTCGACCGGAAAGGGGTCAGCCGGCGGCGCGCGCGGCCATCCGCGCCTTGCGGGCCGCGAGCTTCTCGTCGAACTTCGAGGCCTCCGCGTCCAGGCCGCCCATGAAGAAGCCGAGCTCCTCCTGGGCCTGCAGACCCTCGGGGCCGAGGCCGTCCATCTCCAGGACCTTCAGGTGGCGCAGCACCGGCTGCAGCACGTCGTCGTGGTGGATGCGCATGTTGTAGACCTCGCCGATGGCCATCTGCGCGGCGGCGCGCTCGAAGCCGGGCATGCCGTGACCGGGCATCCGGAAGTTGACGACGACGTCGCGGACGGACTGCATGGCCAGGTCGGGGGCCAGCTCGAACGCGGCCTTGAGAAGGTTCCGGTAGAAGACCATGTGCAGGTTCTCGTCGGTCGCGATGCGCGCCAGCATGCGGTCGCAGACCGGGTCGCCCGACTGGTGACCGGTGTTGCGGTGCGAGACGCGGGTCGCGAGCTCCTGGAAGGCGACGTACGCGACCGTGTGCAGCATCGAGTGGCGGTTGTCCGACTCGAAGCCCTCGTTCATGTGCGCCATACGGAACGCCTCGAGCTTGTCGGGGTCGACGGCGCGCGAGGCGAGCAGGTAGTCGCGCATCACGATGCCGTGTCGGCCCTCCTCGGCGGTCCAGCGGTGCACCCAGGTGCCCCAGGCGCCGTCACGGCCGAAGAGCGCGGCGATCTCGTGGTGGTAGCTCGGCAGGTTGTCCTCGGTCAGCAGGTTGACGACCAGCGCGATCCGGCCGATCTCCGTGACCTTGGACTGCCCCTTGTCCCAGGCCTCGCCGTCCTCGAAGAAGCCGGGGAAGTTCCGGGCGTCGCTGAACGGCACGTACTCGTGCGGCATCCAGTCCTTGGCGACCTTGAGGTGGCGGTTGAGCTCGGTCTCGACGACTTCTTCCAACGCGTAGAGCAGCCGAGCGTCGGTCCAGGCGGCGGACGGGCTGCCAAGGTGGGGAGAAGTGATCGTCACGGGTGCTCCAGGGGGACGTGAAAATACCGAGCGAGTTACTGAGGGTGTTGCCGGGTGTCTTACCGAGGGTGTTGCCCGGCGGGTCACCGAGCCGGAGACGAAACCTACGGCATCGTAGGCTACGTATCCGTAGGTTACGAAACCGTAGGTTAAGTTCGCTGTAAAGAGTGCCTGATCAGTGGGGGTCTCAGCAGCGATCGGGCGTGCTCAGACGTACAGCTCTCGAAGCCGTACCGAGAGGCATGTCACACACCCCTCGAGCTTCTCGAACTCGCTGATGTCCACGAGAACCGGTTCGTGACCGAGGCCCGCGAGCAGCTCCGCCGTCTTCGGGGCGCTCGCCGCCATCAGCAGCTTCCCGCCACCGAGCAGCACGACGTGCGCCCCGGACTCCTCCGGCACCGGCAGGAAGCGCGGGAACAGCGAAGGCGTGTCCACCAGGGGCTCATGGCCGATGACCGTCCCGTCGGGCAGCGCGGTGACCGCCGACTTCAGATGCAGCACCTTGTTCACGGGTACGGCCACGACCCGCGCCCCGAGCGGTTCGAGGGCCGCCCGCAGCTGCTGGACCCCGGCCGCGTTGGTGCGCCCGCCGCGGCCCACGTACACCGTGTCGCCGACCTTCAGGACGTCGCCGCCGTCCAGGGTGCCCGGTTCCCAGATCCAGTTCACCGAGCAGCCCAGCCGGGCCACGGCCTCCTCGACCCCGGCGGTCTCGGCGCGGCGGGACTCGGCGCCGGGGCGGGAGATCAGCGCGACATTGCGGAAGACGACCACGGCGTCCTCGACGAACACCGAGTCGGGGCAGTCGTCGGCCGGATCGACCTCTACGGTTTCCCAGCCGTGCGTGCGCAGCGCCTCGGCGTACGCCTCCCACTGCTCGACGGCCAGGTCGACGTCCACCTTCTCGCGCTCGATGTGCGTCACCAGTCCCTCGGCGAGACGGGGACTGGGCCTGCGGATGAGGGCTTTCTGGCTGGGCACGTGCGGTCTCCGAATCGGCAGGGTGCGTCGGCGCACATCATGCAGCGCCGTTCGCGCGCACAACAGCCCCCGACTCGGCACCCCCGGACCGGACGGCGGGCGGACCCGTGTCCGAATGTGACGCGGGGCGGTGCCCGGAGGCGACGTTAGTCAGCCTCCGGGCCCGGCGCTATGTCGGATACCCGACAGCTTCCGCCGTGGTTTCTTTCAGTTCTCCTCCTTCCAGCAACAGCCGGCGTGTGATTCCGATCGACTCCAGGAACGGCAGGTCATGGCTGGCGACGATCAGCGCGCCCTCGTAGGACTCGAGCGCCGTGGTGAGCTGACGGACGCTCGCCAGGTCGAGGTTGTTGGTCGGCTCGTCGAGCATCAGGAGCTGCGGAGCGGGCTCGGCGAGCATCAGCGCCGCGAGCGCCGCCCGGAATCGTTCGCCGCCGGAGAGCGTCGCCGCCCGCTGGTCGGCCTTCGCCCCCTTGAACAGGAAGCGGGCGAGCCGCGCCCGGACCCGGTTGTTGGTGGCGGCGGGCGCGAAGCGGGCGACGTTCTCGGCCACGGTCAGCTCCCCGTCGAGCACATCGAGCCGCTGGGGCAGGAACCGGAGCGGCACATGGGCCAGCGCCTGGCCGGACACGGCCTCCAGCTCCCCGGCGATCGTCCGCAGCAGCGTCGTCTTGCCCGCGCCGTTGCGCCCGATCAGCGCGATCCGCTCGGGCCCGCGCAGATCGAACACACCGTGCACGCGCGCGCCGTACCTCAGCTCCAGGTTCTCCAGCGTGAGCACGGTGCGGCCCGGCGGTACGGCCGTGTACGGCAGGTCGACACGGATCTCGTCGTCGTCCCGTACGGCCTCCACCGCGTCGTCGAGCCGGTCCTTCGCCTCGGCGAGCTTCTCCTCATGCATGATGCGGTGCTTGCCCGCCGACTCCTGGGCGGCCCGTTTGCGCGCACCCATGACGATCTTCGGCTCGCGCTTCTGCTCGAACATCTTCTGCCCGTAGCGCTTGCGACGTGCGAGCTTGACCTGCGCGTCGACCAGCTCGCGCTTCTGCTTCTTCAGATCGGCCTCGGCGACGCGCACCATGCGCTCCGCCGCCTCCTGCTCGCCGGCGAGGACCTCCTCGTACGCGGAGAAGTTGCCCCCGTACCAGGTGACCTCGCCCGACCGCAGATCGGCGATCTGGTCGACCAGATCCAGCAGTTCGCGGTCGTGGCTGACCACGACCATGACCCCGGACCAGGCCTCGACGGCCGCGTACAGCCGCCTGCGCGCATACAGGTCGAGGTTGTTGGTGGGCTCGTCCAGCAGCAGGATGTCCGGCCGGCGCAGCAGCAGCGCGGCCAGGCGCAGCAGAACCGACTCGCCGCCCGAGACCTCGCCGATGGTGCGGTCCAGCTCGACGTGCCCGAGCCCGAGTTCGCCGAGCATGGCGAGCGCCCGCTCCTCGACGTCCCAGTCGTCGCCGACGACGTCGAAGTGCTCCGCGGCCGCGTCGCCCGCCTCGATGGCGTGCAGCGCGGCACGCGTGGCGGCGATGCCGAGCGCCTCGTCGACCCGCAGGGCGGTGTCGAGCGTGACGTTCTGCGGCAGACAGCCGACCTCGCCGGTGACGCGGATCGTGCCGTCGGCCGGGGTCAGTTCGCCCGCGATCAGCTTCAACAGGGTGGATTTCCCTGATCCGTTGACGCCGACGAGTCCGGTCCTGCCGGGGCCGAAGGCGATCTGAAGGTCGTCGAAGACGGTGGTTCCGTCCGGCCAGGCGAAGGAGAGGGAGGTGCAGCTGAGAGAGGTGGGGAAAGTAGACATGAGGGCCTCGCGATTACTGGGTGCGGTCAGGGGCACGCGTTCGGGACACCGCGAGGTGACGACGATCCGGTCAGGAGGGCGGAAAGAAGGCCCTGTGAACCAGAGGACGGCTCATACGCCGAGGTCGCACGCTGCGCACACGGGGGCGACAAAGCCCACGGTGTGACGCGGTGTCTCAGACCTCAGACGAGCAACGTCCTTCTCCGATCGACGACAACAGGACCGCTCTACACCGTAGGAACGGCCCTCAACGCTGTCAACGCATTAACGTGGCCCCGACCTCGACCCCGAAGGAGACGCCGTGCCCAACGGCTCGCTGTCGCTGCCCGCCCGGCTCTATCTGCTGGCCTGGGACACCACGAGGCTCAAGGTCACGGGGGCGACCCACCTCCACCACCTGGTGCGCGCCGGCGCGCTCACGGAGCTCGCCCAGCGCGGACTGCTCGCCGACGTGGACGGCATCGCCACACCGGTCGACGCCGACGCCCATACGGGGGACCTCGTGCTCGACGGACTGCTGGAGCTGGTGGAGGAGTCCCGGCCCCGGAAGTGGAAGGCGTGGGTGACCCTGCGGGCGCGCGTCACCCTGGACGCGGTCCGCGCGCAGCTCGCCGCCGAGGGATACCTGAAGGCCGAGAAGAAACGGGTGCTCGGGCTCTTCCCGTCCGTGGAGTACGAGCTGGAGCGGGTGTCCGCGGTGGAGGCGCTGCGGGAGGAGGCACGGAGCGTGTTGGAGGGGCCCGTGCCCGTCGAGCAGGTCTCCGACCGCGACGCGGCCCTCGTCGCCCTCGCCGCCGCGGCCGAACTGCGCACGCTGGCGTCGGGCAAGGACCGCAAGCTGTACAAGCAGCGCATCGAGGAGCTGACCGACCGCAGCGGAGCGGCGGCACCGGCGCTGAAGAAGGTCATCCAGGAGGTGCGCACCGCGATCGTCGTGGCGGCCACGGCGGCATCGACGTCGGGCGCGGCGACTGGGGGCTGAGGCGCGCGGGAAGGGGCCGGGGGAACGGGCGGGGGGGGGAGGGGAAGAGGAGGGGAAGAGGCGGGGGAAGGGGCGCGGGGGACCGCGCGAGCAACCCCCGGCGACCCGCATCCGGCCATGCTTCCCGGCCCCCACGCACATGTCGCATTCCTGCCAGCCCCCGCCCCGCCCCCGGTGATGGGATCGTCCCCATGACGAACCAGAACCCCACCCACGAAACCGCCCTCGCCTTCCGCGCCCTGCACATCCCCGGCCGCCCTCTCGTCCTCCCGAACGCCTGGGACACGGCGAGTGCGCGCCTGGTCGAGGAGGCGGGGACCGCCGCCGTGGCGACGACCAGCGCGGGGCTCGCCTGGGCCCTGGGAACGGCCGACGGGGACCGGCTGGACAGGGACCGGGCCCTCGGCGCGGTCGCTCGCATCGCCGCCGCGGTCCGGGTCCCGGTGAGCGCGGACATCGAGAGCGGCTACGCGAAGGACGCCGCGGGCGTCGGGGACACGATCCGCGCGGTGCTCGCGGCCGGCGCCGTGGGCGTGAACATCGAGGACGCGCTGTACGACGGCGAAGGTGACGACGGCGACGGTGACGGCGGACGTGGCCCGCTGCGTCCGGTCGCCGAGCAGGCGGAGCGTATCGCCGTGGCCCGTGCCGCAGCCGATGCGGCGGGTGTCCCGCTGTTCATCAACGCGCGCATCGACACCGTGCTGAGGAGCGCGGGAGGGGTCGAGGAGACCCTGGAGCGAGCCGCCGCCTTCCTCGCTGCCGGAGCCGACGGGATCTTCGTTCCCGGGGCCGTCGACCCGGGGACGGTCAAGTCGCTCGTGGCGGGTGTCGAGGGCCCGCTCAATGTGCTGGTCGGTCCCGGTGCACCGTCCGTCGCCGAGCTGGCCGCGCTCGGGGTCGCCCGGATCAGCACGGGCTCGAGCATCGCCGAGGCCGCGCACGCCGTGGTCCGCCGTGCCGCGCGGGAGCTGCTGAGCGCGGGAACCTACGACTCGCTGACCGGTGGACTCGCCTACGCCGAGCTCAACACCCTGCTGGGCGGCGCTCGCTGAGGGCGGGGGCGCCGCTCAGCAGGTGCCCCGCATCAGCTCCTCCAGGTCGTGGTCCAGGTCGACCTGGAGATGCTCGAGTCCGACGGGCACCAGCTCGGTCGTGCGCTGGAGGAACTTCCGCACCTCGCCCGAGCGCACATGCACCACGGCGGTGCCCTCGGGGGCGTGGAACTCCAGAACGGTGCGGTCGTAGCCGTACGGCCGCACCCGTACGTCGCCGTACCCCACGGAGTCCTCCATGCCGGACGTGAGCAGCTCGCGCGCGAACGTCCAGCAGACCTCCACGCCCTCCAGAGTGGCCGGGGCGGGGAAGGTCATACGGACGGCGAAGGGGTCGCTCCGGTCGTAGTGGAGCGTTGCGGGAATGCTCGGCATCCGCGGGGCGGCGGCGACGAGGCGGGCCTCTACGGGCTGCTCGATGACGGTGGACAACGCCTTGCTCCCTTGTGACGGCTGGACGAACTCCGGGCGGATGAGGCCGGGCAATGTATGAGACGACGGAATGAGCCATTCAGTGCACCTGAAACGCAAGTGACCTCTGTCACCGAGTTCATTCACCTCGGTGACACGTAGTGATCCATTTCTCGTTCCGACATGCCCGCGATACCGGAGAGGACACCAACCGGGGCCCCCGGGTTCCCGCCGAGGGCATCTGGACGGCGCCCGGGGAGTGGGCTAGCTTCGCCCGCCATGAGGGGCTTGGGGAAGTCGAGACGTACGAGTCGGGCGGTCACCGTGGGACTGTGCGCGGCGGCGTTCGCCGCCGCGCTGACGGCGGCGCCCGCGCAGGCACACGAGGCGGGGAAGGCGGCCCACTGGGCGCTCAAGGACAGCGGCACCGACGTTCGTTTCCGCGGGCTTTCGGCCGTCAGCTGGGACACCGCCTGGGTGGCCGGCGCCAAGGGCACCGTCCTGCGCACCACCGACGGCGGCGCCGGCTGGCGGAACGTCTCGCCGCCGGGCGCCGCCGACCTGGAGTTCCGCGACATCGAGGCGTTCGACGCGCGGCGCGCGGTGGTCCTCGCCATCGGGGAGGGCGAGGCTTCCCGGGTCTTCAGGACCGACGACGCGGGCGCGACCTGGACCGAGTCCTTCCGCAACACCGACGCGAAGGCCTTCTACGACTGTCTGACCTTCTTCGACAGGCGCCACGGCCTCGCGATGAGCGACCCCGTGGACGGCAGGTTCCGCATCCTGTCCACCAGCGACGGCGGACGCTCCTGGAAGCTGCTGCCCAGCGACGGCATGCCCGCCGCGCAGGACGGCGAGGCGGGCTTCGCCGCCAGTGGACAGTGCCTCGTGAGCGCGGGATCGCACGATGCCTGGCTGGCCACCGGCGGGGGCGCACACGCGCGTGTGCTGCATTCCACCGACCGGGGACTGACCTGGAAGGCGGCCGAGACGCCGATCCCGGCGGGCGACCCGGCGCGTGGCGTCTTCGCCCTCGCCTTCCGGGACCGCGCCCACGGCCTCGCGGTCGGCGGCGACTACCGCGCCGACCAGCCATCGCCCCAGGCGGCCGCCCTCACCCCCGACGGCGGGCGCACCTGGACCCCCGCCGCCCAGCCGCCGCCCGCCTACCGCTCCGGTGTCGCCTGGCTCCCGCACAGCCGCACCTCCGCGCTCGCGGTCGGCCCGACCGGCACCGACCTCACGACCGACGGCGGCCGCACCTGGCGCACCCTGGACACCGGCTCGTACGACACCGTGGACTGCACCCCCGACCTGGGCTGCTGGGCGTCCGGGGAGAAGGGCCGGGTCGCACGTCTGGAACGCTGACCGTCGCGTGCCCCGAGGCGAGCGGGGTACCCGTGTCGCCGACGCGCAAGCAGGCGATCGGCGACACGGAAGGAAGTGAGCCGCACGTCCACCCAGGACATCTCCTCCGGCAGGCGCGGCGCCGACATCCGCGGCCGGTCGGACATGAACAAGGAGGAGCTGAAGCGCGCGCTGGGCGACAAGTGACCGCCCAGAGACCTCTTCCGGTGCTGTGGGCTTAGGCTCGTCGGCACCATGAACACCTCGTTGAACACCGTACCGATTCCCTCGGGTTGGCCCGTGACCGAGGAGCAGGCCCGCGCCGTGCAGGACGAACTGCGGGGGCGTGTGGTGCTCGACGAGCCCGGGCCACCACCCGGCAGCGGCAGAGTGACGGGCGTGGACGTGGCGTACGACGACGAGCGGGACGTCGTCGTGGCCGCGGCCGTCGTGCTCGACGCGGCGACCCTCGCCGTCGTCGCCGAGGCCACCGCCGTCGGACAGGTCTCCTTCCCCTACGTCCCCGGGCTGCTCGCCTTCCGCGAGATCCCGACCGTGCTGGCCGTGCTCGACGCGCTGCCGTGCCCGCCGGGTCTCGTGGTCTGCGACGGCTACGGTCTCGCCCACCCCCGCCGTTTCGGCCTCGCCAGCCACCTCGGCGTCCTCACCGGGCTCCCCACGATCGGGGTCGCCAAGAACCCGTTCACCTTCTCCTACGAGGAGCCCGGCGCCCGGCGCGGCAGCGCCTCCCCGCTGCTCGCGGGCGAACCGACGGGTCCGGAGGAGGTCGGTCGCGCACTGCGCACCCAGGACGGCGTCAAGCCGGTCTTCGTCTCGGTCGGCCACCGGGTGAGCCTCGACAACGCCTGCGCGCACACCCTCGCGCTCACCCCGGAATACCGCCTCCCGCAGACCACCCGAAGTGCGGACTTTCTGTGTCGACGGGCCTTGAAGGAGGCAACTCCCTCAGGGGCCTCACCCGTTGACTGAGCAGGTGCCCTGAGTACGTGTTCTGAGTACTTGTACGGATGTGCGGGCGCCGTCATGATCGGCAGGCTGTTGCGCATGACGACGCACGGTTCCCCGAAGCCCGCCACCGGAGCCACCCAGCCCGTCGAGCGCACCGTGATGGCCGCGCTCGTCCTCTCCGTCCTCGCCGGGGTCGGCTGGATCGGCGGGATGATCTACACGGTGCTGGGCTGGCCGCTCTAGAGGGGACGTTCCGGACGGTCCTACCGGGACGCGGCCACCCGGAAGGTGATCCCCGCCCCGCGCAGCCGTTCGATGAGCGCGTCGCCCATCGCCACCGCCGTCGTGACCTGTCCGGCCGTTTCCGGCAGGTCGTCGAAGGCGAGCGACAGCGCGGACTCCGCGAACATCTTGGCGGTCTCGCCGTAGCCGGGGTCGCCACCCGCGACCTCCGTGAACACGCGGCGCCCGCCGCCCTCGCCCACGAATCGCACCGAGAACCAGCTCTTCGCCCGCCGCGAGGCACTGGGGCCCTCGCCCGGCTTGATCCGGTCGGACAGCCAGCGTCGCGCGGGCGGCACCTGGGCCGCCGCGAACACCGCGCCGACGGCCGTGACCCCGCCCACCGCGACCGGCAGCCGTTCGACGGCCGCGTAGTGGCGGTAGCGGAAGTCGGGCCCGTAGCGCTCCAGCGCCCGCGCCGAACGCTGCACGATCTGGGCGTCGATGGTGGGCAGCGGCAGCGCCCATGCTCCGACCTCCTTGGCGAACCGCGGCGTGCTCAGCGGCGCGTGTGCCCGCCGTCCGACCAGCCGTGGTTCGTGCCGTCCGCGATCCCGCGCCGCGGCCAGGATGCGCCGCCCGCGCGCGAACTGGGTGAGCGCGGAGGCGAACGTGCCGCCCGAGAACATCGCCTGTGCGCGGACGAAACCGTCGACCCGCAGCGGCACGTCCTCGGGCAGCTGCCGCACCGTGAAGTAGGCGCCCAGGTCGTGCGGAATCGAGTCGAAGCCGCAGGCGTGCACGAGGCGGGCCCCGGTCTCCCGCGCGCGTGCGTCGTGCCGGACGTACATCAGGTCCACGAACTCGGGCTCGCCGGTGAGGTCCAGATAGTCGGTGCCCGCGTCGGCGCAGGCGGCGACCAGCTCCTCGCCGTGCAGGATGTACGGCCCGACGGTCGTCGCCACCACGCGCGCGCCGCGGGCGAGTTCGCGCAGCGACGCCGGATCGGCGACATCCGCCACGAGCACGTCGGGGACACCGGACAGCCGCTCCCGCAGCCGTGCCAGCTTTTCCTCGTCGCGGCCCGCGATCGCCCAGCGCAGCCCCTCGGGCGCGTGGGCGGCGAGGTACTCCGCGGTGAGGGCCCCGACGAACCCGGTGGCTCCGAAGAGCACGATGTCGTACGTGCGATCCGTCCCGTTCAGCCTGCTCATGACACCCCATCTGTCGTGCGCGAAGCGCCGTTGTCGGTGGCTGAGGCTAGCGTGAGGTACGAGCAGCCGAACGATGAGGTCGGCATAGAGGTCGGAGGTGGCCGTGACCGTGCAGGGGAACGCGCGCCGGCCGTGCGGCGGCATACGTCGCTGACGTGCCCTGTTTTATGACCTTTCGGCATGATCCACCACCCGGGATTTAACTAAGCGCTTGCTCGCTGGGGGCTTGCCCGGCGTGGAACACGTTCTTAACATCTCTGATGTCACATCAGTGGTGTCACAGTGCTGGGGGCTCGATGGCAGTGGCAGGGACGCCGGCGTACGGCCCGCTGGCCGGAGTGCGTGTGGTGGAGCTGGCGGGCATCGGCCCCGGCCCGTTCGCCGCCATGCTCCTGGCCGATCTCGGCGCGGACGTCGTCCGCGTGGACCGGCCCGGCGGCACGGGGCTCGCCGTCGACCCGGAGTACGACATCACCAACCGCAACAAGCGGTCGGTCGTGATCGACCTGAAGGCCGAGGACGGCCCCGCCCGCGTCCTCGATCTGGTCGAGCGCGCGGACATCCTCGTCGAGGGCTACCGCCCCGGCGTCGCCGAGCGCCTCGGCGTCGGCCCCGAGGCCTGTCACGCCCGCAACCCGCGGCTCGTCTACGGCCGGATGACCGGCTGGGGCCAGCAGGGCCCGCTCGCCCCGCGTGCCGGGCATGACATCGCGTACATCGCGCTCACCGGCACCCTCGGCATGATCGGCAGGCCGGACGAGCCGCCCGCGGTCCCCGCGAACCTCGTCGGCGACTACGCGGGCGGCTCGCTCTACCTCGTCGTCGGCGTCCTCGCCGCGCTCCACCACGCGCGCGCCACCGGCGCCGGGCAGGTCGTGGACACGGCGATCGTCGACGGCGCCGCGCACCTCGCCTCGATGATCCACGGCATGCTCGCCGCGGGCGGCTGGCGGGACCGGCGCGGCGCCAACCTCCTGGACGGCGGCTGCCCGTACTACGGCACGTACGAGACGGCCGACGGGAAGTACATGGCGGTGGGCGCCCTGGAGCAGCAGTTCTACGCCGAGTTCGTGGAACTGCTCGGCATCGAGGAGTACGCCGACGCCCGCAAGGACCTGGCCCGCTGGGGCGAGCTGCGCGAGGCGGTCGCCGCTCGCTTCAAGACCCGCACCAGGGACGAGTGGACCGCGGTCTTCGAGGGTTCCGACGCCTGCGTGGCCCCCGTCCTGTCGCTGCGGGAGGCCCCGGCCCACCCCCACCTCGCCGCCCGCGGCACCTTCACCGACCACGGCGGCATCACCCAGCCCGCCCCCGCACCCCGCTTCTCCCTGACCCGCACCTCCGTCCGCACCGGCCCCGCGCTGCCGGGCGCCGACACCGCGGACGTGGCCCGCGACTGGGACGTACCACGGCTGACGCGGCACGACCTCATGAAGGACGACTCGATGAAGGACGGCGACTGATGGAGCTCTCCCTCCCGCTCGACTACGCGGGCGACCCCCGGCAGGCCGCCGACGAGGTCGCCGCCCTGGAGTCCGCGGGTCTGGACGCCGTCTGGGTCGCGGAGGCCTACGGCTTCGACGCGCCCACGATCATGGGCTATCTGGCCGCCCGCACCGAACGCATGAAGATCGGCTCCGGGATCCTCAACGTCTACTCGCGCACCCCGGCGCTCCTCGCGCAGACCGCCGCCGGACTCGACGCGCTCTCGGGCGGCCGCGCCATGCTGGGGCTCGGCGCCTCGGGCCCGCAGGTCGTCGAGGGCTGGCACGGGAAGGCCTACGACAAGCCGCTGGGCCGCACCCGCGAGGCCATCGAGCTGACCCGCCGCATCCTGCGCCGCGAGGTCATCGACCACCACGGCATCACCGACATGCCCCGCCCCGGCGGCCTGGGCAAGCCCCTGAAGCTCCTCACCAAGCCGGTGCGCCCCGACATCCCGCTGTACGTGGCCTCCCTGGGCCCCGCCAACGTCCGGATGACCGCCGAACTCGCCGACGGCTGGCTGCCCACCCTCTTCATCCCGGAGAAGGCCCACCAGGTGTGGGGCGGCCCCCTCGCGGAGGGCGCCGCACTGCGGGACCCGGCGCTCGGCCCGCTGCGGACCGTCGCGGGCGGCCTGCTCGCCATCGGCGAGGACGCGGCGGCCGTACGGGAACTCGCGCGACCCAATATCGCCCTCTACGTAGGCGGCATGGGCGCCCCCGGCAAGAACTTCTACAACGACCTCGCGGTGGCCTACGGCTACGAGAAGGAAGCGCGGCTCATCCAGGAGCTGTATCTCTCCGGCCGCAAGAAGGAGGCCGAGGCCGCCGTACCGGCCGAGTTCTGCGAGCTGATCTCGCTGTGCGGGCCGGAGGGCTATGTGCGCGAGCGTGTCGAGGCCTTCCGGGAGGCCGGGGTCGACATGCTCAACATCACTCCCGTGGGGCCGGAGCCGGCCCGGCTGGTCGAGACCGTCAAGAGCTGGCTCTAGGAGGGCATTCGCGCATGAAGCGGCAGATTTTCGGCGCCGAGCACGACGCGTTCCGGGAGACCGTGCGCACCTTCCTCGCCAAGGAGGTGACGCCGTACTACGAACAGTGGGAGAAGGACGGCATCGTCTCGCGCGAGGCCTGGCGCGCCGCCGGGAAACAGGGGCTGCTCGGCCTCGCCGTACCGGAGGCGTACGGAGGCGGCGGCAACGCCGACTTCCGCTACAGCGCCGTACTCGCCGAGGAGTTCACGCGCGCGGGGGCCGCCGGTCTCGCCCTCGGGCTGCACAACGACATCATCGGGCCGTATCTGACGGACCTCGCCACCGAGGAGCAGAAGCGGCGCTGGCTGCCCGGGTTCTGCGACGGTTCGCTCATCACGGCGATCGCGATGACCGAGCCCGGCGCCGGATCCGACCTCCAGGGCATCAGGACGCACGCCGAGGACCGGGGCGACCACTGGCTGCTCAACGGCTCCAAGACCTTCATCTCGAACGGGATCCTCGCCGACCTGGTGATCGTCGTCGCGAAGACGACCCCGGAGGGCGGCGCCCACGGTCTGTCTCTGCTCGTCGTCGAGCGCGGCATGGCAGGCTTCGAACGTGGCCGCAATCTCGACAAGATCGGGCAGAAGGCGCAGGACACGGCCGAGCTGTTCTTCCACGACGTACGCGTCCCCAAGGAGAACCTGCTCGGGGAGCTCAACGGCGCCTTCGTGCACCTCATGACGAACCTGGCGCAGGAACGCATGGGCATCGCCGTCGCCGGGATCGCGGCGGCCGAGCACCTGCTGGAGATCACCACCCAGTACGTCAAGGAGCGCGAGGCCTTCGGACGGCCGCTGGCCAAGCTGCAGCACATCCGCTTCGAGATAGCCGAGATGGCGACCGAGTGCGCCGTCACCCGTACGTTCCTCGACCGCTGCATCGTCGACCACACGAACGGCGAACTCGACGCCGTGCACGCCTCGATGGCCAAGTGGTGGGCCACCGAACTGCAAAAGCGCGTCGCGGACCGCTGCCTCCAGCTGCACGGCGGCTACGGCTACATGACGGAGTACCGCGTCGCCAGGGCCTTCACCGACGGCCGCATCCAGACCATCTACGGCGGGACCACAGAGATCATGAAGGAGATCATCGGCCGCTCCCTGCTCGGCTGATCCTCCGCACCCTCCCCGAAAGGCTTATCAGTGAGCACCGAAGCGTACGTGTACGACGCGATCCGCACCCCGCGCGGGCGCGGCAAGGCGAACGGCGCCCTGCACGGCACCAAGCCCATCGACCTGGTCGTCGGCCTCATCCACGAGATCCAGCGCCGCTTGCCGGGCCTGGACCCGGCCGCGATCGACGACATCGTGCTCGGTGTCGTGGGCCCGGTCGGCGACCAGGGCTCCGACATCGCGCGGATCTCCGCGATCGCCGCCGGACTGCCCGACACGGTCGCCGGCGTCCAGGAGAACCGCTTCTGTGCCTCGGGCCTGGAAGCCGTCAACCTGGCCGCGATGAAGGTCCGCTCCGGCTGGGAGGACCTGGTGCTCGCGGGCGGCGTCGAGTCGATGTCCCGCGTGCCCATGGCCTCGGACGGCGGCGCCTGGTTCGCCGACCCGATGACCAACATCGCCACCAACTTCGTGCCCCAGGGCATCGGCGCCGACCTCATCGCCACCATCGAGGGCTTCTCACGGCGGGACGTCGACGAGTACGCGGCCCTCTCCCAGGAGCGCGCGGCCGCCGCCTGGAAGGACGGCCGCTTCGACCGGTCCGTCGTCCCCGTGAAGGACCGCAGCGGGCTTGTCGTCCTCGACCACGACGAGCACATGCGCCCCGGCACCACCGCCGACTCGCTCGGCAAGCTGAAGCCCTCGTTCGCGGACATCGGCGAGCTGGGCGGCTTCGACGCCGTGGCGCTGCAGAAGTACCACTGGGTCGAGGGGATCGACCACGTCCACCACGCGGGCAACTCCTCCGGCATCGTCGACGGCGCCTCCCTGGTCGCCATCGGCTCCAAGGAGGTCGGTGAGCGCCACGGCCTCACCCCGCGCGCCCGGATCGTCGCCGCGGCCGTCTCCGGCTCCGAGCCCACCATCATGCTCACCGGCCCCGCGCCCGCGACCCGCAAGGCGCTCGCCAAGGCCGGGCTGACCATCGACGACATCGACCTCGTGGAGATCAACGAGGCCTTCGCCGCGGTCGTCCTGCGCTTCGTGAAGGACATGGGCCTGTCCCTCGACAAGGTCAACGTCAACGGCGGCGCGATCGCGCTCGGCCACCCGCTCGGCGCCACCGGCGCGATGATCCTCGGCAGCCTCGTCGACGAACTGGAGCGCCAGGACAAGCGCTACGGCCTGGCCACGCTGTGCGTGGGCGGCGGCATGGGCATCGCGACCATCGTCGAGCGCCTGTAACCCCCGGCGGGACCCCCAGACTTCCACGGCTTAAACGGCTTCTACGGAGACCCTCCTCATGACCGAGAGCACCACCATCCGCTGGGAACAGGACGAGACCGGTGTCGTCACCCTCGTCCTCGACGACCCCAACCAGTCCGCCAACACCATGAACCAGGCCTTCAAGGACTCGATCGCGGCGATCGCCGAACGCGCCGAGGCCCAGAAGGACTCCATCCGGGGCATCATCTACACCTCCGCCAAGAAGACCTTCTTCGCGGGCGGCGACCTCAAGGACATGATCAAGGCAGGCCCGGAGAACGCCCAGGAGGCCTTCGACACCGGCACGGCCATCAAGTCCTCCCTGCGCCGTATCGAGACCCTGGGCAAGCCGGTCGTCGCCGCCATCAACGGCGCGGCCCTCGGCGGCGGCTACGAGATCGCCCTCGCCTCCCACCACCGTGTCGCCCTCGACGCCCCCGGCTCCAAGATCGGCCTGCCCGAGGTCACCCTCGGCCTGCTGCCCGCGGGCGGCGGCGTCACCCGCACCGTCCGCCTCATGGGCATCACCGACGCCCTGCTGAAGGTGCTCCTCCAGGGCACCCAGTACTCCCCGCAGCGGGCCCTGGAGAACGGGCTCGTCCACGAAGTGGCGGCCACCTCCGAGGAGATGCTCGCCAAGGCCCGCGCCTTCATCGACGCCAACCCCGAGTCGCGGCAGCCCTGGGACAAGCCCGGCTACAAGATCCCGGGCGGCACGCCGTCGAACCCGAAGTTCGCGGCCAACCTGCCCGCCTTCCCGGCCAACCTGAGGAAGCAGCTCAACGGCGCCCCCTACCCGGCCCCGCGCAACATCATGGCGGCCGCCGTCGAGGGCTCCCAGGTCGACTTCGAGACCGCGCTGGTCATCGAGGCCCGCTACTTCACCGAGCTGGTCACCGGGCAGACCTCGAAGAACATGATCCAGGCGTTCTTCTTCGACCTCCAGGCGGTCAACTCCGGCGCCAACCGCCCCCAGGGCATCGAGCCGCGCCAGGTCCGCAAGGTCGCCGTCCTCGGCGCCGGGATGATGGGCGCCGGCATCGCCTACTCGTGCGCCCGCGCGGGCATCGACGTCGTCCTGAAGGACGTGTCGGCGGACGCGGCGGCCAAGGGCAAGGCGTACTCCGAGAAGCTCTGCGCGAAGGCCGTCTCCCGGGGCCGTTCGACCCAGGCGAAGGCCGACGAGCTGCTCGCCCGCATCACGCCCACCGCCGACCCGAACGACCTGGCCGGCTGCGACGCCGTGATCGAGGCCGTCTTCGAGGACACGGCCCTCAAGCACAAGGTGTTCCAGGAGATCCAGAACGTCGTCGAGCCCGACGCGCTGCTGTGCTCGAACACCTCGACGCTGCCGATCACCGTGCTCGCCGAGGGCGTGGAGCGGCAGGAGGACTTCATCGGGCTGCACTTCTTCTCACCCGTCGACAAGATGCCGCTCGTCGAGATCATCAAGGGCGATCGGAGCGGCGACGAGGCGCTGGCGCGCGCCTTCGACCTCGTACGCCAGATCAAGAAGACCCCGATCGTCGTCAACGACTCGCGCGGCTTCTTCACCTCCCGCGTCATCGGCCACTTCATCAACGAGGGCGTCGCGATGGTGGGCGAGGGCATCGAGCCCGCCTCCGTCGAGCAGGCGGCGGCCCAGGCGGGCTACCCGGCCAAGGTCCTCTCCCTGATGGACGAGCTGACGCTCACCCTGCCGCGCAAGATCCGCAAGGAGTCCAGGCAGGCCGTCGAGGAGGCGGGCGGCACCTGGCAGACGCACCCGGCGGAGGCGGTCATCGACCGTATGGTCGACGAGTTCGGCCGCACCGGGCGCAGCGGCGGCGCGGGCTTCTACGAGTACGGCGAGGACGGCAAGCGCGGCAAGCTCTGGCCCGGCCTGCGCGAGCACTACACCAAGCCCGGCCACGAGATCCCGTTCAAGGACATGCAGGAGCGCATGCTCTTCTCCGAGGCGCTGGACACCGTCCGGCTCCTGGAGGAGGGCGTGCTGACGTCCGTCGCCGACGCCAACATCGGATCCATCTTCGGGATCGGCTTCCCGGGCTGGACCGGCGGCGTGCTCCAATACATCAACGGCTACGACGGAGGTCCGTCCGGATTCGTGGCACGCGCGCGTGAGCTCGCCGAGCGCTACGGGGAGCGGTTCACGCCGCCCGCGCTGCTCGTCGAGAAGGCGGAGAAGGGTGAGAGGTTCAGCGACAGCTGACGTATCGCCGGGCGGGAGGCGCGCGGGTGTGGGTCCAGGAGTCCTCAGTGGCTCAGGACTCCTTGAGCCACTCCCGCAGCTCCGCCTTCAGGGAACGCTGGAACGTGGTCAGCAGCGCCTGCACCACCAGCGGCTGCATGTGGGCGGACAGGGACTTCACCGCCGCCACCGACTCGTGCTCGCCCACCGCCTCGCGCAGCAACGCGGACAGCTCGCGTGCCGCGGCGCGGGAGTGCTCCAGCAGGACGCCGCGCGCGGCGAGGATCGACTCGTGCGCGAGCGGTACGTCGAGGAGCTGGATGCCGAGCGCCAGCAGCGCCGGGGCCACGCGGAAGGAGCCGGGGGAGTCCGAGCTGTCCGGGCTGTCGGATGTGCCCTCGGCCCGCTCGATGACGTTCATCGCGACCAGCCGCTCCAGGGCCTCCTCGCCCAGGGGGCGTCCCGCCCGCCGTTCCAGTTCCTCGCGTGTCACGTCCTCCGCCGCGTCCGGCGCCCAGGAGGCGACCACGGCACGGTGAAGGGCGAGATCCTGGGCGCTCAGGTCGGCCGGCAGCTGCTGAAGATGGCGCTCGATCGCGGCCAGCGTCATGCCCTGGCGCTGCAGCTCCTCGATGAGCGCGAGCCGGGCCAGATGCTCCTGGCTGTAGTGCCCCACCCGGCGGGGTCCGATCACGGGCGGCGGGAGCAGCCCCTTGGAACTGTAGAAGCGGACCGTACGGACCGTGACGCCCGCGCGTGCCGCCAGCTCGTCGACCGTGAGCGTCGGCTCCTCGGTGTCCGTCGTCATGGCAGGTCCTCGCCTCTTCGATGGTGCAGTGATCAGGTGCAACAGTATTGCTGTCTCACCGGTCCTGTGAAAGCGCTGTCGACGAGTTCTGCACCCTTTGATCACCATGTGAGATGTTCCGCGGTGTGAGCTGTGCCATCGCATCAGGGTGATCCCTCGGGGAAGGTGGCTCCTTGGTCTGCGCCGCGTCAGGGGTGGTGCGGGCCGAGGCACATCCGGAAACCCGCGTACTCGGTGCGTGGGCGCACCAGAGAGTAGATCCACGCGTGAGCAAGGACGCCGTAGACACGGCCAAGGCCGCATCCCGCACCGACGCGGCCCGCACGCCCGCGGACGCGGGCGACGCCGGTTACAGCAAGGACCTCAAGGCCCGCCACGTCAACATGATCGCCATCGGCGGCGCGATCGGCACCGGACTCTTCCTCGGCGCCGGCGGCCGCCTCCACAACGCGGGACCCGCGCTGGCGATCGCCTACCTCGTCTGCGGCGTCTTCGCCTTCTTCGTCGTGCGCGCCCTCGGTGAGCTGGTCCTCTACCGGCCCTCCTCCGGGTCCTTCGTGTCGTACGCGCGCGAGTTCCTCGGCGAGAAGGGCGCGTACGTCGCCGGGTGGATGTACTTCCTCAACTGGTCGACGACCGGTATCGCCGACATCACCGCGATCGCGCTCTACACGCACTACTGGAGTTTCTTCACCGACATCCCCCAGTGGGTGCTGGCGCTGATCGCCCTCGCGGTGGTCCTGGCCGTCAACCTGATCTCGGTGAAGATCTTCGGTGAGATGGAGTTCTGGTTCGCGATCGTCAAGGTCGCCACCCTCGTCTCCTTCATGCTGGTCGGCATCTTCCTGCTGGCCACGCACCACGACGTGGGCGGCCAGAAGCCCGGCCTGAGCGTCATCACGGACCACGGCGGTCTGCTCCCGCACGGGATCATGCCGATCGTCCTGGTGATGCAGGGCGTGATCTTCGCGTACGCGGCCCTGGAGCTGGTCGGCGTCGCCGCGGGCGAGACCGCCGAACCGGAGAAGGTCGTCCCGCGCGCGGTGAACTCGATCATGTGGCGCGTGGGCCTGTTCTACGTCGGCTCGGTCGTGCTGCTCGCGCTGCTGCTGCCCGGTTCGGTCTACTCGGCCGACGAGAGCCCGTTCGTCACCGTCCTGTCGAAGATCGGCGTCCAGGGTGCCGGTGACGTCATGAACCTGGTCGTCCTCACCGCGGCCATGTCGTCCCTGAACTCCGGCCTGTACTCCACCGGCCGCATCCTGCGCTCCATGGCGATGGCGGGCTCCGCGCCCCGGTTCACCGCGAAGATGAACCGCAACCAGGTCCCGTACGGCGGCATCCTGCTCACCTGCGCGGTGTGCGTGCTCGGCGTCGGCCTGAACTACCTCATGCCCAGCCAGGCCTTCGAGATCGTCCTGAACGTGGCGTCCCTGGGCATCATCAGCACCTGGGTGATCATCATGGTCTGTCACCTGGTGTTCGTCCGCCGCGCCAAGGACGGCCTGGTCACCCGCCCGTCCTTCCGGCTCCCCGGCAGCCCCGTGACCGAGATCGTCACCATCGCCTTCCTGCTGGCCGTGCTCGGCCTGATGGGCAACGACCCCGAGGTCGGCCGCAAGACCCTGCTCCTGATCCCGGTGATCGCGGCCCTGCTGGTCGGCGGCTGGTTCGCGATCCGCCACCGGGTCTCGAAGGCCACGGACCAGGAACTGAGCGAGCTGACGAAGTAACAGATCGCACGCCGCTGTCAGTGGCGGCGCCTACGGTGGCGTCATGTCGGGGATCACATATGTCCGGGGTGACGCCACCGCTCCGTCGGTCAAGGGCGTCAAGCTGATCGTCCATGTCTGCAATGACATCGGAGGCTGGGGGAAGGGCTTCGTCCTGGCCCTGTCCCGCCGCTGGCCCGAGCCGGAGGCGGCGTACCGGGCGTGGCACCGGGACCGGGCGCACAACGACTTCGGGCTGGGCGCGACCCGGTTCGTCCAGGTCGAGAAGTATGTGTGGGTGGCGAACCTGATAGGTCAGCGGGGCACCCGGACGGGCAGCAAGGGGGTCCCCGTCCGCTACGAGGCGATCGACACGGGCCTCGCCCACGTGGCGGCCAAGGCCGCCGAACTCGACGCGTCCGTCCACATGCCCCGCATCGGCTGCGGTCTGGCCGGCGGCGACTGGTCCCGGGTGGAGCCGCTCATCGTGCGACGGCTGGTGGAGCGGGGGGTGGCGGTGACGGTGTACGACTACGGGGCATGAGCGGGGCCCGCAGGACGGTCGCGCGGGTGCTCGCGCCGGTGGCGGGCCCATCAGGGTCGTTCAGAGGGGCTGTTTTCGGTCAACTCTGGCGCAGATGCGCGTTGGTTCGCACGCATGAGCGGGTAAGTCACGGCCATGGAACTCATCCCCTACCCGATAGGTCCACTCAACCCGAAGGTTCAGGACCTGGGCTACGCCCTGGCGCTGTTCGCCTTCATCTATCTGTTCGTCGCCCGCGTGCTCCCGCGGATGAACCGGGCGCTCGAACTGCGGGACGATGCGATCAACGGCGCCAAGGAGCGCGCCGAAGCCGTGCGCGCCCGCGCCGAGAGCGAGCGTCTCGGGACCGAGGCCCTGTTGGCCGAGGCCCGCCACGAAGCCGCCCGCATCCGCCAACAGGCCCTCGAACAGGGCTCCGCCCTGATCGCCGAGGCCCGCGCGGACGGGCAGCGCGAACGTGACGCCGTGGTGGCCGACGGTCGCGCCCGCATCGAGTCCGAGTGCGCGGCGGCCGACGCCGAACTCCGGATGTCCGTATCGGAGTTGGCCTCGGAGCTGGCGAGCCGCATCGTGGGCGAGCGGATCGCGGCCCCGGTGGAGCAGGGCAACTGACGCCCGTTCGCGAACGGCCCCCACTCGCCCGCCCTGAGAGACGGAAGGGCGGGCGAGTGGGCCAAGGCCCCGCCGAGGGGCCCGCGGTGCCGGTTCAGCCGGAGTGGACGGAATCGGTCGCCGCGATCTTCTTCCACGACCTGGGCTGCGCCGGGGCCCCCGCCGTGGCCGGGGCCACCGCGATCGACGCACCTCGTGCCGCGGGCGCCGCCGGCTTCGACGGCTTGAACAGCCAGGTGTCGAAGAGCGTGGCGAGCGACTTGCCCGACACCTTCTCCGCGTACTTCTGGAAGTCCCCGACCGACGCGTTCCCGTAGGCGTGCTCCCGCGGCCACCCCTTCAGGATGGCGAAGAACGTGTCGTCCCCGACCTCGTTGCGCAGCGCCTGCACCGCCACCGCCCCCCGGTCGTAGACCGCGGTGTCGAACTGGTTGTCCGGACCGGGGTCACCCGGCGCGACCTTCCAGAAGGCGTCGTCCGCCGGGTGCGAGGCGTACACGTAGTCCGCGAGCTCCTGCGCCGTCCCCTCGCCCTCGTGCTCGGACCACAGCCACTGCGCGTACCGCGCGAAGCCCTCGTTGATCCAGATGTCCTTCCAGCCCTTCAGGGACACGTCGTCGCCGTACCACTGATGCGCCAGCTCGTGGACGACCACCGAGGTGTTGGAGCCGCTCGCGAACTGCCGGGGGCTGTAGTAGACGCGGGTCTGGGTCTCCAGCGCGTACCCGGTGGTGGTGTTCGGCACGTATCCGCCCACCGAGCTGAAGGGGTACGGGCCGAAGTAGCCGGTCAGCCAGTCGACGATCTCCCCGGTCCGCTCGACGCTCGCCCGCGCGGCCCCGTCGTTGTCGCCGAGGTCCTTGCTGTACGCGTTGACGACCGGGACGCCGCCGGACGTCGTGCCCGTCGTGATGTCGAACTTTCCGATGGCGAGCGTGGCGAGATAGGTCGCCTGCGGTTTGCTGGACCGCCAGCTGTAGCGGGTCCAGCCGAGCCGTGAACTCGTCGACTGGAGCGTGCCGTTGGAGATCGCCTGGGTACCGTCCGGCACGGCCACCGAGACGTCGTAGGTGGCCTTGTCGCTCGGGTGGTCGTTGCTGGGGAACCACCACCAGGCCGACTCGGGCTCGTCCGCCGCGACGGCCCCGTCCGGAGTGCGGTGCCAGGTCGAGAAGCCGTACGCGCTCTTCGTCGAGGGCACCCCGCTGTAACGGACGACGACCGTGACGGGCGTGCCCTTCGGCAGCGGAGCCGCCGGGGTGATCTCCAGCTCGTGCTGGCCCGAGGTGGTGAAGGAGGCCTTCGCCCCGTTGACCCGCACCTCGCTCACATCGAGCAGGAAGTCGAGGTCGAAGCGGGAGAGGTCCTGCGTGGTGGTGGCCAGGAGAGTCGCCGTTCCCTGCAACTCGTCGGTGGCCGGCTGGTACTGGAGCCGCAGGTCGTAGTGCGAGACGTCGTATCCGCCGTTGCCGTAGGCCGGGTAGTAGGGGTCGCCGATACCGGGCGCCCCGGGGGTGTAGTCCGCCGCCGATGCCGGGATCGCCAGCAGCAGGGAGGCGGCGAGCGCGCCCGGGGCGATGAGTCTGCGGTGCACGGAGAGCTCCAAGTCGTGGGGGAACGAGGACGGTTCGGAGCCTATTGACTCCCTGTGCCGTCCCCCTGTCCATCGCCCCTCCTGTCACACGATCGCCATTCGGCCGACATGACCGATTCGGGCCCGGCTGCCTCCACCGACCCTCTTTTGTACCGGAGTTGACCGGGGTACCTTCCGCGCATGCCGAAACCAGCGCGCCGTATGCGCTTCACGACCTGGAGATCGCTCGCGACGGCGGCCACCGCCGCCCTGATGGCCGTCTTCCTCGCCCCCGCCGCCGCACACGGCGCACCCCGGGAGAGCACCCCGGTCTACTCGTACGACAACGCGATCCGCGAAGCCGTCTGGGTGGACACCGGCCTCGACGGCGACGGCGACGGGAAGAGCGACCGCGTCGCCGTCGACATCGTCCGGCCCCGAGAACTCGCCCAGCAGGGCCGCAAGGTTCCCGTGATCATGGACGCCAGCCCGTACTACTCCTGCTGCGGGCGCGGCAACGAGAGCCAGCTCAAGACGTACGACGCGAACGGCGACGTCGTCCAGATGCCGCTGTTCTACGACAACTACTTCGTGCCGCGCGGCTACGCCTTCGTCGGCGTCGACCTGGCCGGAACCAATCGCTCCGACGGCTGTGTCGACGTCGGCGGCCGCTCCGACGTCCAGTCCGCGAAGGCCGTGGTCGACTGGCTCAACGGCCGGGCCAAGGGCTACACGACGCGTACCGGCGCCGACCGGGCCAAGGCGACCTGGACCAACGGCAGAACCGGCATGATCGGCAAGAGCTGGGACGGCACCATCGCCAACGGTGTCGCCGCGACCGGCGTCAAGGGCCTGAAGACCATCGTGCCGATCAGCGCCATCTCCTCCTGGTACGACTACTACTTCGCCAAGGGAGCCCCGCTGTACGACTCGGGCCCGGACTGGCTCTCCGGCTACGTCGACAGCCCCGAGGCCACCGCCAAGTGCGCCGCCGTGCAGCAGAAGCTCGTCGACGGAGCGCCGCGCACCGGTGACTGGACCAAGTTCTGGACCGAGCGCGACTACGTGAAGGACGCGAGCAAGGTCAGGGCGAGCGTCTTCCTTGTGCACGGCATGCAGGACCTCAACGTCCGCACCAAGAACTTCGGCCAGTGGTGGAGCGCCCTCGCCAAGAACGGCGTCGAGCGCAAGATCTGGCTCTCCCAGACCGGCCATGTCGACCCCTTCGACTTCCGCCGCGCCGCCTGGGTCGACACCCTGCACCGCTGGTTCGACCACGAACTCCTCGGCTACGACAACGGCATCGACGACGAGCCCATGGCCGACATCGAGCGCCACCCCGACCAGTGGGTCACCTCCAGCGTCTGGCCGCCCCGCGGGACACAGACGACGACACTGCGTCCGGGCACGGGCACCCAGGCGGGCGTCGGCACCCTCGGCCTACGTACGGGTTCCGGAACCCAGGCCTTCACCGACGACCCGCAGCTGAGCGAGACCGACTGGGCGGCCCACATCGACCGGTCCACCCCCGAGAAGGCCGGGTTCGTCACCAAGCCGCTGACCCGGGACCTGCGTCTGTCGGGCTCCTCCAAGGTGACCGTCACCGCCACGCCGACCACCTCGACCGCCCACCTCTCCGCGGTCCTGGTCGACCTGGGCCCGGACACCATCCGCGACTACGCCGACGGCGGTGAGGGCATCACCACCCTCACCGACCGCACCTGCTGGGGTCCGAGCACGACCGGCGACAGCTCCTGCTACAAGGTCACCCAGGCGAAGAAGACCGACGTCGCCGCCACGGTCCTCAGCCGCGGCTGGGCCGACCTCGGCAACTACGCCTCCGACCTCAAGGGCGTCCCGCTCACCCCGGGCAAGGCGTACACGATCACGCTCGACCTGGCCGCCACCGACCACGTCGTCCCGGCGGGCCACCGGCTCGCCCTGATCGTCGCGGGCACCGACAAGGACCTCATCGACCCGCCGTCGACCACTCCGACCCTCACCCTGGACCTGTCCCGTACGTCCGCCCAGGTGCCGTTCGTCGGCGGCGCCGGTGCCTACGCCAGGGCCACGGCGGGCTCCACCGCCGCCGCGAGCACGGCCGGCCTCGACGGCGTACGCGATCCGAAGAGTGCCCTCCGGGTCCCGGGGGAGACCCGCTGACCCACTGACCCCCTCAAGGGCGCACGGCGGCCGGTTCCTCGCCCAGCGCGAGCCCGGCCGCCTCCCGCGCACAGCCCCAGGCCACCGTGACGCCCGCGCCGCCATGACCGTAGTGGTGCACCAACACCCGCCCGTCGGGCAGTACTTCACGCTCCAGCCGGACCGTGTCACGCACCGGCCGCAGCCCCACCCGATGGCCCAGCACGCGCGCCCCGGCGATTTCCGGCCGCAGCGCCACACACCGTTCGACGATCGCTTCGGCCGCCGCCGGATCCGGCGTGAGCGACCAGTCATCGTCGTCGGTCGTGCCACCCAGCACGAGCCGGTCCGGGTGCGGGAAGACATAGGTGGTCGTCCCGGCGTCCCTGTCCGTCGACACGAGCCAGGTACGGACCCCGGGGTTCTCCATGATCACGAGCTGCCCGCGCACGGGCCGTACGGCCGGATCCGGTACGAGCGTGTGGGCGCCCAGCCCCGTGCAGTTGACGACGACCGGCGCCTGGACCTCCGCGAGATCCGTCACTGTCCGTGTCTCGAAGGCTCCGCCCGCCCGCAGGAACCGCTCGCGCAGCCAGCGCAGATGCACCGGCATGTCGATCAGCGGCAGCCGCGCCCACAGCCCCGTACCCGCGTACTCCTCGGCCGTCGCCACGCGCAGCCCCGGCACCCGGGCGGCCCACGGCTCCAGCGCGTCCAGTCGCGTCTCGCCCTGTACGCCCTCGACCACGCGTACGCCCGTCTCCTGGGGCCGGGCGGCCAACTCCTCGTACACGGAGAGTGATTGCAGGGCCCATTCGCCCGCGAGCGCCTTCGGCCGGATGCGGTACGGCCACCACAGCGCGCCGGCAACGGCCGAGGTGGTCAGCTCGCCGGACTCCCGCGCCCACACCCGTACCCGCCGGCCGCGCTCGGCCAGGACGATCGCCGTCGTCAACCCGACGACACCGCTTCCGATCACGATCACGTCACCGCTGGGCGCGTTGTCCATGCCGGGACGTTAGCGGAATATGTCATGCCGTGCTCACATCACTCCCAGTCTGGGGATACTCACAGCATGTCTGCCGAGTACGCGACCTTCGGCCTGGCACCGGCGATGCGTGCCGGTGGAGTCCTCGCCAACGGTGACTACCAAGTGCACCGGGACTTCGTCGACTTCATCGTCGACGGCCGCCCGCTGCTGTACCAGCTCTCCGACCTCGACGCGGTGTCCCCGCTCGCCTCCGACGTACCACCCGCCATCTTCACCGCCCAGGTCCGAAGCCTCCTCCTGGAGGCCGAGGCGCCGCTCGACGACGGCCGCTACGTGATCTACGGCTGTCCCGAGTGCGAGGGCATCGAATGCGGTGCCGTGACCGCCGTCATCGAGAAGGACGACTCCTGCGACGACTACGTGTGGCGCGACTTCGCCTGGCAGACCGGCGAACACGCCGATCTGGAGCTCAACGGCTACCACGGGATAGGGCCGTTCCGCTTCCAGGGCGCCGAGTACCGCAGCGCCCTGAACTCGCTGCTCCTGGGTGAGGCCGGGGCGCGCCGCCGGGTCCTGCTCATCGGCGCCAGGGTCGCCGTGCTCGCCAAGCTCGCCGCCGCCCTGCGCACCATCGGCATCGGCGCCGACATCACCCGCGACGCCACCGACGTCCCGGCCGAGGAACTCCGCGGATACGGCGCGGTGGCCTTCGGGCGCGCCGTCGGCGAACAGGAGCGCGCCGCCGTACGGCGGTCCTTCGAGCGGGCCGGGGTCGAGGTCGCCTACGTCGACGGCCTGGCCCCCGTCGTCCCGCTCCTCGTCGCGCAGATCGAGAACGCCCTGGACCGCAGTCCCCACGAGCTGCGCCGCCTCACCCGCCTGGTCGCCGCCGACGGCGAGGCGGGCATCGAGGTTATTTCCACCTGCCGGGTCCAGATCACCGCGTACCGCCTCGACCGGCTGTACCGCACGCACACGCAGGAGGTCTTCGACGGGATCCTGGAGGCGGGCAGACACCGGATCGCCCTGGACGCCAAGGCCGTGAAGGGGGAGTCCTTCCTCGTGGCGCGGACCTCGGGGGGTGTGCTGGTGGAGGCGATGGCCCACTGAGCGGGCCGCACGGACACGGGGGTACGGCCCGGCACGGAAACCGGGACGTGGCCCCGCACGGAAACGGAGGCGCAGGCGGGGCGGCCGGGCCGTTAGGATCGGCCTCCTGATGACTGCCACCCTCGTCGCCAAGAACCTCGCCGCCGGACACGGCGACCGCTCGCTCTTCTCCGGGCTCGACCTCGTGGTCGCGCCCGGCGATGTGATCGGACTCGTCGGTGCCAACGGCGCGGGCAAGTCCACCCTGCTGCGGATGCTCGCCGGACTGCTCACGCCCGAGGAGGGGGAGCTGCGGCTGTCCCCGCCGTCGGCGAGCGTCGGCCATCTGCCGCAGGAGCCGGAGCGGCGGGAGGGCGAGAGCGTCCGGGAGTTCCTGGCCCGGCGCACCGGTGTGGCCGAGGCCCAGCGTGTCATGGACGAGGCGACGCAGGCACTCGTCGACGGCGCGCCGGGCGCGGACGACGCGTACGCGGAGAGCCTGGAGCGCTGGCTCGACCTGGGCGGCGCCGACCTCGACGAGCGTGCCGAGGAGGTCGCCGACACCCTCGGGCTCGGCGTCGACCTCGACCAGCCGATGGCGTCCCTGTCCGGCGGCCAGGCGGCCCGCGCCGGACTCGCCTCCCTGCTCCTGTCCCGCTACGACGTCTTCCTGCTCGACGAGCCCACCAACGACCTGGACCTGGAGGGCCTGGAGCGGCTCGAACGCTTCGTCTCCGGGCTGCGCGCGGGCACCGTCGTCGTCAGCCACGACCGCGAGTTCCTGACCCGCACGGTCACCAAGGTGCTCGAACTCGACCTCGCCCAGCAGCAGATCACCCTCTACGGCGGCGGCTACGAGGCCTACCTGGAGGAGCGCGACACCGCCCGCCGGCACGCCCGCGAGGACTACGAGGAGTACGCCGACAAGCGCTCCGCCCTCGAAGGCCGCGCCCAGATGCAGCGCTCCTGGATGGACAAGGGAGTGAAGAACGCCCGGCGCAAGGCGAACAACGACAACGACAAGATCGGCCGCAAGTTCCGCAGCGAGGCCAGCGAGAAGCAGGCCGCCAAGGCCCGGCAGACCCAGCGCATGATCGAGCGCCTGGACGTCGTCGACGAGCCGCGCAAGGAGTGGGAGCTGCGGATGGAGATCGCGGCCGCACCGCGCTCCGGCGCCGTCGTCGCCACCCTGCGTGACGCCGAGGTACGGCGCGGCGACTTCACCTTCGGCCCCGCGACCCTCCAGATCGACTGGGCGGACCGGGTCGCCGTCACGGGCGCCAACGGCGCGGGCAAGTCGACCCTGCTCGGCGCCCTGCTCGGCCGGGTCCCGCTGGACGCCGGTCACGCGACCCTCGGCTCCGGCGTCGTCGTCGGCGAGGTCGACCAGGCCCGCAAACTCTTCCACGGCTCCGAGTCCCTGCTCGACGCGTTCAGCGCCGCCGTCCCCGACACCGAACCGGCCGAGGTCCGCACCCTGCTGGCCAAGTTCGGCCTCAAGGCGGAACACGTCCTGCGCCCGGCGGCCACCCTCTCGCCCGGCGAGCGCACCCGCTCGGCCCTCGCCCTCCTCCAGGGCCGTGGCGTCAACCTCCTCGTCCTCGACGAGCCGACCAACCACCTCGACCTCCCCGCGATCGAACAGCTGGAGGCGGCGCTCGACACGTACGAGGGCACCCTGCTGCTCGTGACCCACGACCGCCGCATGCTCGACGCGGTCCACACCACGCGCCGGCTGGAAGTGGCGGCGGGCAAGGTGACGGAGCGCTGACCTACGCCGTGGCCAGCCGTCGCGCCATCGTGGGGTAGTCCACGACGTACCCCTCCGCGTCGAACTCCAGATCGCTGCGGTGGTCACCGGACGAGAAACGCACGCGCCCGCCGTCCCCGGCGCGCCCGAGATGCGTGTACGTCTGCTGCGACGCCCGCACGGACAGGTCCGGCACCGACACCCGGGCCATCAGGAACTCCCGCTCACCCGGCCCGAGATGCAGCCCGTGGCGCAGCACCGGCATCGTGTTGGTGAGCGGGCACAGGCCCAGGTCGCAGTCGAGGGCGCCACCGAGGTCGGGCAGCCAGTCCCCGTCCGCCGTCCAGTGCCCCTCACCGTCGTGCCGCAGGTCCAGCGAGCGGGTGCCCGAGGCCGTCTCGGCGCTCACACACAGCCGCCGGGTCACGAACCCGTCGACGGTGTCGAGCTCGTAAGAGATCCAGTACGGCTCGGGAACCTTCCCGACGGCACGCCCGCGCGCCCGCAACGAACGGGCGCCGGACGTGATCCAAGAGGTCTCGAGCCCCTTGCTCTCAGTGACTTCCCAGGTGATGACACGCGAGCCGACCATACGGTCACTCTAGGAGCGGGGGCCCAGGGCCGCGCCCCTTCGGGGGCGCGGGGAGCTGCGCGACCAGCCACGACTTACCCGCAGCTCAACGGCGGCCCTTCTTCGGGTCCACCAAGCCCGCGCGGCGTAGTGCGTCGGCCATCGCACTGTTGGCCGGCGGCGGAGCGGCCTGCCGCGAACCGCCGCCACCACCGCCTCCGCCCGCCCCGCCCCGCTGCTGACGCTGCTGCTGGCGCTGCTGCGGAGGCCGCCCGCCCCGCTGCGGACGCCCACCCTCACCCTGCTCGTCCGACCTGGTCGCCTCGTCGTCGAGCCGCAGCGTGAGAGAGATCCGCTTGCGCGGGATGTCGATCTCGAGCACCTTGACCTTGACGATGTCACCCGGCTTCACCACATCGCGCGGGTCCTTCACGAACGTCTTCGACATCGCCGAGACATGCACCAGACCGTCCTGGTGGACGCCGATGTCCACGAAGGCCCCGAACGCGGCCACGTTCGTGACGACCCCTTCGAGCACCATCCCGGAGGCCAGGTCGGAGATCTTCTCGACGCCCTCCTTGAAGGTGGCCGTCTTGAAGGCGGGCCGCGGGTCGCGCCCGGGCTTCTCCAGCTCCTTCAGGATGTCCGTGACGGTCGGCAGACCGAACGTCTCGTCCACGAAGTCGGTCGGCCTGAGCGAGCGCAGCACACCGGTGTTGCCGATCAGGGAGGCGACCTCGCTGCCCGCCGTCTTCACCATCCGCCGCACCACGGGGTACGCCTCCGGGTGCACGCTGGACGCGTCCAGCGGGTCGTCCCCGCCCCGGATGCGCAGGAAGCCCGCGCACTGCTCGTACGCCTTCGGGCCGAGCCGGGCCACCTTCTTGAGGGTGGTACGGGACGTGAAGGGGCCGTTGGCGTCGCGGTGCGCCACGATGTTCTCCGCGAGCCCGGAGGTGATGCCGGAGACGCGGGCGAGCAGCGGGGCGGAGGCCGTGTTCACGTCCACGCCCACGCCGTTCACACAGTCCTCGACCACCGCGTCCAGGGACCGGGAGAGCTTCACCTCGGACAGGTCGTGCTGGTACTGCCCGACGCCGATGGACTTCGGGTCGATCTTCACCAGCTCGGCCAGCGGGTCCTGGAGGCGGCGAGCGATGGAGACGGCGCCGCGCAGCGACACGTCCATGTCGGGCAGCTCCTGCGAGGCGAACGCGGACGCCGAGTACACCGACGCCCCCGCCTCGGACACCATCACCTTGGTGAGGTTCAACTCCGGGTGCTTGGTGATGAGTTCACCGGCGAGCTTGTCGGTCTCGCGGGACGCCGTGCCGTTGCCGATCGCGATCAGCTCGACCGCGTGCTCCTTGGCGAGGCGGGCGAGCTTGGCGATGGCCTCGTCCCACTTGTTGGCCGGGACGTGCGGGTAGATGACGTCCGTGGCCACGACCTTGCCGGTCGCGTCGACCACGGCGACCTTGACACCCGTACGGAAACCGGGGTCGAGGCCCAGCGTCGCGCGGGTGCCCGCCGGGGCGGCGAGCAGCAGGTCCCGCAGGTTCGCCGCGAAGACGTTCACCGCCTCGTCCTCGGCGGCCGTACGCAGCCGAAGGCGCAGGTCGATGCCGAGGTGCACGAGGATGCGGGTCCGCCAGGCCCAGCGGACGGTGTCCGTGAGCCACTTGTCGCCGGGACGACCGCGCTCGGCGATCTGGAAGCGGTGGGCGACGATCCCCTCGTACGAGGAGGGACCGGGCTGCTCGGAGGGCTCCTCGGGCTCCAGGACGAGGTCGAGGACCTCCTCCTTCTCACCGCGGAGCATGGCGAGGACGCGGTGCGAGGGCAGCTCCTTGAAGGGCTCGGCGAAGTCGAAGTAGTCGGCGAACTTGGCGCCCGCCTCCTCCTTGCCGTCCCGCACCTTGGCGGCCAGGCGCCCGCGCACCCACATGCGCTCGCGCAGCTCGCCGATCAGGTCGGCGTCCTCCGAGAACCGCTCCGTGAGGATCGACCGGGCGCCGTCCAGCGCGGCCTGCGGGTCGGCGACGCCCTTGTCCGCGTCGACGAACGCCGTCGCCGCGGCGAGCGGGTCGACCGACGGGTCGCCGAGCAGGCCCTCGGCCAGCGGCTCCAGGCCCGCCTCGCGCGCGATCTGCGCCTTCGTGCGCCGCTTCGGCTTGAACGGCAGATAGATGTCCTCGAGCCGCGCCTTCGTCTCGGCGCCCCGGATCTGCGCCTCGACCTCCTCGGTGAGCTTGCCCTGCTCGCGCACCGATTCGAGGATCGCCGTGCGCCGCTCCTCCAGCTCCCGCAGATAGCGCAGCCGTTCCTCGAGGGTGCGCAGCTGCGCATCGTCGAGCATCTCGGTCGCTTCCTTGCGGTAGCGGGCGATGAAGGGCACCGTCGACCCGCCGTCGAGCAAGTCGACGGCGGCCTTGACCTGCCGCTCCCGTACGCCGAGCTCCTCGGCGATCCTGCTTTCGATGGACCCTACGAGGGGTGTCGTCACGATCCCGTACCGCCTTCTCCACTGAGGTTGCGCGGCAATTGTGGCAGGTGGCACCGACAACGGGGGATCAGGGCGCCGATCGGCGCGGTCAGCCCTTGCCGGTCATGCCCTCGGGGAACGCGCCGGCCGCCAGTGCCCGCATCAGGATGCCCCGTGCCAGCTCGGTGAGGCGCTCCACGCCCGCGGCGCCCAGATGCTCGTACGGGGCACGGTCCAGCCGGTCCGTGCGGTCCTCGATCTCCTGGCGCAGGGCCACCCCTGCCTCGGTCAACTCTCCGTCCGAATCGAGCAGTCCGCGCTCGCGCAGTCGTTCGACCGCCGCGTCCCAGTGCGCCCGTGACCAGCCGCGCGTGCCCAGTGCCCACTTCGGGGCCATGCCCTTGCCGGTCGCGGTGTGGCTCACCAGAGCCTCGACCGGGTCGAGTTCCGCGTCGAGCAGCGCCGCGAGGTGACCGTCGCCCCGGTGCTCGCGCAGCAGCGTGGCGCCGTGCCAGAGGGCGAGGTGCGGCGCGTCGGGCACGGGCAGGTCCGCGTGGGCGGAGTACAGCGGGCGCGCGGTCCTGGCGCAGGCCTCGGCCGCCCGCAGGGCGAGCTCCGCGGCCTCGGCCATCTCCTTGGAGGCGAGGACGTCCTCGCCGAGGAGCCGTCGCCAGGTCGCGTCGACGGCACGCGCGCGGGCCGCGAGGACGGTCTCCGGGGACGCCTTCCTCCACACCTCGGGCACATGCCGGGCCACCAGCTCGTGGCGGAAGTTGTAGAACGTCGCCGTCACCGTGCCGGGACCCACCGGCCCCATGGCGGCGGCCCGTACGGCGAAGTACGCGCCGCTGCTGTCCTCGATCCCGACTGCGGCCAGCTCCCGGCCCAGGTCCGGCGAGAAGTAGTGCGTCGAGTGCAGCGGGTTGAGGACGTTGTGGCAGCGCCGCCCGGCGCGCTCCGGCAGAGGTGTGGTCATGTCCGAAGGTTACCGACTGGTCGGTACGCGGGGAAGGCGGGAGAGGTGATGGCAGGAAAGGTGGGGTACCCGTCATTGCGGCCATCACCCCGTCCGCCAAGAATCGAGAGCATGCGAACCGTCCTGGTCGTCCTCTTCGACGAAGTGCAGAGCCTCGACGTCACGGGTCCCGTGGAGGTCTTCGCGGGCGCCGAGGCCTTCCGCGGCGGCTCGTACCGCATCCACACCGCCTCCCTGGACGGCGCACCCGTGCGTACCACCAGCGGCCTCACCCTCGTTCCGGACCACACCCTCGCCGACGCGCCCGCCCCGCACACCCTGCTGGTCCCGGGCGGCCGGGGCACCCGGCGCCCCGACCCCCGGCTGACCGACTGGCTGCGCGCGCACGGGCCGCGCGCCGAGCGTCTGGTCTCCGTCTGTACCGGCGCCATCCCGCTCGCCGAGGCGGGCCTCCTGGACGGTCGCCGCGCTACGACCCACTGGGCGTACTGCGACAAGCTCGCCCGCGACCACCCGGCCGTCGAGGTCGACCCCGACCCCATCTACGTGCGGGACGGACAGGTGTCCACCTCGGCGGGCGTCACCTCCGGCATCGACCTCGCCCTCGCGCTCGTGGAGGAGGACCTCGGCCGGGAGGCCGCTCTGACGGTCGCCCGCCACCTCGTCGTCTTCCTGCGGCGCCCGGGCAACCAGGCCCAGTTCAGCGCCCAGCTGGCCGCGCAGACGGCGCGGCGCGAACCGCTCCGCGAGGTCCAGCAGTGGATCACCGAGCACCCCGGCGCCGACCTGTCCGTCGAGTCGCTCGCCGCCCGCGCCCGGCTCTCGCCCCGGCACTTCGCCCGCGCCTTCCAGACCGAGACGGGCATGACCCCGGGCCGGTACGTCGACCGCGTCCGCCTCGAACACGCCCGGCGCCTCCTGGAGGACACCGCCGACGGAGTCGAGGAGATCTCCCGCGCCTGCGGCTACGGCACCCCCGAGGCGATGCGCCGCGCCTTCGTGAAGACGCTCGGCACGGCACCGGCGGAGTACCGACGCCGCTTCCGCCCCGCCTCCACCCGATGGCGGGCCCCCACCCGTCGGCCGGCCCGTACCTGACGTCCCTGCCCCACCCAGCCGTGGAAAGGAACCCGATGCAGATCGCCATCGTCCTCTTCGACCGCTTCACCGCCCTGGACGCCGTGGGCCCCTACGAGACCCTCGGCCGCCTGCCCGACGCGGAGACCGTCTTCGTCGCCGAGGACACCGGCCCCGTCCGCAACGAGAGCGGCAACCTGGCCCTGACCGCCGACAGGACCCTGGCCGAGGTGCCGCACCCGGACATCGTCGTGGTCCCCGGCGGACCGGGCCAGACCCCGCAGATGGACAACCGGGTCCTGCTGGACTGGCTGCGCGCCGCCGACGCCACGAGCACCTGGACGACCTCCGTGTGCACCGGCTCCCTGCTGCTGGCCGCCGCGGGGCTGATCGAGGGCCGCCGGGCCACCTCGCACTGGCTGGCCCTCGACCACCTCGAACGCTTCGGCGCCGAGCCGACCGCAGAGCGGGTGGTGTTCGACGGGAAGTACGTCACAGCGGCCGGCGTGTCGTCCGGCATCGACATGGGGCTCGCCCTGCTCGGACGGATCGCGGGCGACGAACACGCACAGGCCGTACAGCTGCTGACGGAGTACGACCCGCAGCCGCCCTACGACGCCGGGTCCCCCCAGAAGGCTCCCGCACATCTCGTGGCGGAGTTGCGGGCGAAGAGCCGCTTCATCATGGAGTAGTCGCGGTGGAGGACCGAGTGGTCGCGGTGGAGGCCGGCGTGGTCCAGGTGAAGCGCGGCGGCCGGCGCTCCAGGAACGCGGCGACGCCCTCCGCGGTGTCGTCGCTCCCGCGCGCCTGCTCGGCCCAGTACGCGTCCCGGTCGGTCCGTCCCTGGGCGAATTCCTTGGCGGACGCCTGCGTCAGCAACGACCGTGCGGCCAGGACGCGGGTGAACTCCCCGACCCGCTTGTCGAGTTCGCCCTCGGGCAGCACCTCGTCCACCAGACCCGTGCGCAACGCCCGTTCGGTGTCGATCAGCTCGCCCGAGAACAGCAGGTACTTGGCGGTCGCCGGACCCACCAGCGACACCAGCCGCCGGGTGGCCGAGGCCGCGTAGACGATCCCCAGCTTCGCCGGCGTCACTCCGAACCGCGCGCCCTCCTCCGCGAACCGCAGATCGCAGGCCGCAGCGAGCTGGGACCCGCCGCCGACGCAGAACCCGCGGATCGCCGCGAGCGTCGGTTTGGGGAACGCGGCGAGCGCGTACTCGGCGTTCGCGGCGAGCCCCTGCGCCTCGTCCGAGGAGCCCCGCAGCGTCGAGATGTCGGCCCCCGCGCAGAAGGTGCCGCCCTCGCCGGTGAGCACGAGGACGCGGACGTCCGGGTCGGCGGCGAGCCCGTCGAGCAGGGGCGGCAGCGCCCTCCACATGTCGGCCGTCATGGCGTTGCGCTTGGCCGGGTGGTGAATGACGACGGTGGCGACCCCGTCGCCCACGCTGTGCAGCAGCTGCGGCTCCATACGCCGGATGCTATCTGCAACCCTCGAACGTACGATCAAGAAGGGGCCGGGCGCGAGGAGGCGCTGATGGCGAGGACCAAGGACAGGGCGCCGAGCGACGCGACCACGAATCTGACCCGCGGCCTCAGCTGGACCGCCGCGTTCGGCGTGATCCTGGTGCTCGCGGGGCTCGTCGGGCTCGTCTACACCGGCGTGGCGACCCTGACCTCGATGATCCTGTTCGGCTGGCTGCTGCTGATCGGCGGCGCGGTCGGACTGCTGCACGCCGTTCAGGCCCGCGGCACCAACTTCTTCTGGCTCGGCGTGGTGGTCGCGGCCCTGAACATCGCGGCCGGAGTGGTGGTGATCCGCCGCCCGGACGCGGCGGCCGAGGCGCTCACCATGTTCGCGGCCCTGCTGTTCCTGACCGGCGGGGTGTTCCGGGTGGTCGGCAGTCTCGTGGTGCGCGGTGCGCAGTTCGGCTGGACCCTGCTGCAGGGCGCCTTCGACCTGCTCCTCGGCATCCTGGTGCTGGACAACTGGCCGAGCAGCAGCAAGTACGTCATCGGCTGCTTCTTCTCGCTCGCGCTGCTCTTCGACGGGCTGGGCCTGATCGCCACCGGCTTCGGCGGGCGGCGCATCGTACATCTGGTCTCGGGGCGCGGCCACTGACGGACGAAACGGGGGAGCCCGGCGCCCAACCCGTACAACCCGAATAGTTCTCGAAGCGGACACCACACGGGCAGGAACGGTCGCGCGGCCGACCATGCCATGCGCCAACGGTCGGAAGCCGTCGATAGTCGCTGACTTCTGTTCAGGGATGCGGTCCGGACCAGCGCGTTACCAACACTCGACGTGTGGTGACAATCGAGCGCAAGGGTGGCGACCGGACGATGGAGAACCACGGGCGGGGGTTCGACTCCCGCCCTGAAGGCGCCGGGGATGTGCCTCCTGATCGGAGACCGCCGGGTCCGCTGCCGTACGAGGGGGTGTGGCGGTTCACCGCTCCCGCCATCGACGCCTCGGTTCCGCAGGCACGACACGCCGTTCGTGACCTGCTCTTCCGTCAACAAGTGCCCGTTTCGGACGACCTCGTCCACGGGCTGTTGCTGATCGTCTCCGAACTGGTCACGAACGCGGTGCGGCACGCGGCACTGCTGTCCCCGATGCTCGCCGTGGAGGTGGCCGTAGGAGCCGAGTGGGTGCGGGTCTCGGTGGAGGACAACCACCCCTACCGTCCCACCGCCCTGGAGGCCGACCACGGTCAGACCGGCGGCCGGGGGCTGCTGCTGGTGCGGGAGGTCGCCAGGGAGTCGGGCGGGGTGTGCGACGTCGAGCACACGGCGAGTGGCGGCAAGGTGATCTGGGCCGCCCTGCCGCTCACTGTGAGCATCGTCTAGGGCTTGGCGCTCTCGGGGAGTCTTCGCGAGGACGGGTCCGTCACCAGCCGGCGGACGGGCCCGTCAGCTCCCTGATCGCCGGACGGGCCGCGTCCAGGACCGTCATGAACCACGCCGAGAAGGGGTCCTTCGCGTGCCGCTCCATGAGCTCGGCGGCGGTCACGAACGCGGTGTCCCCGACCTCCTCCGGATCGGGGTGCAGCGACGACTGCACCATGCCGACGAAGAGGTGGTTGTACTCCTGCTCCACCAGGCCCGACTCCGGGTCCGGGTGGTTGTAGCGGACCGTGCCCGCCTCCGCGAGGAGCGAGGGCGAGACGCCGAGCTCCTCGTACGTCCGCCGGGCCGCCGCCGCGAAGGGCGCCTCGGCGGGGTAGGGGTGGCCGCAGCAGGTGTTGGACCAGACACCGGGGGAGTGGTACTTGCCCAGGGCGCGCTGCTGGAGCAGCAGCCTGCCGTGCTCGTCGAAGAGGAACACGGAGAAGGCCCGGTGCAGCTGTCCCGGTGGCTGATGGGCGGCGAGCTTCTCCGCCGTGCCGATCGTGTTGCCGTCCTCGTCGACCAACTCGAGCAAGATCGCTTCAACGGTGCCGTTCGACGAACTGTGCGTCGCGGTGGCAGGTGTGATCGGCATACCCATCCTTCGCATCGGTCTTCGAGCCCCAAGTCTGCCGTACGAAACCGGCACTCCCGGCACTTCGCGGCTCCCCGCATGTCCCGCTCCGATAGCCCGGAGCGGGACACGCGGCCGACGTCCGTCGGTCACCGAAAGCGGCCGGACACTTGATCGTGCCCGGTGCCACGGACGGGGAACCGTCCAGGACAGGGGCCATCAGATGTTCGCGAGGACCCCCGGAGCCGGTGCGCGTCCGGCCCGTCGGACCCGGGCCGGATGCCGTAGTCAGCGGTCGGTTCACCCCGGTGCGCGGCGCACCCGCGGTACGGCGTCGGACGCAGGCGCCGACGCGGGCACCGGGCGGGGCGGGGCGCGTCAGACGCCGACGGTGACCGGGCGCAGGACATAGCCCACGTAGCCGTACTCCCTCCTGTGCGCGCGGCGCACGGCGATCTCCGCCCGGGCGCCCGCCACCGCCTCGGCCATGCCGGGCCGGGTGACATCAGCCACGTCGGCGTGGACGCCGAGCGCGTCGTAGTACTCGTCCCAGTCGGACTCCGGCTGGAGGTACACCCCCAGTACGGAGTACCCGGCGTCGCGCGCGACCCGGGTGTCCTGGTCGGTCGTGCGCAACGACTCGTCCTCCCAGAACGCGCGGGCCCGGTCGGACGGCGTGTCGGTGGTCCACACGCAGTGGGTGAGGACCAGCGTGCCGCCGGGGGCGAGCAGTCGCCGCCAGCGGCGCAGGGCGGTGTCGAAACCGATCAGATAGGCCGAGCCCTCGGCCCAGACCAGGTCGAACGAGCCGTCGGGGTGGGTGAGATCTCCCATGTCCCCGTTGACGGTGTCGATCGAGGCGCTGAGACCCCGGGCCTCGGCGGCCCTCCGCAGTTCGTCGAGGAACGGTTCATGCAGGTCGACGGCCGTCACCTCGGCCGCGGCCTCGGCGGCCAGGAGCAGCGCCGAGCGGCCGGGGCCGCAGCCCAGGTCGAGCACGCGGGGACGGGCGGGCAGCGGGCCCGCGAGTGAGAGGAGGTGACGGGTGGTGGCGTCGGAGCCGGGGCCCTGCCGGGGCAGTCGGTGGCGCAGGGTGAAGAAGGCCTCGTGGCGGGCGTCGCGGTCGGACGAGTCGTGATGCTCGGACAAGTCGTGATGTTCGGACAACGTGGGAAACCTTTGGATGCGGGGGCCCGGGCCGCCGCGCACGCCGCTCGGCGTGGGTCAGCCGTGGACCCGGAGGATGGGGACGCACCTATCGCCGCGCGCAGCGGCACCGAACGCGACAGTCATCAACCCACCTCTTCCTCGGATCGGTGGCCACGCTAGCACCGGAGCCGCCGGCCGCACCCGCGAATTGAGAGCCTCCCGCCGGAGCCTTTCAGTGGCAGAGCTTCGCCTCGTGCTCCGCGTGCCCGCTCGGTTCCAGCTGGAAGGTGCAGTGCTCCACGTCGAAGTGGTGGCCCAGACAACCCTGGAGCTCGTGGAGCATCTTCTCGTGGCCGATGGCGTTCAGGACGTCGGAACTGACGACCACATGGGCGGAGAGGACCGGCATGCCCGACGTGATGGTCCAGGCGTGCAGGTCGTGCACGTCCTCGACGCCGGGCAGAGCCAGGATGTGGGCGCGCACCTCCGTCATGTCGACGTTCTTGGGCGCCGCCTCCAGGAGCACCTCGAGCGTCTCGTGGAGCAGCTTCCAGGTGCGCGGGACGATCATGATGCTGATGAGGATCGAGGCGATCGGGTCGGCCGCCTGCCAGCCGGTGGTCATGATCACCACGGCGGAGATGATCACCGCCACCGAACCCAGCGCGTCCGCGACCACCTCCAGGAAGGCGCCGCGCACGTTCAGGCTCTCCTTCTGGCCGCGCAGCAGCAGCGTCAGCGAGATCGTGTTCGCGACCAGACCGATCAGACCGAAGACGATGGTCAGACCGCCCTCGGTGTCCGCGGGTGTCACGAAGCGGTGGATCGCCTCGTACAGGACGTAGCCGCCGACACCGAGCAGCAGCAGGCAGTTGGCGAGCGCGGCGAGGATCTCGGCCCGCGCGTAGCCGAACGTGCGGTTGCCGCTGGGCGGCCGGTTGGCGAAGTGGATCGCGAGGAGCGCCATGCCCAGCCCCACCGCGTCCGTCGCCATGTGCGCCGCGTCGGCCACGAGCGCGAGGGAGTCGGCCATGAGGCCGCCGACGATCTCGACCACCATCACGGTGAGCGTGATGGACAGCGCGACCCGCAGTCTCCCGCGGTACGCGGCTGCCGCCGTGCCGGTGGTGGGCGCGCCGTGGGCGTGCCCGTGATCGTGTCCAGCCCCCATGGAAGCCGCCTCCTGTGCTCTGCCCGGGACCACAGTGAACTACGGGTGGGGGGTATCGGGCAACGCGGCACTGAACACCGTTGTCATATGCTCTGACCTGCGGAAACGATCCGCAGGTCAGAGCGTGGTCAAGATCGTTGATCCAGGGTCCGGGAGTGATGCAGCACCCACCCCTGCCACGCCGACTCCACCATCTCCCGGACCCCGCGCCGCGCGCTCCAGTCGAGTTCCCGCGCGGCCAGGTCGGCCGAGGCGACCGCGCGCGGCGCGTCCCCGGGCCGGCGCGGCTCGACGACCGGTCGCCGGGTGTCCCCGCTGACCTCGCCGATCAGCGTGAGCAGATCACGTACCGAGACACCCTCGCCGCGGCCGATGTTCGCCGTGAGGTCGCCCGTCGCGCCGCCGGCCAGCCGCCGGGCCGCCGCGAGGTGTGCCTCGGCGAGGTCGGCGACGTGGATGTAGTCACGGACACAGGTGCCGTCCGGCGTCGGGTAGTCGTCGCCGAAGATCCGCGGGGCCTCGTCGCGGGTGAGGCGGTCGAACACCATCGGGATCACGTTGAACACGCCGGTGTCGGCCAGCTCGGGCGTGGCCGCACCCGCGACGTTGAAGTAGCGCAGGCACACGGTCGCGATGCCGTGGGCCCGGCCCGCCGCGCGGACCAGCCACTCCCCGGCGAGCTTCGTCTCGCCGTACGGGCTCATCGGCGCACAGGGGGTGTCCTCCGTGATGAGGTCCACATCCGGGTTTCCGTAGACGGCGGCGGACGAGGAGAAGACGAAGCGCTTGACGCCGGCCCCGGCGACCGCCTCCAGAAGCGTCGCGAGCCCGCCGACGTTCTCCTGGTAGTAGCGCGTCGGCTGGGCCACGGACTCGCCGACCTGCTTGCGTGCGGCGAGATGCACCACACCCGTCACCGCGTGCTCCGCGAGGACCCGCTTGAGCAGGTCCCCGTCCAGCGACGAGCCCTGTACCAGCGGAATGCTCTCCGGGAGCCGGTGGGGAACCCCGGCCGAGAGGTCGTCGAGGGCGACGACGCGCTCCCCGGCCTCCGCCATCGCCCGCGCCACGTGTGCCCCGATGTATCCGGCCCCGCCTGTGATCAGCCATGTCATGGACGACCACCCTATGTCGGTCCGCCGCCGGTGGCGCCGCTGCCGGCCGCCGATCCGACCGCCCTGCCCCGCTACGGAACGGTCTGGAGGGGTGTTGTGACCAATGACGCGAATTATGCGTTCTGCGAGTGCGGGTTTGTGGCAGGGCCCCCGGATCACGGATGATGATCGCGGCGGAGGCGGTACGCAGATGTGGTTGATCGCGCAGTGAACGGGCGGTGAACGCCTGCTTCTCATCATCCGATAGCCTCTGCCGACATGCCGCCCAGCGGCCTGAGCCCTCTCGGGCCTGGGGCCGGGGCCTTCCCACCACGTACACGCCCGGCGCGAGGCCGCGTCGGCACCCAGGGAGTGAGTTCGCTGTCGACCGCCATCCTCACCGGCCAGCCGGTCCCCGGATCGTCGCTCGAGAGCGATCTGCGGTCGCTCGGCTTCGACGTGCGGCTCGCCGGGGAAGCGGGTGACGCCGAGACACTGCTGGCCGCCGTACCGGCGGACCAGCGGGTCGCCGTCGTCGACGCCCGCTTCGTGGGGCACCTGCACGCGCTGCGCCTCGGCCTCACGGACCCACGGTTCGCGGCCTCCGCGCTGCCCGGCGCCGTATCGGTACAGCCCGAGGCCCGCCGGGCGCTGACCCGTGCCGTGGCCCGTGAGAGCTCCGCCTCCGGCGGCCTCGCCGTCGCCACCGACAACCTCGCCGAGCGGCTCACCGCGGCCCTCGACGCGGACGGCGTCGCCGTGTTCCGCCCCGAGCTCGGCACGCTCGTCGCCGCGGTCCCCACCGACCCGCAGGAGCGCAACGAGGTCCGGCAGGCCGTGTCCGCCGTGGACGACGAGGCCGTACGCCTGCGCAGCGCGGTCAAGGCCCGCGACGGCTTCTTCACCACGTACTGCATCAGCCCGTACTCGCGCTACATCGCCCGCTGGTGCGCGCGTCGCGGTCTGACCCCGAACCAGGTCACCACCGCCTCCCTGCTCACCGCGCTGATCGCCGCGGGCTGCGCCGCCACCGGCACCCGCGCCGGATTCGTCGCGGCCGGGCTGCTGCTCCTGTTCTCCTTCGTCCTGGACTGCACGGACGGGCAGCTCGCCCGCTACTCGCTCCAGTACTCGACGCTCGGCGCCTGGCTGGACGCGACCTTCGACCGCGCCAAGGAGTACGCCTACTACGCGGGCCTCGCCCTCGGAGCCGCCCGCGGCGGCGACGACGTATGGGCCCTGGCGCTCGGCGCGATGATCCTCCAGACCTGCCGGCACGTCGTGGACTTCTCCTTCAACGAGGCGAACCACGACGCCACCGCCAACACCAGCCCCACCGCCGCCCTCTCGGACAAGCTCGACAGCGTCGGCTGGACGGTCTGGGTGCGCCGGATGATAGTCCTGCCCATCGGCGAACGATGGGCGATGATCGCCGTCCTCACGGCGCTGACGACCCCCCGCATCACCTTCTACGTGTTGCTCGTCGGCTGCGCGTTCGCCGCGACGTACACCACAGCGGGCCGCGTACTGCGCTCGCTCACCCGCAAGGCCCGGCGCACGGACCGGGCGGCGCAGGCGCTGGCGGATCTCGCGGACAGCGGACCGCTCGTCGAACTGCTGACGCGCCTCGCGCGCGGCACGGTCCGTGTCGCGGCGCCCGTCAGTGCCGCCGTCGGCGGCGTCCTCGTGGTGACCTCGGCCCTGCTCTGGGGCGCCGGCTGGCAGACCGTCCTGTGCGCCGTCGGCTATGTGCTCCTGTCCGCCCTCGCCGTCGTCCGCCCCCTCAAGGGCGCCCTCGACTGGCTGGTGCCCCCCTTCTTCCGCGCCGCCGAATACCTCACCGTTCTGGTACTGGCCGCCAAAGCCGATGTGAACGGAGCGCTTCCTGCGGCTTTCGGCCTGGTGGCCGCCGTCGCCTACCATCACTACGACACGGTGTACCGCATCCGCGGCAACGCCGGAGCCCCCCCGCACTGGCTGGTGCGGGCGATCGGCGGGCACGAAGGCAGGACGCTGCTGGTCACCGTCCTGGCCGCGCTGCTCACCGCCGCACAGTTCAAGGTCGCGCTCACGGCGCTCGCCGTGGCCGTGGCGCTGCTGGTGCTCGTGGAGAGCATCCGCTTCTGGGTGTCCTCCGGGGCCCCCGCCGTACACGACGAAGGAGAACCCGCATGATCGGCCTCGTGCTGGCGGCCGGCGCCGGACGGCGTCTGCGTCCCTACACCGACAGCCTCCCAAAGGCTCTCGTGCCGGTGGGCCCCGCGGGCATAGAGGACAGCATCACGGTCCTGGACCTGACCCTCGGCAACTTCGCCGAGATCGGTCTGACCGAGGTCGGGATCATCGTCGGCTACCGCAAGGAAGCCGTGTACGACCGCAAGGACGCCCTGGAGGCCAAGTACGGCCTCAAGATCACCCTCATCGACAACGACAAGGCCGAGGAGTGGAACAACGCCTACTCCCTGTGGTGCGGCCGTGACGCCCTCAAGGACGGTGTGATCCTCGCCAACGGCGACACCGTGCACCCGGTCTCCGTCGAGAAGACGCTGCTGGCCGCCCGCGGCGACGGCAAGCGGATCATCCTCGCCCTCGACACGGTGAAGAAGCTCGCCGACGAGGAGATGAAGGTCGTCGTGGACCCCGACAAGGGCGTCCGGAAGATCACCAAGCTGATGGAGCCCGCCGAGGCCACCGGCGAGTACATCGGTGTCACCCTCATCGAGGGCGACGCCGCCGCCGACCTGACCGACGCCCTGAAGACGGTGTGGGAGACGGACCCGCAGCAGTTCTACGAGCACGGCTACCAGGAGCTCGTCAACCGCGGCTTCAAGATCGACGTGGCGCCGATCGGCGACGTCAAGTGGGTCGAGATCGACAACCACGACGACCTCGCCAAGGGACGGGAGATCGCGTGCCAGTACTGACAAGGCTCATCCCCTCCCCGGTTGTCGTCGACATCCGCGCGGGTGCCCTGGACGACCTGGCGAGCGTGCTCTCCGACCAGCGGATCTCGCACTCCGGGAAGCTGGCCGTCGCCGTGAGCAACGGCTCCGGCGCGAAGCTGCGCGAGCGGATCGCCCCGGCCCTGCCCGGCGCCACCTGGTACGAGGTCGGCGGCGGCACCCTCGACGACGCGATCCGGCTGGCCGGTGCCATCAAGGCCGGCCACTACGACGCGGTCGTGGGCCTGGGCGGCGGCAAGATCATCGACTGCGCGAAGTTCGCCGCGGCGCGCGTCGGCCTCCCGCTGGTCGCCGTGCCCACCAACCTCGCGCACGACGGCCTGTGCTCGCCCGTCGCGACCCTCGACAACGACGCGGGCCGCGGCTCCTACGGTGTGCCGAACCCGATCGCGGTCGTCATCGACCTCGATGTGATCCGTGAGGCCCCCGTACGGTTCGTGCGCTCCGGCATCGGCGACGCCGTCTCCAACATCTCCGCCATCGCGGACTGGGAGCTGGCCAATCGCGTCAACGGCGAGAAGATCGACGGTCTCGCGGCCGCGATGGCACGCCAGGCCGGAGAGGCCGTACTGCGCCACCCCGGCGGCATCGGCGACAACGACTTCCTCCAGGTGCTCGCCGAGGCACTGGTCCTCAGCGGGATCGCCATGTCGGTGTCGGGCGACTCACGGCCCTCGTCGGGCGCCTGTCACGAGATCAACCACGCCTTCGACCTCCTCTTCCCCAAGCGCGCGGCCAGCCACGGCGAGCAGTGCGGTCTTGGCGCGGCCTTCGCGATGTACCTGCGGGGGGCGCACGAGGAGTCGGCGTACATGGCCGAGGTGCTGCACCGGCACGGGCTGCCGGTGCTGCCCGAGGAGATCGGGTTCACCGTGGACGAGTTCGTACAGGTCGTGGAGTTCGCTCCGCAGACCCGGCCGGGCCGGTACACGATCCTCGAACACCTCGACCTGAAAACCAACCAGATCAAGGACATCTACTCCGACTATGCCAAGGCCATCAGTAGCTGAACTCCGCCCCGTCGTTCATCCCGCAGGGGTGAAGGACCGGCGCAGCGGTGAGCATTGGGCGGGACGCCTGTACATGCGAGAGATCTCGCTGCGCTGCGACCGCTACCTGGTGAACACCAGGATCACGCCCAACCAGCTCACGTACCTGATGACTGTCTTCGGCGTGCTCGCCGCCCCGGCCCTGCTGGTGCCGGGGATCCCGGGCGCCGTGCTCGGCGTGATCATGGTCCAGCTCTACCTGCTGCTCGACTGTGTCGACGGTGAGGTGGCGCGCTGGAAGAAGCAGTTCTCGCTCGGCGGGGTCTACCTGGACCGGGTCGGTGCCTATCTGACCGACGCCGCGGTGCTCGTGGGCTTCGGCCTGCGCGCCGCCGATCCCTGGGGTTCCGGGCGGATCGACTGGCTCTGGGCCTTCCTCGGCACCCTGGCGGCCCTCGGCGCGATCCTGATCAAGGCCGAGACCGACCTCGTCGGTGTCGCCCGCCACCAGGGCGGCCTGCCGCCGGTCAAGGAGTCGGCGTCCGAGCCGCGCTCCTCCGGCATGGCGCTGGCCCGCAAGGCCGCCGCCGCGCTGAAGTTCCACCGGCTGGTCCTCGGCATCGAGGCGTCCCTGCTGATCCTGGTGCTGGCCATCGTGGACTCGGTGCGCGGGGACCTGTTCTTCACCCGCCTCGGCGTCGCGGTCCTGGCCGGCATCGCCCTCCTCCAGACCGTGCTGCACCTCGTGTCCATCCTCGCCTCCAGCAGGCTGAAGTGAGTACGGCGATGAAGGTCGGCGCGGTCATCATCACCATGGGCAACCGCCCCGACGAGCTCCGAGCCCTGCTGGACTCCGTCGCCAAGCAGGACGGCGACCGGGTCGAGGTGGTCGTGGTCGGCAACGGCTCGCCCGTCCCGGACGTTCCCGACGGTGTACGCACGGTCGAGCTGCCCGAGAACCTCGGCATACCCGGCGGCCGCAACGTGGGCATCGAGGCCTTCGGCCCCGGTGGCACGGACGTCGACGTCCTGCTCTTCCTCGACGACGACGGCCTCCTCGCCACCCACGACACCGCCGAGCTGTGCCGCCGGGCCTTCGCGGCCGACCCCGAGCTCGGCATCATCAGCTTCCGGATCGCGGACCCCGAGACCAAGGAGACCCAGCGCCGCCACGTACCGCGGCTGCGCGCCTCCGACCCGATGCGCTCCTCGCGCGTGACCACCTTCCTCGGTGGCGCCAACGCGGTCCGTACGAAGGTCTTCGCCGAGGTCGGCGGGCTTCCGGACGAGTTCTTCTACGCCCACGAGGAAACCGACCTCGCCTGGCGGGCCCTCGACGCGGGCTGGATGATCGACTACCGGTCCGACATGGTGCTGTACCACCCCACGACCGCTCCTTCGCGGCATGCGGTGTACCACCGCATGGTGGCCCGCAACCGCGTCTGGCTCGCGCGCCGAAACCTTCCGGCGCCGCTCGTCCCCGTCTACCTCGGCGTCTGGATGCTCCTGACGCTGGCCCGCCGTCCCTCGGGACCTGCCCTGAAGGCGTGGTTCGGCGGTTTCAAGGAGGGCTGGACCAGTTCCTGCGGGCCTCGGCGCCCGATGAAGTGGCGTACGGTGTGGCGGCTGACCCGCCTCGGTCGTCCTCCTGTCATCTGACAAGCGGCTACGCCATCTGACAAGCTCGTTCCCGGGAGCACGTTCGCCGTACCCCGGTGTCCCGTGCCCTCAGCCCCTGCCCGACCAGGCCGTGCGCATCATGAAGACGAAAGTTTCCATTTGTGAGTGAGACAACGCATGACGGAGCTGTCGCGGTGAGCGACCGTCCGTCCCCCGATGACGGGCTCTCCGCGGCCGACCTGGCCGACAAGTACGGGCTCGCGGTGAGCGGCGCCCGGCCCGGACTCGTCGAGTACGTGCGTCAGCTGTGGGGGCGGCGGCACTTCATCCTCGCCTTCTCGCAGGCGAAACTCACCGCGCAGTACAGCCAGGCCAAGCTCGGCCAGCTGTGGCAGGTGGCGACGCCGCTGCTGAACGCGGCCGTGTACTACTTCATCTTCGGCGTGATCCTCAAGGCCAGCCGGGGCATGTCGCACGACACCTACATCCCGTTCCTGGTGACCGGTGTGTTCGTCTTCACGTTCACGCAGAGCTCGATCATGGCGGGCGTCCGTGCGATCTCGGGCAACCTGGGGCTGGTGCGCGCGCTGCACTTCCCGCGCGCCTCGCTGCCCATCTCCTTCGCGCTCCAGCAGCTCCAGCAGCTGCTGTTCTCGATGATCGTGCTGTTCGTCGTGGTGATCGGTTTCGGCAGCGTGCCGGGTCTGTCCTGGCTGCTGATCGTCCCGGTGCTGGTGCTGCAGTTCCTCTTCAACACCGGCCTCGCGCTGATCGTGGCGCGCATGGGCGCCAAGACGCCGGACCTCGCCCAGCTGATGCCGTTCATCCTGCGCACCTGGATGTACACCTCGGGCGTCATGTTCTCCATCAGCAACATGCTCGTCGGACGGCCCGAGTGGTTCATCCGCGCGCTCCAGGTGAACCCGGCCGCGATCTACATGGACCTGATGCGCTTCGCCCTCATCGACGGCTACGGCGCCTCGCACCTGCCGCCTCATGTGTGGGCCATCGCCACCTTCTGGGCCGTGGTCGTCGCAGCCGGCGGGTTCGTGTACTTCTGGAAGGCGGAAGAGAGGTACGGCCGTGGCTGAGCAGACATCCCACATCCCGACCGTGATCGCGGACGAGCTGCACATCGTCTACCGCGTGAACGGCGCCAAGACCGGCAAGGGCAGCGCCACCGCCGCCCTCAGCCGCATCATCAAGCGCGGCGAGGAGCGGGGCGTACGCAAGGTGCACGCCGTCAGGGGCGTCTCCTTCACGGCCTACCGCGGCGAGGCCATCGGCCTGATCGGCTCCAACGGCTCCGGCAAGTCCACGCTCCTGCGTGCCATCGCCGGTCTGCTGCCCGCCGAGAAGGGCAAGGTCTACACCGACGGCCAGCCCTCGCTGCTCGGCGTGAACGCCGCCCTGATGAACGACCTCACGGGCGAACGCAACGTCATATTGGGCGGGCTCGCGATGGGCATGTCCCGCGAGCAGATCAGGGAGCGCTACCAGGAGATCGTCGACTTCTCGGGCATCAACGAGAAGGGCGACTTCATCACCCTGCCGATGCGCACCTACTCCTCCGGCATGGCGGCGCGGCTGCGCTTCTCCATCGCGGCCGCCAAGGACCACGACGTCCTCATGATCGACGAGGCCCTCGCCACCGGAGACCGCTCCTTCCAGAAGCGCTCCGAGCAGCGGATCCGCGAACTGCGCAAGAGCGCGGGCACGGTGTTTCTGGTCAGCCACAACAACAAGTCGATCCGCGACACCTGTGACCGCGTGCTCTGGCTGGAGCGCGGTGAGCTGCGGATGGACGGTCCGACCGAAGAGGTTCTCAAGGAGTACGAGAAGTTCACGGGCAAGTAGCTCGTAGTAGCCGGGGCCCCGCCGCAACGATTCGGCGGGGCCCTGCGTCTGCAAAGGAAACGCCAACTCCTGCTGGCCTTAGGAATCTTGACACCAATCGGTGTGTTGTTGTGATGTGCAGGACACCCCGACGAACCTTGCTGCGTTGTACAACGTAAGCTGTACCGGTGCTGAATCGCGGCAAGTGGGGCGATACTGCGCGACACCCGGCACCGGCGCGCCGCGCGGAGTCCCGGGCGGCGTGTCCGAAAAGGGCACTATTGGGTCGGCAGTGTAGAACGGGAGATGTGACGGCAATGGCTACGGAAACTCTCCAGCTCCGCGACGCGTGTGCCGTCCCCGCGCCGGGCGGCGAGCGGTGACCCAAGCCGGTACGGCGCGCACTGGTGAGACGGAGCGCGGAACGCTCGACAAGGCCGCGGGCGAGAACTTCCCGGTGGCACCCTTTTTCCTGCCCCAGGCCTGGCGCGACGACCTGATGGCCGTCTACGGCTTCGCCCGCCTCGTCGACGACATCGGTGACGGCGACCTCGCCCCGGGCGGCGCGGACGCCAGGCTGCTCGGCGTGTCGCCCGAAGAGGCCGAGGACCGTCTCGTACTCCTGGACGCCTTCGAGGCCGATCTGCACCGCGTGTTCGACTCGACACCGCACCACCCGCTGCTGCGCCGCCTGCAGCCCACGGTCCGCCGCGCGGACCTCACCCCCGAACCCTTCCTCGGCCTGATCGCGGCCAACCGCCAGGACCAGCTGATCAAGCGCTACGAGACCTATGACGACCTCGTGGCCTACTGCGAGCTGTCCGCCAACCCCGTCGGCCGCCTGGTGCTGTCCGTGACCGGCACCTCCACGCCCGAGCGGATCCGCCGCTCGGACGCGGTGTGCACGGCGCTGCAGATCGTCGAGCACCTCCAGGACGTCGCCGAGGACCTCGGCCGCGACCGCATCTACCTGCCGGCCGAGGACATGAAGCGCTTCCATGTCCAGGAGGCGGACCTCGCCACGGCCACCGCGGGCGCATCGGTGCGCGCGCTGGTCGCATACGAAGCAGAACGCGCGCTCCACCTCCTGAATGAAGGCACCCCCCTCGTGGGTAGCGTCCACGGCAGGTTGAAGCTGCTGCTCGCGGGGTTCGTGGCAGGGGGAAGGGCGGCGATCCGAGCGATCGTCGCCGCCGAATACGACGTACTTCCCGGCCCGCCCAAGCCCGGCAAGCTCCAGCTGCTGCGCGAGGTGGGAGTGACTCTGCGAGGAGAGGGGTGATCCGGACCGTGGAGTCGGAACAACACGTGTCCGCACCGGTACTCGCCGCATACAGCTACTGCGAGGCAGTGACCGGTCAGCAGGCTCGTAATTTCGCCTATGGCATCAGACTTCTGCCGACGCCCAAGCGTCGTGCGATGTCGGCGCTCTACGCGTTCTCACGGCGTGTCGACGACATCGGCGACGGCGCGCTGCCGACGGACGTGAAGGCGGCGCGGCTCGAGGACACCCGGGCTCTGCTCGCCCGGGTCCGCGAGGGCCGGGTCGACGAGGACGACACCGACCCGGTCGCGGTCGCCCTCAGCCACACCGCCGCGTACTTCCCGGTGCCGCTGGGCGGCCTCGACGAACTCATCGACGGCGTCCTGATGGACGTACGCGGTGAGACGTACGAGACCTGGGACGACCTGAAGGTGTACTGCCGGTGCGTGGCCGGGGCGATCGGGCGGCTCTCGCTCGGCGTGTTCGGTACGGAACCGGGGGCGCGCGGCGCCGAGCGCGCGCCGGAGTATGCGGACACGCTCGGGCTCGCGCTCCAGCTCACCAACATCCTTCGGGACGTACGGGAGGACGCCGCCGGCGGGCGCACCTATCTGCCCGCCGACGACCTCGCGAAGTTCGGCTGCTCGGCCGGGTTCAACGGCCCGACCCCGCCCGAGGGCTCCGATTTCGCGGGCCTCGTCCACTTCGAAGTGCGACGGGCGCGCACCCTTTTCGCCGAGGGCTACCGGCTGCTGCCCATGCTCGACCGGCGCAGCGGCGCCTGTGTCGCGGCCATGGCCGGCATCTACCGGCGGCTCCTCGACCGCATCGAGCGCGAGCCGGAGGCCGTGCTGCGCGGCCGCGTCTCGCTGCCGGGGCGCGAGAAGGCGTACGTCGCTGTGCGTGGCCTCTCCGGACTGGACGCCCGGCATGTCTCCCGGCGTACCGTCAGGAGGCGTACCTGATGGACAATATGGGCCAAGGTGATTCCACCGGCGAAAAGCGGCACGCAACCCTCCGGCACCGGGTGGCGTCCCTGACTGCGATGGCCTGCCGTGCACCGTTCAATCACCGCGGCACGGCCGCTGGGGAGGGTGCACGATGAGCGAGGACACGCAGCCCACGGGGGCTTCGGACCGCCCGGAAGGGGCAGGCGCCGTAGTGATCGGCGGCGGGCTGGCCGGAATCACCGCCGCGCTCGCCCTGGCCGACGCCGGGGTGCGTGTCACCCTGCTCGAAGGCCGGCCGCGGCTCGGCGGGCTCGCCTTCTCCTTCCAGCGCGGCGAACTCACCGTGGACAACGGACAGCATGTGTATCTGCGCTGCTGCACCGCCTACCGCTGGTTCCTCGACCGCATCGACGGGGCCTCGCTCGCGCCCCTGCAGGATCGTCTCGACGTGCCCGTTCTCGACGCCGAGGCGAAACCCGGGCGGCGGCTCGGGAGAATCGGCCGCAGCGCGCTGCCCGTACCTCTGCATCTCGCGCGCAGCCTGGCGACCTATCAGCATCTGTCGCTCGCCGAGCGCGCCAAGGTCGGCCGTGCCGCACTGGCGCTCAAAGCGCTCGATCTCGACGATCCGGCCCTCGACGACCAGAACTTCGGCCGATGGCTCGCCGATCACGGTCAGTCGGAGCGTGCCGTCGAGGCACTGTGGGACCTGGTGGGGGTCGCCACCCTCAACGCGGTGGCCGGCGACTCCTCGCTCGGGCTCGCCGCGGTGGTGTTCAAGACCGGTCTGCTGTCCGACCCGGGCGCGGCCGACATCGGCTGGGCACGCGTCCCGCTGGGCGAACTGCACGACACGCTGGCCCGCAAGGCGCTCGACTCCGCGGGCGTGCGTACCGAAGTCCGTACACGCGTCACCTCCATCTCCCTTAACGAGAACGGGCGTTGGAGCGTTCAGGTTCCCGGCGAGACGCTCGACGCCGACACCGTCGTCCTCGCCGTACCTCAGCGCGAGGCGCACGATCTGCTGCCCGAGGGAGCGCTCGACGCGCCTGAACAGCTGCTGGAGATCGGCACCGCGCCGATCCTCAACGTCCATGTCGTCTACGACCGGAAGGTGCTCGCGCGACCGTTCTTCGCCGCCCTCGGCTCCCCGGTGCAGTGGGTCTTCGACCGGACCGACGCGTCCGGACTGCGGGAAGGGCAGTACCTCGCCCTGTCGCAGTCGGCCGCCCAGGACGAGATCGACGAACCCGTCGCCGTCCTGCGCGAGCGCTATCTGCCGGAGCTGGAGCGGCTGCTGCCCACCGCGCGCGGCGCGGAGGTGAAGGACTTCTTCGTGACCAGGGAGCGCACCGCGACGTTCGCCCCCGCCCCGGGCGTCGGGCGGCTGCGGCCCGGCGCCCGCACCAGAGCCCCCGGCCTGTATCTGGCCGGCGCGTGGACCGCCACCGGGTGGCCCGCGACCATGGAGAGTGCGGTCCGCAGCGGCGCCGGTGCGGCGCGAGCCGCACTGGGCGCCCTGGGCCGGCCCCGCGACCACCTCCTCGCATTCGAGGAGGCGGCCTGATGCTCGACGAGCGCGCGGCAGACCCCCGCACCCCCGGTACCGCAACAAGAGGAGAGACTGTGCCCACTGTGCCCCCGGCCGACAAGGCTGCCGACGCGGTGGACGTGACCGCGCTCCTGGAGCGCGGCCGGACCCTGGCCACACCGGTGCTGAAGGCGGCCGTCGACCGCCTGGCGTCGCCCATGGACACCGTCGCCGCCTACCACTTCGGCTGGATCGACGCCCAGGGCAACCCCGCGGACGGCGACGGCGGCAAAGCCGTACGTCCCGCGCTGGCCGTGCTCTCCGCGCAGGCCGCCGGTGCCGCCCCCGAGGTCGGCGTGCCCGGCGCGGTCGCGGTCGAGCTGGTGCACAACTTCTCCCTGCTGCACGACGACCTGATGGACGGCGACGAACAGCGCCGCCACCGCGACACCGTCTGGAAGGTGCACGGCCCCGCCCAGGCGATCCTCGTCGGCGACGCCCTGTTCGCGCTGGCCAACGAGATCCTCCTCGAACTCGGCACCGTCGAGGCCGGCCGCGCCACCCGCCGGCTGACCAGCGCCACCCGCGCCCTCATCGACGGCCAGGCCCAGGACATCTCCTACGAGCACCGCGACCGCGTCAGCGTCGAGGAGTGCCTGGAGATGGAGGGCAACAAGACGGGCGCCCTGCTCGCCTGCGCCTGCTCCATCGGCGCGGTCCTCGGCGGCGCGGACGACCGCACCGCGGACACCCTGGAGAAGTACGGCTACCACCTCGGCCTGGCCTTCCAGGCCGTCGACGACCTCCTCGGCATCTGGGGCGACCCGGAGGCCACCGGCAAGCAGACCTGGAGCGATCTGCGCCAGCGCAAGAAGTCCCTGCCGGTCGTGGCGGCGCTCGCCGCGGGCGGGCCCGCCTCCGAGCGGCTCGGCGAACTGCTCGCCGAGGACGCCAAGGCCAGCGACTTCGAGAACTTCTCCGAGGAGGAGTTCGCCGTGCGTGCCGCGCTCATCGAGGAGGCGGGCGGCCGCGAGTGGACCGCCCAGGAGGCACGCCGCCAGCACACCATCGCCATCGAGGCCCTGGACGCCGTGGAGATGCCCGACCAGGTGCGGGCCCAGCTCGTGGCGCTCGCCGACTTCGTCGTCGTACGGAAGAGATGATCACTATCGGTCGAATAAACCTCGCGTAGTCGCCGGCCGGTGCCTCCCCCAAGCTCTCAACTCCGTTCGAGCAGGGTGGGACCCCCTTGAGACAGACGCACCGGCCGACGGCGGACCCAGCAGAGTCGTACCACTGCACGAAGGGGAAGCCATGACAGCGACGACCGACGGAAGCACCGGGGCACTGCCGCCCCGCGCTGCCGCGGCCAGCGAAATCCACCCAGAGACGACTCCCGTGGCGGCCGGGACAGTCGAGACCCGAGACGTCGCCGCGCACGCCATACAGCGCGCCACCGATCTCCTGCTCTCACGGCAGGACGCGGAGGGCTGGTGGAAGGGCGACCTCGAGACGAACGTCACGATGGACGCCGAGGACCTGCTCCTCCGTCAGTTCCTGGGAATCCGCGACGAGACGACCACACGCGCCGCCGGACTGTTCATCCGCGGCGAGCAGCGCGAGGACGGCACCTGGGCCACCTTCTACGGCGGCCCCGGCGAACTCTCCACCACCATCGAGGCGTACGTCGCCCTGCGGCTGGCCGGGGACGGCCCGGACGAGCCGCACATGGCGAGGGCGGCCGCCTGGATCCGCGAGCGGGGCGGCATCGCCTCGGCCCGCGTCTTCACCCGGATCTGGCTCGCCCTGTTCGGCTGGTGGAAGTGGGACGACCTGCCCGAACTCCCGCCGGAACTCATCTACTTCCCGAAGTGGATGCCGCTCAACATCTACGACTTCGGCTGCTGGGCGCGGCAGACGATCGTGCCGCTGACCATCGTCTCGGCGAAGCGCCCGGTGCGGCCCGCGCCGTTCCCGCTCGACGAGCTGCACACCGATGCCAGCAACCCCAACCCGGTCAAACCCCTTGCTCCCGTGGCGAGTTGGGACGGGGCCTTCCAGCGTCTCGACAAGGCCCTGCACCAGTACCGCAAGGTCGTCCCGCGCAGGTTGCGCCGGGCCGCGATGAACACGGCGGCGCGCTGGATCATCGAACGGCAGGAGAACGACGGGTGCTGGGGCGGCATCCAGCCACCCGCGGTGTACTCGGTCATCGCGCTGCACCTGCTCGGCTACGACCTCCAACACCCCGTCATGCGCGAGGGGTTGGCGTCGCTGGACCGGTTCGCCGTCTGGCGCGAGGACGGCGCCCGGATGATCGAGGCCTGTCAGTCACCGGTCTGGGACACCTGCCTCGCCACCATCGCACTCGCCGACGCGGGCCTGCCCGCCGACCATCCGCAGCTGGTGAAGGCCGCGGACTGGATGCTCGGCGAGGAGATCGTGCGGCCCGGGGACTGGGCGGTGAAGCGGCCCCACCTTCCGCCCGGGGGTTGGGCCTTCGAGTTCCACAACGACAACTACCCCGACATCGACGACACCGCCGAGGTCGCCCTCGCGCTGCGCCGGGTCCGCCACCACGACCCGGAGCGCGTCGAGCACGCCATCGGGCGCGGGGTGCGCTGGAACCTCGGTATGCAGTCCAAGGACGGCGGCTGGGGCGCCTTCGACGTCGACAACACCAGCGCCTTCCCCAACCGGCTCCCGTTCTGCGACTTCGGGGAGGTCATCGACCCGCCGTCCGCCGACGTCACCGCCCATGTGGTGGAGATGCTCGCGGTCGAGGGACTCTCGCACGACCCGCGCACCCGCCGGGGCATCGAGTGGCTGCTCGCCCACCAGGAGCCGGACGGCTCGTGGTTCGGGCGCTGGGGCGTCAACTACGTCTACGGAACGGGGTCGGTGCTCCCGGCGCTCGTGGCCGCCGGGCTCCCCGCCTCGCATCCGGCGATCCGCCGGGCCGTCGCCTGGCTGGAAACCGTCCAGAACGACGACGGCGGCTGGGGCGAGGACCTGCGCTCCTACCACGAGGTCGCCGAGTGGAGCGGACGCGGCGCCTCGACCGCCTCCCAGACCGGCTGGGCGCTGCTCGCCCTGCTGGCCGCGGGGGAGCGCGACTCCAAGGCGGTGGAACGCGGGATCGCCTGGCTCGCGGAGACCCAGCTGGCGGACGGCTCCTGGGACGAGCCGTACTTCACCGGCACCGGGTTCCCGTGGGACTTCTCGATCAACTACCACCTCTACCGGCAGGTCTTCCCGCTCACCGCGCTCGGCCGCTATGTCCACGGCGAACCGAGCTTCGTCCACGGCGAGTCGTTCGCCGAGGTCAAGGGGGGTTGATGAGCACAAAGCCCGATCCGGCCCCGCTGCTGATCGCCTGCGCGCTCGGCATCGAGCACCTCGCCCTGCGCAGCGGCGACCGCACCGGGGCCGACGGGCCCGTCACCGTGCTGCGCACCGGCATGGGGCCCAAGGCCGCCGAACGCTCGCTCACCCGGATCCTCGCCGACCCGGCGCTGAGCGAGGCCGCCGTCCTGGCCACGGGCTTCTGCGCGGGGCTCGCCCCGGGCATGCACCCCGGTGATCTGGTGGTCGCCGAGGAGACCCGGGACCCACGCGGCAGCACCCCGTGCGTGGGCACCGAACTACTCGTCAAGGAACTACTGCGCACCGTGCCCGGGCGCACCGTCCACACCGGGCCACTGACCGGCTCCGATCACGTCGTCCGAGGTCACGAGCGGTCGGACCTGCTCGCGACCGGCGCGATCGCGGTCGACATGGAATCCGCGGCCACGCTCCACAGCGCCGTGCGGGCGGGCGTGCGCCCGGTTGCGGCCGTACGGGTGGTCGTGGACGCTCCAGAACATGAACTCGTCCGGATCGGCACAGTACGCGGTGGAATATCAGCTTTCCGTGTTCTTCGTGCCGTTCTCCCCGCTTTCTTTGAATGGCACCGTTCTTTGTTGCTCCCCCGGAGGTGAGCCAGATGGCCATGCCGCTTCGGCAGTCCATGAAGGTCGCTGCGTACCTGTTTGAACAGAAGCTCAGGAAGCGGGACAAGTTCGCGCTGCTGGTCGAGTTGGAACCCCTCTTCGCCTGCAACCTCAAATGCGAGGGCTGCGGCAAGATCCAGCACCCGGCGGGAGTGCTCAAGCAGCGCATGCCCGTTGCCCAAGCCGTAGGAGCGGTCCTCGAATCCGGCGCGCCGATGGTGTCCATCGCCGGCGGCGAGCCGCTGATGCACCCGCAGATCGACGAGATCGTACGGCAGTTGGTGGCCAAGAAGAAATTCGTCTTCCTGTGCACGAACGCGCTGTTGATGCGCAAGAAGATGGACAAGTTCAAGCCCTCGCCGTATTTCGCCTGGGCCGTGCACATCGACGGGCTGCGCGAGCGGCACGACGAGTCGGTGGCCAAGGAGGGCACCTTCGACGAGGCGGTCGCGGCCATCAAGGAGGCCAAGCGGCGCGGCTTCCGGGTCACCACCAACTCGACCTTCTTCAACACCGACACCCCGCAGACCGTCATCGAGGTCCTCAACTTCCTCAATGACGACCTGAAGGTGGACGAGATGATGCTCTCGCCCGCCTACGCCTACGAGAAGGCGCCCGACCAGGAGCACTTCCTCGGCGTCCAGCAGACCCGGGAGCTGTTCAAGAAGGCCTTCTCGGGCGGCAACCGGCGCCGCTGGCGGCTCAACCAGAGCCCGCTCTTCCTGGACTTCCTGGAAGGCAAGGTCGACTTCCCGTGCACCGCGTGGGCGATCCCCAGCTACTCGCTCTTCGGCTGGCAGCGGCCCTGCTACCTGATGAGCGACGGGTACGTGCAGACGTACAAGCAGCTCCTGGAGGACACCGACTGGGACTCCTACGGGCGCGGCAAGGACGAGCGGTGCGCGAACTGCATGGCGCACTGCGGCTACGAGCCGACCGCCGTCCTCGCCACGATGGGCTCCCTCAAGGAGTCGCTGCGCGCCGCCCGCGAGACCTTCACGGAAAGCCGCGGGTGACGACATGACCGCCGTTTCCTTGGGCCTCCCCGAGGTGCCGGTCCGACCGATCGCCGAACGCCGTGTGTCGCGGCGGATCCAGGTCGGAGCGGTGGCGGTCGGGGGCGGAGCACCCGTTTCGGTGCAGTCGATGACGACGACGCGTACGTCGGACATCGGTGCCACCCTGCAGCAGATCGCGGAACTCACCGCGTCCGGCTGCCAGATCGTGCGCGTCGCCTGCCCCACGCAGGACGACGCGGACGCCCTCGCGACCATCGCCCGCAAGTCCCAGATCCCGGTGATCGCGGACATCCACTTCCAGCCCAAGTACGTGTTCGCGGCCATCGACGCGGGCTGTGCGGCGGTGCGGGTGAACCCGGGCAACATCAAGCAGTTCGACGACAAGGTCCGCGAGATCGCACGGGCCGCCTCGGACGCCGGGACCCCGATCCGGATCGGGGTCAACGCCGGGTCGCTCGACCGGCGGCTGCTGCAGAAGTACGGCAGGGCGACCCCCGAGGCGCTGGTCGAGTCGGCGCTGTGGGAGGCGTCCCTCTTCGAGGAGCACGGGTTCCGGGACATCAAGATCTCGGTGAAGCACAACGACCCGGTCGTGATGGTCAACGCCTACCGGCAGCTCGCCGCCCAGTGCGACTACCCGCTGCACCTCGGTGTGACGGAGGCCGGTCCGGCGTTCCAGGGCACGATCAAGTCCGCCGTCGCCTTCGGGGCGCTGCTCAGCGAGGGCATCGGGGACACCATCCGGGTCTCCCTGAGCGCCCCGCCCGCCGAGGAGGTCAAGGTCGGCCTCCAGATCCTGGAGTCGCTGAACCTGAAGCAGCGCCGCCTGGAGATCGTCTCGTGTCCGTCCTGCGGGCGCGCCCAGGTGGACGTCTACAAGCTGGCCGACGAGGTAACGGCCGGTCTGGAGGGGATGGAGGTCCCGTTGCGCGTCGCGGTCATGGGCTGCGTCGTCAACGGCCCCGGCGAGGCGCGGGAGGCGGACCTGGGGGTCGCCTCCGGCAACGGCAAGGGGCAGATCTTCGTCAAGGGCGAGGTCATCAAGACCGTGCCCGAGTCGAAGATCGTCGAGACCCTCATCGAGGAAGCGATGAAGATCGCCGAGCAGATGGAGAAGGACGGCGTCGCCTCCGGCGAACCCGCCGTCACCGTGAGCTGATCAGCACGGACCGAGAGGGGGCCCGAGCGTGACGATTCTGGAGAGCATCCGGGGACCACGCGACCTGAAGGCGCTGTCCGAGGCGGACGTCGGTGAACTGGCGGATGAGATCAGGGAGTTCCTGGTGCACGCGGTGGCCAGGACCGGCGGTCACCTCGGACCCAATCTGGGGGTGGTGGAACTCTCCATCGCGCTCCACCGGGTCTTCGAGTCACCCGTCGACCGCATCCTGTGGGACACCGGCCACCAGAGCTACGTACACAAGTTGCTGACGGGACGCCAGGACTTCTCCAAGCTGCGCGGAAAAGGTGGCCTGTCCGGCTATCCCTCGCGTGAGGAGTCCGAGCACGACATCATCGAGAACAGCCACGCCTCCACGGCGCTCGGCTGGGCGGACGGGCTCGCCAAGGCCCATCAGGTGCAGGGCGAGAAGGGCCATGTCGTCGCGGTCATCGGCGACGGCGCGCTGACCGGCGGCATGGCGTGGGAGGCGCTGAACAACATCGCCGCCGCCAAGGACCGCCCGCTGATCATCGTCGTCAACGACAACGAACGCTCGTACGCGCCGACCATCGGTGGCCTCGCCAACCACCTCGCGACCCTGCGGACGACCGACAGTTACGAGAAGGTCCTCGCCTGGGGCAAGGACGTACTGCTGCGCACCCCCGTCGTCGGGCACACGATCTACGAGTCGCTGCACGGCGCGAAGAAGGGGTTCAAGGACGCCTTCGCGCCGCAGGGCATGTTCGAGGACCTCGGGCTCAAGTACGTCGGGCCGATCGACGGGCACGACGTCGGCGCCGTGGAGTCCGCGCTGCGCCGCGCGAAGCGTTTCCACGGGCCGGTTCTGGTGCACTGCCTGACCGAGAAGGGGCGCGGTTACGAGCCCGCGCTCGCGCACGAGGAGGACCACTTCCACACGGTCGGTGTGATGGATCCGCTGACGTGCGAGCCGCTCGCGCCCTCGGGCGGGCCGTCCTGGACCTCGGTGTTCGGGGACGAGATCCTCCGGATCGGCGAGGAGCGGGACGACGTCGTGGCGATCACGGCGGCCATGCTGCACCCGGTGGGGCTGGGGAAGTTCGCCGAGCGGTTCCCCGACCGGGTGTGGGACGTCGGGATAGCCGAACAGCACGCCACGGTGTCGGCGGCCGGGCTCGCCACCGGCGGTCTCCACCCGGTCGTCGCCGTCTACGCGACCTTCCTCAACCGGGCCTTCGACCAGCTCCTCATGGACGTCGCGCTGCACCGCTGCGGAGTGACCTTCGTGCTGGACCGGGCGGGGGTCACCGGTGTCGACGGGGCCTCGCACAACGGCATGTGGGACATGTCGATCCTCCAGGTCGTGCCGGGCCTGAGGATCGCCGCGCCGCGCGACGCCGACCAGCTGCGGGCCCAGCTGCGGGAGGCGGTCGCCGTCGACGACGCGCCGACGCTGATCCGCTTCCCGAAGGAGTCGGTGGGCCCCGAGATCCCGGCGGTCGACCACCTGGGCGGACTCGACGTCCTGCACCGCTCCGACGACACCCCGCAGGTCCTTCTGGTCGCCGTCGGCGTGATGGCGCCGGTCTGCCTCCAGGCGGCCGAGCTGCTGGAGGCCCGTGGGGTCGGCTGCACGGTCGTCGACCCGCGCTGGGTCAAACCCGTCGACCCGGCGTTGCCCGGCCTCGCGGCCGAGCACCGGCTCGTCGCGGTCGTCGAGGACAACAGCCGGGCGGCCGGCGTCGGCGCGGCGGTCGCACTGGCGCTCGGGGACGCCGAGGTCGACGTGCCCGTACGGCGCTTCGGCATCCCCGAGCAGTTCCTCGCGCACGCCAAGCGCGGGGAAGTGCTGGCCGACATAGGTCTCACGCCCGTCGAGATCGCCGGGCGGATCAGTGCCGGCCTGGCCGTCAAGGACGCGCTGTCGAAGGACGCGCCGTTCGAGGATGAGTTGTCCAAGGAGAAACAGGAATGACCGACCCTGCGGAGAAGGGGGAGTTCGACCTCGGCGCGCTCCTCGCCGAGCGCGGAGCCGAGCGCTACGAGCTGCACACCAAGTACCTGAACCACCAGCTCCCGCGCATGCTGCACACCATCGGCTTCGACAAGGTGTACGAGCGGGCCGAGGGCGCGCACTTCTGGGACGCGGACGGCAACGACTACCTGGACATGCTCGCCGGGTTCGGGGTGATGGGCCTGGGCCGCCACCACCCCGTCGTCCGCAAGGCGCTGCACGACGTCCTGGACGCCTCGCTCGCCGACCTCACCCGCTTCGACTGCCAGCCGCTGCCCGGGCTCCTCGCCGAGAGGCTGCTCGCCCACAGTCCGCACCTGGACCGGGTGTTCTTCGGCAACAGCGGTACGGAGGCGGTGGAGACCGCGCTCAAGTTCGCCCGGTACGCCACCGGGAGGCCGAGGATCCTCTACTGCTCCCACGCCTTCCACGGGCTGACCACCGGCTCGCTGTCCGTCAACGGCGAGGACGGCTTCCGCGACGGCTTCGCCCCGCTGCTGCCCGACACCCCCGTTCCGCTCGGCGACCTGGACGCTCTGGCCCGGGAGCTGAAGAAGGGGGATGTCGCCGGGCTGATCGTCGAGCCCATCCAGGGCAAGGGCGTGCACGAGGCCCCAGCCGGATATCTGCGTGCCGCGCAGGAGCTGCTGCACCGGCACAAGGCGCTGCTCATCGCGGACGAGGTGCAGACGGGCCTCGGGCGGACCGGGGACTTCTACGCCTACCAGCACGAGGAGGGCGTCGAACCGGACCTGGTGTGCGTGGCGAAGGCGCTGTCCGGCGGCTATGTGCCGGTCGGCGCGACGCTCGGCAAGGACTGGATCTTCAAGAAGGTCTACTCGTCCATGGACCGGGTCCTCGTGCACTCGGCGAGCTTCGGCTCCAACGCGCAGGCCATGGCAGCGGGCCTCGCCGTGCTCTCCGTGATGGAGAACGAACAGATCGTCGCGGGCGCCCGGGCCACGGGAGAACAACTCAGGTCCCGGCTCGCGGCGCTCATCGACAAGTACGAGCTGCTGAGCGACGTACGCGGCCGGGGCCTGATGATCGGCATCGAGTTCGGCCGGCCCAAGTCGATCAAGCTGCGCAGTCGTTGGACCATGCTGCAGGCCGCGCGCAAGGGACTGTTCGCGCAGATGGTCGTCGTCCCGCTGCTCCAGCGGCACCGCATCCTCACCCAGGTCTCCGGCGACCACCTGGAGGTGATCAAGCTGATCCCGCCGCTGATCATCGGCGAACGGGACGTGGACCGGTTCGTGGAGGCCTTCACCGCCGTGATGGACGACGCCCACAGCGGCGGCGGCCTGATGTGGGACTTCGGAAAAACCCTGGTCAAGCAGGCGGTCGCCAACCGCTAGCCCCGCGGCGCGCAGAGGCGGGGCGGGCTCGAAGCAGGGGCCGCCCGGATCGAGGCGGGCTCGAAGTGCGGGCCCGCCCCGACCAGGGCCGATGGTTTTGCCTCTGGGGCAAGAAATTTGCCCGAGAGGCAAGGATGCGGCTCAATGGAGTGCATGAGCCCTGTCGAGTCGGGGGCGGCCGCCACACCGCCCGAGTCCGCAGCAGCCGAGGCGCTGCCCGCCGTCGCACCGCAGCTGCGTGCGCTGCGCCGCCGGGCCTCGCTGACCCTGGAGGCCGCGGCCGGCGCCGCCGGCCTTTCGGCTGCCCACCTCTCCCGACTGGAGACGGGACAGCGCCAGCCCTCGCTGCCGATGCTGCTCGCACTCGCTCGTATCTACGGTACGACGGTCTCGGAGCTGCTGGGCGAGACGGTCGCCGAACGGGACGCGATCGTCCGGTCCGCCGACATGGAGCCGACGAAGGCGGGCGGCTGGACCTACTGGCAGGCCGGTGCCCCGGGTCGCGGAATGCAGGCCCTGCGGGTGCACGTCCCCTATGGCTCGCAGGGCGACATCGTGCGCGTCCATCCCGGTGAGGAGTGGCTCTACGTCCTCCAGGGGCGGCTGCGGCTGCGCCTCGGGGACACCGCGCAGGTGCTCGCGCCCGGGGACAGCGCGCACTTCGACTCGCTGACCCCGCACCGCATCGCGGCCGCCGATCAGTCGGGGGCCGACCTCCTCTTCGTACACACCCTGCTGCAGAGCCCCACCGCCGCGCTGTGCCTCGGCCCGGCGGCAGGACACCCGACCATGGGAGAGCTGTCATGACGGAATCCACGCAACCCCCGGAGTCCACGGAATCGGCCGACCCCGCCACTCGGCGGCGCATGGTCGAGAAGTTCCCCCGTGCCCTGTGGGTACGTCTCTTCATCTACATCGCCGTCGGCCACCTCTTCGCGGCCTTCATCTATCTGCTGTTCGAGCTGGGCGGACAGAACCAGTAGCCCAGGGTTCAGTCCAGCAGGCGCTCGCGCAGCCGCTCACGCTGCTCGGGCGTGACCCCCAGCCCCTGCTCCAGGTAGGTGTCGATGCCGCCCCAGGTCTCCTCGATCGTGTCGAAGGCCGCGGTCAGATACTCGGCGCGGGCGTCGAACAGGGGACTGAGCAGCTCCATGACCTCGGGGGAGCGGGCCGCTTCCGATGAGCCGTTGCGGCGCACCTTGTAGCGGCGGTGCTTCGCGTTCGACTCCAGGTAGTCGGCCACGATCGCGTCGCGCTCGACGTCGAGGGCGAGGAGCGTCACGGCTATGGACAGGCCCGCGCGGTCCTTGCCCGCCGCGCAGTGCATCAGCGCGGGAACGCTGTCCTCGGCCAGGGCGTGCAGCACGTGGGAGTGCTCGGCCGTGCGCTCCTTGATGATCGTGCGGTAGGAACCGATCATCCGGTTGGCCGCCTTGCCGTCGCCGAGGTGCCCGCGCAGCTGTTCGACGTCACCGTCACGGACCATCTTCCAGAACTCGCCGCCGTCGGCAGGGTCGGTGAGCGGAAGGTTCACGTTCCGTACACCCGGCAGCTCGACGTCCGACCCCTCCAGCTTCTGGTCCGCGGCATTGCGGAAGTCGAAGATCGTGTGCAGCCCGAGAGAGGAGAGGAACGCGGCGTCCTCCTCGGTGGCGTGCGCGAGATGTCCACTGCGGAACAGCCGTCCGTAGCGCACTCGCCGGCCGTCCACGGTGGGCAGGCCGCCCACGTCTCGGAAGTTGCGCACTCCGGCCAGCTCCGGCTCGGTCGACGGCACCTGCTGCGTCACGGGGGCTCCTCCCATTGGACCGCCGGCGCTGCTCGGCGACGCTCGCCGACGGGAATCGCGCTTTCGACGATACGACATGGGTTCCTCAGGCAATGAAGTTGTCCACAGCCGTTGCCTCCCGGGTGAGACGCCGTTGATGATGTTGGTGATTGAGTGCGGATGTTCGAATCTGTGAGGGTTTGATGATCGAAATCGGCGAAGATGGTCGTACGTGGCTTCTTTCGGGTCCCACGAGCAGCTACGCCCTACGGCTGACCGACCTCGACGAACTGCTCCATCTCCACTGGGGGCCACGGATCACCCTCGCCGACGCCGAGTCGCTGGCCGCCCTGCCCGGCCCGCCGTACCGGCCCTTCGAGTCCCGGCTCGACGGGCGCGAGGAGTATCCCGTCGAGGGCGGCCCCCGCTTCGTACGCCCGGCGCTGTCCGTGCGGACGCAGGAGCGGCGCGGCACCGAGTGGCGTTTCGAGACGTCTTTCGTGGAGCAAAACGCCGACGGCGACGAACTGCGGCTGCGCTTCGCGGACGACGGGCTCGGCATCACCCTGCACTACCGGATGCGCGGCGACGTCGTCGAGCGCTGGGTGACCCTGGCCAACGAAGGACCTTCCCTGGAGCTGCTGCGCGCGGACTCCGCGACCTGGACGCTGCCCGAGCGCGACGGTTGGCGCCTCTCCCAGCTGCACGGGCGGTGGGCGGCCGAGTCCCGGCTCGCGCGCTCCCCCCTCACCTACGGTGAGAAGGTCATCGGCAGCCGCCGCGGGCACACCGGGCACCAGCACCTGCCGTGGGTCGCGCTGGACAGCGGGGCGAGTGAGGAGAGCGGCGAGGTCTACGGGTGCGCGCTCGGCTGGTCGGGCTCGTGGCGGATCTGCGTGGCCCAACTCCCCGACGCGCGCGTGCAGATCTCCGGCGGCGCGGGGTACGACGACTCCGGACTGCTGCGTCTGGAGCCGGGGGAGTCGTTCACCACCCCGGTCTTCGCGGGGCTGTGGAGCGACGGCGGCTTCGGCGCGGCGAGCCGGACGTGGCACGCGTACCAGCGGGCGTTCGTGATCCCGGACGCGGACCAGGACCGGCCGGTGCTCTTCAACTCCTGGGAGGCCACCCACTTCGACATCTCCGAGGAGCGGCAGCGGGAGCTGGCCCGGCGGGCCGCGGAGATGGGCGTCGAGCTGTTCGTCGTCGACGACGGCTGGTTCGGGGCACGGACGAGCGACCGCGCCGGGCTCGGTGACTGGGCCCCCAACCCGGACCGTTTCCCGCAGGGACTGAAGCCGCTCGCCGACGACGTGCACGCGCTGGGCATGCAGTTCGGGATCTGGGTCGAGCCGGAGATGGTCAACCCGGACAGCGAGCTGTACCGCGCGCACCCCGACTGGGTGCAGTTCCAGCCGGGGCGGACCAGGACGGAGTTCCGCAACCAGCTCGTACTCAACCTCGCCCGACCGGATGTCCAGGAGTACCTGTGGGAGCAGCTCGACGGTCTGCTCTCGAGCGCCCCGATCGACTATGTGAAGTGGGACTTCAACCGCTGCTTCACGGACGCCGGATGGCCCGGTGAGCCGTACCCGCAGAAGCTGTGGGTCGAGCACGTGGAGGCCCTGTACGGGCTCCTGGACCGGCTGCGCGCCGAGCACCCCGGGGTCGCCTTCGAGTCCTGCTCGGGCGGTGGCGGCCGGATCGACCTCGGCGTCATGGCGCGTACGGATCAGGTGTGGACCTCCGACAACACCGACCCGCTCGACCGGCTCGCCATCCAGCACGGCTTCAGCCAGATCCACCCGGCCCGGATCATGGCCGCCTGGGTCACCGACAGTCCGAACGCGCAGCTCAACGGTCGGATCAGTTCGCTGCGCTTCCGGTTCGTCAGCGCCATGGCCGGGGTGCTGGGGGTCGGCGGTGACCTGGCCGACTGGAGCGAGGCGGACCTCGTCGAGGCGCGGGAGTGGGTGGAGCTCTACAAGGAGATCCGGCCGGTCGTGCAGCGCGGCGACCTCTATCGGCTGCGGCCTCCGGAGGGCGGGCTGAGCGCCGTGCAGTACGTCCACGGCGACGAGACCGTCGTCCTCGCCCTGCTCCAGGCCCAGCATCACGGTGAGCCGGTCGCCCCGCTCCGGTTGCGCGGGCTCGATCCGAGCGCCGCGTACGAATGCCGCGAAACGGGCGAAATTCACCGAGGTGCGGTGCTGCTGCATCACGGGCTGAGGACAGGGCTGCGCGGGGACTTCGATGCGGCAATTGTCAGGCTATGCCGTATGTGAGTGATCTGTCCGTATTGGTACCTTAATTCCAGCTGGCCCTGGAATAAAGGGCCGTGGTGTGACCTGCGTGAGCAGCGTCATATTCGTGACGATGCGTTGCGGGCCCGCTTTCTCGATCCGCCCGCATTCCCGGGCGGATCGAGAATCGGCGGAGATCATTGTCCACGGAGGGTGACCGGAATTCAGGCCCGGATCAAGAAAGGCACGCGCACAGAAAAGCCACATGGTTGGCGATGCGCCCCCATCTCGCTTACGTTCGCCCTCAATCCGGACGGACGCCCAATCCTGCCGCCGCCCGGTATCCGCACACCCACCGGTAACCGGCAGGAGCGGGGGACCCACAGGTACCACGCCTGTTCCGGTCTCCGGAACGGCTAGGGGTATAGCCGCGCAGCCGCGTGGCCGGGCATCTCCAGCCCGCACCCGACAGCTCACCTCGCAGGCGCCGGAGAGGAATTCTTCATGCCCGCGAAGGGTAAGCACCGCCGACCCAAGTCCCAGCGTTTCTCACGCTCGATCGCCGTGGCCGGAACCGGTGGCGCCGCCCTCGCGCTGCCGCTGATGGGGGCCGCGGGTGCCCATGCCGCGACGCCGACGGCCGCGGTCTCGTCCACTCCGGAAAAGACCGCGTCCATTTACGGCGCGGCGGTTTCGGAAAAGACCGTGACGGTTTCGGAAAAGACGGCGACGACGTCCACGGTCTCGACGAAAACCTATTCGGTGAAGGTCGGCGACTGGCTCTCCAGGATCGCCGAGCGGCAGCACGTCAGCGGCGGCTGGCAGAAGCTCTACTCCGACAACCGCCAGGCCATCGGCAGCGACCCCTCGCTGATCCACCCCGGCCTGAAGCTCACGATCGGCGAGAGGGCCGCGTCGACCGACGACACCGAGCCGTCGACCAAGCCGTCCATATACTCGTCCGCCAAGACGTCCACGCGGTCGTCGGCGCAGTCGGCCGCCGGGTCGTCCGGCGCGGAGTACGCGCCCAAGAGCGAGGCCGCCGCCCCCCGGGCCACCGGCACCGGTTACACCCTGCCGGTCGGGGGCGCCACCATCGGCACCGGCTACAAGGTCGCCGGAAGCATGTGGTCCAGCGGCTATCACACCGGCGTGGACTTCGTGGTCCCGACCGGCACCACCATCAAGGCCGTCGCCGCCGGCACCGTCGTATCGGCCGGCTGGGGCGGCGCGTACGGCAACCAGGTCGTCATCCAGCACGCCGACGGCCGGTTCTCGCAGTACGCCCACATGTCCGCCCTGTCCGTCTCGGCGGGCCAGACCGTGACCGAGAGCCAGCAGATCGGTCTCTCCGGCGCGACCGGCAACGTCACCGGTCCGCACCTGCACTTCGAGATCCGCACCACCCCGAACTACGGCTCGGACATGGACCCGGTCGCGTACCTGCGCTCGCACGGTGTCACCGTCGGCTGACACCTGCCGCGCCTCTCACGTCTTCGAGTCACGTCTTCGAGGGCCGGACACCGCGATCGCGGTGTCCGGCCCTCGACGTTTGTCCACACGTCCGGCGTGGTCCTTTCATGATCGGCACATTGCGGTCTTGTGGCACCCGCGCACGAGGTCTCGACACGGTGCGAGAGTGACTGCACAGTGATCTCCGTAAGCGCTTTCTGCGCCTTCGGCGGTGGCATCGCGGCCGTCGTCGCCACCGCAAGGAGCACGCCATCGTGAGACCTCGAAGACTCGGCGTCGGCACCGCCGCCGCGCTGCCGGCCGGTCTGGTCGCCGCGCCCTCGCACGCCACCGAACAGCATCCGCCGCCGCGCCGGATCGTGGAGAACCTGGACCGCGGCCTGGTCGCCGTCCCCTCGGGCAAGGGCACCTTCCTGAGCCGGCGGTTACTCGGCACGGAGTACGCGCTCGGCGGACGGCGGCTCAACCAGGCGCCGGTCACCCGGTCGACCACGTACCAGGACGACAGCCGGGGCACCGGCACCTGCACCGTGCGTGCCGTCGTCAACGGCCATGAGCGGAAGCCGAGTTCGGCGGCGCTCGACTTCGCGCGGGGCTACGCCGGGATTCCGCCGGCCGCCGCCGACGGATACACCGTGCAACACGCCTGGCCCGGCGACCTCGACGGCGACGGACGCTACGAATTCGTCGTCAGCCGGCTCGCGCAGACCCGCGACAAGCCCGACCTCCTGGAGGCGTACACGCTCACCGGCGCGCGGCTGTGGCACGTCGACCTCGGCCCGGGCTCGTACACCCAGGTCGGCGGGAACGGCGCCAACGACCCCGCGCCCGCCGCGATCAGCGGCTCGACGCCGATCGGCGGCCACCGCAACGACGACAACGTCACCGTGTACGACCTCGACGGCGACGGCAAGGCCGAGGTCGGCACCGAGCGCACCCGGCAGCCCGTGCCCGACGACCTCGTCGCCGACGGCCCCTCCGGCGGGCACCTCGGCATCGCCCACCCCGACGGCGTACACCCCAGCCTCGTCACGAAGTTGGTCACCCGGGTCGGCGCCGGACGCGGCGCCTTCCGGATCCTCTTCCAGACCTGGGACTTCAACGGCACCGATCTGAACCGGCGTTGGAAGTACGTCGTCCCGGCCGGAAGTGGCGCCACCAGCTTCCACCAGGTCCGGACCGTCGACGTCGACCAGGACGGCAAGGACGAGATCGCCGACGGCAACTACGTCGTGGACAGCGACGGCACGCTGCGCTACGTCGTCGGCGGCGCCGGACACGGCGACCGTTTCGACATCGCCGACCTCGACCCCGACCGGCCCGGCCTGGAGGGCTGCGCGATCCAGCAGTCCGAACTGGGCGTCGTATCGAGGTTTCCCTGGTACTGCACCACCACCGAACCGACGAAGACCCGTATCTACACACTCGCCCGGAACCCCGGCTACCGCCTCAGCCGGACCGTGCGCGGCTATCTCCAGTCGACGTACACGGACTACTACCTGGGCACCGAGACCCGGCGGGTGCCGAAGCCCGCCATCACCACCGCCGCCGCTCGTACGGAAGGAACCTCATGACCACCCGCAGAGCCTTCACGACCCTCGCCGCCGGTGCCGCCCTGTCGACGCTCGTCCCGGCCACCACCGCGAGCGCCTCGCCGCGCCATCGTCGTGGCCGGCTCATCGCCCACGACGGCTTCCGCCGCGGCCTCGGCCAGTGGGTCACCGAACTGCAGGACGGCGGCACGGTCACCGCCTCGCACGGCGTCCTGGACATCGACGTACCGAGCGGTGCGACGGTCTGGTTCAAGCAGCGGCTCGAAGGGCCCTACGTCATCGAGTACACCGCCACACCGGTCTCCGAGGGGGGCGTCAACGACCGGGTCTCCGACCTCAACAACTTCTGGAACGCCGTCGACGTCCGCTCCCCGGACGACCTCTTCGCCACACCCCGGGGCGGCGCCCTGGCCGAATACGACTACCTGAAGACGTACTACGTCGGATACGGCGCCAACACCAACACGACCACGCGGCTGCGCCGGTACGTGGGGGAGCCGGGCGTCCGCCCGCTCGTCTACGACTACACGGAGCCGCTGCTCACGGCCAACCAGCCGCATCGTGTCCGGATCGTCTCGGAGGGCTCCACGGTCCGCTGGTGGAACAATGGACGGCTCGTTTTCGACTACGTCGATCCGGAGCCGTACACGAGCGGGCACTTCGCGTTCCGGACCACATGGAGCCACTTCCGGATCGAGGGCTTCCAGGTGTGGCGGCTGTTCAACCACTCCTGACAGAGCCTTATTCCGGATTCGGTCACACTTTACGAGTGGCTTATCTCACCACCCGTCAACCCCTTCCTACGGTCGCGTAGCTCACATCGAAAGGTGAATCATGGGCCGATGTGGCAGACGATTCGAAGAGTGACAAAAGATCAGTGATCGGGTCGTACGTGGCGGTGGGGGACAGCTTCACCGAAGGCGTGGGCGACCCCGGCCCCGACGGGGCCTTCGTCGGGTGGGCCGACCGGTTCGCGGTGCTCCTCGCCGACCGGCGGCCCGAAGGCGACTTCACCTACACCAACCTCGCCGTACGCGGAAAGCTGCTCGACCAGATCGTCGAGGACCAGCTCCGGGGCGCCAAGGAGCTCGCCCCCGACCTGGTCTCCTTCTGCGCGGGCGGCAACGACATCATCCGGCCGGGCACCGACCCCGACGAGGTCGCCGAGCGCTTCGAGCGCGCGATAGCCGACCTCACCTCCGCCGTCGGCACCGTCATGGTGACGACCGGCTTCGACACCCGTACCGTCCCCGTACTGAAGCATCTGCGCGGCAAGATAGCCACGTACAACGGGCACGTGAGGGCCATCGCGGACCGGTACGGCTGTCCGGTCCTCGACCTGTGGTCCCTGAAGACCATCCAGGACCGCCGTGCCTGGGACGGCGACCGGCTGCACCTCTCGCCCGAGGGCCACACCCGGGTCGCGCTGCGCGCCGGCCAGGTCCTCGGCCTCGAAGTGCCCGCGGACCCCGACCAGCCCTGGCCTCCGCTGCCGCCCCGCGGCACGCTCGAGGTCCGGCGCGACGACATCCACTGGGCACGCGAGTACCTCGTCCCGTGGATCGGGCGCCGACTGCGCGGGGAGTCCTCCGGCGACCACGTGGCCGCCAAGGGCAGCCTCTCGCCGGACGACATCAAGATGCGGATCGAGTCCGTGGCCTGAACGACGGGTCTCCGACGTGCCGGTGGCTCGGAGCGAGGGGGCGCGGGTTCGGGCCGGACTCGCCGCCGCGCCTGCGGCCCCTGTGGCGCGGCGGCGTCGTGCGGTGTTGTTGTGCGGTGTCGTTGTGCGTCGACACGGCGACGGTCGCCGGGTCGGGCGGCCGTGCCCGTACACGCCTCGCCAGTGGCTCGGCGATGGGCCGGCCGCAGCCGGACCGATCCGCTCGGTGAGCGGTGCAGCGACGGCTGCCGACCGAACCGTCCAGGCGCGTGCCCCGGCGTGCGCCTCAGCGCACCGCAGCCGTCAACGCCTCGCGCGCGAGCCCCAGTTCCCGGGCGAGCGCCTCGTCCACCCACTCCTGGGCCCGCGCCCGCGACACCGCTCCCGTGTAGGCGGTCATCTGCACGGCGAGCCCGTCGAGCAGCGCCGTCAGCCGCAGAGCGGCACCCGTGGGATCCGGGCACTCGAACTCGCCGGCCGCCACTCCCTCCGCGATCACCTCGGTGATCGCGGCCTTCCACTGCTTGTCGAGATCACGCGTGACCTCTTGAAGCGCGGGCTCGCGCAGCGCGGCCGCCCAGCCCTCGATCCACAGTCGCCAGCCCTTGGCCTGACCGGTCGGCGCGTACCAGCGCACGGCGGCGCGCAGCCTGCGCAGCGCCGACGTACGACGGCCGAGCAGCTTGCGCAGATGGGCGAGGTCGTCCTCGGCCGCGTAGGTGAACGCGGCGGCGACCAGCTTCTCCTTGGTGGAGAAGTGGTACAGCACCAACGCGTTGCTCACCCCGAGCACCGAGGCCACGTCGGCGATCCGCACCGCCGCCACGCCCCGCGCCTCGATCTGCTCGATGGCGGCGCGCAGCAACTCCTCGCGCCGTTCCGCCACGCTCAACCGCACCCTCGCCACGCGGTAACCCTAATGCTCGACGGGGTCAGTCGACGAACTGGTAGTCAAACCGGATGCGGCCGTCCTCGTCGAGGACCAGGAACTCCCGGCCACCGCCCGTGGCCCGGCCCTCCCCGGTGTGGAAGGACTCCCAGCGGAACGTGATGACGTCCCGCAGCTGCTGGGCGGGTTCCTGGATGCGGAAGACGTAGGTCCCCGGGGCGACGAATTCGTCGTGGGCGCGGGTCACGCGCGTGTGCAGTTCGTCGTGGCCACGGGCCTCCAGGACGGCGGTGGGGAAGCCGAGGCCCACCGCGGTGTCCCGCATCTGCTGGGGCGGCCGGAGGACGTGCAGACCGTCCTGAGCCCAGAGTTCGTCCACGGTCTTGCGGCGGATCCCGGGATCGGGCTCGTTCCAGACGCCGATGTAGCGCTCTATCAGGTCCTGCGGGTCGATGGTGGGCATGGTTGCTCCCGGTACGAGTCGGACATCGTGTGGGGAGGGGCGGTCACTCGCGCTCGCGCGCCCTCGCTGCACCGACTCTGCTGTCACCGGCCCCGCGCCTCAATTCCCCAGGAGGAATGCCGGGAGGGCCGCGAGACGAATGCCGGGAGGGCCGCGAGACGGGTGCCCGTCAGCGGTACCACCCGAACCGCTCCGCGATCACCGGCAGCCGGTCGGCGACGATGGCGTGCGCCGCTGCCCGTGGTGTCGTCCTGTCGGCCTCCGCGCGGGCCAGCATCCGGTCGATCAGGTCGCGCATGGAACGCCGGGTGTACGCGAACGCCTCGTCCGCGTCCGCGCCGATGTCGCCGAAGAGCGTCCACCACCACCAGGCGTTCGTCCCGGAGTTGACCACGACGTCCGGCAGCACGACGACCCCGCGCACGGCGAGCAGCTCCTCCGCCTCGGGCAGTACGGGCATGTTGGCCGCCTCGACGATCCAGCGGGCGCCGATCTGCCGCTGGTTGTCGGTGTCGATGGCGTACGAGACCGCCGCGGGAACCAGCACCTCCGCGTCCATGGACAGCCAGGCGTCGCCCGGGAGTTCCTGGTCGGCCGGGCGCAGCGCGCCGCGGTCGACCGTCCCGTAGGCGTCCCGCGCCGCGAGCAGCGCGTCGATGTCCAGCCCGTCCGGGTTCGCGATCGTGCCCTTGACGTCCGCGACGGCGACGATGGCGAGGCCCGCGCGGGAGAGGAAGCGGGCCGTGGCTCCGCCCATGGTGCCCAGGCCCTGCACGGCCACACGGGTCCCCGCGTGTGCCACGCCGGCCCGGTCCAGGGCCGCGAGCACCGACTCGGCGACACCGCAGCCGCCGACCAGTTCGTCGAGCCCGATCCCGTCCACGTCGACCGCGAAGGCGTCCGCGAGCCGCCGACGGGCCGTCGTCTCGTCGTCGAGCAGCGGGTACACGGCCTGGATGGACGAGACGAGCCCCGCCTCCTCGGCGGCCCGGTCGACCAGGTCCTGGGTGAGCCCGAGGTCCTCACCCGTGGTCCAGAAGCTCTCGATGTAGGGGCGCATGGCGCGCAGATAGCGCACCAGCAGGCCGTACGCCGCCGGGTCCTGGGGATCGCAGTCGATGCCGCCCTTGGCGCCGCCCAGCGGGATGTAGCGGCCCTCGGGGTTGTAGTGCAGGGCCTCCTTCATCGTCATCCCGCGGGCGAGCCCGGCGACCTCGTCCAGGGTGCAGCCCGCGCGCATCCGCAGGCCGCCGCTGGAGACGCCGCGGACGAGCCGGTCGACCACGAGATAGCCCGGTCTGCCCGTGACGTGGTCGGTCCAGGTGAGCGTGATCAGGGGTGCGGTCGAAGGCGGGGTGAGCGGCGCGGCCGACGGTGCGGTCGGGGGCGTGGTCATAGGTGTGGTCATGGGCGCGGTCACGGGCGTGGTCATGGGGTCTCCTCGGGGACGGCGATCAGGGTGGGACCAGGCGTGCGCAGCGCCTCGGTGAGGGCGAGGGCCAGCTCGTCGGGGTGGCACACGCGTGTGCCCTGTCCTCCGAAGGCGCGGGCCAGGGCGGGCAGATCGACCGGAGCGAGGTCCACCGCGGTCGGGCGGTCGCCACGGGCGGCCATCTCGTCGCGGATCTCTCCGTAGCCGCCGTTGTCGAACACGACGACGGGCAGCGGGAGTCGCAGCTGCGCGGCGGTCGCCAGCTCCTGCACCGTGAACTGGAGGCCGCCGTCCCCGCTCAGCGCCACCACCTGGCGCTCCGGGCACGCCACCTTGGCGCCGAGCGCCGCGGGCAGCGCGTAGCCGAGCGTGCCGAAGCCGGTCGGGTGAAGATAACGTCCCGCCGGGCCCAGCGGGAGGTGCGGGAGCGCGCCGTAGTAGCAGCACTGGGCACTGTCCGAGGTGATGACCGCGTCGTCGGCCAGGACGGCGCGGATCGCCCGCAGGTACGGGATCCAGCGTGCGTCGCGCGCGGCGCTCCCGGCGTACCGCGCGTCCCGCACCGCGGCGACCTCGTCGACGTCGATGCCGCCTCGTGGTTCGGGGATGTCGTGTCGCACGCGCGCGTGGAGGCCCATTTCCGACAACAGCCCCTCCAGGGAGGCCCGCGCGTCGCCGACGAGCGCGATGTCCGTGGGCAGTCCGGAGTGCATCTGGTCCGGGTCGAGGTCGGCCCGGACGAGCGTGCCCCCGAGGGCGGTCGGCGGCGACCAGAAATCGGACTCGGCCAGCTCCGTGCCCACGGCGAGGACGACATCACGACCCGCCAGCCACTTCTGCACTGACTCAGTGTGCAGCGAGACGCCGAGCGAGAGCGGATGCCGCTCGGGTACGACGCCCTTGCCGTTGGCGGTCGTCACGACGGGCGCGCCGCACGCCTCCGCGAGAGTGAGACAGGCGGTCGCGGCGCCGCGCGCGCCACCGCCGAGCACCAGTGCGGGCCGCCGCGCCTCCCGCAGGGCACGCGCGGCCCGTCGTACGGCCTCGGCGTCCGGCAGGGTCGGCGCGCCGGCCGGGGCGAGCCGCACCGGCCCGGCGGTCTCGGCCGCCGTCAGCAGGTCCAGCGGCACCTCGAGGTGCACCGGGCGCGGTCGCCGCGTACGGAAGAGGGTGAACGCGCGCGCCACGGCGGCGCCGATCTCGGCCACCGAGGAGACCCGGTGGCTGAACGCGGCGACGCCCCGCAGCGCCTCGGTCTGACTGCGCATCTCGTGCAGCAGCCCGGTCGACAGCCGGGGGTGGCGCAGCGGCATACCCGGGGAGACGACCAGCAGGGGCACGCTGTCCGAGTAGGCCTGCCCGACGGCGGCCGTGACGTTGAGGAGCGCGGGACCGGTGGTCGTGATCACGACACCGGGGCGGCCCGTCACGCGCGCGTACCCGTCGGCGGCGTACCCGGCGCCCTGTTCGTGGCGCGGGGTCGCGTGCCGGACGCCGTACGACGCCAGGTGCCGGTAGATCTCCAGGTTGTGCGTGCCGGGGATGCCGAACGCCTGTGTCACGCCATGCGCGGCGAGCGCCCGGACGAGGGCTTCGCCACCGGTGAGCACGCCGGTGCGCGAGTCCGTGCGCAGGTCGGTGCTCAGGTCGGCCTCCATGGTGCCTCCAGGTGCGGAATGAGCGGCGCGACCGAAGACCCACCGGTTTCTTTACTGAATGGCCATTCAGTATCGGGAGGGACCCCGAAGTCTGTCAATTTACTGAACGGATCATCAGTAGTGAGCCTGGGGGCGAGGGCCGGCGAGGTCCTTCCCGCAGGGGCGCTTCGACTGTCACTCCATGGAGCGGAAGAAGAGCGTGCGCCGCGGGGTTAGGGAATTGCGGGTCATGGGGGCCGCCTGATGTGACTCCGGGCCCCAGGTATGTCACCCCCAGGCGGCTCGCACCAGGGCGGCCCGGACCGGACCTCGCGGTGTGTACCGGGGACATCGCGCTGTGACACCGTCGACCCGGCGCTGTCAGAGGGGCCGACCATAATGGGAGGCCTGACCGACTCCACTTGGAGGTACCGTGACCGGTTTCCGTACGTTGAGCTCCGGGCTCCGCGCGTTGCAGCCCGCCGCCTTCGGCGCGGACCCCGGCGGTGAGCGCATGGAGCGTATCCGCAGATCTCCGAATTTCGCGGACGGTGTCTTCCAGAACCCGGTGAGTGCCCGGACCCGCCCCGACGGCTCCATGCTCGAGTTCGCGAAGGTCTTCTTTCGCAAGGAGGAGCGCGCTCACCGCGCCCCCGCGGGCACGGTGCCGGTGTATCCCACGACGCTCGCCGACCTCGCCAAGCCCGCGGCGAGCGGGTTGCGGATCACCTGGATGGGGCACTCCAGTGTGCTCGCCGAGATAGACGGGCACCGGGTGCTGTTCGATCCCGTATGGGGCGAGCGCTGTTCCCCCTTCAACTTCGTCGGGCCCAAGCGGCTGCACCCGGTGCCCCTGCCGCTCGCCGCGCTCGGCCCGGTCGACGTCGTCGTCATCTCGCACGACCACTACGACCACCTCGACCTGCCCACCAACAAGGCCCTGGCCGACACGGACACGGTCTTCGCGGTGCCGCTCGGCGTCGGCGCTCACCTGGAGCACTGGGGCGTCTCGCCCGACCGCGTGCGCGAGCTGGACTGGAACGAGAGCACCAAGGTCGGCGGCATCTCCCTGACCGCGACACCCGCCCGGCACTTCTGCGGCCGCGGCCTGCGCAACACCCAGCACACGCTCTGGGCCTCCTGGGTGGTGACGGGTGACGAGCACCGGATCTACCACAGCGGGGACACCGGCTACTTCGAGGGCTTCAAGGACATCGGCGCCGAGCACGGCCCGTTCGACATCACGATGATCCAGATCGGGGCGTACAGCGAGTTCTGGCCCGACATCCACATGACGCCCGAGGAGGGCATGTGTACCCACCTGGACCTCCAGGGCGGGCGGCCCACCGGTGTGATGCTGCCCATCCACTGGGCCACGTTCAACCTGGCGACCCACCCGTGGGTGGAGCCCGGCGAGGGCACGATGGCAGCCGCGCACGCGGTGGGCGCCCGTGTCGCGCTTCCCCGCCCCGGCCAGCCCTTCGAGCCCACCGCGGAGACCGTCCCGGCCGAGCCCTGGTGGCGCGGTGTGGCCGTGCTGCCGAGGGGTGGCTGGCCCGTCGTCGAAAAATCCGGAGCGAATGCCTCCGTTTCCAGCACTCCGGGTGATGTCGTGGGTGAAGCTTCCGAAGGCACCGGAGAGCCGGAGACGGTGCCAGCGAGCTGAATTTCCTGAATGTCCGATCGACGGCGAGGGCCGGGGAGCGAGCTGCTCCCCGGCCCTCGCCGTTTGTTCGCGACCGGTTCTGACCAGCTCTGATCGGATCGGTGACGCAAGGGAACAAGCGTCCGACGGGGATATCGGTCTGCCGTGCGAGGCCTCATACCAGAGCGGGACGCCTTCCGGGGGAGTTTGTCAACTGCCCACCGCACATGATGGCTTGGCGACTACTGTCAGTTGCCGTCGGGCGACGCGGGGCCGAATTTTTCGGCTCTCTCGACCGGCATCGCGATGGCGCACGCCCGAGTCGCGCAGACCCGCGGGAGCCCCCCGTGGCCCCCGACGCACCAGTACGAGGACGCAGATGTCTCACCTCCGCGCACCGGCCGCACGCGCAGACCGCCGTGAGGGCGGGCGGCACGGGCGGCCGGTCGCCCGCACGGTCCACCCGCAGCCCGAGGCCCGGCTACGGCCCCAGTTGCTGCGCCTGGCGGTCCTGCCGCCGATCGCGGTGGCGCTCAGCGGCTGTGCGGCCGTGCTGTTCACCGTCCGCTCCACCGGCGCACGCCCCGGCGTAGTCCTGTGGGCGGTGCTCGCCGGCGCCGGGTGCGTGGCCCTCGCGGGCATCCTGATCGCCGCCGTGGGCGCCGAGCGGGCCGCCACGTCCGTGCGGGAGCGCATCGGCGCCCTGCGCCGTGGCAGCGCGCGTACCGAGGCCGACCTGCGCGCCGTCGTCGAGGGCCTGCGCCGGGGCGAGAGCCCTCCCACGCCCAAGCCGCGCCGACGGCCCGAGCCGGACGCCGACGAGTTCGAGCTGCTCGCCGCCGACCTCTCCCGCGCGCACGACGGCGCCGTCACCGCCGTCGTGCAGGCAGCTCAACTCTCCAGCCAGGCGGGCAGCGAGCAGAAGGTCGAGGTCTTCGTCAATCTCGCGCGGCGGCTTCAGTCCCTCGTGCACCGCGAGATCTCGATCCTCGACGAGCTGGAGAACGAGATCGAGGACCCGGATCTGCTCAAGGGCCTCTTCCACGTCGACCACCTCGCCACCCGCATCCGCCGGCACGCCGAGAACCTCGCCGTGCTCGGCGGCGCCGTCTCACGCCGCCAGTGGAGCAACCCCGTCTCCATGACCGAGGTGCTGCGGTCCGCGATCGCCGAGGTCGAGCAGTACTCGCGGGTCAAACTGGTGCCCCCGATCGACGGCACCCTGCGCGGGCACGCCGTCGCCGACGTCATCCACCTGCTGGCCGAACTCGTCGAGAACGCCACGGTGTTCTCCGCCCCGCACACCCAAGTCCTGCTGCGCGTCAATCTCGTCACCTCCGGCCTCGCGGTCGAGGTCGAGGACCGGGGCCTCGGCATGCCCCTGGGCGAACAGAACAAGATGAACGCGCTGCTCACCGACCCCGATCAGGTGAATGTCGCCAGCCTCCTCCAGGACGGCCGGATCGGTCTGTTCGTGGTGTCCCAGCTCGCCCGGCGGCACGGCATCCACGTACGGCTCCAGAGCAACATCTACGGTGGTGTCCAGGCCGTACTCGTCGTACCGCAGGCGCTGTTGGGCGCGGCGCCGGGCGCCGTCGGCGACGTATCGCAAGCACCGTCCCAGCAGGCCCAGCAGGCCCAGCAGGCCCAGCAACCCAAGGCCGGCGGTCCGCGTCCGCCCGCCGGACCACAGGCAGGGCCGACCGCGCTCGTGCCGTCCGCCGGTGCGACGGTGGCCTCCGTGCCGCGGCAGGCGCAGCGGGACCAGCTGCCGCCCGCAGCGCTGGGCACGGGCGGCAGCGGCCCGGCGCCGCTCCCCGTGCGCGGCGCCCGAGCGGAGCGGCCCAACCCGGCCGAGGCCCTGCCCGGTATCCGCCCCGGCGACCGGCCCGTGGTCGCGGAGAACGCGGCGATGCCGCCCACCCCCCGCAACGGCGCGGTGCGCGGCACCATGGGCAAGCCCCAACTGCCCAGACGACGCGCCCAGGAGCACATCGCACCCCAACTGCGCGACGGGCCCGTGCCCCGCCAGGACCCGGAGCAGGTCGTCGGCCACGACCCCGGCCTGATGGCGGCGTTCCAGCGGGGGATCGGGCTCGCGGAGGCCCAGCACGCCGAGGAACGGCGCACGGAGGCACCGCACAGCGGAGCACCGCACATGGAGCGGCCGCACCCCGATCTGCCGCACCCCGACCTGCTGCACCGGGACCCGCCGCACCCGGACCTGCGGCACCTGGACCCGTTGCCGCCGCTGGATGTGATCCGCGTCGACCAGACGTCCACGGGCGGCGCGCCCCGCATAGCCGACACCCGCGCGGCGCACGCGCCCGCCCCGCACGAGGCGCACGGGACCCGCGACAACGCACCCGCGCCCGGACACGACCACACGGCCCGGCACGACGGGAGCACAACGGCCGGATGACCACCCCCCTGACGACCCCCACCCGCACGCCCTTCCGCACCCCCACACCCTCCGCTCCGGCAGACCTTCGTACTTCAAGGAGTCGATCCACCATGGCGAGCGACGCGCCGACCGCCCACGCCCATGTATCCGATCTCGACTGGCTGATGAGCGGCCTCGTACAGCGCGTACCGCACACGAACAGCGCGGTACTCCTCTCCTGCGACGGACTCGTGAAGTCGGTCCACGGACTCGACCCGGACAGCGCCGACCACATGGCGGCGCTCGCCTCCGGCCTCTACTCGCTCGGCCGCAGTGCGGGCGTGCGCTTCGGCGACGGCGGTGACGTACGCCAGGTCGTCGTCGAACTCGACTCGACCCTGCTGTTCGTCTCCACCGCGGGCTCCGGCACCTGTCTCGCCGTGCTCGCCGGCCGCGAGGCCGACGCGGCGGTGCTCGGCTACGAGATGGCCATGCTGGTCAAGAGCGTCCGTCCGTATCTGATGACCGCGCCCCGGCAGGCCGCCGTGGAACCGCCGGCGATGAGGCCTTGAGCGTGGCCGCGGCCGGCGACGGGCCCTGGCTCGACGACGCGGCCGGACGGCTGGTGCGCCCTTACACGGTCAGCAACGGCCGGACCCGGCCGACCACCGCCCTCGACCTGCTGTCGCAGGTGATGGCCACCGGGGCAACACCTCTGGGCTACCTGGGCCCCGAGCACACCCAGGCACTCGAACTGTGCCGGGCGCCCGTCTCGGTCGCGGAGATCGCCGCACACCTGAAGCTGCCCGCGGCGGTCACCAAGGTGCTGCTCTCCGACCTCGTCGACTGCGGGGCACTGACCACCAAGCCGCCCGAGTTCCACCACAACCCCACTGACCGGTCTCTTCTGGAGGCAGTGCTCGATGGACTACGACGACAGCTCTGATCCCTTCCCCACCGCGCTGAAGATCCTGGTGGCCGGAGGGTTCGGGGTCGGCAAGACGACCTTCGTGGGCGCGGTGAGCGAGATCGCGCCGCTCAGCACGGAGGAGCTGCTCACCACGGTCAGCGCCGCGACCGACAATCTCGACGGCATCGAGAACAAGGTCGAGACCACCGTGGCGATGGACTTCGGCCGCATCACCCTCGATCCGGAACATGTCCTGTACCTGTTCGGCACACCCGGGCAGCAGCGGTTCTGGTTCATGTGGGACGAGCTGTCCGAGGGCGCCCTCGGTGCGGTGATCCTCGCCGACACCCGTCGCCTGGAGGACTGTTTCGCGGCCGTCGACTTCTTCGAGCAGCGCGGTCTCGGCTTCATCGTCGCCGTCAACGAGTTCGACGGTGCCTTCCGCTACGACCCCGAGGAGGTGCGCGCGGCCATCGACCTCGACCCCGAGATCCCCATCGTGTGCTGTGACGCCCGGATCTCCAGTTCCGGCGTGCAGACCCTGCTCACCCTGGTCCGCCACCTCCTCGCCCACGCACCGACGCACGCACCCATCCGCTGAGCCCGCAACCGGCGTACGCCTTCGACCGCTGAGCCCGCACCCGTCCCACGTCCCCCGCCACGGAGCCCACACACCATGACGCCCGCCCCACACCAGGGAGCCCGTAGATGAGTTACGACCCGCCGCGCCCGGCCGGTCGTCTGCTGCTGACCCCGGAGGACAAGGACGCCCCCGCCCGGGTCGGCCGGCTGCGCCGACTGGGTCTGGGGGAGCACACGGAACCCGCCTTCGACGCCTTCGCGGACCGGCTCGCCGAGGTCGCCGCGGTGCCGTACTCGATGGTCAACTTCATCGACGAGAACCGGCAGTTCTTCGCGGGCCTGCACACCCCGGACGGAAACGTCTCGGTCGCCCGGCCGCTCCGGGCCGCCCCGGACGGCACCGTGAAGGTCGTCGGGCGCTACATGACCCGCGACTACGGGTTCTGCCCCCATGTGGTGGTCCGCCGCAAGGCGCTGGTCCTGGAGGACGTCTGCGACTACCCGCGGTTCGCCGGCAACCCGGTCGTCGACGAGATCGGCGTCCGTTCCTACCTGGGGGCCCCGCTCATCGACCACACCGGCATCGCCCTCGGGACGATCTGCGTCGTCGACCTCGAACCGCGCCCGTGGGGGAAGGCGGGCCTGGAGACCATCAAGTCGATGGCGGCGGAACTGGTCGAGCGGATCGAGCGCAGGGCGGACACCGGGGGGATCTGACGCCCGCGGCCGGAGGCGTGAAGGAAAGCTGCGGCCGCGCTTAAGAAATCCTCGATGGACCAACGGCGCCCCCGTGCGGCAGATTTCTCCGGGAAATCACCCCTCTCCCCGGTACGGGCCCCTTCGGCGTGCCCTGCTCCGGGACCTCACCACGGGAGCCGCAGCTTGAAGGCGCTGGTCAAGGAGAAGGCGGAGCCCGGGCTCTGGCTGACGGACGTCCCGGAACCGGCGATCGGCCACGGCGACGTACTGATCAAGGTCCTCAGGACCGGGATCTGCGGCACCGACCTGCACATCCGCAACTGGGACGGCTGGGCGCAGCAGGCCATCCGCACGCCGCTCGTCCTCGGTCACGAGTTCGTCGGAGAGGTCGTCGAGACCGGCCGCGACGTCGCCGACATCAAGGCGGGCGACCGCGTGAGCGGCGAGGGGCACCTTGTGTGCGGCAAGTGCCGCAACTGCCTGGCCGGGCGCCGTCACCTGTGCCGCGCCACGGTCGGCCTGGGCGTCGGCCGCGACGGCGCGTTCGCCGAGTACGTGGCTCTGCCCGCCGCCAACGTGTGGGTGCACCGCGTCCCGGTCGACCTCGACGTCGCCGCGATCTTCGACCCGTTCGGCAACGCGGTGCACACGGCGCTGTCCTTCCCCCTGGTCGGCGAGGACGTCCTCATCACGGGCGCGGGCCCGATCGGTCTGATGGCCGCGGCCGTGGCCCGGCACGCGGGTGCCCGCAACGTCGTCATCACCGACGTCAGCGAGGAGCGCCTCGACCTCGCCCGCAAGATCGGCGCCAGCCTCGCGCTGAACGTCGCGGAGTCGACCATCGCCGACGGGCAGCGCGCCCTCGGCCTGCGCGAGGGCTTCGACATCGGCCTGGAGATGTCCGGCCGCCCCGAGGCGATGCGCGACATGATCGCCAACATGACGCACGGCGGCCGGATCGCGATGCTCGGCCTGCCCGCCGAGGAGTTCCCGGTCGACTGGTCCCGGATCGTCACGTCCATGATCACGATCAAGGGCATCTATGGCCGTGAGATGTTCGAGACCTGGTACGCGATGTCCGTCCTCCTCGAAGGCGGCCTCGACCTCGCGCCGGTCATCACCGGCCGCTACGGCTACCGCGACTACGAGGCGGCCTTCGCGGACGCCGCGAGCGGCCGTGGCGGCAAGGTCATCCTCGACTGGAGCGCGTGAGCGTCCGCAAGAGCCACTCCGAACCGCGTAACCCCCTAGGAGCCCCTCCATGTTCGACTCCGTGCGCGACGACCTCCGCACCACCCTCGACGAGATCCGCGCCGCCGGTCTGCACAAGCCCGAGCGCGTCATCGGCACCCCGCAGTCCGCGACCGTGAGCGTCACCGCGGGCGGCCGCCCCGGCGAGGTCCTCAACTTCTGCGCGAACAACTACCTCGGCCTCGCCGACCACCCCGAGGTCGTCGCCGCCGCCCACGCGGCCCTCGACCGCTGGGGCTACGGCATGGCGTCCGTCCGCTTCATCTGCGGTACGCAGGAGGTGCACAAGGAGCTGGAAGCGCGCCTGTCCGCGTTCCTCGGCCAGGAGGACACGATCCTCTACTCCTCCTGCTTCGACGCCAACGGCGGCGTCTTCGAGACCCTCCTCGGCGCCGAGGACGCGGTCATCTCCGACGCCCTCAACCACGCCTCGATCATCGACGGCATCCGCCTCTCCAAGGCGCGCCGCTTCCGGTACGCCAACCGCGACATGGCCGACCTGGAGGCCCAGCTCAAGGAGGCGTCCGACGCGCGCCGCCGGCTGATCGTCACCGACGGCGTCTTCTCGATGGACGGCTATGTCGCGCCCCTGAAGGAGATCTGCGACCTCGCCGACCGCTACGACGCCATGGTCATGGTCGACGACTCGCACGCCGTCGGCTTCGTCGGCCCCGGCGGCCGTGGCACCCCCGAGCTGCACGGCGTCATGGACCGCGTCGACATCATCACCGGCACCCTCGGCAAGGCGCTGGGCGGCGCCTCCGGCGGCTATGTCGCCGCCCGCGCCGAGATCGTCGCGCTGCTGCGCCAGCGCTCCCGCCCGTACCTCTTCTCGAACACGCTCGCACCGGTGATCGCGGCGGCCTCCCTGAAGGTGCTCGACCTGCTGGAGTCGGCCGACGACCTGCGCATCCGCCTCGCCGAGAACACCGCGCTGTTCCGTTCCCGGATGACCGCGGAGGGCTTCGACATCCTCCCCGGTGACCACGCGATCGCCCCCGTCATGATCGGCGACGCGTCCGTCGCCGGACGCATGGCGGAGCTCCTCCTGGAACGCGGCGTCTACGTGATCGGCTTCTCCTACCCGGTCGTCCCGCAGGGCCAGGCCCGCATCCGGGTCCAGCTCTCGGCCGCGCACTCGACGCAGGACGTGAACCGGGCGGTGGACGCGTTCGTGTCGGCCCGCGCGGAGCTCGAGGGCTGAAAGACGCCTGTGACCTGAGAGAATCGGTCGCATGATCGAAGCGCGGCGGCTCCACATCCTCCGTGCGGTGGCCGACCACCGCACGGTCACGGCGGCGGCCGCCGCGCTCTATCTCACCCCCTCGGCCGTCTCCCAGCAGCTGACCGCGCTGGAGCAGGAGACCGGCCACCGTCTCGTCGAGCGCGGCGCCAAGGGCGTACGGCTGACTCCGGCCGGCGAGATCCTGCTCAGCCACACCAACGAGGTGCTGGCTCAACTCGAGCGTGCCGAGGCGGAGTTGGCCGCATACAGTGCGGGCTCGGCGGGCACGGTCACCGTCGCCTCCTTCGCGACCGGCATCGGCCTGGTGGTGGCCCCCGCGCTGGCCCGGCTCGCCCGCACGGCACCCGGCATCCACGTCCGCGTCCAGGACGCCGAGGGCGACGCCAGCCTGCCCATGGTGCTCGACCGGCAGGTCGACATCGCGGTCGCCGTCGAGTACCGGGGCGCCCCGGACGCGGACGACCCGCGCCTGACCCCCGTAGCCCTGTACGCCGAGCCCTTCGACGCGGTCGTCCCGCTCGGCCACCGGCTCGCCGACGCCGCCGAGGTCCCGCTCGCCGAGCTGGCCAAGGACCCGTGGATCGGCCCGTACCCCGGCAACCCCTGTCATGACGTGGTCGTCCTGGCCTGCGAGAACGCCGGATTCCAACCCCGTCTCGAACACTCCTCCGACGACTTCCGGGCTGTCGTCGCCCTCGCCTCGGCCGACGCGGGTGTGGCCCTGGTGCCTCGCTCCGCCCTGCGCGGCATGGACCTCACGGGCGTGCAGGTCCGACCGGTCGACGGCGTCGCGCCCACGCGCCGGGTCTTCGCCGCCGTACGCCGGGGCGCGGAGGGGCATCCGCTGATCCGCCCGGTGCTGGATGCGCTGGCGGAGGCCGCGACGGTGGACTGAGGGGAGTGGTCGGAGGGGAGCGGTCGGCGAGGCCCCCTGTTCTCGTATCTGAGATAATATCCCGAATATGGGAAACGATGGGGAGCTCGATGTCGTCGATGTCCGGCTCGGGGCCCGGCTGGCCGAGCTGCGCTCCGAACGTGGCTGGTCCCTCGGTGAGTTGGCGGAGCGCAGCGGGGTGAGCCGCTCCACGCTGTCCCGCGCCGAGCGGGCCGAGATCAGCCCCACGGCCTCGCTCCTGAACCGGCTGTGCGCCGTGTACGGACGCACCATGTCGCAGCTGCTCAGCGAGGTCGAGGCGGAGCCCGCCCCGGTGGTGCGGGCGGCCGACCAGACGGTCTGGGCCGACGAAGCCTCCGGATTCGTACGGCGATCGGTGTCCCCGCCGCACGCCGGGCTGCGCGGCGAACTGGTCGAGGGGCGCCTTGGGGCCGGCGCCGACATCGCCTACGACCGGCCTCCCGTGCCCGGCCTTGAGCAGCACATCTGGGTCCTCGACGGAACGCTGGAGGTGACCGTGCAGGACGTCGAACACCGGCTAGACGCCGGGGACTGTCTGAGGCTGCGGGTGTGGGGGCCCACCCGCTTCCGGTGTCCCGGCCCCGAGGGCGCACGGTACGCGCTGCTGGTGGTGCTGCCGTGATCACCGTCTCCCGGCTGGACGCTCCGCGCCTTCGCGCCTCGGTGGGCGAGTTGGCCGAGCTGCTGATCGACACCGTGGAGGATGGGGCCTCGATCGGCTTCCTCGCCCCGTTGGCGCCGGCGACGGCCGTCGCCTGGTGGGAGGAGCGCGTGGACGCGGTGTCGGCCGGACGCCTCGCCGTGTGGGTGGCGCACACCGCGGACCGGATCCTGGGCACCGTCAGCCTCGTCTTCCCCGACAAACCCAACAGCCGCCACCGCGCCGAGCTGGTGAAGCTGATGGTGCACCGCGACGGCCGCGGACAGGGCCTCGGCCGGGGCCTTTTGACCACCGCCGAGCACGCGGCCGCCACCGCCGGAATCACCCTCCTGCACCTGGACACCGAGACCGACAGCCCCGCCGAGTCCCTCTACCGCTCCGCGGGCTGGACCCGGCTCGGGGCGATACCCGACTACGCGGCGACGCCGTCGGGCGAGCTGCGCCCGACGACGATCTTCTACAAGCGGGTGGGAGCGACGGTCCCCGGCGTGTGAAGAGCCCGTCGCTCCCTCCGCGGCTACAACAGGGAGGTCAGGTGGCGCAGCTCCTTCACGAGAGGTGGCCTGGGGAGCGGGACGATGCCGATCTCCGGGTGGTGCAGGCGGGCGATGTGCGGGTGGACGTGGTCGATGAACGCCGGATCGACCAACGGCGCGGTGACGCGGTCGCCGCACATGTAGGTGGGTTCGAAGTGCTCGCGTACCAGCTGGATGCGCCAGTGGTCGGCGTCGTGGTACTCACCGCTGTGGGCGTGTTCGAGGAACAGGCAGTACTCGGCGACCTGGTGGCCGACCCCGGCCGCGAAGCGCCACCAGAAGCGCGCCCCGCTGCTGTCGCCCGCCACGTGCAGCAGACACGCGAAGACCAGAGCGCCGGTCTTGTCCGCGTACTGGCTGTCGATGAACTCGCTCAGATGACGGTCGGCGTCCGGCCCGAACAGCACCAGCAGGCTCACGGCGTTCAGGTCCCACCAGGCGCGGTCCGCGTCCGGGGTGCGGTCGTCCTCGGGGGTGGTCCACACGGCTCTGACGAGCGCGGCATCGGGGTTGCGCGGGCGGTGCCGGGCCGCCTGACGACTGCGCAGACGGGCTTCGGAGGCCGCGAGGTCGTAGTCGGCGTAACGATCCTGCGTACGCGCTTTGGCCAACAGGTCGTCGACGGTGCGGCGGTCGGACGGCAGGGTGCTCATCAGGGGTTCTTCCCGTCGGAGTGCTCCGGGCAGCGGACTTTGAGCAGGGTGGCGAGGCGCCGCCGGCCGGTGCGGAGCTGGGAGCGGACGGTGGCCTCCTCGTTGCCCATGAGTACGGCGGCTTCGGCGGCCGTGAAACCTATGCCGTAGTAGAGGAGGATCGCGTCCCGCTGCCGCTCGCTCAGGGAGCCGACCGCGACATACAGGGCGATGGCGTCGGTGAGCGTGTCGTACGGATCCTCGGCCGGATCGGCGAGCGCCGCCTCGAAGGCGGCGATCTCCATCAGCTCCGGGCGGCGCCGGCGCTTGCGGTGCATGTCGATGATGCGGCGCTTGAGGATCGTCCAGGCGTAGCCCTCCAGGTTCTCCATCCGCAGCATCCGCGGCCAGCGGTCCATGACCTGGTCGAAGGTCAGGTCCACGGCCTCCTCCGCGTCGGCGTCGGAGCCGAGCTGGAGATAGGCGTAGCGCATGTAGTCCTGGCGGCGCTGGTGGTGGAAACCCCAGTACGCCATCTGCACGGTGGGGTCCCACTGGTCGATGGGTACCACCCGCGGTGCGCCGACGGCCCCGCCGGTCTCCTCCGGCCCGCCGTCGCCGTTCACGGGACGTCCCGGGTCGACCCGGCGGCGCGGGACGGGGCGCGGGTGCCGGTCAGTCCGGTGATGCCGATCCGTACGCCGGCCGTCAGGAGCCGACGGCAGCCGCGGACGACGTCCGGGCCGAACACCCTCATGCCAAGCGCGATCTCGAACAACCACGCGGCAGCGCTCTGCTGCACGGGGTCCTCCCCAGTACCTGTGCTGATCGAAGGTGCCGTGTCCCCACCCCGGCACCAGAGGCACCATCCGCCTCCACCCATGAAGCGTTCGGGCTGACCCGAACGTGCAGCCGGTGCTCGAAAAATATTACGGTCAGTATCGATCCGATTGCAGCTGGTTCAATCATCGACCATCTCGGGCGGGGAGCCGGGAGCGCCCGAACCCGCCGACCCCCGTCGATGTCAGTGTCTTTGGCTACCGTGCCTCCCATGCCGGATGCCGACGATGTACGCCGTACCGCCCTCTCCCTGCCGGACACCACGGAGAAGATCGCCTGGAGCATGCCCACCTTCCGGGTCGCGGGGAAGATGTTCGCCACGCTGCCCGAGGAGGAGACGTCCATCGCGGTGCGCTGCCCGAAGGAGGAGCGCGACGAACTCGTCCTGGCGGAGCCCGGCAAGTTCTGGATCGCCGACCACGAAGCGGGTTTCGCCTGGGTCAGGGTCCGGCTCGCCGCCCTGGAGGACGGCGACGAACTCCGCGACATCCTGGCCGACTCCTGGCGCCAGGCGGCTCCGCCCCGGCTGCTCGACGCCTACCCGGAGCTGGGACTTCCGAAGGGCCACTGACACGCGGGTCCGCACGGGGCCGCGCGTGTCCGCACGGGGGGCGGACTCAGGGGCGCGGTCGGCCCGAGGCGCTCAGGAAGCCGCCGATCCGCTCCCGGAGGGATCCCGCGTCGAGGCCGTGCGCGGTCAGGTGCTCGTCGACGGTTCCGTACCGGCGCAGCTCACGTCGGCGCACGCCGAGGCCGAGGACACGGTGGGGTACGTCGGCGAGCGCGTCGCCCGCGGCGGCCGTGGACGTACCGGCCAGATACGGCTCCACGAGGACGACGTCGGTGCCCGCCGCCTCCGTGGCGCGGCGCAGGGTCTGCCCGTCGAAGGGCCTCACGGTGGCCGCGTACAGGACGGTGACGTCGAGTCCCTCCGTGGCGGCGAGTACGGCGTCGAGCATCGGTCCGACGGCGACGACGACCCCTGCGCGTCCTTCCCGGACGGTACGGAAGCGGGCTCCGTCGACCGGCAGGCCCTGCGCGTTGGACTGCACGGACAACCGCACGTACACCTTGTCGTCCCCGGCGGCGACCGCCCGCCGCAGCAGCTGCTCGGCCTCGTCCGGATGGCCGGGAACGTGCACGGTCCAGCCGTCCAGCGTGTCGAGCAGGGCCACGTCGCCGGGTGCCATGTGAGTGAAGCCTCCAGCGGGCCAGTCGAAGGACGCGGCCGCGCTCACCAGCACCGCGCCCACGTCCTGGTGTCCGAGGTCCAGCTTGACCTGCTCGAACGGCCGCTCGACGAGGAAGCTGGCGAAGGTGTGCACGACGGGCCGCAGACCGGTCAGCGCCAGGCCCGCGCCCGCCCCGACCAGGAGCTGTTCACGGATCCCGACGTTGATCACCCGATCGGGATGCCTGCGCCGGCCTTCCGTGAAACCGTCCTTGCCGATCTCGGCGAGGACGACCGCGACCCGAGGGTCCTCGTCGAGCAGCCGCGTCATGACGGGGGCGAAACGATCACGCATGGTGTCCAAGGAAGGGGGTCCTTTCGGGGGCGTACGGGATGAGAAGAGGGAGCGTCCGGAGCCGCAGATGCCTTGCATGTCTCAGGTGCGTCAGGTGCGTCAGGGGCGTCGGGTGCCTCAGACGTCTCGGGTGTCTCAGGCGGACTTGGGCTCGACCCGGGCGACCACCACGTGCGGGCGTCCCGGGTGGGGCGCGGTGAAGGCGGCGTACAGCGCCTCGTGGTCACGGCCGTCGACGGGCAGGGCGGACCAGCCCGCGGCCTCGAACCGGGCGGCGATACCGCCGGACCGGGCATGGCTGGCGGAGGAGTTGTCGATCACCACGGTGTGCAGCCGGTCGAGACCTGCCGGCCCGGCGTACGCGATCGCCTCGTGGTTGCTGCCCTCGTCCAGTTCCGCGTCGCCGATCAGGACCCACACACGGGGCTTGTCCAGCCCCTGCGCGCGCAGGCCCAGCGCGGTGCCGACGGCGATCGGCAGTCCGTGGCCCAGCGACCCGCTGCCGATCTCGGCGCCGGGTACCAGCACCCGGTCCGGGTGGTGTCCGAGCGGTGAGTCGTACGCGCCGAAGTCCGGCAGCCACTCCACGGGCACGAAGCCCTTGGCCGCGAGCACCGCGTAGTACGCCATGGGCCCGTGCCCCTTGGAGAGCAGGAACCGGTCCCGCTCCGGATCGTCCATCCGCTCGGGCCCGACCCGCAGCACCCGGTCGTAGAGCACCCACAGCGCGTCCAGCGTGGACGTCGCCGCCGGTCCGTGCTTCTCGTCGCCGGTCATCAGCCCCATCAGGCGGGGCAGGTCCTGGTACTGGTGGCGGCGTTCCGTCTCGATGATCGTCATGCCGACGATCGTGCAACCTCAACCAAACTTCAGGTCAAGTGCCGCCCCGAAGTCTTCCCCCGCCCGGCCCCGTGGTCCCGCGCCCCGGTCGGCCCCGAATAAACGGATGCGCGACCATCGCCCCGAGTGCGGTATTGTTTCCGTGCGCGTTCAACCAGGGGAAACCCCAGGTCAGACGGGCAACGGGACGTGGCGCAGCTTGGTAGCGCACTTGACTGGGGGTCAAGGGGTCGCAGGTTCAAATCCTGTCGTCCCGACCAGCTTCACAGCAGGTCGGAGGCCGTCTTCTCAGGAATGAGAGGACGGCTTTTTCGTGTCCGCTCCTTCATGGCCCTCCGGGAGCTGCCAGGTGACGGGCGGCTCGCAGTACGAGCATCTGCGGAGGTGCCCGGCAGGACGGTCCACACCGGCCGCCCGCCTCACGGACCGAGCTCTCCGGCGCGAAGGCGGCCACCGGCACGAAGCTCGCGGCGGTGCGCTGATGGCCATGAACGACCGCACGCCGCGGCATCCGTAACGGTCCAGGGGCCGGCCAACCAGGAACGGCCCGCCGAAGGCAGCGAAGCAGAGACCGGTGGCGACGGGCAGGACGTGCTTGTCGAAGAGAGCCGCGGCCGTGACCGCGAAGGGCAAAAGAAAGTCCCGGTCGGCAGGGTCGGAAAGAGACACCTGGGCGCATCGAGGCAGGGGTGATCGGGCCGCCTCGGCTCAGGGCACACGTCTGTTCGGCCGGGTCGCGCAGGCGTGCGACGTGCGCCGTTGGCCGATAAAAACGCTTGGACTGCGCGGGAGCCCTCGCGGGACACTGCGATTCCTGGCCCGCCGTACTCGCACGTGGGTGTCGCCGCGGGCCCGTCGTCGTACCCCGCCCGTCGGAGGACGACCCGAGCGCACGCGCTCACTCGAAACCGAAGCTCCACACGGCCACTGAGGCAACGGAATCTCCCCGGAGAAGCACGCGGCAGGCTGCCGCACGACCACACAGGGTTGGGATGGGATCGCCTGAATCGCGCGAGGGTTCACCGGGCAAAGGCTCGGTGCTCCTCGCCCTTCGCTATTACGGACGGGAGTTGGCCCGGCTCCGACGGCTGACCGCCCCCGCGATGCTGCTGCCCGCGCTCGGCAACATCGGCATCAACTACATCGCGCCTCTGATCGTCGCGAAGCTCGTCGGCCGGCTCGCCGGCGACTCCGGCATCTCCATCGGCTCGGCGCTGCCGTACGTCCTCGGCTTCGGCGGCGTCCTGCTGCTCGCGGAGCTGCTGTGGCGCCTCGGCCTGCACTGCCTGAACCGTCTCGACGCCCTCGGCATCGAGCAGTTGTACGTCATCGGCATGGACGAGCTGTTCGCCAAGGACGCCGCGTTCTTCCACGACAACTTCGCCGGGTCACTGACCAAGCGGGTGCTGAGCTTCGCCTCCCGCTTCGAGGAGTTCGTCGACACGATGACGTTCCAGGTCGTGGGCAGCTTCGTGCCGCTGGTGTTCGGGGCGGTGGTGCTGTGGCGCTACGAACCGCTGCTCGTCGTGGGGCTCCTGGCGATGATCGCGCTGACGGGGCTGTGCGTGTTGCCCCTCATCCGCCGCCGTCAGGCGCTCGTCGACCAGCGCGAGGAGGCGATCGCCCGGGTGTCGGGCCATGTCGCCGACAGCCTGATGAACATGGACACGGTCCGGGCGTTCGCCGCCGAGGAGCGCGAGGCCGCCGAGCACCGGTCCCGTGTCGCGGCCTCGCGGCGGCTCATGCTGAGGTCGTGGGACTACGGCAACCTGCGCATCGACACACTGGTCGCGCCGATGTCCGTGCTGACCAACGCGCTGGGCCTGCTGCTCGCGGTCGCGCTCGGCGGAGGCAGCCACGGCGTGGAGGCGGTCGTGGTCGCCTTCACGTACTACAGCAACGCGACGCGGATCATGTTCGAGTTCAACCAGATCTACCGCCGTCTGGAGAGCTCGATGACGGAGGCCGCGCAGTTCACCGAACTGCTGCTGAAGCCGCCGACCGTGCTCGACCCCAAGGCGCCGGAAGCGCTGCTGTCCCGGGCCGCCGACGTCCGCTTCGAGCAGGTGACCTTCGCCCACGCGGGCGCGCAGCCGCTCTTCGAGGGACTCGACCTGGCGGTGCCCAGCGGGGCGAAGATCGGTCTCGTCGGCCGGTCCGGCGGGGGCAAGACCACGCTGGCCCGGCTGCTGCTGAGGATGACGGACATCGACTCCGGCCGCATCCTGATCGGAGGCCAGGACATCAGCAGGCTGCGCCAGGCGGACCTGCGCGGACTGATGGCCTACGTGCCGCAGGACCCGGCGATGTTCCACCGCACCCTGCGGGACAACATCGCCTTCGCCCGGCCGGACGCCACCGAGGCCGAGATCCGTCGCGCGGCCGAGGCGGCGCATGTCACGGAGTTCGCCGACGCGCTGCCGGACGGCTTCGGCACCATGGTGGGCGAGCGCGGGGTCAAGCTGTCCGGCGGGCAGCGCCAGCGGGTCGCACTCGCCAGGGCGATCCTGCGCGACGCACCGATCCTGCTGCTCGACGAGGCGACCAGCGCGCTGGACTCCGAGAGCGAGATTCTCGTACAAGAAGCGCTGTGGCGGCTCATGGAGGGCCGGACGGCGCTCGTCGTGGCGCACCGACTGAGCACGGTCGCCACCATGGACCGGCTCGTCGTCCTGGACCGCGGACGCATCATCGAGCAGGGCACGCATCAGGAACTGCTCGCGTCGGAAGGTGCCTACGCGAAGCTGTGGCAGCACCAGTCGGGCGGTTTCCTCGACGACAGCCAGGAGCCGGCCGACCTGCACTGAACGCGAACCCGGCGGGCGTGGGGTCCCCCTGCGCCCGCTCGGCGGGACCCGCCCCCACCGCTGCCCACTCCGGGCACCGATTGACGAAAGCCGCAGAGCCCCCTTTTCGGATGTCGTTGAGGATCTGACAACTCATCAATGTTCGCAAGTACTCCTCATATTGACGGTCCGTCACGAGTTGGGGCGATGATACGATCGCCGCACTTGCCGAGCGGGCTATGGGCACAAAACGACTCTTCCGGCCAAACGACTCTTCTGGCCAACTGTGCGGCCCGGCCGGTAAACCCTGCGCAGTGGGCTGTCGGCCCGCCGCGCTGACGGAATTCAGTAGCTGGCTGTCAGTCGCTTGAAGAGAGTCTTATGACGCAATACATGCAGGACCCGGCTCTCTGGGCTCTTATCGCTGGTACTCCGCTTGCAGCTACCGCCATTATTCGCGGAAAGCGGTCTGCGCGGAGTTTAAGGCAGGGAAATCAAGAACTCAGAGATCACTACGCTGAGCTTGAGAATCAATATTCAGCCTCGGTGAAGAAGGCTCAGGAGCAAGCCGAGGAAGCAACGAGAACCGCGCTCAAATCGGCGATGCGGACGCTTCAGGGTCTCGCCGCCGAACAGCAGTTGGCTATTTCAAGACTGCAGAGCAAGTACGGCGAGTCGGTGATTCTCCAGGACCTCCTGGAAATCGACCACATGAACTCGCAGTTCGGGCGGCGCGCCCAGTCCATCGCGGTGCTCTGCGAAGGCTGGCTGGGACGGCAGCGTGACGTCGCGTCGGTTTACGACGTGGTCCGCAGCGCGCAGGGCAGGATCCGGCACTTCCAGCGGGTCGAAATTCTTTCGCAGGTCGATTTCGCGGTCACCAACCGGGCTGTCGAACCGGTGGCGCTGGCCCTTGCCGAACTGCTCGACAACGCCACGAGCTACTCGGCACCGGAAACCAGTGTCGAGATCAATGTCCGTGCCGTACCCAAGGGCATCTGCATCGTCGTCGACGACGCCGGTGTCGGCATGAACGAGGAGGAGAAGGCCCGAGCGGCGAAACTCCTTTCGAGTGAGCGGGCCTCGGGTGTCTCCGGGCTCGGCAATCCTCCGCAGTTCGGCTTCGCGGTGATCGGTGTGCTCTGTGAGCGCTACGGCTTCACGGTGTCCGTCGACTCGACCTCTCCCTACGGGGGTGTGCGAGCGGTGGTCCTGCTGCCGGACGAGCTGCTCACCAGCATGCCGCAACCAAAGGAGCGAGCACAGACTGTGAGCACAGTTCCCTCGCTGAACCCGAGCGGCCCGGAACCCGCCGCGGCGGTGTCCACGACCGCCGACGGTCTTCCCAAGCGCCGCCGCAGGCGGGCCATGGCCATCGTGCCGCCGAGTTCCGAAACCACGGGCGTCCCCATGACCACGGGCACCCCGATCCGCTCCGAAGAGGAGACCGCCTCGATCATGGGTGCCTTCCAGCGCGGCACGCAGTCCGGTCGAGCCGCGCTCCCGGAGCCTGCGGGCCGCACGAGCAACGCACATGACGCAAGCAGCGAAGGGCATGAGGTTTCGTGAACAACGATCTGTCATGGATGCTTGACGGCGTCCTGGAGATTCCCGGGGCTCTGCACGCGGTCCTGGTCTCCGCCGACGGGCTCTTGATGGCGTCCTCGAAGGGGGTCGGAAGGGACCACGCGGACACCGTCGCCGCCGCGATGAGCGGGGTGCAGTCACTGAGCCGCTCGATCGGGTTCTTCTGCGACGGGTCCGATCTGAAGTGGCGGCAGACGCTCGTCGAGTTCGACGGCGGCTGGGTCTTCTTGATCTCCGCCGGTGACGGCGCGTACCTCGCGGTCTCGGCCTCTCCCGACATCGAGATGGGGGAGATCACCTTCCGTATGCAGCAGCTCGTCGGCCAGCTGGGCAAGGCGCTGACGACTCCGCCGCGCGAGAACATCGGCGCACGCCAGTGACCGATTCCGAGCGGCAGGAGCCCGAGGCCGCGGAGTTAGTGCGGCCGTACGTCATCACCAATGGCCGGGACCTCCCCGACGGCGACCAGTTCTCCCTGATCACGCTGGTCACGGCGGCCGCCGACCATCAGCAGCGGCCGGCCCGGCTCTCCCCCGAGGAACAGAGCCTGCTGGAGATGTGCTCCGGCGGCTACCTCTCGGTCGCCGAGATCGCGGGACACCTGCGCCTGCCCATGGGCGTGGTGAAGATCCTTCTCAACGCCCTCGCCGAAGGCGGTTACCTCATCACGCGCGCGCCGGTGGCGCGCGCCCGCCTGGTCGACGAGCAGATTCTTCAGGAGGTGCTGGATGGTCTCCGGGCCCGTTTTGGATGAGAAGGCGTACGTCCGTGGTGGAGCGGCGCAGACCGCCGTGAAGATCCTGATCGTCGGGCACTTCGCGGTGGGCAAGACCACCTTCGTCGGGACGATGTCGGAGATTCCTCCGCTGTCCACGGAGGAGACGATGACGCAGGCCGGCGAGGAGATCGACGACCTCAAGGGCGTCCGCGGCAAGACCACCACCACGGTGGCCATGGACTTCGGACGCCTCACGATCAGTGATCACGTCGTGCTGTACCTGTTCGGTACGCCGGGCCAGCAGCGGTTCGTGCAGATGTGGGAGGACATGGCACGCGGCGCTCTCGGGGCGCTCGTGCTGGTCGACCCCGAGCGGCTGGCGGACTCCTTCGCCGTCATCGACCTGATCGAGCAGTACGGACTCGCCTACGCCATTGCCGTGAACCACTTCGACGGCACGCCGATCCGTGGCGAAGAGGCGCTGCGTGAGGCGCTGGACCTGCTCCCCGACACCCCGGTCGTCACCTGCGACGCTCGCGACGAGAATTCATCAGCAAGCGCCCTGATCACCCTCGTTCACTATTTGCAGGACCGTGCCCGCTAGGAGCAAGCATGAACACTGAATCCACCGCCCCCGTGCCACCACCCGGCTGCCCGGCTCATGCCACGGGTGAGCCGGTGCCGCTGCACGGGGCCGAGTTCGCGGCGGATCCGCAAGCCTATTACGAGTACATGCGTCACTACGGGCCGACGGCTCCGGTCGAACTCGCCCCCGGTGTCGAGGCGACCCTGGTCACGGATTACTCGGCGGCGCTCCAACTGCTCCAGAACGCGGGTGCCTTCCGGAAGGACTCGCGTCGCTGGCGGGATTTCAACGAAGGTGAGATCAGTCCGGACAGTCCGGTGCTTCCGCTTCTGGTGTACCGGCCCAACGCCATGTTCAGTGACGGGGCCGAGCACATGCGGCTGCGGCAGGCGATCACGGACAGCTTCGCGCGTGTCGATTCGCATTGGCTGAGCCAGAGCGCCGAGCGGGTCTCCAATTACCTCATCGCCCAGTTCCACACCCGTGGCTCGGCCGATCTGCTCAACGACTACGCCAAGCTGCTGCCGCTTTTCGTTTTCAACGAACTCTTCGGCTGCCCCGCGGAGATCGGCGACCGGGTCCTCTTCGGTATATCCGGCATTTTCGACGGTGTGAATGCCGAGAAGGCGAACGAGGTACTGGGTCAGGCCGTGGGCGAGCTGGTGGCCCTCAAGCGGTCCCGGCCCGGCGACGACGTCACCTCCTGGCTGATGCAGCATCAGGCGCGCCTGACCAACGAGGAGATGGCCCACCAGCTCGTCCTGCTCCTGGGCGCCGGTGCGGAGCCACTGCGCAACCTCATCTCCAACACCTTGCACCTGCTGCTGACCAACGACCGCTACGCGGCAGGCGGGTTGATCGAAGAGGCCATCGACACCACGCTGTGGAAGAACCCGCCCATGGCGAACTACGCGCCGCACTACCCGGCGGCCGACATGGAGTTCGGGGGACAGAAGCTGGCGGCGGGCGACCTCGTGCTGGTCAGCTTCGCGGCCGCCAACACCGACCCGGCGCTCGCGGCGTCCCGGCACGCGTCGAGCAACCGCTCCCACCTGGCGTGGAGCGCGGGACCGCATGCCTGCCCGGCCAAGGACCCCGCCCGGCTCATCACCGTGACGGCCATCGAGAACCTCTTCAACCGGCTGCCCGACGTCGAACTGGCCGTACCCGAGGACAGTCTGACCTGGCGTCCGGGTCCCTTCAACCGGGCGCTCGCCGCGCTTCCGGCCCGTTTCACCCCCGTACGGGCCGCCCGGCAGCCCGATCCGCAGCACCGCCCGGAGACCACGGCGCGCAGCGACCAGGGAGGTGCGCAGGGCCGGCAGGAGCGTGGCGGGCTGTGGAGTTCGTTCCTTTCCTGGTGGAAAGCGTGAGATACGCAACAGCCGCCAACATCCTCGCACTGCATCAATATTCAACCGGAGGGGTAGGGAAGAGCGCGGCAATCGTGTTGATCACAAGTTAAGGAGGTGTCGTGGAGCCCTCGACCATCGACGCCACTTCAGCACAGCACTCCGCAGCCACGCTCCGTCCCCGACGGGGGACCTCTCAAGGGAGCTTCGACCCCCGCGCCATACCCGTCGCACCACACAAGCTGGATGGCGAGATACCCGCCCGCACGGGCGGGTATCTTTTTGCCCTCCTTCCCGGGCCGACCCGACGGGAGGGCCGATGATCACCTCCCGTACAGGGAGTGGACCGGTCACGGACACGCAACCGCTCGGCGGTTACGTGTCCGACCAGTTACTCCGACTGTGCCAAGCCATGGGTCTCGAACCGTCCGACGGCGAGATCTACGCGCGTGTTCTGACCGACTGTCTCGGTCCCGTCGCGGAGCGTCCGTTGGACGAACCGCCGTCCTACCCGAGTTTCCTGTCCGACGACCACACGCCGGTGGAGTACTCCCTCGCCTTCGTGCCGGACGCGCCCCCGACCCTGCGCGTGCTGCTGGAACCGGGGTACGGCGCCGAAGGCCTGGCGGAGAACGGGCGCGTCGGACTGCGTGTGGTCCGGGCCATGGCGGAGCGCTGGGGCTTCGCCACCGACCAACTCGACCGGCTGGAGGACCTGTTCTTCCCGCCGGCCCCCGAGGGCCCGCTGGCGCTGTGGCTGGCCCTGGAGTTGCGGCCCGGCGGAGTCCCCAAGGTCAAGGTCTATCTGAACCCGGCGGCGTCCGGGGCGGATCGGGCCGCCGAGACGGTGCGTGAGGCGCTGGACAGGCTCGGCCACCGGCAGGCGTTCGCCGCGCTGCCCCGGGCCGACGGCTATCCGTTCCTCGCCCTCGACCTCGGGGACTGGGAGACGCCCCGGGTGAAGGTCTACGTCACCCATCGGAACCTGGCCGCCGCCGACGCGGGTGAACTGCCCCGCACGGACCCCGGGCCACGGCCCGAGACCGTACGGGAGTTCCTGCGGGTCGCGGCGGGTCTCGACAGCTCGCCGCAGCACTCGGGCGCCAGGAAGGGCGTACGGCTGGAGGGGCGCCCCGTGCTCTCCTGTCACTCCTTCACGGAGTCCGGGACCGGTCTGCCGAGCGGCTTCACCCTCCACGTGCCGGTCAGGGACTACGTCCGGCACGACGGGGAGGCCTATGCGCGAGCGGTGGCTGTGCTGCGCCGACACGGCATGGACACCGCGGCGCTCGACCGGTCGCTGGCCACCGTCACCTCACGGCTGCTGCACGAAGGCGTGGGGCTCATCGCCTATCTGGCGCTGGTGTACGAGCGGGGCCGACCACCCCGTGTGACCGCGTACATCTCCTCGGAGGCGTACGCGGTACGGCCGCCGTTGCCGGCCCAGCCGCCCCAACAGACGTTCTCCCCCCATCGCACGGCGGGTACCGAGCCGCGCGAGACCCTCCACTCAGTAGGAAACGGAAAGGCAGGCGCAGAAATCAGGATGGAGCCGTACCGGATCAAGGTCGTCGAACCTATCCCGCTCACGACCCCCCAGCAGCGCAAGACGGCACTCGAACGAGTGCACTACAACCTGTTCGATCTGCGCGCGGAAGAGGTGACCATCGATCTGCTGAGCGACTCGGGGACCGGTGCGCTGTCCTCGGCGCAGCTCGCCGTGGGCATGGCCGGTGACGAGTCCTACGCGGGCTCGCGATCCTTCTACCGTTTCCGGGACACGGTGGCGGAACTGACCGGCTTCAGCCACATCCTGCCGGCCCACCAGGGGCGTGCGGCGGAACGACTCCTGTTCTCCAATCTCCTCAAACCCGGCGACACCGTCCTGTCCAACACGCACTTCGACACCACCCGCGCCAATGTGGAGCTGGCGGGCTGTGTGGCCCGCGACCTGCCCTGCGCCGAGGCGCGGAACCTGGACAGCTCGGAACCCTTCAAGGGGAACATCGACCTCGAGGCCCTGGAGCGGGGGCTGACCGAGACGACCGGCTCACGTGTCGCCGCGGTCGTCATGACCATCACCAACAACGGCGGTGGCGGTCAGCCCGTCTCCATGGAGAACCTGCGGCGGACCTCCGAACTCTGCCGCCGGCACGGTGTCCCCCTGATCCTGGACGCCGCCCGGTTCGCCGAGAACGCCTGGCTGGTCACCCGGCACGAGGCGGCCTACAAGGACCGCACCCCGCGCCAGGTCGCCGAAGAAGCGTTCCGCCTGGCCGACGGCTGTGTGATGAGCGCCAAGAAGGACGGCATCGTCCACATCGGCGGCTTCATCGGGCTGAACGATCCGGAACTCGCCCAGAAGTGCGAACTCCTCCTCATCGCCACCGAGGGGTTCCCGACCTACGGGGGGCTGGCCGGACGCGACCTCGACATGATCGCCCAGGGTCTCCTGGAGGTGACCGAACCTTCCTACCTCGCTGAGCGGGCGGAGAGCGCCGACCACCTGGCCCAGCGGGTCCGCGCCGCCGGCGTGGACATCCTGGAGCCGCCCGGTCTGCACGCCATCTACCTCAACGCGGGCCGGCTGCTGCCCCACATACCGCCCCACCAGTACCCCGGCCACGCTCTCGCCTGCCGGCTCTACCTGGAGGGCGGCATCCGGTCGGCCGAACTGGGGTCGCTCTACCTCGGCGAGGAGGACGAGGACGGGAACCCGGTCAAGAGCCCGCCGTACGAGCTGGTGAGGCTGGCGCTGCCGCGGCGCGTCTACACGCGCAGCCACTACGACCACGTCGGCAGAACCCTGGAGACCATCGCCAAGAACGCGGAGTCCGTGCACGGCTACCGGATCGTGGAACAGTCCCCGATCCTGCGGCACTTCCGCGCCAAGCTCCAGCCGGTGACCGTCTAGCGGGTGGGGGAAACGCCGTCCTGAGGCCGCTGCCCGGTCACGTCGTTCACGACGTGACCGGGCAGCGGCTCGTCGGCGCCCGGCCGCTCCTACCCGAAGTGGCTGTCGGTGATCTCCCCGTCCTCCGTGGCCGCGTGGGCGACACAGCGGAAGGCGCGGAGTCCGTCGGACCACTGCTGGGCGGTCGGCGGCAGGATGTCCGTGCTCCACCGGCCGGTGACGGCCCGTCCGGCGGCCGTCCGGGACTTCAGCATGACCTCCTGCGAGCACAGCGCCTTGACGGTGGGGTGCTTGATCAGGTCCCGGGCGTTGTTCGTCATCCCGTCCCTGGGCAGCGGGGCGATGGCGAAGGTCTCCCACACGTGCTTCACCCGGCAGTCCGCGAGGCTGACAGTGATCGTCCCCGAGATGTCGGTGATGCCGCTCCAGCACTCGGGGGTCGTGACGCACCGGCCGCCCGCGCCGTCGACCGTGGCGGCGGGGCAGTCCCGGGTGGTGGTCGACACCCCACCGAACCCCGTGTTCACGGCGGGCGTGGTGACGGACGGCCGGGACGCGGCCGAGGGGGACTTGGGGGTGCCGGACCCCCCACCCCCGTAGGCGATGACGGTGACCGAGACGCCCACCGAGACCGCCACCGCCGCCACCGCGGCGATCAGCCACGGGCGTCGCCTCTTGTCCTGCCGGTCCCGCGACGCCGGGGCGGTGGTCGTGCCCGGCGGACCGGGCACGGGCGGCGGCGTGGTGTCCCGCCGCGCGGGGACGGTGGTGGTCCGGCCGCCGGGTAGGGGACCGAAGCCGACCCGGTCGGCGCTGTCCACGTCGACGGCGGCGAGCGCGTCACGCAGTGCCCCGGCGTCGGACAGCCGACGCGCCGGGTCCGCCACCAGGGCCCGCCCGAGCACCTCGTTGAGGTCCGTCGGCACGCCTGGCAGGTCGGGGTAGGGCCACGTGTGCCGCACGATGAGTTCCGCGAGACTGAGCTCGGTGCCGTCCTCGGGGAAGTGCGGCGGGCGGCCCCGCAGCAGGGCGTAGACCGTGGCGGCGAGCGAGTACACATCGCCGGCCGGGGTCGGTTCGGCCAGGTGGAACGCCTCGGGCGGAGCGTACGCGGGGGTCAACGCCTCCCGAGTGACCGACAGTTCCCGGTCCGGCCGGGGCATCGCCGCGAGGCCGAAGTCGGCGAGCGCGACACCGCCGTACCGGTTGATCAGGATGTTGCCGGGTTTGATGTCCCGGTGCAGCACCCCCGCGGTGTGCGCCGCGGCCACCGCGTCGGCTATGCCCACGCCGATGTCGCGGGCCTCCTTCACGGACAGGGGGCCCTGGAGGTGAAGACGATCACCCAGGGAGCCGCCGGGGCACAGTTCGAGCACCATGTACGGGCGGTTGTCGCCGAACACCCCGGCGTCGTACACCGGGACCACGTGCGGATGCCCGGACAGCTGCCCGGCGGCGGTGACCTCCCGCATGAACCGCTGCCGGTCGCGGGGCGAGTCGAGCACCCTGCTGTCCACCTTGAGCGCCACCTCGCGGCCCACGGCCAGCTGCCGCGCCCGGTACACCGTGGCGAACCCGCCCTGGCCCAGGACCTCCTGGATCTCGTACCCGGCCAGTTGCATTCGTTCGAACCGCATCGTGCCCGTCATCCCCCAGCGCAGGACCACCCCCGCGGCAGCAGGTCTGGCCGGGGACCGCGCCGACTCTAGCGGAGGCCTTCGTCAGGACAGCCGGCCCACATGGGCCAGGGCCTGCTTGAGGAGGGCTCCGTGGCCGCCCGGCATCTCGCCCAGGACCGCGGGCGACGAGGCTTCCTCGGGGCTGAACCAGACCAGGTCGAGGGCGTCCTGCCGGGGGCGGCAGTCGCCGGTCACCGGGACGATGTAGGCGAGCGAGACCGCGTGCTGGCGGGGGTCGTGGAACTGCGTGACGCCCACCGTGGGGAAGTACTCGGCGACAGTGAAGGGCTGGAGCGAGGCCGGGATGCGGGGGAGCGCCACCGGGCCGAGGTCCTTCTCCAGGTGGCGCAGGAGGGCGTCCCTGACCCGCTCGTGGTGCAGCACCCGGCCCGAGACGACGGTGCGGCTGACCGTCCCGTCCGGCCCTATGCGCAGCAGCAGTCCGATGCTGGTGACTTCGCCGTTGTCGTCGACGCGGACCGGTACGGCCTCGACGTACAGGATCGGCATGCGTGCGCGCGCGCTTTCGAGTTCGTCGGGCGTCAGCCAGCCCGGCGTGGTCTCGGTCATGTCAGACATTGGGTGATCATACTTTCAACCCTTCCGGATCCGCGCGCAATGTTCGCCGTGGTGTCTGGTGGCCATTGTCATCACCCACAACGTGCGCGCGGTGGAACGGATACGCCGACTGGCCGGATCGTTGGAGAAGGCCGCCGGATGCGCAGGGCAGCCGGCGGGCCGGGAGAGCAGCTGTCGGGCCAGGAGGGCAGCCGTCGCGTCAGTAGGGCAGCAGGCGACCCGACGGTGTCCTGCGGTCGATCGTCACCTCGCGCGCGGTGGCGGGGCGACGGCTGGGGCGAATGCGGATCTGGCGGTTCATGGCGGCCTCCTCGGACTCGTACAACCAGCTTCCACGCCACCGCGCTCACGCGCGTCGTGCTCACGGGCCACCCGCACCTCCCCCTGAGGGGTGGACGCGCGACCCGGTCGTACTACCAAGGAGGGATGCCGACCCTGGGGCACGGTCCGGCGCGATGCCGTGCTCTCCGGGCTTATCCCCATTCCGCCTTCGCATACTCCGTCGTCATGCCACCGGCGAAGTCGCGTCCGGTGAGGTGGACGCCCCCCGAGCCGCCCCCGAGGTACGCCGGGCGCCGCCATCCGAGTGAAGACGGGCTCCCGTGCGCCCCGGGTGAACCTCGTCCGTGCGCCCCACGTGAGCGCCGTCGAGGGTTAACCCTCGATTGCCTCCGGTCTGCATGACATGTCTACGTCAAGCTGCCATTCTTCTTCCTCACCTGCCGGACAGGCCTCACACGGTCTGCGCAGGGGCCCCGCACTGCTCAGCTCGTCCCGGTCAGCACATCCCGTCTGCCCGGGTCTGTCACCGGCCGTCGACGCGCGGCCGCAGCAGTAGGAGTACGAGTGAGACGAATCCCCCGTCAGGCGGTCGCGGCCGGAGCGCTGGCGGCCACCGCCGCGTTCCTGGCCGTCGGCATACAGACGGTCCCCGCGGCCGCCAAGCCTGCCGCCCCCCACCCCAGTCCGCTGCGCACCGGCGGCCTGGAGGCCAAGCTCACCCCTGCCCAGCACTCGGCACTGCTGAAGAGCGCGGCACAGAAGACCACGGCGACCGCCGGCACCCTGGGCCTCGGGGCCAAGGAGAAGCTGGTCGTCAAGGACGTAGTCAAGGACCAGGACGGTACGCTCCACACCCGCTACGAGCGCACCTACGCCGGCCTGCCGGTGCTGGGCGGCGACGTGATCGTCCACACCCCGCCGGCCTCTCTCGCCGCCGGCACCGTGAGCAGCACCTTCAACAACAAGCGGACCATCAAGGTCGCCTCCACCACCGCGACCTTCACCAAGTCCGCCGCCGCGAGCAAGGCGCTGAAGGCCGCCAAGTCCCTGGCCGCCGGGAAGCCCACCACCGACAGTGCCCGCAAGGTGATCTGGGCCGGCAGCGGCACCCCGAAGCTTGCCTGGGAGACCGTGATCGGCGGCCTCCAGGACGACGGCACCCCGAGCCAGCTGCACGTCATCACCGACGCCACCACCGGCCAGGAGCTCTACCGCTACCAGGGCATCAAGACCGGCACGGGCAACACCCAGTACAGCGGCACGGTCACGCTGAACACCACGCTGTCCGGATCGACGTACCAGCTGTACGACACCACGCGCGGCGGCCACAAGACGTACAGCCTCAACAACGGCACGTCGGGCACGGGCACGTTGATGACCGACTCCGACGACACGTGGGGCACCGGAGCAGGCTCGAACACCCAGACCGCCGGCGCGGACGCCGCCTACGGCGCCCAGGAGACCTGGGACTTCTACAAGAACACCTTCGGCCGCAGCGGCATCAAGAACGACGGGGTCGCGGCCTACTCGCGCGTCCACTACAGCTCGGCGTACGTCAACGCCTTCTGGGACGACAGCTGCTTCTGCATGACCTACGGCGACGGCTCGGGCGGCACCCACGCGCTCACCTCGCTGGACGTGGCCGGGCACGAGATGAGCCACGGCGTCACCTCCAACACGGCGGGCCTGGACTACAGCGGTGAGTCCGGCGGCCTCAACGAGGCGACCTCCGACATCTTCGGCACCGGCGTGGAGTTCTACGCCAACAACGCCTCCGACCCCGGTGACTACCTCATCGGCGAGAAGATCGACATCAACGGCGACGGCACGCCGCTGCGTTACATGGACAAGCCGAGCAAGGACGGCGGCTCCGCGGACAGTTGGTACTCAGGCGTCGGGAACCTGGACGTCCACTACTCCTCGGGCCCGGCGAACCACATGTTCTACCTGCTCTCCGAGGGCAGCGGCACCAAGGTCATCAACGGCGTCACGTACAACAGCACGACCTCCGACGGAGTCGCCGTCGCGGGCATCGGCCGGGCCGCGGCCCTGCAGATCTGGTACAAGGCGCTGACGTCGTACATGACGTCCAGCACCAACTACGCGGGCGCCCGCACCGCCGCCCTGAACGCGGCCACCGCCCTCTACGGCGCCGGCTCCACCCAGTACGCGGGGGTGGCGAACGCCTTCGCGGGCATCAACGTCGGCAGCCATGTCACGCCGCCGTCGAGCGGGGTGACCGTCACCAACCCGGGCAGCCAGTCCTCCACCGTCGGCACCGCGGTGAGCCTGCAGATCTCGGCCAGCAGCACCAACACCGGCTCGCTGAGCTACGCCGCGACCGGGCTGCCCACCGGCCTGTCGATCAACAGCTCCACCGGAGCGATCACCGGGACACCGACCACCGCCGGGACGTACAGCACCACGGTCACCGTCACCGACAGCACCGGAGCCACCGGAACGGCGTCCTTCACCTGGACCGTCAGCTCCTCCGGCGGCGGCACCTGCACCTCGGCCCAGTTGCTCGGCAACCCGGGCTTCGAGTCGGGCAACACCACCTGGACCGCGACCAGCGGCGTGATCACCAACTCCAGCAGCCAGGCGGCGCACGCCGGTTCGTACAAGGCGTGGCTGGACGGCTACGGCTCGACGCACACCGACACGCTCTCCCAGTCGGTGACGATCCCGTCCGGCTGCAAGGCCAGCTTCACCTTCTACCTGCACATCGACAGCGCGGAGACGACCACCAGCACCGCGTACGACAAGCTGACGGTCACCGCGGGCACCACCACGCTGGCGACGTACTCCAACCTCAACAAGGCCACGGGGTACACGCAGAAGACCTTCGACCTGTCCTCGTTCGCCGGTACCACCGTCGCCCTGAAGTTCAGCGGGGTCGAGGACTCCTCGCTCCAGACCAGCTTCGTCGTCGACGACACCGCCGTCACGACCAGCTGATCGATCCGATCGACACCGTCTGACGCCTCCCCGGCAACAGCCGCGACGTGGGTCACCCGCCAGGGTGGCCCACGTCGCGTCGGTGTGTCGTCGTTCCCGTGATGTCCGTCGTTCCCGTGAAGTCGTCGTTCCCGTGCCGGCTCAGGCGAGGGCGAGGAAGAGCTTCTCGAGTTCGGCCTCGGACATCGGGGGCGTCTCGTCGTCGGCCGCGGCCATGCACTGGCGCATCCCGCTGGCGACGATCTTGAATCCGGCGCGGTCGAGGGCGCGGGAGACGGCGGCGAGTTGGGTGACCACGTCCTTGCAGTCGCGGCCGGCCTCGATCATGGCGATGACGCCGGCGAGCTGCCCCTGGGCACGGCGCAGGCGGTTGAGGATCGCGGTACTGGCTTCCTCGTCGACGGACATGGCCATGGGGTGGGTCCTCCTCGGAGTGGTGCGGTTCAGTTTACCCCCTGGGGTATCAATGGGGCGGCCGTCCGATCACCTCCACCAGTCGGCCCGACCGGTCCGATGACCTTCTTTATCCCGGGATCGTCAACCGGCCGGTTCGCCCGGGTGACCGCTGGGGGAGGGTGCCGAGGGGGGCGAGGGAGCCGAGCCCGGCGGCGAGAACGAGCCAGGCGGCCGCGACGACTTTCGGGGTGGTGGTGGTCCCTCGCGGCGGCCCGGCCCGTTCCCGGGCGCTCGCCGTGGTCCGAGGCCGGCTCTCGGGTGCCCGTCCGCGGTCGAGGAACTTGGCGCGATCGACCCCCGCGCCGCTGAGGCGGATGTGATTTCGGCCCCCTTTTGATGCGGCCTCGCTCATGGCGTGACGTTTCCGCAGACGTGAGGTGCCGCAAGTGCATGCATGAAATGTGTAGCACGGCATGGGGCGCGCCGGAACGCGGTCCTCCGTTTTCCATGCGGATGAGTGGTCCGCATTCCCTCTGGTTTGTTGGTGTGTTGACACGGAAAAGAACCTTCGCGACGGGTGGGGATAAGCCGTGCGAATATTCCGATTCGCACCAGGGAATCAAGCTCGGGGCCATGAATCACAGGGAATTGCTAGACCACTTAGATGAGGGCGGAATCGTCCACCGAGGGATTGATCGAGTGAGCCGCGAATCCCAGGAAGAGGTGCGGCGCGAGTTCTCCTGGGATGTGATCGCCAGTCATCGGGAGCGACTCATGAGGCTGGTCCGCCGCCGGCTGCCGAATGCCCAGGACGCGGAGGACTGCGTTCAGGAAGCGATGCTCAGAGCGGCGGCCCACGGCAATCTCGACCAGGACCGGATCGGTCCCTTTCTGACCTCGGTCGCCCTGCGTCTTTGTGTGGACCACTACCGCGAACTGGAGCGGAGACGGCGGCTGTTGCGCCGCGCGGCGGACGTGGGCGGACCCGAGCTGCCGGACGAAGGTGTGTGCGACCAGGACTTCGGGCGCTGGCTGCTCGGCCAGGTGCACCTGCTGCGGGGCCGGGAGCGGCAGGTGGTTCTCGCCCGCGCCCATGGGATCTCCACGCTGGAATTCGCCCGCATGCACCAGATCTCGGTCAAGGCGGCCGAAGGCGCGTTCACGCGCGGGCGGGCTCGGCTGAGGCTGGTCTGCGCCAGAGCCCTCGACGGCGCCGCGGCATAACGGATTTCCGCCTTCCTCCCGCGTCCGGCGAAAGCCGGGAGTGGGGACGAAAACGGCTCCCGAATTCCGGGAGTGCGGATGAGATGGAAAGGGTAGTGACCGTGAGCAAGAACAACACCCAGGACACCATCAAGGATTTCATCGGCGATATCGCCGACAGCACCAAGAAGGCATTCGATGAAATCCTCGACCGGAAAGGCGATGATTCGCATTCCATGGACTGGCTCACCCCGGGGAATCCGTATCAGGCGCTGAACGGGCTCCCCGGCGATGTGCTGCGGACGGTCAGCGCGCTGTCCGCCCTCGGCGGCGTGGCCAACCCCGTGGCCGCACTCGCCAACGCGGCCAACGCCGCGGCCGGCCTCGGCGCCGCCAACCCGCTGGCCGCACTGGGCGGTGGGGCGCCCAATCCACTCGCGGCCCTGACGGGCGGCGGCGCGAACCCGCTCGGCGCCCTCGGCGGTGCCAATCCGCTGGGCGCGCTCGGACAGGTCGCCGGCGGGGCGGTCTCGGCCGCCTCGGGCGCGGCCGACATGGCGGAGGGCCTGGCCGCGCTGCCCCGGCAGATCGCCCAGCTCTCCGAGCTCGTCTCCTCCCTGGTGAACGTGCTGGAGGGCGTCCAGGGGGTGGCCGGCGCCATGGCGGGCGCCGGGCGGGCACCGGCGGCGAGGAAGAGCGGCTGATCCGCCGCTGATCCGGGGCTCACCGGGCGCGTACCGCCTCACCTCGGGTGAGTGATCGCGCCGCATGACCCACGTGCGTGGGCGATCGCACGGATGACCGACGGAACTCGTCAGGCACAGGAGGTTGTGACACATGGGTGCCATGCTCGGCAGTCGGCTCCGGCTGGTTGTGAAGGTGCTGGGAAGCCTCGTCGCCGACGAGGTCGGCCAGGTGACGCGGGAGCGCCGGCGGTCCCGGCAGGACCCGAACTCCCCGGCGGAAGGCGAGGCCTCCGCCGGGGACGGGACCACCTCCGTGGACGGGGCACGCCGTGCGAAGGCGGTGCGGCACGCCCTGGAGAGCCTCGGCCCGTTCTATGTGAAGCTCGGCCAGATCCTCTCCACCCGGCCCGACATGGTGCCCGCCTCCATGATCGGCGAACTGCAGAACCTCCACGACCAGGTCGACGTCCAGCCCTTCGCCCTCTTCGAGCCCGTGCTCCAGGAGGAGCTGGGACTGGACTGGAAGCGCCGCTTCGACGACATCGAGACCGTCCGCCCGCTCGGGGCGGCCTCACTGGCCCAGGTCTACCGGGTGACGCTGCCCGGGGGCCGCCCCGCCGTGGTGAAGATCCAGCGGCCCGGGATCCGGGACACCGTCCGCGCGGACATGGCCCTGATGCGCAAGGCGTCCCGGATCGTCGCCCGTACCGCACCCCGCTTCAACGAGGTCATCGACGTCGAGGCGATGCTCGGTTCCATCTTCGACGCGATGGAACCCGAGCTCGACTTCACCGGCGAGGCCCGCAACATGGACGAGGCCCGCGAGAACATCCGCCGCTACCCGTCGCTGTCCGTGCCCCGGGTCGTCCACGCCACCCCCAAGGTGCTGATCCAGTCACTGGCACCCGGCACCTCCGTACGCCATCTCGACCGCCGCTCGTTCAGCGACCGGGAGCGCACGGACATCGGCAAGGACCTGCTGCGCTTCATGTACCGCGGGTACTTCGTCGACCGGATGTTCCACGCCGACCCGCACGCGGGCAACGTCTTCGCACGGCCCGGCGGCCCGGCCACCCTCATCGACTGGGGCATGGTCGGCCGCCTCGACCGGCGCACCAGCCTCCAGCTGCTGCCCCTGCTCATGGCCATCGCGCAGAACGACGGCCACGGTCTCGCCCACGCGTGGGCCGACATGGGCCGGGTCACCGCCTGGTCGAACCTGCCCGCGTTCGCCGCCGACATGGCCGCGCTGGTCCCCAAGGTCGCCACCGCCTCCCTGGAGGACATCAACTTCGGGGTGTCCCTGACCACCGTCCTGGAGAAGGCGACCCGGCGGGGCATCGGCTCGGCGCCCGCCATCTCCCTGCTCGGCAAGTCCTTCGCGAACCTGGAGGGTTCGGTGCGCTGTCTCGCGCCGGACATCGCCCTCGCGGAGGTCTTCAAGGCGGAGGCCCGCGGGATCATCCTGGCCCTGATCCGCGAGTACTTCTCCGTGGACCAGGTCGCCCGCAACACGATGGACCTCCTCTCGGCCGCCGCGTCCGCCCCCGAACAGTGGCGCGGGCTGCTCTCCGACGCGGCCAACCGCCAGTTCGCGCTCCAGCTCCACGAGCCGCACACGCCCGCGTCCATGGGCGGACAGCGGCCCTGGTCACCCTCGCGCGGGCTCATGGCGCTCGGCGCCGCGGCCCTGTTCCTCGACCGCCGCCGCACGCCCCGCTGACCCACCCCGCCATCCGATCCAACCTCAGCGACCCGCCCCATCCACCGCCCAAGTCAACGGCACGCACAAAGGAATCACCCATGCCCATGCAGCAACACGACGCTCAGCGCGAAGCGGCTCCCGGCGCCCTGGACGGGGTCTCGGAGACGGCCCTGTGGACCGTCCGCATGCGGGCCCATGAATCCGCGCGGGCCGACGCCCTCTTCGACGACCGGCTCGCGGGCGAGTTCCTGAACGCCGCCGGGGCGGCCGGCGCCCCGCCGGGAGCCGGCGTCCTGCAGAAGGTGCTGCCCGACTGGCTGGCCGTCCGCACCCGCTTCTTCGACGACCATCTGCTCGCCACGACCCGGGAGGGACGCGCGCAGGTCGTCCTGCTGGGAGCCGGGCTCGACACCCGCGCCTTCCGGCTCGACTGGCCCGCCGGAACCCATGTGTTCGAGGTCGACCTGCCGGCCGTACACACCTTCAAGGCACGGGTCGTCGACGGACGTACGCCGGACACCGCCCGGCGCACCACAGTCGCCGCCGACCTGCTGGGCGACTGGCGCGGCGCCCTGCTCGCCGCCGGGTTCGACCCCGGCCGGCCCACCGCCTGGCTGTGCGAGGGGCTGCTCTTCTACCTGGCACCGGAGGCGGTGGAACGTCTGATCGGCACCGTGAGCGCGCTCTCCGCACCGGGCAGCAGCCTCGGCGCCGAGTGCCTCAACGCCGACACCGCCGACTCGCCCTTCGTGAAGCCCTGGCTGGAGGCCCTGTCCGGCTCGGGGACACCGTGGGTGTGGCACCTCGCGGACGCGGAGCGCTGGTGGGGCGGCTACGGCTGGCAGGCGCACGTCGCGGACCTGCTGGCCCTGCCGTACGCCGTCGAGCGGTTCGCCCCGCATCTGGCCGCGTTCTCGGGGGTCGAGAAGGACAGCATGATCCTGGTCACCGCGACAACTCCGGGCGGCGGGGCGACTTCGGTCGGCGGGACGAGCCCGGTCGGCGGGCGGTGACCGTGGACGGCCACAATCTCTGCCAGACCCCCACCACCTACCGGCTGCTGCGCCTCGAATACCTGCTCGGGCTCCTGGTGGCCGCGGGGTTCTTCCTCGCGCACCTGGCCGAGGTGCGCTGGTGGGTCGCCGTCGCCCTGTTCGTCTACGTCGACGTCATCGGCTATCTGCCGGGCGCGCTCGCCTACCACCGCAGCCCCGACCAGCAGGTCTCCCGCGTCTACTACGTGCTCTACAACACCATGCACAGCCTGAGCGTGCAGGGCGCGGTCCTCGGCGCCTGGGTCCTGGCGTACGGCTGGGAGTGGGCGCTGCTGGTCCTGCCCATCCATCTCTTCGGGGACCGGGCGCTGTTCGGCAACTTCGCCAAGTCGTTCACCGTGTCCTTCGAGCCGGTTCCGCACCCCGCAGTGCAGGGCCCGCTGCGGGACTTCGCCACCGTCCCCTGGCACGAGGCGGCGGTGCGGTGAGCGCCGCACAGGCGCCGGCCGACACGGAGGCGTACGAGATGCTGCGCCGGTACGGCAGCCACAGCAGCGCCTTCCTCGCGATGAACAGCGGGAACCGCCGATTCCACACGGACGGTGTCGACGGCTTCGTCCCGTACCGGGAGGCCGGCCGACGACACCTGTTCCAACTGGGCGGACCCGTATGCGCGGTGGAGGACCGGCCGAGCCTGCTGACCGCGCTGCTCGCGCGGGCCGGCAGTGAGCGACGCCGGGTGGCCGCCGTCCAGCTCTCCCGCCCGCAGGCCGAACTGCACGCCGGACACGGCTTCGTCGTCAACCAGTTCGGCGCCTCCTTCAGCATCGCGCTCGACGGGTACAGCCTCGGCGGACAGCGCATGGTCAAGGTGCGCAACATGGTCAACCGGGCCCGCAGAGAAGGGGTTTCGGTCGCCGAGGTGCCCGCCGAGGAGCGGGACGGCGCGAAGGTCACCGCGGCCCTCGACGCCGTGGACGCCGCCTGGCTGCGCGCCAAGGGCCGACACGTCAAGGAACTCGAGTTCCTGATCGGCGAACGCGGCGGCCCCGGCGCACCGCACCGGCGCCTGTTCACCGCCGTCCACGAGGGACGGACGGTCGGCTACGTGTCGTACTCACCGGTCTTCGGTGAACACGCCGGCTGGCTGTACGACCTCACACGCCGGCTCCCGGACGCACCGCCCGGCACGGTGGAGCTGCTGTTCGCCACCGCCCTGCGCCGGTTCCAGGACGAGGGCTGCGGCTGGCTGCACCTCGGCTTCACCCCGTTCGTCCAGCTCGCCCCGGACACGGCCGCGCCCGGCCCGACCAGCGCCTTCCTGCACCGCTGCGTGGAGGTGCTGGCGGCCAAGGGGCGCGCTGTCTATCCGGCGGCCGCCCAGGAGTCCTTCAAGCTCAAATGGCGCCCACAGCTGATCGAACCGGAGTACCTGGCCTTCCAGGGCCGGGTGAGCCCCGGCGCCGTCTGGCAGCTGATGCGCCTCACCAAGTCGGTCTGACCCGCTCCAGGGTCCCGGCCGTCCTCATGACTCAGAAAGGCTGAAATGACCACATCCATCGAGAAGTTCCCGGTGGAGGCCGACCGCCACCGCGCCCCGGGTCTCCTGGAAGGCGCGCTGCGCACCGAACTGACACCGGAGGGCTGCGACCTCGGCTACTGGTTCCGGTCCGTACCGGAAGGCACCCTCGGCGGCGATCCCCTGGGCCGGTCCCCGGATGTGCCGGTGCCGGACCACATGATGGTGGACGGGCCGCTGCGCCAGGCCGTCATGCAGGAGCTCGCCTTCCGCTCGATGGCGGAGGAGAAGGCGGCCCGCGCCATCTCCTTCCTCGTCGCGTACGCCCCCGATCTCGCAGGGATGGATTTCTACACCTCCCAGCTGATGGACGAGGCCCGCCATGCCTACGCCTTCCGCAGTCATCTGCTCGAACTGGGCGTACAGCAGGACGAGTTGGAAGCCACCATGGAGTCGCTCGCCGGGGTCGACCGGGACGCCGTCCTGAGCCCCCTGGAGGAGTTCGGGCTCGCCGTCATGGAGAAGGACCGCGACTACATCGGCGGCGTGATCACCCTCACCGTCCTGGTCGAGGGGGTCCTCGCGCCCACCGCCGAGCTGAGCGAGCGCAAATGGCGGCCCTTCGACGCGCCCGCCGCCGAGATCGAACGCGCCGCGGGCATCGACGAGATCCGGCATCTGTCCGTGGGCACCACGATCGTCCGCCGCCATGTCAGGCAACACCCGGAGGACCTGGAGCGGATCGGCGAACTCGTCGCGCGCGGGATGCGGTTGTGGTCCGAACTTCCGGTGCAGCAGCTGACCTTCCGCCGCGAACAGCTCTACCAGCAGGGACTGGACCAGCACCGCGACCTCGCGGGCGACTACGAGCTGTGGCCGGGCCGCCGCCTGGTCGACACCACCGCCGAGGAACGGATGCTCGCCGCCGCGGAATGGTCGCGCGTCACCCAGGAAGCACGCCTCACCGACATGGGCCTGACCCCGTGAACAGCCCGCGCACACCCGCCCGCATCGCGGGCGTCCAACAACGGAAGGGTCGGTGGCACACCGATGACCGACAGCCCGGCAGTCAACTCCTCACCGTATGAACCGGCCGCACAGGACGAGGACTTCCGCGAACTGACCCGGCGCGTCCAGGCCGCCGGGCTCATGCGGCCCCGCACGGGCCAGTACGTGACCCGGATCGCGGTGGTCTGGTTGATGAACGCCCTCGGCTGGGCCGCGCTGGCCTTCTCCGGCGACACCTGGTGGAAGGTCGTCCTGGCCGCGGTCTGGCTCGCCGTCTGGCACGAGCAGCTCGCCTTCATCGTGCACGACGCGGGACACCGTCAGATCACCCGGTCCCGCAAGTTCATCCAGGCCCTCGGCCTGATCCACGGCAACCTGATGCTCGGGGTCTGCTTCGGCTGGTGGGTGCAGCACCACAACCGGCACCACAACCACCCCAACCACCTGGAGCTGGACCCCGACATCCTGCGCCGCGTGGCCGTCTTCGCGCCCGAACAGGCCCAGGACCGCAAGGGATTCGCCCGCTTCCTCGCCGCCAACCAGCGCTATCTGTTCTTCCCGCTGCTGGGCCTCGAAGCCCTGGTGCTGCGCATCGCCGGCGTCATCGCCCTGCGCCGCCGGGCACTGCGCAAGCCCCTCCTGGAGGGCGGCCTGATGGTGCTGCACGCGGTGCTGTTCTTCGGCGCGCTGTTCGTACTCCTGCCCTGGCCGTCGGTCCTGCTCTTCCTCGCCGTCCACCAGGTCCTCCTCGGCTATCTGCTCGGCCTCGGTTTCGCCGTCAACCACAAGGGCCTGCCGACCCGTGTGGGCAAGGAGTGGAGCTGGCTGGAGCGCCAGGTCCTCACCTCGCGCACCCTGCCCACCGGGTACATCGGCGACTTCTTCTACGGCGGCCTCAACTACCAGATCGAGCACCACCTCTTCCCCGGCATGCCCAGGGCGGCGCTGCGCCGCGCCTATCCGCTCGTCAAGCAGTTCTGCGTCGAGCGGGAGATCCCGTACGTCGAGACGGGCGTCCTGGAGTCGTACCGCGACCTCGCCGAGCATCTCGGCTCCGCGAGCGAAGTTCTCCGTGGCACCACGGCCACGGTCTGAAGGAAAGGAAACCTGACGCCGTGACATTCTCAGTGAAGGCGAAAGCGAAGGTGTCCCCGTTGTCCCGCCTCGGCAGGAGGTCGGTGCTGGCCGCCGCCCTCGTCGCGGGCACGGCCCTGGCGGCCCCCGCCGCCCAGGCCGAACCGGCCGGGTTACGGGCCGCACCGGTCCCCGACCTCGTGTGCCGCCTCGACGCCGAGCTGGACTTCAGTCCGCCGCTCGGCGTGCGGGTCAAGGAGGCCAAGGTGAGCGGACACGTCGGGTACCTGGACTGCCACTCACCCACCGGGCGGGCGCCGCAGCTGACCGACGTCGTCTGGGACATCGAAGGCATCGGGAGATTCGGTGTGCTGCCGCCGACCTTCTCGGTGGAGGGCAACGATGTGGGCACCTGGAACACCGGCGAGGTCGGCAGCCTCTACTACAAGGGCGACCTCAAGAACGGCAGCCCCGTGCCCGACCGCACGGTGACGAGCGGCCCGCTCGCCGGCGACCAGATCAACGGTCTGCAGATCCCCAAGCCCCGTTTCGACAAGATCCACCCGGACGGTGTCGCGGGCTTCGACGTCTTCGGCCAGGTGTGCCTGTGGCCCGGTGAGAAGGGCCGCTGCACGGCGTTCTGAGCCGACCACGCGAAGGAGGGGGTGGTGCGGGCCGACCGGGGCCCGCACCACCCCCTCCCTTTCGTCCTCTCCATCCGTCGTACGGGTTCCTCGTCGTCGTACGGGACTCAGTCGGCCAGCGCCTTGAGCGTCTCCCGCACCACGATCGGGTCGTACGGCATGGCCAGATGGGTGGTCCGGTTCTGCGGGGCGAGGAGCTGCAGGCAGGTGTTGGTGACCGGGTGTTCCGGCCTGGCGGGCTTCAGCTGCTGGGCCTCGGGAGGCTGGACCAGCTCGTCCCGGGTCGACCAGATGACGGTGTAGTCGACCCCGTCCACCGTGTCGCCCGGAGCCACGAGCTCACCCACGAACTCCGAGTCGTGCAGCAGCTGGGTGAAGGCCGGGCTGATCCGGAAGAGCACCTTGTCCTCCACGACCGCCTGTACTCCCGGGATCTGGCGGACCAGCTTCGTCAGGCCCGCCACCTCGACCCCGTGGTTGCTGGGCGCGATCCCGACGACACGGCGCACCTTCCCCGTCCCGCCGAGGTACTTGAGGTAGTAGTGCGGGAGCATCCCGCCCTGCGAGTGGCCCACGAGGTCCACCTTCGACGCCTTGGTGTCCACCAGCACCCGGTCCACGAAGTCCGCGAGCTCCTGGGCGGACTTCCGCATGTCGCCGAGGCCGTACAGGCGGGGGAGCGTGGGCAGTTCCCCGTAGTTGAGGCGGAAGACGCGGTGCCCGGCCGTTCTGAGCGCGGGCGCCAGCTTCCGCCAGACGGACTCCCGGTCGCCGAGCGTGCCGTGCACGAGGACGACCGGGTGCGGACGCTCCGGCGTCGGGGGCAGGCCCCAGTCGTCCGTCTCGGGGTCACCGTCGAGTCCGGCCACCAGCCGGTGCGCGGCGGACTGGGCGTTGCCGGCCAGCCGCTCGGGCGTTCTGAGCAGTTCGGCCGCGGCGCTCTCGGAGTTCACGCCGGGAATGCGGGGCAGGGACATGGGGCCTCCTCGGCCTCGGTGGTGTGTACGGAGTGGTCGTGGATACGAGGGAGGCCCGGCCGGGGCGAACCCCGGCCGGGCCTCCGTCCTGACTTCTGGTGGGCTCAGTCGGTGGTCGCCGCGGGCAGCGCGTGGAACGCCCGGTCGTGCCAGAGCAGCGGCCGTCCGCCGTTCACCTCCACCGCCATCACCCTTCCGACGACGGCGTGGTGATCCCCGTACGGTTGTACGTCCTCGACCAGGCACACCGACCACGCGAGCGCGTCGGCGAGCACCGGCAGGCCGAGCACCCGGCGCACCGGGCTGCCCTCGAACCGACTGGCGGGCGGCACGGATGAATCGGCGAAGAGTTCCGCGACCGATCGCTGACGTTCCGTCAAGAGACTTACGGCAAAGGCGCCTTGGTGCTTCAGAGCGGTCAGGGTGCGGGAGGTGCCGCGCAGACACGCGAGGACCAGCGGCGGGCGCGCCGACAGGGACGTGAGCGCGGAGACCGTCATCCCGGTCGGCAGGCCCGTTCCGTCCAGCGCCGTGACGACCGTGACGCCGGCCGTCAGCTTGGCGTAGAGGCCGAGACAGCGGACCGTGTCGGGGCCGGGCTCTTCGCGCAGGGTGTCCCAGCCCGCGGCGGACGGGCCGTCGGGACGGGGCCGGCGGGGCACGAGGGCGAGGTCAGCCATGCGCGGGGGCGACGCTGTCGGCGAGATGGGCCGGGGCGGGCGTGACCCTGCCGAGCAGCCCGCGCAGGATGCGCTCGATATTGCTGCGCAGCGTCGAGTCGGCGACCGGGTCGAGGAGCTCCGCCAGTGTGGGGATCCCCAGGTCGAAGACGGCGTCGAAGGTCACCGCCGTACCGTCCTCGCCGGACGCGCACCGCCAGGTGCCCTCGAACAGCTCGAAGTCGCCCGTGAGCTGGGTGAAACCGATGGTCCGCGTCTTCGGGAAGAACGCGTCCCGTTCCGACCAGCGCATCAGACCGTTCCTGAAGCGCACGGTCCAGTCCGACACCACCGTGCCGTCGTCATGGGGTGGATGGACCACGACCTCGCGGACGGTCTCGGTGACTTCGGGATACCGGCGGAAATCACGGATCCGCTGGTAGGCGGTCTCGGGGTCGACGTCGTGGGCGGTCAGCCGTACGGTCACATGACGCATGGGAGGTGTTGCCTTTCCACGGGAGGGACGGGTCGGCGGTAGCGGACGGGTCAGCCGACGTGGGTCGCGACGACGCGCAGCGCCTCGGTCAGGGCGGTGAGGAACAGCCGTACCTCCTCCTTGCCGACGACCGCGGGCGGTGTCAGCCGCAGCACCCGGGTGGCGTTGAGGGAGTGGTTCACGAGGACGCCGCGCCCGACCAGCTCGAGGATCAGTTCACCCACGGCCTGCTCCTCGGTGAACTCCAGGCCGATCAGCAGCCCCCGCCCGCGGACCTCGCGCACCAGGCCGCCGGTGTACGGGGCACAGGCGGACCGGACGCCCGCGAGCAGCCGCTCGCCCAGCGCCTTGGCACGTGGGACGACGCCCTCCCGGTCCAGGGCCTCGACCGCGGCGAGCGCGGCGGCGCAGGCGATCGGGGAGGCCGCGAAGGTGGAGGTGTGCAGATAGGGGTCGCGGGAGAACGGCCCGTAGGCCGCCGCGGTCGCGACCATCGCCGCGACGGGCACGACACCGCCGCTGAGCCCCTTGCCGACGAGCAGTACGTCGGGCTGCGGGGGCAGGCCGTGCCCGGCGTCGGCGTCCATGCCCCACCACGAACCCAGCCGGCCAAGGCCCGTCTGGATCTCGTCGACGATCAGGAAGGCCCCGTACGTCCGGCACAGCCGGCTCACCTCCGCCAGATGGCCCGGCGGTGGAATGCGTACGCCGCCCTCGCCCTGCACCGGCTCGACGATCACGCAGGCCCGGCGGCCGAGCTCGGCGAGCGTGGCCTCCAGCGCGGCCGTGTCCCCGTACGGGATCGCCGTGCTGTCCGGCAGCAGCGGCTGGAAGGGCTGCTGGTACTTCGGGTTGGCGGTGGCGGTCAGCGCGCCCAGGGTCTTGCCGTGGTAACCGCCGACGGTGGAGACGAGGGCGGTGTGGCCGTGCGCCCGGGCCAGTTTCAGACCGGCCTCGGTGGCCTCCGCGCCGGAGTTCACGAAGTGGACGTGGTCGAGGCCCGGAGGGGTCCGTGCGGCCAGTGCCTCGGCGGCGAGGGCAGCGACGGGCTCCAGGAAGACCCGCCCGGCCAGCGGATGGGTGTCCACCTGGCGGTGCACGGCCGCGGTCACGTGGGGGTGCCGGTGACCGAGGATGAAGACCCCGTAACCGCCGAAGTCGAGGTAGCGGCGGCCGTCCTCGGTGAACACCCACGCGCCGTCGGACGCCGTCTCCAGCATCCCGCCGAGCACCGTGCCGAGGACGGAGCGGCCGGAGGAGAGATGCTCGCGGTAGAGCCGGGCGATGTGCGCACGGTCCGTGGCGGGGGCGGGGGCCGCGGTCATGAGGCGAGTTCCTGGGCGTGGGTGGCCTGCGAGGGCTGGGACCTCGCCGCCGTGTCCTGCGCGGACCCCGTACGCACGTGGGTGCGCATACCACCGCGCCCGGTGGACCAGGCGGCCAGGTTGCGGACGAGCGCCCGCCGGAGGTCGTCCTTCGAAAGGGCCGTGCCGCAGTGCGGCGACCCGAGGGACGATTCGAAGGGGAGGGCCCGCTGGAAGACCAGCAGCAGTTCCGCGTACGTCTGGAAGCGGCGGCGCAGCGACTCCGGGAACGTGGGGCCCTCGATCAGCGGCAGCAGCAGCCGGTGCACCGACTCCAGCGGGATGAGCCGAGGCGGATGCGGCCGCGGCCCCCACTGGTCGGCGAACTCCAGGCAGGTGTCCACCACTTCACGCTGGAGCAGCGCCTCGGTGCCGGCCGTCAGCCAGTACTCGCCGCCCGTGACACCGGCCCTCACCAGATCACCCACCGCGCGCGCGACGATGTCCTGGGGCACCATGTCGATCCGTGCGTCCGGCGTTCCCGGCAGCACCGGCACCTGCCCCTTCACGATGGCGCCCAGCGCCCGCGTCAGCCCCTGCATCCCGGCGATCCGGCCGGTGACGGAGTCACCCATCACCACCGACGGGCGCATGATCACGCCCGGCACCCGGGCGTCGCGCACGACCTGTTCGGCCGCCTGCTTGGAGGCGAGGTAGGCGGCGGCACCCGGGAAGCGCTCCTGCTCCTCCGGCGCCAGCGGGTTGGCGACGAAGGCGGTGCTCATGTGGAAGAACGGAGCCTCGGCACGGGCCGCGAGGCCGAGCATCGCGATCGTGCCGTCGAGGTTGGCCCGCCGGATCTGGTCCGGCTCCGCCTTCCAGTTGGTGGCGGCGGCGGAGTGCACCACCAGGTCCACTTCGACGACGAGCTGGGTGAAGTCCGCCCGGGACAGCCCGAGTCCGGGTGCCAGCAGATCGGCACGGACCTCACGGACCCGGGGGTCGCTCACCGGCGTGCGATGGCGAAGGCAGACGATTCCGAAATCCGGCGACAGCTCCTCGATCAGGGCTCTGCCGAGTACCCCGGCGCCGCCGGTGAGCAGAATCGTGGGGCGTTTCGCGGACGGTTGCGGGGTGGTCGGAGCGCTGGGCCGGGGCCGGGACAGAGGCATGGCGGTGATCCCCTCGGTCGAGTGAGCGTAGGTCCTGCCGGACGGGCGGACGGGCGGACGGACGGACGAGCGGGTGTTCGGGCGCTGGGGTCTTGCGCGCACCGGGCGCCCATGAGCTCGGATCTTGTTGTTCGGCGGCGACCGCGGGTTGTTCGTGGCCGGTCGCGCCGTTCCTCGCGCCCCTGTGGGCGCTCCTGGCGGAGTCGGATCAGGCGATGGTCAGCGGCTCGCCGGCGAGGTACGCGGACAGCGGGCCGGTCATCCGTGAGCGCGACGGCGGATGCAGGGCGAGGCCGTTGACGCAGGCGGCGAGGTATCCGACCTCGTCCGAGGTCATGAAGTTGAGCCCGCCGAGCAGTTCGACGGACCGGGGCACGATCCGGGCGAGGGCGTCCTGCACGGTGTAGCGCGCGTAGAGCGAGTCGGCGAGCGCGGACTCGTCGGGCGCGCCCTCGTCCACCCGGCAGGCGAGGCCCTCGACCGCCGCCGTCGCGCCCTCGATCTCCACCAGCAGCCGGACCCGTTCGGCGTCGGGCACCCGGTCGTTGAGCAGCACCCGCTCCACGAGGGCGCTCGCGGCGCCGAGGTAGCTGCCGGTCATCAGCAGCTCGAACCAGACCAGGCCGGCGGTCTGCACCTCGTCGAGGCGGGCCCCGGCCGGCGAGGCCGTGCGCACCAGGAGTTCCTTCGGGACCAGTACGTTGTCCAACGTCACCTGGTCGCTCTCGGCGCCCGCCAGGAAGGTGCTCGACCAGAAGCCGCTGACGCTCAGCCCCTCGCTCTCGGCGGGCACCAGCGCCACGGCCAGTTCCTCTCCCTCACCCTCCTCGCACGGCACCATCACGCTGGCGGTGAGCAGATCCATGGAACGGGCGAGGCTGCACGGCCGTTTCACGCCGGTGATCCGCACCCCTTCGGGCGTCACCGTGGCGGACATGGAGGGCGACAGGATGCCGGTGCCGCTGCGTCCCTCGGCGAAGCCGGACGCCATCAGCCGGTTCTCGGACGCGACGCCCTGCACGAGCATCCACTCCAGCCCCTCGCCGGAGTCGCTCAGCCCGACCAGCGTGGCCATCGAGAAGTGGTGCATCGTCGTCGCCACCGCGAGGGAGGGCGAACGACTGCCCAGCGCGCGCTGCACCCGCAGGGTCTCCAACGCGGTGGCACCCCGGCCCTGGAAGGCGGTCGGCGCCAGCAGACCCGGCCCGCCCGCCTCCCGGAACAACCCGATGCCGGGGCTCTTCGGCCCCTCCAGTGTCATCAGCGGCAGGGCCCTCAGACTCTCGTCGAGGCCGGGCAGCAGTTTGGCGAGGGCCGCGCGCTCACGCTCCAGGAATCTCATGTCGTCCCCTGCTCCTTGATCCTCAGGTGTCGCCGGCAGCGTCGTTTCTGTTTACGCGCGAACCGGCGGAACCCCTCGGGGCAAAAAGGATGTTGGAACGTCCGGCGGTCAGCGGTTCGGCTGCCGGACCGAGTCCCGTACGACGACGAGGCGGGTGGGTCTGGCCTGGGTCAGTTCCACCCAGCGGGCGAGCTCCTGCTCGTGCGAACCGCTGCGCGTCGCCCGGGCCACGACGGTCGCCGCCGCGTCGTCGGGGTGGCCCTCGCGGGTCAGGAGACTGAGCGGCCAGGCGGGTTCGGAGGGCTCCTGGCCGTCGAACGGATGCCAGTCCCACGGCGCGTCGAACCGCCAGGCGCGCCCCTCGGCGTCCGCGACCTCGTCACCCGCCACGAGGCAGGCGTACGGGCGCAGCAGCAGGTCGAGGGCGATCGGGATCCCGTCGTCGGGGGCGATCCCGTAGCCCTGCCACTCCAGGTCGGGATCGTGCGACTGCCCCGTGCGCAGCACCATCACCTGAGTCCCCAGGCGAGGGAGACGGCCTGTCTCCAGCGGTGGATCCATCCGGTCGACGCTCATCACATGCACCACCGTGGGAGGGATGCCGACCTTGCACACCGCGCCGACCTCGAGGAGCCGGGGCGGCGGCTCGGTGCGGAACAGCTCCAAGTCCCAGTCGTACGAGGCCGGATCGCCGGCCAGGGCCACCTGGCCGTTCCACTCGATCCAGTCGCACTCCGGGTCCACCTCCCACCACGGCCACTCGACGACCACTTCCCGTCGGGTGAGACGGGTGACCCGTGCGTCGGTGTAGGGGCACGAGACCAACAGGACATCCCCCACACGGTGATCCGCTCCCACAGCCCGCCTCCCGCTTCCCCGGTCGCCACCGCCCGCACGGTACAAGCTCAAGGTCATCGGCGGTCTACCGGGATGCGTGCTCCTCCTCGAACTGCCCGTTCACCAGGGCGCAGGGCTGATGTGGTCGTCCCGGTGCGGTCGTGAAGGAGCACGCGCGGGGCGTTGCGCGGGTCCGCGCGCCCGTGCGGCAGGCCGGGACCTGGGCACGAGGGCCGAGTGCCTCAGGAACGGGGGGACTTGAAACCGACCGCGCCGTACAGCGGGACGGGTGCCTCACCGATCTCGTCCTCGTCCAGCGCGAGTTCGGGATGCCACGTCGACACCGACACCACCCCGGGGTCGACGAGGTCGAGTCCCCGGAAGAAGCGGCCGACCTCGGTGTGCGAGCGCGCCACGAGGGTCACGCCGCCCGCCGCGTACGCCGCGATCCCGGTCGCGACCGTCACGGGGTCGTAGTCACCGGTCAGCGCGGACAGGACCAGACAGCTGCCCGGCGCCAGCGCGTCGACCAGGGTGTCCACCAGGTCGTACGCGCCGTCCTCCTCGGCGATGAAGTGCATCAGCGCGATCAGCGACACCGCGACGGGCCGGTCGAAGTCGAGGACCTGGGCGGCCTGTTCGAGTATCTTCGCCGGTTCCCGCGCGTCGGCCTGGATGTACTCCGTCACACCCTCGGGGGTGCCGCGCAGCAGTGCCTCGGCGTGAGCGAGGACGATCGGGTCGTTGTCCACGTAGACGACCCGCGCGTCCGGGACGGCGGCCTGGGCGATCTGGTGGAGGTTCGGCTCCGTGGGGATGCCGGTGCCGATGTCGAGGAACTGCCGGATGCCGGTGTCCCGGACCAGCCAGCGGGTGGCGCGCTGCATGAACCAGCGGTTGCTGCGGGCCGAGCGGGGAGCGCTCGGGTCCGTGGACATGATCCGCCGCCCGAGCTCCTCGTCGACCGGGTAGTTGTCCTTGCCGCCGAGGAACCAGTCGTACATCCGTGCCGGGTGCGGCCTGCTGGTGTCGATCCGCTGGGCGGAAGGCCCGGTCGCGGTCATGCGGCACTCCTCTGCTCACGCTCGTGTTGATGTTCGAGCAGTCTGCCACGGGAGTTGGACCGGGCGGAGGCGTTCTGCGAGGCCCCGACCCACGGTTCCACCCGCCGCCGCAGGGGTCACCTGGCGAGACGGTCCTTACGCCGGGACATGCGTGCGCCTAGCATCGGTTCCCGCATGAACACGATGACGCTCTGGCACATATCCATCTGGGAGTTCGCCGCGCTCGCCGCCGCGGCCCTGCTCGTCGGCTTCTCGAAGACCGCCGTGAGCGGCGCCAACACGGTCAGCCTGGCGATTTTCGCCGCCGTGCTGCCCGCCCGCGCCTCGACCGGTGTGCTCCTGCCCCTCCTCATCGTCGGGGACGTGCTCGCCGTGCTCACCTACCGGCGGCACGCCCACTGGCCCACGCTGTGGCGGCTGTTCCCGGCGGTCGCCGCGGGCGTCGTGTTCGGCACGCTGTTTTTGGTGTGGGCCGACGACGGGATGGTACGGACCTCGATCGGCGCGATCCTGCTGCTGATGGCGGCGGTGACGATGTGGCGCCGCCGGGCCGCCGCCCAGAACGAGGAACCCGACTCGGTCTCGACCCGGGCCGGCCGGGTCAAGGCCCGCTCGTACGGCGTCCTCGGCGGCTTCACCACGATGGTCGCCAACGCGGGCGGCCCGGTGATGTCGATGTACCTCCTGTCGGCCGGCTTCCGCAAGCTCGGCTTCCTGGGCACCTCGGCCTTCTTCTTCCTGATCGTGAACGTCTCCAAGGTGCCCTTCAGCGTGGGCCTCGGGCTCATCGACTGGCATTCGCTGCTCCTGGACGCGGCACTCGCGATCTTCGTCGTACCGGGGGCGTTCCTCGGGAAATGGGCCGTGCACCGCATCAACCAGATCCTGTTCGAGCGGCTGGTCATCGCGGCGACGGTGGTGGGCGGGGTGCAGCTCCTGCTGCGCTGAGCACCTCGTAAGCTCGACGCCATGTCCCCCCACGTCCTGGTCCTCGGCGGCACCACCGAGGCACGCCGACTCGCCGCCGAACTGGCGGCGCGCACCGGTGTCCGCGTGACGACCTCCCTGGCGGGACGCGTCTCCCGGCCGGGGGCGCTCGACGGTGACGTCCGCGCCGGGGGCTTCGGGGGGGCGGACGGGCTGGCGCGGTGGCTGCGCGAGCACCGGGTGGACGCCGTGGTCGACGCCACCCACCCCTTCGCCGCCGCCATCACGGCGAACGCGGCGCGCGCCGCCGCGGCCACGGGAATCCCGGCCGTGGTGCTGCGCCGCCCCGGCTGGACGCCCGGCCCCGACGACCGCTGGCACTGGGCCGGCTCCCTCCCCGAGGCCGCCGCGATCCTCCCGTCCCTGGGCCGCCGTGTCTTCCTGACCACGGGCCGCCTGGGCCTTGCGGCCTTCGCCCACCTCTCCGAGCTCCACTTCCTCGTGCGTACGGTGGAGCCCCCCGAGCCGCCGATGCCCCAGGACATGGAAGTGCTGCTCACCCGGGGCCCCTTCACACCGGACGACGAGCTGGCCCTGCTGCGCGCACACCGGGTCGACGTGCTGGTGACCAAGGACAGCGGAGGAGAGGCGACAGCCGCCAAACTGACCGCCGCACGCGACCTCGCCCTCCCCGTGGTCGTCGTACGCCGCCCCCCGCTCCCGGCGGACGTGACCACCGCGCCGGACGTGCCGTCGGCCCTGGCCCTGCTGGATCTCGGCCCTCGATGACGCAGGGACCGGTCAGCTCACCTCGCCGGACTCCACTTCCCGGGTCCGGCCGGCGGCGCGCCCCGCCTGGCGGGTGACGCTAGCCGCGCGGATGTCTGCGCAGCAGATACGTGTCCATGATCCAGCCCTTGCGATCCCGTGCCTCGGCACGCAGTCGCTCGATGCGCGGGGCCGTCTCGGCGATCGGACCGGAGGCCAGGATCTCGTCGGGCGTACCGATGTAGGCGCCCCAGTAGATGTCGATGTCCTCGTCGGCGTACTGCCGGAAGGTCTGATGGGCGTCGAGCATCACGACCACGTCGTCGACACCCTCGGGGAAGCCCTCCGCGAGCCGCCGCCCCGTGGTGATCTGGACGGGACGGGCCACCCGGTTCAGCCCGGTCCGATGGCGGGCGACCAGCGCGGAGACGCTGCTGATGCCGGGCACGACCTCGTACGTGAACGCCACCGCGCCCCGCTCCAGGATCTCCTCCAGGATCCCGAGCGTGCTGTCGTACAGCGCGGGATCCCCCCAGACCAGGAACGCGCCGCTCTCGTCCTCGCCCAGCTCCTGCGCGATCAGCCGCTCGTAGATGTCGGCGCGGGCGCTGCGCCAGTCCCCGACGGCGGGGGAGTAGGCGGTGCCCCCGGCGGCCCGGTCGCGGTCCGGGTCGCGCGCCTCGACCAGGCGGTAGGACCCCTCCGGTATGTGCGCGTCGAGGATGTCACGGCGCAGCTGGACGAGGTCCGACTTCACCTCGCCCTTGTCCAGGATGAAGAACACGTCCGTGCTCCTCAGCGCCCTGACCGCCTGCAAGGTGAGCTGGTCGGGGTCGCCCGCGCCGATGCCGATGACATGAATCTTTCGCACACCCCGAGTCTGCCGCACGCCACTGACAGCGGACGCACCGCACCCGGGTGACGCCGCACGCACCGCACGCCGATCGGCGCCGCCGCCCCCGTCAGCCCCGTCGCCCCCGCAGCCGGGGTGCCCAGGCCACCGCGCTGATCGCGGTGCCCTCGCGCTCCACGACCGTCGCCAGCTCGCGTGCCCAGGAGGCGAGTTCGGTGAGGTCCAGCTCATGCGGACGGGCCCGGCCCGCCGCCCCCGCCGCCCACTCCTCGACCGCTCCGGCCCCGCGCCGCAGCAGCCGGGCACCGCCCGTCGTGTTCCCACGGGCCGCGTGGGTGAGCCCCACCGCGAGTTGCGCGAGCCCCCGCCAGAGCGTGCGCTCACCCTCGGGACCCGACTTCCAGGCGTCCTCGAAGACCTCGTGCGCGTGGAACGGCTTCCCCGCGTCCAACAGCGCCTGCGCCTCGGTGGCCGTCTCCTCGGGGCTGCGGACGACGCCCTCCGGCTGCCGCTCCACGCCGTCGGCGCCGTACGGCAGCGGCCGTCCCAGTCCGTCCCGTGGCCGGGCGTTCCGGGCCCGCCCCGTCGTGTCCCGATCCCGCCCGTCGCCCCGCCGACCTCCGGATGTTGCGTTCATGCCCCGATTGTCGCGCGCCCCGCGCCCCCTGCGGAGCAGCCCCCGACGTGGGGTAAAGTTCTGTTCGCACGATCGCGCGGAACACCGCGGGTGAACGCACCGGGACGTGGCGCAGCTTGGTAGCGCACTTGACTGGGGGTCAAGGGGTCGCAGGTTCAAATCCTGTCGTCCCGACTTTTGAAGTCGCGGGTCAGAGGCTGTATCGGACATACCGATACGGCCTCTTCCTCGTTTCCGGGGGCGGGCCCGGGGCTCAGCGGTGGTACGAGGCAGGCGAGGGGCAGCGTGACGGGGCGCGTACGCGGTTCATGGTGCTGTCGGCCACCACGGCACGGCCGGACGTTTCGAGCGTCGTCGAAAGAAGTTCCGCCCCAGGGCGTCGACCCGGCAGGGTGGGCCAGGGCGTGACCGGGTGGGCCGCACGGTCCGGCCCGGGAACACGCCCGGACTCCACCACGGGGAAGGACCGTATGACCATGAGGATGAGGACCAAGGCGTTCGCCACGGCGGGGGTCGGCGCGCTGGCCACCGGACTGCTGCTGACCGGCGCGGCCGGGGCGCAGGCCGCGGCGGCGGGACTGCCGTACGCCGTCACGCCGTATGTGAACGTCAACGTCCGCTCCGGGCCCTCGACCACCACCGGCATCACCGGGCACGTCACCGCCGGGCAGCCGCGCGGCGCCTCCTGCTGGACCCACGGCGAGACCATCCGCGACAACGGCTACGTCAACGACGTCTGGGTGCGACTGGCCGAAGGCTATGTGAGCGCCGTCTACCTCAAGGGCGACCAGTACGGCGGCCTTCCGGCCTCCGCCACCTGCTGACCGACCCACACGCGGTGCCCGACCCCGACCCGGGGCCGGGCACCGCGTCGCGTTCCGGAACACCGCCGACCGCTCGAGGTGCCGAAGGATCTCCCACCGGGTAGAGATCGTGCGGGGCCTCGGGTATGGAGTCGCGGATCAGCATGATGGTGGGATGCCACAGGGCGCGGGCCCTGCGAGCGGAGGTGTCGGCGTGCGGGAGCACGGCGCCGCCGGTCTCCCGGTTCCCGGCCACCGCGCAGAACCGGACGCTCGGCCCCGTAGATTCGGGCGGCCGCCGTGGCACGTGTCACGTTCCTGACCGTCTGCGTCCGCCGGGCCGTCACTCCGGGCCCCGTCCGCCGCCCTCGTCGCGTGCCGACGGTATCCTGCGCCACACGACCCGGAGTGCCCCATGAACTCACCCTCACTCGCGGTGCGCGACCGCATCCTGACCCTGCCGCCCACGGAACTTCCCGCTTACGTCTACGACTTGGCGGCACTGCGCGCACACGCCGCGTCGGTGCGGGCCGCGCTGCCCGAGTGCGTCGAGCTGTACTACGCGACCCAGGCCAACCGGGAGCCGGAGATCCTGGCCGCACTCGCCCCGTACGTCGACGGCTACAAGGTCTCCACCGCGGGCGAACTGGACCACGTCACCCGGGCGGCGCCGGACCACCCGCTGGCCTTCGGCGGCCAGGACAAGACCCCGACGGAGCTCCTGGACGCGCTCGAGCGAGGCGTGACCCGCTTCCTCGTGGAGAGCGAGTACGAGCTGTACATGCTGGCCGGGCTGGCCCAGCGGCACGCTCCGGGCGGCCGGGTCGCGGTCCTGCCGCGCTTCGACCTGCCGGTGGCGGACCATCTGCTCGCCGACGGCGGCCGTGGCCGCAGGACCTCCGGCCTCGCCCCGGCGCAGGCGGACACGATCGTCGGCCTGCTCACCGACGGCAGCTACCCGAACCTCGAACTGCGCGGGGTCTACGCCCACTTGGCCACCGGCCTGCACGCCCCCGAACACCTCGCGGTGGCCGAGAGCGTCGTCGCCTGGACGGCGGAACTCGCCGCGCGGCACGGCCTGCGCCTCACCGAGGTGAACGTCGGGGGCGGCATGGCGGTGGACTACGAGCACCCCGAACGCCGTTTCGACTGGCAGTCGTACGGCGAGGGGCTCGCCCGACTCGTCGCCGCGCACCCGGAACTGACGCTGCGTATCGAGCCCGGTCGTGCGCTGACGGCGTACTGCGGCTGGTACGCGAGCGAGGTGCTGGACGTCGAGCACGGCGCGAGCGAGGACTTCGCCGTCGTCCGCGGTGGCGGGGTGAACCTGCGCACGCCGGCGTCCAGGAGGCCCGACCAGCCGTGGCCCGACCAGCCCTGGTCCGTACTCGAGGTGGACGTGTGGCCCTACTCCTGGCCGCGGCCCGCGGTACGCCGCGAACGGGTCACGCTCACCGGCCAGTTGAGCACCTCCAGGGACGTCCTGGTCCGGGACGTCCGGGCGCCGGGGCTGCGGGCCGGCGACCGTGTGGTGTTCTCCCTCGCGGGTGCCTACACCTCGTCCGTGCCCCACCGGGCGTTCGCCAGGTTTCCCGAGCCCGGCTTCCACTTCGTGGACCCGGGCACCGACGGCGACCAGTCCCGATAGCACCACGAGGAGCGGCATGACAGACGAACCGAACCGTCCGACGGCGACCGATGCCGCGACCGATGCCACGACCGGCTTCACGCACGGCGTCACCGACGCCGTCGTCGACAGCCTGCGGGGCACGGCCGATCCGCGGCTGCGTGAACTGCTCGGCGCGCTCACCCGTCATCTGCACGACTTCGTGCGCGAGACGGAGCCGACGATGGCGGAATGGGAACGCGCGATCGGATTCCTGACCGCGACCGGGCAACAGTGCACCGACACCCGTCAGGAGTTCATCCTGCTGTCGGACGTGCTCGGCGTCTCCATGCTCGTGGAGACGCTGGGCGGCCACCGCGGCCCGGGTGCCACCGAGTCGACGGTTCTCGGCCCGTTCCACCTGACCAGATCGCCGATCCGCGCACTCGGCGCGAACATCGACCTGGTGGGCAGGGGCGAGCCGTGCGTGGTCAGCGGCCGGGTACTGGGCAGGGGCGGCACCCCGCTGCCGGGCGCGGTCCTCGACGTGTGGCAGGCCGACTCCGAGGGCTACTACGACGTACAGCAGCCGGACGTCCAGCCGGCCGGCAACGGGCGGGGACTGTTCACCGCCGACGCCGAAGGCCGCTTCTGGTTCCGCACCTGCGTACCGAACCCGTACCCGATCCCCACCGACGGCCCGGTCGGCGAACTGCTGCGCGCCACGGCCAGGCACCCCTACCGCCCCGCCCACATCCACTTCATCGCCTCGGCCGAGGGCCACACCCCGGTCACCACACACATCTTCGTCGCGGGCAGCGACTACCTGGACTCCGACGCGGTGTTCGCCGTCAAGAGGAGCCTGGTCCAGGACTTCGCAGAGACCAACGACTCTTCCCTGGCGCGGGAGTTCGGCGTCCCGAACCCCTTCCGCCACGCCCGCTTCGACCTCGTACTGGAACCGGGACGAACACCATGACCGACAGGAACACCCCGCTCGACTTCTCCTACGAGACCCAGCCCGCGCGGATCGTCTTCCGGCCCGGGGCCGCCGTCTCCGCGACCCCCGACGAGGCCGCCAGGCTCGGGCTGCGCAGGGTGCTGGTGGTCTGCGGCAGCAGGGGCGAGGGCACGGCACGCGCGGTCGCGGACGCCCTGGGCGAGGCCTGCGCGGGGCTGCACGCCGAGGCCCGGATGCATGTACCCGTCGAGGTCGCCGACCGGGCCGTGGCGGCGGCGCGCGCGGCCGGCGCCGACGGGTGTGTCGCGGTCGGCGGCGGCTCGGCGATCGGCCTGGGCAAGGCGATCGCGCTGCGCGCCGGTCTGCCCCTGATCGCCGTGCCCTCCACCTACTCCGGCTCCGAGATGACCCCGGTCTGGGGCCTCACCGAGCACGGCGCCAAGCGCACCGGACGCGACCCCTCCGTCCAGCCCCGCAGCGTCGTCTACGACCCCGAACTCACCCTCTCGCTCCCCGTCCCCCTCACCGTCACCAGCGGCGTCAACGCGCTCGCCCACGCCGTCGAGGCCCTCTACGCGCCCGACGCCTCGCCCCTCGTCTCGCTCATGGCCGAGGAGGGCGTACGGGCGATGACGCAGGCCCTGCCGCTGGTGGCCGCCGCCCCCGGCGACCTCGACGCGCGCGGCCGGGCCCTGTACGGCGCCTGGCTCTGCGGCGCCTGTCTCGGCGCCACCACCATGGGCCTGCACCACAAGCTGTGCCACGTCCTCGGCGGGACCTTCGGCCTGCCGCACGCCGAGACGCACACGGTCGTCCTTCCGTACGCCCTCGCCTACAACGCGCCCGCCGCACCCCGGGCTGTCGCGGCGCTCTCGCGCGCCCTGGGCGGCGCCGACGACGTCCCGCACGCCCTGTGGGCTCTGGCCGGAAGCCTCGGCGCACCCCGGGGCCTCGCCGAACTCGGCCTCAAGGAGACCGATCTGGCGGTGGCCGCCGAGCAGGCTGCCGGACAGCCGTACCCGAACCCGCGCGAGGTCACCGTCGACGGTGTACTGGCGCTGCTGACCGCGGCGTACCAGGGCAGGGAGCCGAGCGTCGGCGCGTAGCCACGGGGCCGTACGGCCCGCGCGGACCCCTCCCCCTGGGGCAGACCGCGCCCGCCGGGCTATCCTGACCGCCGAACCGGACACGGGGTGCCCCGCACGAGGGCTGAGATCACACCCGTCGAACCTGAACCAGTTAGGACTGGCGGAGGGATGTCTCATGTCGTTGCCGTATGCCCGTAACGCTCGCGGTGAGGTGGCCGTCGGAGGCCCGCAGGGCGTATTCGACGGGCGGATGCCCACCGCTCCGGGGGATCTGCACGTCGAGGCGCGCGGAATCGCCCCGGTGCCGGAGGACCACCGCTACGGCGGCCCCGGCCGCCTGTTCACCGTGTGGTTCGCCCCCAACCTGACCATGACCGGCGTGTTCACCGGCACCGTCGGCATCGCGCTCGGCCTGGACTTCTCCACCGCGCTCGCCGCCGTCGTGCTGGGCACCCTCCTCGGGGCGGTACCGACCGCTTACCTCGGCACCTGGGGGAGTCAGACCGGCGCCGGACAGCTGCCGCTCGCCCGCCTCGCGTTCGGCCGGGCGGTGGTCGTCCCCGGCGCCCTGCAGTGGCTCTCGTCCATCGCCTGGGACGCGCTGATCGGCCTCTTCGGAGGGGACGCGCTGGCCCAGCTGTGCGGCTGGCCGTTCTGGCTGGGCGTGCTCGTCATGATGGCGGCGCAGGGGGCGCTCGGTGTCCTCGGCTACGAGGTGATCCACCGGCTCCAGACCGTGATGACCTTCGCTCTCGCCGCCGCGTTCGTGGCCCTGACCGTGAAGCTCCTGAGCGGCGCCCACACCACCCCCGCCGCCACCGCGCACGGCGCCGACCGGGCCGGGGCCTTCGTCCTGACCTGCACGATCGCGCTCAGCCTCGCGCTGTCATGGGCCCCGTACGCGAGCGACTTCAGCCGCTATCTGCCGCGTACGGCGTCCCGGCCGCGCATGTTCTGGTACACCCTGGCCGGCATCGCCGTGTCCTTCGTGGCCGTCCAGGCCCTCGGACTGTGGGGCGCGGCCGTCTTCACCGACCAGACCGCCCGCGGCGTCGACACCCTGCTCGGCGGCGGCGCCCTCGGCGCGTTCGGCCTGCTCGCCGTGGCGCTCGCCGCGCTGAGCAGTAACGCCATGAACGACTACAGCGGCTCGCTCGCCCTGCAGACCATGGGTGTACGGCTGCCGCGCCCGGCCGCCGCCGCGCTGGCCGCCGTCCTCGGCTTCCCGCTCGTGCTGTGGATGCACGCCGCCGACACCACGGCCCGCTTCCAGAACGTCCTGCTGTTCGTCGGCTACTGGATTCCCGGGTTCGTCGCGATCGTCGTCGTCGACTGGCTCGCCCGGGCCAGGGCCCGCGGCGGCGCACCCGTCGACCTGGCCGCCGAGAGCGCCCGCCCGCGTCCGTGGTGGCCCGCGCCCGTGGCGTTCGCCGCCGCGTTCGCCGCCGCGGTGCCGTTCATGAGCACCAGCCTGTACGTCGGCCCCGTCGCGCACGCCCTGCACGGCGCCGACACCGCCTACGGCGTGGCGTTCCTCGCGGCCCTGCTGGTCTACGCCCCGCTGCGCCTGCGCCGCTGAACCCGCCCCCTCTCACCCCCTTCGTACGGAGTGACACCCACCATGCCCGCGAACACGCCGACCACCCCGCCCCGTGTCCTGACCATCGCCGGATCGGACTCCGGGGGCGGCGCCGGCATCCAGGCCGACCTGAAGACCATGCTCGCGCTGGGCGCGCACGGGATGAGCGTGCTCACCGCCGTCACCGCGCAGAACTCCCTCGGCGTACAGGGAGCCTGGGAGCTTCCCGCCGAGGCGGTGCGCGCGCAGTACCGCAGCGTCGTGGACGACATCGGTGTGCAGGCCGTGAAGACCGGCATGCTCGCCTCGCCCCTGCTCGTCGAGACCGTCGCCGAACTGCTCTCCGATGTCGGCGCACCCGTGGTGGTGGACCCGGTGAGCGTCTCCAAGCACGGCGACCGGCTGCTGGCGGGCGACGCGCTGGACGCCGTACGGACCGTCCTGCTGCCGCTCGCGACGGTCGCCACCCCGAATCTCGACGAGACCGCCGAGCTGACCGGGATCAAGGCCACCGGCGAGCGCGACATGTGCCGGGCCGCGGAACAACTGCTGTCGTACGGGCCCCGCTGGGTCCTGGTGAAGGGCGGCCACCTGCCCGGCGAGGCCGTCGACCTGCTGACCGACGGCACCGAAGAACACTGGTTCCGGGCCCCGCGCCACGACAACCGTCATACGCACGGCACCGGTTGCACCCTGGCCTCGGCCATCGCGGTGGGGCTGGCGCAGGGGCGGGCGATGCCGGAGGCGGTGCGGCTGGCGAAGGAGTACGTCACCGGCGCGATCGCCGCGGGATTCGCCCTGGGCGAGGGCCTCGGGCCGGTCGACCACGGCTGGCGGACGCGCGCCTGAATGCCGCGGATCCGTCCGCCCGGCGGACGAGGCCGCCGTCCGCGCGGCGACCGAAGGGGAACCCGGAGGTCAGCCGGTCGGCGTGATCGTTGTCTTCAGGAAGTCCGCCAGGGCCGTGGTGGGTCGGCCGAGCAGGCGGCCCAGCGTGGGGCCGACCGGCGTGAACTGCCCCTGCCGGCTCGCGGCGAACAGGCCGAGGAGCAGGTCGGCGCCTGCCTCGGGCAGACCGCGGGCGAGCAGGCTCGCGCGGTAGTCGGCGTCGGAGACGACCACCCGACGCACTTCGCGGCCCGTGAGCCGCGTGGCGATCGCCGCGATGTCGGCCAGGTCGAGCGCCTCGGGGCCGGTGAGCGCGGCTGTCGTCCCGTCGAGGCCCTCGCCGGTGAGCGCGAGCGCCGCCGCCTCGGCGAGGTCGGCGTGGGCCGTCCAGGCGACCGGTCCGTCCTGCGGCGCGGCCAGTTCGCCCGTCTCGAGCGCGTGGCCCAGCAGCATCGCGGCGGAGGAGGCGTAGAAGCCGTTGCGCAGTGAGGTGAAGGGGATCCCGGACTCCCGGAGCGCCGCCTCGGTCGCGGCGTGGTCGCGCATCGGAGCGAAGGGAGAGGACGGGTTCGAGCCCATGTGGCTGGTGTAGAGGATGCGCTCGGCTCCGGCCGCCGCCGCGGCCTCCACGGCGGTGCGGTGGTGGTGCACGGCGTCCGCGCCGGTGCTGTTCGTCGACACGACGAGGACCTGCCGGGCGCCCTCGAAGGCGTCCGCGAGGCTCGCGGGGTCGCCGAAGTCGCCCCGGCGGACGCGCACGCCCCGGTCTTCGAGCTCTCGTGCCTTCTCCGGGTCGCGCACACTGACGCCGATTCGCTCGGCGGGGACGCGCTCCAGCAGCCGCTCGGTGATCAGCCGGCCGAGTCCGCCGTTGGCTCCGGTGACGATGATCATGGCAACCTCTTCCTGTTTCCATCGATAACGCCATGACCGTATCACTGGAAATTCTCATCGGTAACAGGATTCTGTTATCGTCGGAATCATGGAGAGTGAGGACGTGACCGCGGCGGACGGACACCGTGAACGCATCGTCGCGGCCGCCGCCCGACTGCTGGCCGAAGGCGGGCCGGACGCGGTCTCGACCCGGGCGGTGAGCGCCGCGGCGGGCGTGCAGCCGCCGACCATCTACCGGCTCTTCGGCGACAAGGAGGGCCTGCTCGACGCGGTCGTCGCCGACGGCTTCACCGCGTACCTGACCAGCAAGACCGCCCGGAAGCCCACCGGCGACCCGGTCGAGGACCTTCGCGCCGGCTGGGATCTGCACGTAGGCCTCGGCCTGGCCAACCCTGCGCTGTACACCCTGATGTACGGCCGGTACCGCCCCGGTACGCCCTCGCCCGCGGCGCTCGCCGCCTTCGAGGTCCTCGCCGAGCACATGCGGCGCATCGCCGAGGCGGGCCGGCTGCGCGTCCCCGAGGGCCGCGCCGCGGACCTCGTCCACGCGGCCGGCTGCGGTACGACGCTCACGCTCATCGCCACCCCCGAGGAGCGCCGGGATCCGGAGCTGTCCCGCACCGCCCGCGAGGCGGTCATCGCGGCGATCGCCACGGACGCCCCTGTCGCGCCCGCACCCGGGCCGGTCGCGGCCGCCGTCACCCTCCGGGCCGTACTCCCGCAGACCGACGCCCTGACGGCGCCGGAACGCGGCCTCATGCAGGAGTGGCTCAACCGAATCGCCGATCCGGGCTGAGGGCGGCCGCCCCCGTGCCTACGCGGAATCGGGTACGACGGCCCACCGCATCCGAGTACGCGTACTCACGATCGATTTCCTTGTCTCGCGCAGGCTGGTCCCACAAGCCGTCCAGAGGGAGCCATCGTGCGTATGACAAGCCGAGTTCACCGACCGTCCTCTGTGATCAGCAGGGGCCCGGCGCGGTCCGCCCTGGGCCTCGCGCTGGCCTGCGTGACCCTCGCGATGCTGACCGGCTGCTCCGTGGAGGATGCGAGCTGCGGTGGTGGCGAGTACCCGGTCCTGACGGTGGGCGGCACCGGCAGCGCCTGCGTGTCCAACGGCGACGAGCCGCCGAAGGGGTACGTCCGTTACCCCGAAGGGAAGGTCCCCGAGCACGTCGGCGACAAGTGGGACACCTACTGGAGCACCCACACCATCGACGGGAACGGCAAGATCATCAAGGCTCCCGACGCCGGGGTGTGACCACCGGTTGCTCGGCGATGCCTTCCGAGGGCGCGAGCGGTACACACCGATGGCCCAAGCCGAACGGCTGTACCTGCGAATGAGCTGATACCCGGATGCTCTGGCGGAAGTCGTCGCCGCAGCCAGGTCCCGGAAGGCATCGCGAGCGAGGGGATGGTCCTGTCCCGTGCGGGGAGGGTGGCCGTGGCGGCCAACCGGCGCCGAGTGCGGCCGTCTGTCCCTGAACGTCACACGAGTGACGCGGGGCCGTGCGCTGGAAATCGAACACGTGCTTGAATTCGGGTATGACGTACCCACACTTCCAGGGCCGGGATGCAGGCCGGGACCGGAGAGGCGAGGCTGGATCCATGTCCGAACCGTTGCCTGTCATCGTGGCTCCGCCGAGTGACACCGGTGGCCGCCGAGTCCGAGTGCACGGCGAGAACCTCGGGTTGGCCTACAACCTGGAGGACCTGTCCGAATTCCTGCGACGCGCGGGTCTCGACGTGGACCCCGTGACCGCGGCGGTGTCCCCCCTCATCGACTGGCGCGGTGTGGGCCCGGAGTACTGGGGGCCCGAGACCCGCGGATGAGGACGGCGGCCCCGTGGCCGTCCCCCTGGCCGCGCCGCGCGGACGGCCGCTCGTGCAGCCGTCGTACGTCCGTCCGGCGGCGCTCGGCGGTGCCGTTGATCGTGCGTCCTGTCATGCCGATCGGTGACGGTACGACGGGAGCGTGACCGACTCGTTCGCGCCACCCCCGGAGACGGGGTCCACCGTCATGTCGGCTCGGCGGCGGTGGGCCAAGGAGTCGGCCGGGGGATTCCTCGCGGCCACCGCCGCCTTCGTGGCCGTGCGGGCCCTGGTCCTCGAACCCGTCGGCCGGTTGCTTCCCGACTGCGCGCACCGTGTCACCGCCCTGGCGGCGATCCTGGCCGCGACGCTCGCCCACCCACTCGCCACGCGGTGGCTCACACGCCTGCCCTCGTCGGCTCCGCCGAAGTGACGTCCGGGGCGTAGCCGTGTCCTCGCGACGCCATCCGGGAGGACGTGCTGGGTGGGGCCGATTCGGTGGTGGCCGGTCGGTCGGAGGGATGTACTCGCCACGCCGATTCCTCGCGCGCCCCACGTCCCGGCGGCCGGGTGGGGAGCCGTTGCCCAACTCCGCCTGCGTATCCGTTGGTTGTCCCTTCATCCTTCATCACTCAGACACCCCCTGACGCCTGCGTTGTCGACGGGAGGGGAAATGGTGATCTGGGCATGCCAACTCGACCGAGTGTGTCCGGCCCGCCCCCACGTCGCGGTCGATCAGGAGGACGCAGTGAAGACAAACGGACTGGAGCAGACGTTCCAGCCGGCCTTCGACTACGACACGGACGGCTGCTGCCCCACCCCCGCCATCGGCCCCGACGGGACGATCAACCCCGGCCTCAATCCGTCCGGCGCCCTCAACGGCCAGTGCCGCGACGCCTCGGACCTCGACAACACCAACGGCTACTCGCGCGAGAAGTGCAACAACGGCTGGTGCGCCATCGTGTACGGCCTCTACTTCGAGAAGGACCAGGCCGTGCTCGGCAGCGGCCTCGGCGGGCACCGCAACGACTGGGAACACGTCGTGGTGTGGGTGCAGAACAACGAAGCCAAGTACGTCTCCACCTCCGCCCACGGCAACTTCGACATCTACGGCCGTGACCGGATCCGTTGGGACGGGACCCACCCCAAGGTCGTCTATCACGAGGACGGTCTGAGCACCCATTGCTTCCGCCCCGCGAACTCGAACGACGAACCGCCGGAGAATCACTACCACGCCTGGCAGTCTCCCGACCTGGTCGGCTGGAACGGCTACCCCGCCGGTCTGCGCGACAAGCTGAGCGCCTACAACTTCGGCAGTGCCGTCTTCGGTCTCAAGGACGGCAACTTCAACTACCACCTGGAGAAGGCGAAGCCGGCCGGCATCCCGTTCGACCCCAATGCGTGATGTCTCGTCAAATGACGTGACTCTCAGGTGAGTTGACGGGGCCATCGGCGGCTCTCGACGCGTGATCGTGGCGTACATCACCCTGGAGGGGGTGGAAACGTGAAGCAGGGCTTCACGTCTTCATGGCATGCTCACATCTAGTTACTCGCTGGTAATCGCATGCCACCCCCACCCCCCTCAGGACTGATCTTGCGCATCCGCAAGCGGCCCTCGCGCGCTCTCGTGCCCGCGCTCGCCGCCTCCGCCCTGTTCCTCGCCGCCGGCTGCTCCGCGGACCCCGGCCAGAGCTCCGCCGCCGCACGGACCCCGGACGCCGGCACATCCGCGACCGCGACCTCGAACAGCGACCAACCGCTCGCTGTCGCCGCCGCCCCCGCGGCGGCGGCCACCTCGACCGCCGTCGCGCGCCCCGGTACGGCCGGCGGGAAGGCTCGCAAGACCTCGCTCAAGGTGAAGTCGTACGACAGCCACACCCGACGGGCCGTCATATCCACGGTCACCAAAGGGACTTCATCCCCGTCCCCGACCGGGACCCCGACCCCCACGGGCACCGCGACGCCGGGCCGCACCGCCGTCGGCGACGTCATCGCCAGTGCCCCCGCGCCCGGCGCCCCGGACGGACTCCTCGCCAAGGTCACCAAGGTGATCGGTGAGACGGCCGACGGCACCGAGGTCCAGACCGCGCCGACGACCCTGGACACGCTGCTCGGCGACGACGACGCGAAGGGCAGCGTCCCGGTCGACCCGGCCTCCTTCGACGTCGAGCGGCTGCTGCCCGACGTGAAGGTCTCCTGGGCGAAGACGGGAGACATCCACTCCGGCCCCGAGGGGACGAAGGTCCCGCTCGGCAGCCTGCGGGTCGATGTCGCGACGAAGGTCGCCACGGCCGAGGGCGCACCGGCCTCGGCGGACGCGTCCGTGTCCGGCTTCGTCCAGGTCAAGCCCGAGGTGGACTTCTCCTACGGAGGCGGCGCCTCCACCGCCTCGGCCGCCTCCGACGGTTCCACCGCTTCCGGACCGGGGGCGGCCTACCTCGGCGTCTCCGGCGACTGGACCTCGCAGTGGGCGCTCAAGGGGCGCGCCGGCGCCACCGCCAAGCCGGTCCGACTGCCGTTCGCGAAGCTGCACGCCGACCCGGTCCTCCAGGTCGGCCCCATCCCCGTCGTCGTGAACCTCGACCTGACCTGCTACTTCGAGATCAGCGGTGACGGCCGGGTCACCGTCGACGTCGAACAGGACCTCAAGGGCGACTTCAAGGCGGGCGGGACCTTCGGCACGGCGGCCGGCTGGACACCGGTCAACGAGTCCCACATGGACAGCTCTCCGGTCCGTACGTCCGTCACGACCGCCGGAAGCGTGAAGGCGGCCCTCGGCGCACAGGCCACCGTCGGCCTGTACGGCGCCGTGGGCGTCACCGCCGACCTGGCCCCCTACCTGCGTGGTGAGGCCGCGGGCACGGTCACCGCGACCACCCCGGTCGGCTCCGGAGCCACGTCCGACGTCGCGGCGAGTGGTTCCTGGGCCCTCTACGGCGGCCTCGATCTGAGCGGCACCCTCCAGATCCAGCTGGCCATCTTCGGCACCCCCGTCATCCAGCACGCCATCCCCCTGGGCACACTGCACCGGGAGTGGAAGCTCGCCGACGGCAAGATGTAGGTCGGGCGAAGGCGGCTCGCGGCGCGCCGTCATCAGCCCCCCCGCACCCGCCGTACCTCCCTGTGTGCGGGCCCGCCCCCTCACGTGCGGTAGTGTTCACCTGCACGATCACGCGAAACACCGCGGGTGAACGCACCGGGACGTGGCGCAGCTTGGTAGCGCACTTGACTGGGGGTCAAGGGGTCGCAGGTTCAAATCCTGTCGTCCCGACGGTGCGAAGGGTCTTCGCAGGCGAGAGCCTGCGGGGGCCCTTTTCGCGTGGAACCGTCTTGCGCCTCTCTGCGGATCCGCGCCCGTTTTTCCCCACCGTCGTTTGTCACACGAGCCTGCCCCGCCCTGTCTATGTGATGTCGACCAACAGGCAGAGGGAATCATGCGTGAGATTGTGATCATCGGTGGCGGCTACGCGGGCTTCTACGCGGCATGGGGCCTGGAGAAGAGGTTGCGTGCGGGTGAGGCGCGGGTGACGGTTGTCGATCCCCGTCCCTACATGACCTATCAGCCCTTTCTGCCGGAGGTGACGGCCGGATCGGTCGAGGCGCGTCATGCCGCGGTGTCCTTGCGGCGGCATCTGCGCCGCACCCGGCTGATCGCGGGGAGCGCGATCGAGATCCGTGACGCAGACCGGAAAGTCGTCGTCCGACCCGTGAACGGAGCCGACTACGAACTGAGTTACGACACCCTCGTCGTCACCGCCGGCGCCGTGACCCGCACCTTCCCCATCCCCGGGCTTGCACAGCAGGCGATCGGCCTGAAGCACGTGGAGGAGGCGGTGGCCATCCGTGATCGCCTCATGACGGCATTCGATCAAGCAGCGTCACTGCCGCCCGGCGCCGAGCGGCGGAGGCTGCTCACCGTCACGTTCGTGGGCGGCGGGTTCTCCGGCGTCGAAGGCTTCGGTGAACTGCTGTCCCTGGCGACCGCGATGCTCAAGTCGTATCCGGAGCTGAGCATCGACGACCTGTCCTTCCACTTGGTCGAGGCTCGCGGCCGCATCCTCCCCGAGGTGGGCGACAAGCCCGGTGCTTGGGTGGTGCGCTCCCTGGAACGCCGTAGAGCGCACGTCCACCTGAACACACAGCTCCTCTCCGCCGCGGACGGGCACGTCATGCTCTCCGACGGAGAGGAGTTCGACTCGGCGCTGATCGTCTGGGCTGCCGGCAACGCCTCGAATCCCACCGTGCACAACCACACCGATCTCCCGGTCGACGAGCGGGGCCTGCTCGTGGTCCGGCCCGACCTTCGAGTCGGGACCGACAGCGAGCCTGTGGCGGATGTGTGGGCGGCCGGTGACGACGCGGCCGTTCCCGATCTGGCTTCGTCCGTGCCGGAGGCTCGCACGGTACCGAACGCCCAGCATGCCGTGCGGCAGGGCAGGCTCCTTGCCAAGAACATCGTGGCCGACCTGCGCGGGCGAAGGATCCGGAACTACCGCCACAGCAGTCTCGGAGTGGTGGCGACGCTGGGGCTGGGGCAGGGCGTCTTCCAGTACAAGAGCCTTGTCATCAAGGGATTTCCCGCCTGGCTGATGCACCGGGGCTATCACGTCCTGGCCGTGCCTTCCTGGGAGCGCAAGGTCCGGGTTCTCTCGGTCTGGCTCACCGCGGCCGTGTTCGGGCGGGATCTTGTCTCCCTCGCCTCCGTGCAGCACCCCCGGGACGCGTTCGTCACGAGTGCGAATCCGGAGCGTTCCGGCGAGCGCCGGGCGAGTGACAACGCGGCTGTGTGATCGACAACCGGCCGGCGGCTTCACCGAACGCCGTCGGCTCCCGACGGCGGATGTCACAGACGGACGAGCTGTCCCGTCCATGGGAGAGGCCGCCGACACAGAGGACCTCTGGAGGTACACCATGGACGCGAGCAAGGAGGCCGCACGCGGCCTGAACGACATCGAAGACTTCCTGTACAAGGAGGCGCATCTCGAAGCGGCACATCGGCGCGTGGCGGACTTCACCGCGCGAACGGCGGGGCTGACCGATGGGCAGAAGAGGGATATCGAGCGGTGGTATCTCGAAGAGCAGAACTACGTTGCCGGCATGGTGACCGATCACATCGCCGCTCGCATCAGCCGGGTGGAAGGGCAGCACCACATCCGCTTCGGCCGATGGCTGCGGGGAACGCTGATAGCGATGGTCCTGATCACCGCGGCACTGATCATGGTGTGCGTCGCCGTGATCTTGGGGACGTCGGGCTGACCCACCGTGTGCTCGACGTGCTCGGCATGCGACGGACTCACGCGACCAGCCACCGCCACCTGCGCTCTGACCGGCGTGATACCGCTCAGGAACGCGGGACGCGGTAGAAGCCTCGGCCGGTTCGCTGGACGCGGTACGTGCCGACAAGGCGATCGAGTGTGCTGCGGACTGCGTTGATGCTTCCGCTGTCGGTGTCACGGAGGAGATTGCGGCGTCCGTGGATTCGGGGGAGGTGACGGCTGCCTGCGGGGCGGCCGGGGCCAATTCCCTTTCCAGCGCCTCTTTCTGAAGCTCCAGGCGGGCCGGTTCCTCTTGGAGGCTCTCAGCGGTGATCTCGATGTTGTGCGCCGCGTGGGTTGCGGAGACCATGCGTTCCTCCAGTCCTGTCACAGGGACGGGCCCACCCCGGTCTGTGCCAGTGGACAGCCCCAGGCGGTGGAACGGAGACCGAGGATCATGCAGGACGAGCCGTCCCCCACGGCGAGTGACCCGGCAGCGCGGCCGAGGCCGAGGACGTGGTCCAGGAAGTGTGGCTGCGCCGGCAGAGGAGCGAGCGCCATCCAGCTAGCTCCTGTGGATCACGGCCGGCAGTGACGCGTTGAACTCGGCGACGTGTCACACACGCGCCGGTTGCCCGGTCTTATGTAACAGCGTCCGGTACCTCTCTTCATGTACTCGGAGGTGTGTTTTCCCATGACCGCTGAACAAGGAGGCCCACCGTGTATTGGCGTGAACGGGCAGCTTGCCTACGTGCGGACCCCGATCTGTTCTTCCCCGTAGGAAACAGCGGCCCGGCGCTCGTACAGATCGACGAGGCCAAGGCCGTCTGTGGCCGTTGTCCTGTCACGCAGCAGTGCCTCAGCTGGGCCGTGGAGGCGGGACAGGTGGACGGCATCTGGGGTGGCATGACGGAGAGCGAACGCCGGGCCGTGAGCCGACGCAAGGTCCGTAAGACGAAGGACACGGTCGTCACGGCGGCATGACAGGGGTGGACCGAAGGGGCTCTTTCGGACAGTTCAAGGAATGGTGGTGGGGGTGTGGGTGGCTCGAGTCAGGAAGACGAAGTTTCCGGACCACTGGTCCTTCATGCTGGGAGAGATCAGCCTCTACGGCTCCACGTGCTCACACAGCACGAGCAATACCGGGCGATCGATCCCGATCCCGCGGCCAACGGAGAAAGCCCGCTGATACGCGTACAGGTGTGGTCGGGGCCTCGCATCGTGACGAGTACCACCGTGTGTGTCACACCTACAAAAGGTGTCTTGTCATAGAGGCGAAAGTAGGCAACCGCCTGCCGACCCGAGGAGCGCAGTACGACCCGGATCCCGCCCAGCGGGCGGAGGTCACCGACTCTGCGCTGCGGGCGAGCCTGGAGGAGTTGCGGGGGCTGCCGCCCGCGCTCGTCATCGTCGACGAGAACGACGTGCTGCGGGACGAGGGCGAGGCGTATGCCCGCAGGTGACCCAGGCCGGCGTTCCCACCACGAGTATCCGCATCAACGGCACCCTGCACGACTTCATCGTCATCGAGAAGGCGGCACGGACCGTCCGCTGACCGGCGTACCCACGGGTAGGGCGGCGCACCTCTGCCGCCCCATCTTCGCGGTCAGCGGCAACCGGACCTCGGCCCCGAGGGCCTCAAGCCGACCGTGCGTCCGCGGCTCTAGGAGGCGTCCGTCCGCTCCAGCCGGACAGCGGAGACGTCGAGCGTCAGCTTCACCTTGTCGCTGATCAGGACCCCGCCTCCGGCCAGCGCCGTGTTCCAGTCCAGTCCCCAGTCGGAACGTCGCAACGTGGCCGTGCCCTCGAAGCCGACACGGTCGAGTCCATCGGGGCCCCGGCTCGCTCCGGCGAATTCGAGGTCGATGAGAACGGGGAGTTCGAGGTCCTTGATGCGAAGGTGTCCGGCCATACGGAACCGGTCCTCGCCGGCGTCGCGGACCTCGGCGGAGCGGAAGCTCATGAGGGGGAAGGACGCCGAGTCGAGGAACTCCGGGCCGGTGACATGGGCGTCCCGCTCCGGAGACCCCGTCTCCAGACTGCCGGTCTGGACGCTGAGGTAGGCCTCGGACCGGGTGGGACGGCGCCCGTCCAGCTTGAGGAGCCCCTCGAAGGCAGTGAATCTCGCCCGCACGTTGGTGATCATGGCGTGCCGGACGGAAAGACCGATCGTGCTGTGGACCGGGTCGATGGTGTAGAGACCGGTCAGCTCTTCATGGGGAGCGAGACCGGGAGCGGCGAATTCCCCGCGACTCAACATGGCGATTCGGCTCCTTCATGTAAGAGGTGGCCCCTGCCTGCTGACAGGGGCCACCCGCGGGACTTACTGCTGCTGTGCGAGCCAGTCGGAGAAACGGGTTTCGGCGATGTGCGCGTCAGGACCCGGCAGAAGTGTGGACTCCTCCAGCTCGACACCCCAGTACGTCGCCTGCGCGTCCGTGACCACCGTGCGGGGGTCGTTCTTGGCGTCGAGCCCCGTGCGGATGAACTCGTCGAGCTGGAACGCCTCGGGGCCCGCGACCTCCACCACGCCGTTGACCGGGGCACCGACGGCGGTGCGGCCGACGGCAGCGGCCACGTCGCCGGAGAAGATGGGCTGGATCTTGCCGGGGGAAAGACGCACGGTGTCGCCGTCGGTGGCCGAGTCGGCGATCCCCTTGGCGAACTCGAAGAACTGGGTGGCGTGGACGATGGAGTAGGGGGTGCCGGACGCCTTGATCAGCTCTTCCTGGGCCTGCTTGGCGCGGAAGTAGCCGCTGTCCTGGAGACGCTCGGTGCCGACCACGGACAGCGCCACGTGGTGCTGCACGCCGGCGTCGGCCTCCGCCTTCAGGAGGTTGGCCGTGGAGGTACGGAAGAAGGTCATGACGGCCTCGTCCTCGAAGGAGGGGGAGTTGGACACGTCGACGACGACCGTCGCGCCCTCCAGGACCTCGGCCAGACCCTCGCCCGTCAGGGTGTTGACACCGGTGTTGGGCGCGGCCGCGACCGCGTCGTGCCCGTACTCGTTCAGCCTGCCGACCAGCTGCGAGCCGATGAGCCCGGTTCCACCGATCACTACGACCTTCATGACGGATCCTCTCGGAAGTTTTCCTGGTGCGGCGCGCACCTTGTGGCGAGCTGCTCACCGGCACCCGTACAAATTTCGTCTATATAGGAAGAGACCGGACAGTCGCTCTCTTTGTGACAGCTGGTTCGGAGGAATCGAGAAGATTCCTCCTGCCAGCCCTCAGCGGCCCGGTGGGACCGGTCAGGTCATTCGGCGAGCTTTCCGTCGGTCGAGACTTCCTCCATCAGCGCGGAAATCTCGTCCGGGATGCCAGGAATGGTTTCGCGTGTGATGCCCGTCGTCGGGGACCATACGAGGTTGACCCGCAGGGCGGGATCCTGTGCGGGGTAGTCGCTGCGGTTGTGGCAGCCGCGCGTCTCACGACGTTCCAGAGCCGTCTCGAGGGTGGCGCGGGCCGCCAGGGCGGCGGATTTGAGATCGAAGGTGTGCGCGAGGTCCTGGAAGCCGGCGATGTCGGGGTGGACGCCGATGTCCTCCATCCGCTTCTCGATCGCGGCGAGCTCCGCCAGTCCGGTGCGCAGGCCCTCTTCGTCGCGTACGACTCCGGCGTGCTCGGTCATGGTGTTGCGGATGGCGCGCTGCAGGGCGCGGACGTTCTCCGGCCCGTCGGCGGCGAGGAGGTCGTCGATCTCCGCGCGGGCCTGTGCGATGGCGGACGCCGACCGGGGCTGCGCGGTGAGCGACTGGGAGTAGGCGGCCGCGGCCTGGCCGGTGATGCGGCCGAAGACCAGCAGCTCGATGAGACTGTTCCCGCCGAGGCGGTTGGCGCCGTGCAGGCCGCTGGAGGCCTCACCGATGGCGTACAGGCCGCGCACGTCGGTGCTGTGGTCCTCGGGGCGTACCCATACCCCGCCCATGGAGTAGTGGGCGGTGGGCGCGATCTCGATCGGATCGCGGGTGATGTCCAGCATCTGCAGATCGAGGAGGGTCTGGTAGACGCGGGGGAGCCGCGTCATGATCGTCTGCCGGGGCAGGTGGGAGACGTCGAGCCACACGCCGCCCTTGGGCGTGCCGCGCCCTTCCTTGATCTCCGTGTAGGAGGCCAGCGCCACGCGGTCGCGGGTGGACAGCTCCATCCGGGCGGGGTCGTAGCGGTTCATGAACCGTTCCCCGAGCGCGTTGCGCAGGATGCCGCCTTCGCCCCGGGCGGCCTCGCTGACGAGGGTGCCGGCCGCGTTCTCCGGCTCGATGATCCCGGAGGGATGGAACTGCACCAGCTCGGCGTCGCGCAGACGGGCCCCGGCCTCCACCGCCAGACGGAACGAGTCGCCCGTGTTCTCGTCGCGCCGTGAGGAGGTACGCCGCCAGATACGCGTATGGCCGCCCGCGGCGAGAATGACCGCGTCCGCGTGGATCACATAGCGCTTCCCGCTCGCGAGGTCGAACCCGTAGGCACCGAAGACAGCGCCGTCGTGGACCAGGAGCCGGGTGATGTAGACACCGTCGAGCACCGGAACGTTCAGCTGCT